>CAZEDT010000044.1:5075-34275 GCA_964510795.1 uncultured Syntrophomonas sp.
AAAAGTACGGTTTAAGCTAGTAATTAGCAGGGCATTGTTCCTGCTTTTTTCTTTAGGGACTATCAAAAAAATATACCAGTCCTTTACGCCGTTCTTTTTCACGCCATACTTCGTTATAAAAGCTTCCACCCTGCGGTACTACTGGTGTTCACTGCCGCTCACTAGTAAGGCAGCAATACGTCTAGTATTGCTGCGCTTTTATGCCTTGTCTGACGTAAAAAACATCGGCGTATTATGCCTTGACAATCCCTTATTAACAGAAATCAGGAGATGGCATGAAAAAAAACTTTCAATATGGCGGCATGGCAGTTATTGAAGGCGTTATGATGCGCGGACCTAAGGATTCTGCCCTAGCCGTTCGTAAGCCAGATGGAAGTATTGAATTGGAGCTTGAACCTAACAGCGATGTCGGCAAGCGTTATCCCTTTCTAAAATGGCCGTTTATCCGAGGAACTTATGTCTTGATTGATTCAATGGCGGTAGGAATTCGGATGCTTAATAAGTCAGCCAATTTGTCGTTGGAAGAAGATGAAGAAGAATTGTCGGCCCGGGAGATTTTCTTCACGGGCATGCTGGCTTTTTTGCTGGCTATTCTCCTTTTTGTGGCTTTACCTACCGGGATTGTTCATTTTACCAGACAATACCTGGGTGGCGTGTTTGCCCAAAATGTAGTCGAAGGAGTTATCCGGATTATATTTTTTCTTCTGTATGTGTATGCTATTTCCAGGATGGATGAAATTGCTCGAGTATTCATGTTTCACGGGGCTGAACATAAGTCTATTCACACCTTGGAGGCAGGGGAAGAGCTTACTATCGAAAATGCTCGTCGGCATACTACCCTGCACCCTCGTTGCGGCACCAGTTTTCTGCTGATTGTGATGGTAATTTCCATACTGGTCTTTGCTATGCTGGGTGAAGGAAGCCTTTTTTATCGTGTTTGGTCCCGTATTGCGGTTTTCCCTATCGTAGCTGGACTGGGTTACGAATTTATTAAGTTTTCAGCTAAGTATTATGACCAGGTTTGGGCCAGATGGATAATTTCACCTGGTTTGTATTTACAGAAACTAACTACCAGGGAACCTGATGATGAACAATTGGAGGTAGCCCTGACGGCGCTAAAAGCCGTACTTGACAGAGAAGCAACGATACCCCATGGGACCACTGCGCAGCCAGCATCCGGGCCATTAGTTTAATGGGGAATTTTAACAACCTTTGCTAGGAGGATATTAAATGCTGGATAAGCTTGCGAGCCTGGAATTAAAATATAATGAGTTAACCGACCATTTGAGCAATCCGCAAATCATTGCTGACCAAAGCAAGTTTCAGAAATATGCCAAAGCTCACTCTGATCTTACCGAGGTAGTTGCGGTTTATAAAGAATATCGGGCGGCCTTTGAGGGCATTGAAGAAGCCCGGACTATGCTTAAAGAGGAAGGCGACGAGGAATTTAAAGAAATGCTCCTGGCGGAAATCGATGCATTACAGAAAAAGACGATCGAGCTGGAAGCTAAACTAAAAGTATTACTCTTGCCCCGTGACCCTAATGATGAAAAAAGTGTTATTATGGAAATTCGCGCTGGCACCGGGGGTGAAGAAGCCGCCCTTTTTGCTACTAACCTGTTCAGAATGTATTCCCGTTATGCGGAGGAACAGGGCTGGAAAATAGACATAATGGATTCCAATTATACCGAACTGGGTGGGATCAAAGAGCTGATTTTTGTAATTGATGGGCAGGGAGCCTTTAGTAAGTTGAAATATGAATCAGGAGTACACCGCGTGCAACGTATTCCCAGTACTGAATCGGGAGGCCGAATTCACACTTCAGCTGCTACAGTAGCAGTTTTGCCGGAAGCCGAAGATGTAGATATAGCCATCAATGACAATGATCTGAAAATAGATGTTTATTGTGCCAGCGGACCGGGCGGACAGTGTGTTAATACTACTCAGTCAGCTGTCCGTATTACTCATCAGCCAACTGGACTGGTAGTTACCTGCCAGGATGAAAAGTCTCAGCATAAAAATAAGGCTCAGGCCATGCGGGTTTTAAGAGCCCGATTGAAAGAGAAGCTGGAAGACGAAAAGAATCAGGAAATGGCTGGTGCCCGTAAGAGCCAGGTGGGTTCCGGAGATCGCAGTGAACGTATTCGCACTTACAATTTTCCCCAGGGAAGGGTTAGCGACCACAGAATAAATCTTACCCTGCACAAGCTGGATCAGATTCTGGATGGGCAATTAGGTGAAATTATAGATGCTTTGATGGCCAATGACCAGGCCGAGCGTTTGAAACAGGTGGACTAAGGTGCAAAGAGTCTGGAGAATCAAAGACTTGCTGGAATGGACGACCCGGTATTTTTTAGACAGGGGTATAATGGAATCTCGCCTGGAAGCTGAGATTCTGTTAGCGCATGTTGTACAAAAAGACCGGGTTTATTTGTATGCTAATTATGAAGAGCCAATTAATACCGAAGAAAGAGAAATCTATCGGGAATACATAAAAAGAAGGATCAACGGCGAGCCCTTGGCCTATATTACCGGGCATAAAGAATTCATGTCCCTGGATTTCAAAGTAAGCCCAGACGTGCTGATACCTCGTCCTGATACTGAAGTACTGGTAGAAACCGCTCTGGCTATAGCTAGCTCAGAAAGCGTTAAAAGGGTTATTGATGTAGGCACAGGTTCGGGAGCAATTGCAGTGAGTTTAGCTGTTTATTTGGATGAGGCAGAGGTATATGCTACTGACATATCTCCTCGAGCCTTGGGTATTGCCCGAGAAAATGCTCAGGCTAACCACGTGGAAATAAGGTTTGTGGAGGGAGATTTGTTAACCCCGTTTTTAGTTAGTGTTAGTCTCGGAGAAGAGCAACCAGGTATGGCCAAGCTGTGCGAGTACAGCCCGGACAGTCTGAGGTTATCCAACCTGGAGAATGAAAGTAAAAAGCTGCCAGAGAAAAGTCCCTCGATCTTGTTTGATATGATAACAGCTAATCTGCCTTATATCCCAGCCATCGATAGGGAGCAGTTAGATAGGCAGGTAAAGGATTTTGAACCCCATCTAGCTCTGTTTGCAGCTGGCGATGGCCTGGAATTATACCGGAGGCTAATCCCGCAAGCCTACACCTTCCTAAGACCGGAAGGGGTTCTTTTAATGGAAATTGATTCGCGGCAGGCCCACACTGTACCAGATATAATGCCGGGATTTACTGATATAAAGATTATCAAAGACTTGGCGGGGCGCGACCGCGTGGTACAAGCCAGGAGGGAAAACAATGATTAAAACTAATTATTTAAAGGTTGATCCCCAAAAACCTGATCCAGTAATAATCGATCAAACAGCGCAATACATTAAAAATGGGGAATTAGTAGCTTTTCCCACCGAGACGGTATATGGACTGGGGGCGGATGCTCTGCAAGCCGCCGCCGCTGAAAAAATATTTTTGGCTAAGGGGCGACCAGCCGATCACCCGCTTCTGGTACATGTGAGCCAGGTCGAGCAGGTAGAGAGGCTTTCCACTGATATACCCCCAGCAGCCCGTAAACTAATGGAGCGCTTCTGGCCGGGACCCTTGTCTATAATTCTGCCAGCCCAGCCACTAGTACCTGAAATTGTGAGGGGGGGCAAGAGCAGCGTGGGATTTAGGATGCCGTCTCATCCAGTATCTATTGCGCTTATAAACGCTGCTGGCCCTATAGCTGCCCCCAGCGCCAACCTTTATGGACGTCCCAGTCCCACCAGTGCCAATCATGTCAGGCAGGATCTGGATGGCAGAATAGCTGCAGTGCTGGATGCAGGAGAAACCGGTATGGGTTTGGAATCAACTATCATTGACTTTACCTCGGGAAGTGAAATCAAAATACTGCGGCGGGGCGGGATTGCCGTGGAGGAGCTTGAAGGGGTGTTAGGACAGGAATTACATATTATTAGCCCCGCTGGTGATAACGTAGCTTATGATATCAAGGTCAGAGTTATACTCAGCCAGGATGATGCTGATTTATATAAGCAAATGCAGAAATGTATGGAGAATTCAGAAGCGGTAGGCCTGGTTCGTATAGAAGGAGCGAAGAAACGCTATACAGGCATCTTTGCCCAGGAGTATATTTTAAACCTTAGTGGCCAGGGAACATCATGGTTTTCCATTCTGCGTGATGCGGAAGCAAGAAGTTTGGATAGCCTGATTATTGAGCCTATAGATAAGGGAGCGAGCGGAATTACAGCTTCTATTTTAGATCGCCTGACCAGGGCGGCAGCTCAAACATCCCCGTAAGGAGTTTGAAACTACATGCATGAAAAATATCTAACTGTAGTGTTGGTAGCTATAGTGCTGGGAGCAGATGCTTTCTCCCTTTCTATGGGTATGGGCATACAGGGAGTGTCGAGTCGCTTTGAAAGACGATTTGCCGCCTTGGTAGCGGTTTTTCATGTATTGATGCCCCTATTGGGATTAAGTTTGGGAATGGTGGCAGGAAATTTCCTGGGAATATGGGCCGGGCGTGTAGGCGCAGTGATCATGGCTTATATCGGCCTGACTATGTTCTGGAAAGCTTATCAGGAGACCAAGCCCCAGTCCCTAACATTTTCAGAGGCCCAGGAATTGTTTAAAACAGTCCCAACGATAAACGATTCATGGGTCATCCTATTGCTGTTAACTGTCTCAGTGAGTATTGATGCGCTTACCGTAGGGTTCGGCTTGGGTATCATTAAAGCACCTATTCTGCTTACCGTTCTGATTATGGGACTGATAGCGGGTAGCATGACCATGCTGGGATTTAAAGGCGGGAAGCTGTTCAGCCGTATGATAGGCAGTTATTCTCAGGCTTTTGGGGGACTGGTCCTCTTAGCCCTGGCGATAAAAGTTGCTTTTTAGTATAATGTCAACTCTGTATTACTCATCGAAGCGATTTTTTTATGACAAGAAATGTATAATTGATGACAATGTAGGTATACAAAAATTTAACCGATGGGAACCCTGAAGAATTAGGGAGGACATTGACTAGGCTCTGAGGAGGGTTTACATGAAGCATATCCTTATTGTATGCAGCGGGAATACTTGCCGTAGTCCCATGGCCGAGGCCCTGTTTAAACAGGGGCTTCAAAAAAAGTATATTGATAAGCCGCAAATACCGTTTGAAATACGATCAGCGGGTGTTATAGCCGGGGCAGGTTTAACTGCTACTCCTGAAGCCATTCAGGTTATGGCAGAATACGACGTCGATCTTACTCTGCATCGATCTCAGGCGCTAAGTCAAAAGCATTTAGACTGGGCTGATCTGGTTCTAACCATGACTGATAGTCACCGTAAGCATATTTTGAGCCAGTATGCCATTCGTCCTAATAAGGTCTATACATTGGCAGAATTTGCTGGAGCAGAAAAGGTTGATGTGGTAGACCCCTTTGGATTTGGGATTGAGGCCTATCGAAAAAGTGCTGACCAGATGAAGCTGTTAATCAAGCATATACTTGAGAGAATTTTATGATATATTATTTTATAGTAAAAAATGATAACAGATTATTAAGCGGGAGTGAGACGATTGGATATAGCTATAGGTTGTGATCATGCAGGAGTAGAGGTTAAGCTGGAAATCACTGCCATGCTGCAAGAGGTGGGCTGGAATACCATTAATTGTGGAACCGACATTCTGGAGTCGGTAGATTATCCGGATATAGCCGAACGAGTAGCTCAGCAAGTACTGGAAAAAAACATATTAGGGATATTAATATGTGGAACCGGCATAGGGATTTCTATTGCTGCCAATAAGATACCGGGGATTCGAGCTGCGGTGTGTACAGATGCCTTTACAGCTGAGATGTCTCGTCGCCATAATGATGCCAATATCGTAGCGGTAGGAGCCAGAGTATCGAACCTAGATAGTATTAAAAAAATTATAGAAGTTTTTGTTCAAACTGATTTTGAGGGAGGCAGACATCAAGTCAGAGTTGAAAAGATAAAAGCTTTAGAAAACAAGTATGGAGAGAGGTGCTGTTAGTGGATTATATCAATCAATACGTGATGCCAATTGACCAGGAAGTAGCTGAGGCCATAGCCAGTGAGGAAAGAAGGCAGAACCGTAAACTGGAATTAATAGCCTCAGAAAACTTTGTTTCCCGGGCGGTAATGGCTGCTCAGGGTTCAGTATTAACCAATAAGTACGCAGAAGGTTACCCTGGTAAAAGATATTATGGGGGCTGCGAGTATGTGGATATAGTCGAGGACCTGGCCCGGGAAAGACTTAAAAAAATATTTGGTGCTGATCATGCTAATGTTCAAGCGCACTCTGGTTCTCAGGCAAATACCGCAGTTTATATTGCTGCGCTGAACCCGGGGGACAAGGTTTTAGGGATGAATCTTAGTCATGGAGGACATCTCACCCATGGCAGCAAAGTGAATATCTCTGGTAAGTTATATCATTTCTTTGATTATGGTGTTGATCCTGAGACTGAAATGATTAATTATGATGAGGTTCTTAGGATAGCCTTGGAAGCCCAACCGAAGATGATCGTGGCCGGGGCCAGTGCCTATCCGCGCACTATTGATTTTCAGAAATTCAGAGCCATAGCTGATGAAGTAGGTGCATTACTATTTGTGGATATGGCTCATATTGCTGGCTTAGTTGCTGCTGGTATTCATCCCAGTCCCGTTCCTTATGCTGATTTCGTAACTTCCACCACCCATAAAACTCTGCGGGGGCCTCGGGGAGGAATTATCTTATGTAAAGAGGAATGGGCGAAAAAAATTGATAGTGCGATCTTCCCGGGAATACAGGGTGGGCCATTAATGCACGTTATTGCTGCCAAGGCAGTATGCTTTAAAGAAGCACTTTTGCCTGAGTTTAAAGAATATCAGCAGAATATTGTTGATAACGCCAGCATTCTAGCTAAAAAATTGATGGAATATGGATTGCGTCTGGTTTCGGGTGGAACTGATAACCACCTCATGCTGGTAGATGTAAGACCCAAGAACCTTACCGGTAAGGATGCGGAAGCCATACTGGAATCTATTAATATTACCGTAAATAAAAATGGCATACCTTTTGATCCTGAGAAACCAACCATTACCAGTGGAATAAGAATCGGTACTCCAGCTTTGACCAGTCGAGGGATGAACGTTTCCGACATGGAAAAAGTGGCTCAGGCTATCGCCCTGGCTTTGGATAACCCGAATGTCGAAGATAAGCTGGCAGAAGCGCGGCTGATTGTTCAGCAACTGTGTGATAAATACCCCCTCTATGGCATATAAGGTATATAATGTTAGGAGGAAAGCATGTTGGATAAACAGCGTCCGGGATGGGATGAATATTTCTTGGAACTTGCTGACCTGGTTGCCAGCCGTTCCACCTGCTTGCGAAGGCAAGTGGGTGCGGTACTGGTAAAAAATGAGCGCATTATATCTACCGGTTATAATGGAGCCCCACGAGGGCTGGGACACTGTTTGGAAATTGGATGCATGCGGGAGGAAATGCAGATTCCTTCCGGACATCGCTACGAGCTATGCCGGGGGGTTCATGCTGAACAAAATGCTATTATAAATGCGGCTATTTATGGAGTATCTACTGAAGGTACGGTTCTATATTGTACTATTCAACCTTGCATAATATGTGCACGCATGATTATTAACGCTGGAATCATAAAGGTAGTTCACCGCGGTAATTTTGATGACCAACTGGCAGCTCGCTTTCTTGAGGAGGCCGGCATTGAGATAACAGAGATACCCGTCACTGCAAAGTAATTGGGTTCCAAGCCACCCTAATACCTTAGGTGTCTTATTGTCGCTGCTCGTTGGTTGCGGGGCGGCTTGCTCTAATAATATGAAAAGGGAGTTCTTAAGATGGATACGAAAACCTTATCCTTACCTAGACTAAATCAACTCAACCCTACGTTGGAGTCAACCGCTCTAAAACTTATGGAGGAAGCGGGGGAACTGGCTCAATGCATTGGTAAATTTCGCGGCTTGAGTGGTGAGACAGTCCATATGGATGAAGCCCAATTAGTATCCGAGATAGCTGAAGAATTGCTCGATGTTGCCCAGACAGCGGTAACGATGATGTTTGTTATGGAAGAAAACTACGGTGTCAGCATTGATGAATTGTTACAAATTCACTGGGATAAGCTATTAAGAAAAGGCTATCTGTCCAGATAGCCTTGGGTTATTTACAGAAATTTCAAACATACTAATGGGCAAAAATTGTGAGTATATAGAGGATATTTCGTTTTTATAGCGAATAATATACTACTATTGGCAATGCAATTAGGCAGGCCAAGCATTAGAGCACTACTATTCGTCGCAGCTTACATTACAACATCATCCTTGAACTCCTCATTAATGCTTGCTATTAAAAATGAAACAACTAAATAATTCATATTTGCCCATACTTTACATGTACACGCTCGCTTTCGGGTATAGACAATTGTAAAAATAAGAAAAAAAATTATACCTTAAAGAGGATTTTGCCACAAAGCGTAGAATATATTTTATGGTGTAATTTTGAGAAAATAGGGCAAGGTGGTTGCGAATGGCAAATAACAAGCAGAACTGGCCACGAGCACTGGCCAACGCGATGAATTTAGCCACCTCAGTAGCTGCCGCAATAGCTATTGGATATTTTGGTGGGGGATGGCTAGATAGTAGATTCGACACCGAACCTTGGTTGTCAATTGCTGGACTCATTTTTGGAATGGTGACGGCCGGCAAAATGATGTGGGAAAGACTGATGGCTGATAACCAGAAAACCTCTCCTTACAAAAAGGAAGAGAGAGATAATTAGATATCTGGGGTTGGCAGACAGAATTTTCTTTTTGCAGAGGTTTGAAGTTTTGGGTATGGTCTCAACGTAACGGCCAACAAAACCACAAATAAAAAATTCATAATAGGAAGGGGGGAGAAGAGATGATATTTGGTATGTGGGATGGTGTCTATTTTAATTTGGGTCCAATTCCGGTAGATCATTTGATTGTAACCCAGTGGGTAATCGTGGCTTTAATTGGCTTAATCGCATTTTGTGCTACTCGTAATATGCAGTTATGCCCAAAAGGGCTGCAGAATGGCTTCGAAATGATTGTCGTTTGGACATATGATTTCTTTACGCAACTTATTGAAAAGGAACATGTTGCAAAGAAGTATGCTCCCCTGCTGTCTACGTTCTTTCTATTCATTCTATTCAGCAACTATAGTGGTCTGATACCAGGTGCTGCACACATTCAAGGCTTTCAGCCTCCTACCAGTAACTGGAATGTTACCGTTACTCTAGCATTAATTACTGTGTTAGCTGTACAAAGTGCGGGTTTTGCAGAACATGGGTTCCATTACCTGGGACACTTTATCAGCCCCAGTCCGCTGATGTTACCCTTGAATCTACTTGAGGAGATCACTCACCCGCTGTCCCTTACCGTTCGTCTATTTGGTAATATATTTGGTGAGGAAATGATCATAGCTTACATGTTATTCCTGGTTCCATTCTTAATTCCATCAGCCTTGATGTGCCTGAGTGTACTTCTGGGTGCCATCCAGGCTATAGTGTTCACCATTTTGTCGGCTAGTTACATAGCCACAGCTACCGGAGAGGGTCATTAAAAATTCATTATAATTTTAGACAATGTATAAAAACATTGGCATATGAAAGGAGGGGAAAATATGGGCATAGCATTAGGAGCTGGTTTAGCCGTATCTATTGCAGGTCTAGGCGGCGGTGTTGGTATGGGTGTTGCCGGTGGTAAAGCCATCGAAGCCATTGCCAGACAACCTGAAGTCGGTGGAGACGTCAGAACCCTTATGTTTATTACCTTTGCTTTTATTGAAACGCTGACCATTTATGGTCTACTGATCGCATTCATGCTGGTTAGCAAAATGCAATAAAGGTATATCGTTGACTTACCATGTGAGGGCGATAGAGCAAGGCAATGTTATAACAACAGTAAATGCTCTATCGCCCTTAAAACAATTAGCTCTTAGAATGGAGGTAGCACATCCGTGAAAAGGAACAAATGGGTTTACTTATCTGGCCTCCTTTTAGCCTTGATTATGGTGATGGGATTTGCCACCTTGTGCATGGCTTCAGGCGCAGGAAACGCTCCAATTGAAGCACCTGTTGGGAAACCCCCTGTATTTGGCAGCTTGTATGTAATTGGCTGGACAGCAGTCAACTTTTTTGTACTGTTAGCCCTTCTATACAAGTTTGCTTTTAATCCAATCAATCAGATGTTGGAACAGCGGGCTAATACCATTGAAAGTTCAATTAAGCATGCAGAAGAGGTAAAAGTAGAAGTAGATCAGCTCAGGAAAGAAACACAGGCTAACCTGGCCGAATCCCGTAAAGAAGCCCAGGAAATTATTGCCCGGGCCACCAAAGCGGCAGAAGATGCCAAAATTGAAATTGCTGCCAAAGCACAGGAAGAAGCTGCGAACATGAAAGCCAAGGCCAAAGCTGAGATCGAAGCAGCCACTGAGGCAGCTAAACTAGAACTCAGAGACACTGCCGCAACGCTGGCTATGATGGCAGCCGAAAAAGTCCTGGGTAGAGCAATTACTGAAGAAGACCATAAGAAAATGGTCAAAGAATTTGTTAACGAAGCGGGCGATTTTCTATGCTAAATAAAAGCGTCGCTAGGCGCTATGCTGAAGCGTTTTTTAGCATTGCCCAGGAAGCCAACAAGATTGATGAATACCAGGTAGAAATGGAAAAGGTCATTCAAGCGATTACTGAGGTTGAAGGTTTAAAAGTCTATCTGGGTCATCTTCTAGTCCCGGTCAAGGAAAAGAAGGAGTTAGTCCAGAAGATTTTTGCTGAGCAGCTTTCACCAATGACTATGAACTTTTTGCTTATGGTCATTGATAAAAGACGGGAAAGCTATCTAGAAGTTATATATAAGGAATTTGTAGATATGGCTGACGAATCCCGCGGCATAAAGAAGGCAGAACTAATTGCCGCTCGGGATGTTCCTGAACAGGAACTTGCCGATCTAGCGCAAAGATTATCCAGTTCTACCGGCAAAAAGGTAATATTAAAACTAACGGTCGACCCGGCCCTCCTGGGAGGAGTCAAGATACGAATGGGTGACCAGATAGTTGATGGCACGGTTGCTAAGAAACTGCAGATGTTAAAAAATAACCTCAAGCAAGCAAAGATAAGTTAATTCGATAGGGGTGAGCACGTAAATGAGTATTAGACCTGAAGAGATTAGCGCCATCCTAAAAGAGCAGATTGAGCGCTACCAATCCGAGGTCGAAGTTAGCAATGTTGGCTCAGTCATCTATGTTGGTGACGGTATTGCTCGAGTCTACGGATTACAGGGAGCCATGGCTGGCGAATTGTTAGAATTCACAGGTGGAACCTTCGGAATGGTTCTCAACCTGGAAGAAGATAATGTTGGTGCGGTTCTACTTGGACCTTACTATCACATTAAAGAAGGCGATGTTGTAAAGGCTACCGGTAGAATCATGGAAGTACCTACCGGAAGAGCTTTGCTAGGCCGTGTCGTAAATGCGTTGGGACAACCAATCGATGGTAAAGGACCGATTAATACTGATAAATTCCGTGCCATTGAACGCGTTGCTCCTGGTGTTGTAACCCGTGCACCGGTTAATCAACCCATGCAGACTGGTCTCAAGGCCATTGACTCTATGGTACCCATCGGCAGGGGCCAGCGTGAGTTAATTATTGGTGACCGTCAGGTTGGCAAGACTGCCATCGCGATTGACGCCATCATTAATCAGAGATATAAGAAAGATATGATCTGTATTTATGTAGGTATTGGTCAGAAACAATCCACCATTGCCGCTATTGCCACGAAATTGGAAGAAATGGGTGCGATGGATTATAGTATCATCGTAGCTGCAACCGCTTCCGAACCGGCTCCGCTGCTCTACATGGCACCGTATGCTGGCGTTGCTATGGCAGAAGAGTTTATGGAAAGTGAAAAAGCAGACGTTTTAATTATTTACGATGATCTGTCCAAACATGCGGTAGCTTATCGTGAAATGTCTCTCTTGCTTAGACGTCCACCCGGACGTGAAGCTTATCCTGGAGACGTTTTCTATCTCCATTCCCGTCTGCTGGAAAGAGCCTGCAAACTCAATGAGAATTATGGCGGCGGTTCCATTACTGCACTGCCGATCATAGAAACCCAGGCGGGTGACGTATCCGCTTATATTCCGACCAACGTTATTTCGATTACCGATGGACAGATCTATTTGGAAACTGACCTCTTCTATGCCGGTCAAAGACCTGCTATCAACGCCGGTCTATCAGTTAGCCGCGTAGGTGGCAGTGCCCAGACCAAGGCGATGAAATCAGTTGCCGGTCAGTTGCGTTTGGACCTGGCTCAGTTCCGTGAGTTGGCTGCTTTTGCCCAATTCGGTTCTGACTTGGATAAAGCAACCTTAGCCAGACTGACTCGCGGTGAAAGAGTTACCGAAGTTTTGAAGCAAGGCCAGTATGTACCGATGCCCATGGAAGAACAAGTTCTTATGATTTACGCAGGTGTAAATGGTTATCTGGATGATCTGCCGAAAGAGAAAATAGCTGATTTCGAAACCGATTTTCTCAAATATGTACGCAGTGCCAATGCTGATATATTAAAAACAATCAGAGAGACCGGCAAGCTTGAAGATGCAACCCAAGCTGCACTGGTGAAGGCCATTAATGAATTCAAGTCAACCTTCTCAGTTTAGGTGGTGAGTGTAAATGGCAGGTGCAGGAGTAAGAGAATTTAAGCGTAGAATACGAAGCGTTAAAAACACTCAGCAGATTACCAAAGCGATGAAAATGGTTGCGGCAGCTAAGTTGAGAAAAGCTCAGGAACGGGCTGAAGCGTCCCGACCTTATACAGAAACACTTCAAGGAACGCTGGCCAGGTTGGCTGCTCTATCCACTGACGTGGAGCATCCACTGCTGGTTAAAAGGGAAGAGGTTCGTAAAGTAGGTTATATAGTTGTAACCTCAGACCGCGGACTATGTGGTGGTTATAATACTAACATTCTTAGGGTTGTTAATGAGGCTATAGCTGCGGATGATAGAAAAATCGAAAATGGTATAATAGCTGTTGGCCGGAAAGGCCGAGATTTTTATCGTAAACGCACTGGGCTGGATGCCGAATATACAAATTTAGGTGATAGTGTTAATTATGCAGATGCAAGAGAAATCGCTGAATATGTCATCAATGCCTATGAGAATGAAGAGCTGGATGAAGTATATCTCGTTTATTCACGCTTTATAAATGTTCTGCGGCAGGTTCCGACAGTAACCAAACTGCTCCCCATAGAAACACTGGAGGAGGAGCAAACCGACAAGCCGGAAAAATATGTGGAATACATTTACGAACCCAGTGCAGAGCTCATTCTACTGACCTTGTTACCAAGGTATGTAGGTAGCCAGGTGTACCACGCCATGCTGGAAGGCAAAGCCAGTGAACTCGGCGCGAAATTGACAGCCATGGGCAATGCCACCCAAAATGCAGGCGAGATCATTGATGACCTGACCCGGCAGATGAACAAGGTCAGACAGTCAGCCATAACTGACGAAATTCTTGACATTGTTGGTGGTGCCGAAGCTCTCAATAAAGGAGGAAAGTAGAGAATGGCGAATGTAACCTATGGTGAGGTAACTCAGGTTATAGGCGCGGTTGTGGATATCAGATTCAAACCGGGCGAGTTACCGGATCTAATGAACGCTATTACCATAAAAGCCGAAGACCAGGACAGCGGTGTCAAGATCGCTGGTAACATCCATGTTACCCTGGAAGCCATGCAGCTGCTGGGTAACGATACGGTTCGTTGCGTGGCCTTGAGTCCTACTGATGGTATCATAAGAGGGATGAAAGCTGTTAACACAGCTGCACCCATAAAAGTACCAGTAGGTGACGGATGCCTGGGCAGAATTCTTAACGTTTTGGGTGAACCGGTTGATGAAGCTGGCGCTGTTACTGCGGCTGATTACTGGGCAATTCACCGCAGCCCTCCGCCCCTGACTGACCAGCTGCCTGCTACGACGATGCTGGAAACCGGTATCAAGGTTGCCGACTTGATTTGCCCCTATGCCAAGGGTGGTAAAATTGGTCTGTTCGGCGGCGCCGGCGTAGGAAAAACCGTTATTATTCAGGAACTGATCAGAAACATCGCTTACGAACATGGCGGCTATTCTGTATTTGCTGGAGTAGGAGAACGTACCCGTGAAGGTAACGATCTCTGGGGTGAAATGACTGAATCCGGTGTTATAGAAAAATGTGCCCTTATCTTCGGACAGATGAACGAGCCACCTGGAGCCCGTCTCCGTGTTGCCTTGACCGGTCTGACCGTTGCGGAATATTTCCGTGATGTAGGTGGACAGGACGTGCTTATATTCATTGATAACATATTCCGATTTGCTCAGGCAGGTAATGAAGTATCCGCGCTGCTTGGACGTATGCCATCTGCCGTAGGATATCAGCCTACTCTGGCAACAGACATTGGTCTTCTGCAGGAACGTATTACCTCCACCCGCAAAGGGTCCATTACCTCAGCTCAGGCAGTTTACGTACCGGCTGACGATTTGACTGACCCGGCTCCGGCAACGACCTTCGCACATTTGGATGCAACCACGACTCTGTCTCGTGCGATTTCCGAGTTGGGCATCTACCCGGCGGTTGATCCTCTCGATTCAACCTCCAGAATACTTGACCCGCAGATCGTTGGAGCGAAACACTATAATACCGCTCGCGGCGTACAGAAGATTCTGCAAAGATACAAAGAATTGCAAGATATCATCGCCATCCTGGGTATGGACGAATTAACCGATGAAGATAAACTGATCGTATCCCGGGCCAGAAAGATACAGAGATTCCTTTCCCAGCCGTTCCACGTTGCGGAACAGTTTACCGGCAGACCTGGTATCTATGTACCAGTAGCAGATACGGTGGAATCTTTCTATCAAGTTCTGGCAGGAAAACATGATACCCTCCCTGAAAATGCCTTTAATATGGTAGGAAATATTGATACAGCGGTAGAAAATGCAAAAAGAATGGAGGGGTAGTCTATGGCAGACAATACCTTCATGGTTGAAATCGTGACTCCCGAGGAGATTCTCTTCAAGAACGAAGTGCAGTTTATAGTCGTTCCTGAATTGAACGGTGAGCTGGGTGTCCTGAAAAATCACGCTCCCATGATTGCCGCACTGGATGTGGGAGTACTAAGGTATACCGACCCGGACGGAAAGGTTAAGAAAATCGCCCTGAGCGGCGGCTTTATGGAAGTTATCTATAATGAAGTTCGCGTTCTGGCTGAAACGGCTGAGCATGGATCAGAGATAGATATTCTTCGGGCTAAAGCTGCTAAAGAAAGAGCTGAAAAGCGCTTGCAGCTGCGGGATGACAATATTAACTCGGGTCGAGCCGAAATGTCGCTAAAGAGAGCTGTAAACAGACTTAAAGCGGCCGAAGCCCTTGTCAAGGAATAATAATGTACTGAAGCCGGAAGGTTATATACCTTCCGGCTTTGGATTCTACTATAAAACCTACCGTAACATTCGCTGCTAAATATCATCAACATCATTTTAATAAGGAAAACCAATCCACATCTTAAGTCAGCGGACCACCTTAATAGTATCACGCAGTGATACATAAGTAGACACGGGGCAATCTAAATAGTATGATACATCAGTAGTCCAGGGGGCAACCTTAATAGTGATCTTTTAGATCACATCAGTAGTCCAGAGGGCAACCTTAATAGTGATCTTTTAGATCACATCAGTAGTCCAGAGGGCAACCTTAATAGTGATCTTTTAGATCACATCAGTAGTCCAGAGGGCAATAATAGTACAGGGGTAATTTGCCATGGAAAAAGCGATGATCCTGAAGGCCCTGATAATAGCTATATTGGTTTACTATTTAATGAAGGGTATACTCTACCTGCTTCTCTGGCAGGTCTTGGCTAAAATTGAGGAGCGGGGGAAGGAAAGAGCTACCAAGGCAAGAAATGTGATAATGGAAAAACGCAGACTTAGAGATGAACAGGAAGCTGAATTGCGAAAGGTTCAGGAAGAAAGAAAGTACTATTAGCTTTTATAAATGAGTATAATTAACTATGGTTTATGTACATTGAGACGCTATATTTATGAAGATCAAAACGGGGTGAAGTATATGCAAACCAAATTTCTTATATTGATAGCGCTAGTATTTTTTATTACGGCAGGCTTTTGTGTCTTGATCTGGCAGCAGACCATCAGATTTGAAAAAAAAGCTCTGGCAGCCAAACAGCGCCAGAAGGATTACGAGCGGGAGCTCAGGCAGAAGCTGCATGAGGAACGCAAGGCCACCATGAATGCTAACCCTGAGGAATCCTAATTAGACTTCTGATGAGCCTGAATAGGTGAGAAAAGATATGACCATTAGGGAATGGATGCATATTGATTTCATAAGAATTAGAGAACTCTATTAATAAAAAAAACCTGACCTGGTCAGGTTTTTTTTTGCAGCTATTCCGTATACAATCAGAATAAATATCCATAGCTCTGGCAAGAATCCAGGTAAGTGTTCATAAGGGGAGGTTGTCAGAGTGAGGAGGATATTTTTATATCTAAGTATTTTCATTATATTGTGTTTTTTTGCTGATTTTGCTATTAAATATTCAATTGCCAAGCAAATTAACGATCAATCGCCATATTGCCTATCATTTGCATCAATCGGTGCAAATTTGCTTGAATCCAGATTAGATTGTTGGGCAAAAATAGATACAGTAAATACTTTTGAAGAGATGGATCTGGAATTATTAAATATCTTAACTCTCCTTGATCTACCAGTAGAAGAAGAAAAATTCCTTCACCAGGAGCTTAACGGAAAAAAAACGCTTCGCTACGAATTGCTCCAAAATAATCAAAGCTACTTATTTACTCTCCAGACCGAATCACAGAAAAGCTATTTTATGCTAAGCACTATTTCTAACCAAAATGACCAAAAAATGCGTGAAGATGAAAAGAAAATACAAAATCAATTGCATTGCCAATCCTATTTTCATTACCAGGGAATAGTTAATGCTCGTTTGGATAAAGCGGGTAGGGAGAAACTGGTTCAGGTAATTACCAAAGGCTTAAAAGCAGATGTGCAAGACCAATATGAGGATGAAAATTTAATAAGTGTAACAGCCTATAGTCCGCAGCTGTTATCAAAGGTACATACTGTACAAGTTGCTGATAAGTCTTATAACGTACAGTTAGTATTGCGAAGTGATGAGACAAAAAACCAGACTTATATTTATATGGGATTTCCGTTGTTACTAAATGATTATTAATAAATAATTTATACTGTGGTTGTTACAACCAGGGAGGTGATCGTAGGGCATTGGATATGATGATACAAGGCCAAGTTCATTTAAAAAACGAAGTTGAAATAGGTTCTTCCAAGAACGCAATTCTACCTATTATAGCAGCATCTATTCTGAGTGATGATGAAGTAATTATTAATAAGGTTCCTGATATTAAAGATGTAAGTACTATTACGCAGATAATCCAAGCCTTGGATAAGCAAGTTTATCATCAGGATCGCCAGTTGATATTTAGAGAGAAATCATTGGAGACTCATCCACCCTACGAATTGGTCAGGCAAATGCGAGCATCATTTCTGCTAATGGGACCACTTCTTTCTCGCTATGGTAAAGTACGCATATCGCTTCCTGGAGGATGTGCAATTGGTAATCGTCCTATTGATCTACATTTAAAAGGTTTTCATGCACTGGGTGCAGATATCAGTTTTAGTGGCGGCGATGTAATTGCTGAAGTTAATAAACTGGAAGGAAATCATATTTACCTAGACTATCCAAGTGTAGGAGCAACAGAGAATATTCTAATGGCAGCATCTTTAGCCAATGGAACCAGTTATATTGAGAATGCTGCACTTGAACCGGAAATAGTGGATTTAGCAAATTTTGTTAATCATATGGGGGGTAAAATCAGCGGAGCAGGTACGAATGTAATCAAAATTCAAGGAGTAAACGAACTTCACGGTTGTGAATATATACCTATTCCGGACCGAATTGAGGCTGGAACTTATATGTTGGCAGTAGCAGCTACCGGAGGAGAGGCAATAATAAAAAATGTAATACCTGAACATCTTAAAGCAATTAGTGCCAAGCTGGAGGAAACAGGTGCTGAAATAAGCGAAGATGCTAATAGCATAAGGGTTAAAAGGAAATCACAGATTAAACCGGTTTATATTAAAACACTTCCTTATCCAGGTTTTCCAACCGATATGCAAGCCCAATTTATGAGTTATTTAAGCTTGGCCAGCGGTACTAGTGTTATAAGCGAATCTGTATTTGAAAATCGTTATATGCATGTACAAGAATTATTAAGAATGGGTGCCGACATAAAAACTGAAGGTAAGACAGCCATAATTAGAGGCGTAAAAGAACTCACCGGTGCTCAGGTTAAGTCAACTGATTTAAGAGCGGGTGCAGCTTTAATTATAGCTGGGATGGCTGCCCAGGGTAATACAATATTAACCGGGCTTGAACATGTCGAACGGGGGTATGAGGATATCTTAAATAAACTTAATGCCATGGGAGCCAATATTAAACAGATGTAATAGACTACGTACCCGGATTAACAATGAAGGAACATAGCATAGCTGCTATGTTCCTTTCATATTTATGAGATATGAAAAAATATTTTTGGGTAATAGGCTTATTATTAATATTCATTTTGTTTCAAATATTAAAGCCAGAGATACAAAAAACTGATAATGATCAGATTCCAGAGCCAGAACTTAGCCTATACCTCCATGAACAGAATAAAACCATGACCTTGGCTCTGGAGGATTATATTGTTGGTACTGTAGCAGCTGAAATGCCAGCTTCTTTTGGCATGGAGGCATTAAAGGCGCAGGCTGTATGCGCACGCACTTATGCGCTGAAAAAACTTATTGACAAGCACCCCTACCCACAGAGTGCCGATCTTTCAGATGATATTAATAGTTGTCAGGCCTTTCGTGATGTGTTTTCCTCCCAGAGCAGCCAAATGGATAAAGAAAGCTTGGAAAGGGTTAAGGAAGCGGTACGACTGACTCGGGGCGAAATTCTACTGTATCACTCCCAACCCATCGATGCCATGTACCATTCGACCTGCGGTGGTAAAACGGATAGCGCCTGGGGTAATGCTAGTCAGGTTCCTTATTTACATACCGTCAAATGTAGTTATTGCAGGGAATCTCCACACTACTTCGAAGTCAGAAAGTTTAATAACGAAACCATAAATGCTCTGGTAGGGGATCGTGGTACTGACCTGAAAATAGAAGTATTATCACGTACCCCAGGGGGGCGGGTTAATCAGCTTAGTATCAATGGGAAAAAAATATATGCGGCCAAGTTACGGCAGGAGCTTAATTTACCATCGCAGTGGATTTCCTTCCATATTGATAATAAACAGACCAGGATTAGTACTAGAGGTTACGGACATGGCATAGGTTTATGCCAATATGGTGCGGCTGGCATGGCGGCTGAAGGGAAAAGCTACCAGCAAATTTTGCAGCATTATTATGCCGATGTCAATTTATACAAAATACCTTATTAGGTCTTGATTTGAACCCTTTTGAATATATTGTAAGCAGAATCGAGAGAGGGGGAAGATCATGCAAAACTATATTCGCAAAAGAGCGGTTAAGGTAGCCCAACATATTTTGCAAACATCTGATACTGTTCGGCAGACTGCAGAAATCTTCGGAATAAGCAAAAGCACCGTCCATAAAGATGTGGCTGAAAGACTACCTAGGATCAACGAGGAAATGGCAGAACAGGTTAAAGATATATTAGATAAAAATAAGGCTGAAAGGCATTTGCGAGGCGGAGAAGCTACCCGCAAAAAATATGCTCAGGCAAATGAACTTACTTTAGCAAAATAAATAGCCAGAAACCCTAAAAAAAGGTAGAATAAAAATTAAATATAAGTTACCGGGAGGCTATTGATTTGTGCTTTGTTGAAGATATAGGAATTGATCTAGGAACCGCCAGTGTATTGGTTTTTAAAAAAGGTGAAGGCATTGTATTACATGAACCATCAGTGGTAGCGATAGATAAAAATACTACCAAGGTGATCGCTGTTGGGGAAGAAGCCAGAGAGATGTTGGGCCGAACCCCTGGATATATAACCGCAATACGTCCGCTTCGGGAAGGCGTAATAGCCGATTATGATACTACCGAAAAAATGCTTAGTTATTTTGTGAAAAGAGTACTGGGCAATAAACTATTCCTGAAACCGCGGGTAATAGTATGTATACCTACGGGAGCAACCGATGTAGAAGAAAGAGCAGTTCGCCAGGCTACATTGGCTGCAGGAGCCAAACGGGCCTATATTATAGAAGAGCCTTTAGCTGCTGCCCTCGGTGCAGGAATTAACATCTCCGGAGCTACGGGCAATATGGTGGTAGACATCGGTGGTGGTACTTCGGATATTGCGGTATTAGCACTGGGAGGTATTGTTTGCAATACTTCGCTTCGAGTAGGTGGGGACAAGTTTGATGAGGCCTTGATACGTTATGTCCGCAAAGAGTATAACTTGATGATAGGAGAGCGGACTGCTGAAGAAATAAAAATCCGCATCGGAACAGCCTGGGTTACGCCCGAAAACAAAGATCGCCAGATGGAAGTGCGTGGCAGGGATTTGGTTTCAGGATTGCCCAAAACCATAAATGTAACTTCTCAGGAAAGCTGGATGGCTTTAGAAGAACCTGTATATGCAGTCATTGATTCGGTGAAAAAGGTATTAGAAATAACCCCCCCCGAGCTGGCAGCTGATATAGTCAATAATGGGATTGTCATGACCGGAGGTGGTTCTTTATTGAACGGCTTTGATCTTCTCCTTTCCCAGGAAACTAATTTACCAGTCCATGTGGCCGAGGATGCAATTTCCTGTGTGGCTATTGGAACCGGCAAGGCTTTGAACGAGATTGAGATTCTATCTAAAAGCGGACGAGGCCCCAAACGGTTATTTTAACTAAAGGAATTGATTATTAGAGTCGATATCAATATCAATGACTTTTCTTATGGAAAATGGAGGATGTCAGTTTGATTAAAGGTATGTATACGGCGGCTTCGGGAATGATGCTGCAAATGAGTAAACAGGACGTAGTCGCGAACAATATAGCGAATGTGAATTCCGGGGGCTATAAAAAAGATAATGTAATATGCCAATCCTTTCCCTCTATGCTTATCAGTCGGTTAGGAGATACGCGTGAAAATGCATTGGGACAGGTTGAAATTATGCCTCCGGTAGTTATTGGACCACTGGGAACCGGGGCGGTGGTCAAAGATATTGTAACTGACCATAGTGCTGGAAATATGAAGTTAACCAACAACCCTACGGATTTGGCCATAAGTGAGGAAGGCTATTTCGTCCTTCAAACCCCACAGGGTGAAAGATTTACCCGGGACGGGTCGTTTAAAATAAATCAGCAGGGTGTCCTGGTTACCAATCAGGGTGCAACAGTTATGAGTACTGATAATCAAGCTATTAATATGAATACTGAGGATGGAACAGCTCCTGAGACTTTTACGGTAGATAAGAATGGCAGTATCCTGGTCAATAATCAGGAAGTAGCTAAATTGAAAATAGTTAATTTTGCAGATAAGCGTAACCTGCAAAAAGAAGGAGCCTGGATGACTGCCAAAGCCGGGCAGTATATAACAGTTGAAAAACCTAATGTTTTGCAGGGTTATCAAGAGGTTTCCAATGTGAACGCTGTTAAAGAAATGGTGAACTTAATAAGCGTAGTCCGGGCTTATGAAAGCTGCCAAAAAGTTGTCCAAGCTGAGGATGAACTAACTGCAGCAGCTATTGATCAAGTCGGATCTGTCCAATAGGATTGTAGAAAAACCCGCCATTGGCGGGTTTTTTATTGCCCGATGCGCATATATTAATAAGTATAGCAGCTAGTTTGAGCCAAGCTCAAAACTGATGGTGAGCTTTAGCTACACATTGCTCCAGGGGTTACAGGCGTAATAAGATATAACTGAGAGAAAAAGTTTTTAAAATAGAATGGACGCAATTTGTAGAGACTTATATAATAATTGAAAACGAACCGAGGAATTAGGGATGAATTCAAAAGATAAGGCTAATATTTTGGGCGCGTATGTCGATCTTGTTAATACCCAACAAGCCTTGCAGAGAATCAAGCAATTGATTATGAATAGAAAGCCTGCCCACATTATTACCCTGAATGCAGAAATTGTTTACCAGGCCCAGGAGGATGCAGAGCTTTTAAGAATAATAAACGCAGCTGACCTGGTTACACCGGATGGCATAGGTATAGTCTGGGCTGGGAAAAAACTGGGCTATCCGGTACAGGAGAGAGTAACCGGCATAGATCTGCTCTATCTCTTATGCGAACAATCTGTGAAAGAGGATTGGAAAATCTACCTGCTGGGCGCAGCTCCCGGTGTAGCTGAAGCGGCTGGCAAAAAGCTAAGCCAGTCTTATTCTGGTTTAAAGATTTGCGGGGTCCATGATGGCTACTTTTCTGCGGAAGGACTTAATGGAATTGTTGAGGAGATCCAGGAATTGCATCCGGATATACTATTGGTGGCTCTGGGTGCTCCCCGACAGGAATTCTGGATTCACCAATATAAAGATGAACTTGCGGTACCAGTATCCATTGGGGTAGGTGGAAGCTTTGACGTAGTAGCCGGGATGAAAGAGCGTGCTCCGGAATGGATGATTAAAGTCAATCTGGAATGGCTCTACCGTTTACTGAAAGAGCCCAGCCGGTTTAAGAGGCAATTAGCCCTGCCCAAATTTGTTATTGAGGTACTAAAACAGAAGTAGAGTGAATTGATGCTTAGTAGTTGTTGGGGGGATGGACGTGGATAGTGATAAAATATTTGCCCTGGATATCGGAACTAGAAAGATAATAGGCCTGGTCATGCAAAAAAGCGAGCAAGGCTATGAAGTGCTGGGTGCGGAAATGATAGAACACCAGACTCGGGCTATGCTGGACGGTCAGATTCACGATGTTGAGGCTGTTGCGGATACAATCCTGGCCATAAAAAAGGTTCTGGAAGATCGTCTGGATATTCAACTTGAATCTGCAGCGGTGGCAGCCGCCGGACGGGCCTTAAAAACCGCGCGTGGAACTGCTCAGAAAATCAATCATTTTGTCACTGAGATCAGCCGTGATGAGGTACGAGCCCTGGAAATCGAGGCTGTGCAACAAGCCCAACATCTTCTGGCCCGAGATGATAAAGGGAATAAATTCGATGTGGAATACTTCTGTGTGGGATACAGTGTTATTGCCTATTACCTGGAAAACCAACAGATAGGTAATCTGGTAGGTCAACTGGGGACCAAGGTTGCGGTTGAGATCATTGCCACTTTCCTGCCCCGGGTAGTGGTAGACAGCCTGTTTTCTTCTTTAAAACGAGCTGGGCTGGAGGTTTATAGTATGACCCTGGAGCCTATTGCGGCTCTTTCTATGGCTATCCCGCCTAATATGCGCCTGCTGAACCTGGCTCTGGTTGATATCGGAGCTGGTACTTCTGATATTGCCATAGTCAAAAACGGTAATATCTATGCTTATGCCATGGTACCTTTTGGTGGTGATGAATTAACCGAACAACTGGCTAATTATTACCTGATGGACTTTAATAGTGCTGAAGAAATGAAATGCCAGCTTGCTACCCATGAAATACTGCAAATTAAAGATATATTGGATAATAAGATGGATATTGAAGCCACTGAAATCAAAGCCCAGCTAGAACCAATCGTCCGTGATCTGGCGCGCGAAATTAGCAGCAATATTCTGCTTTTAAATGGTAAAGCCACCGATGCGGTACTCTGCGTAGGAGGAGGCAGCCTTACCCCCAATCTGGTGCAATACCTGGCGGAGGCATTGGAAATTCCTCGCAACCGGGTGGGGATACGTACCCGCGAGAGCTCACCTCAGATTATCGGGGAGTTTAGCTGTTTGCACGGTCCCCAGGCGGTAACCCCATTGGGAATCGCCTTTAATTCCCTGGATAAGCCACCGGTACCATTTATTAAGGTCATGGTTAATGGACGTGAACTAGGGTTATGGAATATAGGAGATATCGATGTTGCTGATGCCCTGCTAAGTTCAGGTATATCCCTTAACAATGCTTATGGTAAGCCCGGTATGGGAAAAACGGTAGAAATAAACGGCTACCTTAAGGTTTTTAAGGGGGAAATGGGAACCGCTCCGGTAATACGAGTTAACGGCAAAGAAGCTAGTCTGGATACTCCTGTAATAGATGGGGACCAAATTGAGTTTACTAAGGGCCAGGATGGTCAAGATGCTAGCGTTAAGCTAGTCGACATTGACAGCGGAGGCAGCGGTTACGTTTATGTTAATGGGGAAAGGTTAGACCTAAAGCCCGATTTTACAGTTAATGGTCAAGCCTGGAATGAAGATGAGGAAATTCCTGATCGAGGTCAGGTAGAAATTCGCCGCGTAAACCAATTAGCTCAGATTCTGCTCATGGTTGGAGTAGCAGAAACTCTGGTGCAGGAAAAGACATATGACTATTACTTGAATGAACAGCCTATGTTAATTAAGTGGAGTCCGCTGACTATAAGTATTGATGGACAATCGGCTCGGCTGGAGCAAATGGTTAATTTCGGCTCCTACATTGAATACCGCATAGAAAGAGAAAGACCTCGTATTAAAGATCTTATATCAGTCCAGCAGGAAGCTGATTGTGTGCTTATGGTGAATGGAGAACAGGTAACCATTAAGGGTAAAGGTTATGGCTTAACCAGAAACGGTTACCCCGTAGGACCAGAGGAAGAAATTTTTAATGGAGCGCACATTAACATTGATAAAAGTCAAACTAAATCCATCCTGAGTGATATTTTCCAGGTGGTGGAGGTGAAAGCTCACGCCAATGGAAGACTGCGCATGAAGGTGGATGGTGAGGAAGCGGGCTACACCACCCCAATTGCTAATAATAGTGTAATCGAGCTGGTGTGGGACTAGCGCTCCCACACCTACCTCCTTCGGACCCGTTTAAGACCCATTTTTTTAATACGACTCCGTAGGAAGTGTACTCCAATGATGAACAAGATAAGAACTTTAAAACCCCAGGGGATGCTAAGTATGCGTCCCGCCAGGCTAATTCGAGGTACATCCTGGGCTGCCAGTAAATCCACCTTTTTCACAACTTTCCCGTCGTTCAGGATCTGCATTTCCCCCAGTTTTTGACCGCGTTTAACTGGAGCATTAACGGTGGCTATGATATTTTGGCGGCGGGTGAAAAACATCCCCTGGTTCTTTAGATATATAGCATTTAATTCATTATGTATCTCCGCCTGCACTTCCTTAGCAGACCCGCCTTTAACTTTTACCACGCCGCAGACATTCCCGCTGGGCAGCAATCTTACCGAGGAATAATGCTCGAATCCATAGTCCAATAAGTTCATGGCATCAGCAGTTTGTCCGCCCTTGAAAGGGCAGCCCATGACCACAACGATAAGCCTCAAATTACCGCGTTTTGCCGTAGCAGTCAAACAGTTTTTGGCTGCAGAGGTGTAACCGTTCTTTAAACCATCGGCTCCTTCATAACGCCAGAGTAATTTGTTGCCGTTGTAAATGGGAAACGTACCGTTACGAAGATTATATTGCTTCAGGGAGCTGTACTCAGTGATAGAAGTATTAGCCAGCGTATATCGGGCTAATAGGGCCATATCATAAGCCGAGCTGTAATGGTCCTGGGCGGGCATCCCACTGACATTCTTAAAGGAGCTATCCTTCATACCTATAGCTTTGGCTTTTTGGTTCATCCGCTCTACAAATTTGGATTCACTACCGCTCAGTTTTTCTGCTACCGCCACGGCGGCATCATTAGCTGAAGCCAAGACCATACTCTTTAACATGTCATCGAGACTCATGGTTTCACCTTGCTCCAGGTATATACGGGTGCCATCCATGGAAGCAGCCTTCTCACTCGCGATGACCAGGTCATTTTTATGAGCTTTATCCGTATCAATAGCTTCCAGGGCCAGTAGTATAGTCATTAATTTGGTCATGCTGGCTGGAGGCAGATGCAGATGGGGATTTTTAGATTTTAGAACTTTTCCTGAATCAGCATCCATAAGTACATAAGATTCCGCACTTATGCTGCCGAGGTCGACTTCAGCTTTGACAGTGTCAGCTGGGATAAAAATGATTACCAAAAAGATTAAGATTAAGGGGCAGACTAGCCAAGATTTCCGCAACATCCTATTTTTACACTCCTGAAGCAATAATTAGCATATACATTATAAACGATAAACAGGTCAGGATGAAACAACTAACTGGGTTATAAATTACTAACTTACTAACCCCTTATTAGCAGGACACAACCACCTGGCCAGCATACACAGTTTAGACAGTTCTCGGCTGATTGGACTAACTGTATTGCTACAATAATAATGTTATTATATAGAAGTAATGGAATATAATATATGTAACGGCTGAACTTAAGCGACGGGAGGTAAATATTGATTGAAGGAGGAGATTTGAGTAGTGGGGATTTATCTGAATGTGGCGTTGGTTTTATTGGGAATACTTTTTTTGGTCCTGTTCACCTGGGTATCAAACCTTCTAGTGGTAATCGGCGGAACCCAATTCGGTATTGTGGAACGGAAATACATCGGTCGGAAACTACCTTCAGATCGGGTTATTGCGCAGAATAGAGAAGTTGGGGTCCAGGCCAGAACCATTGGCCCAGGCATCCATGTTTTTTTCCCATTTCTTTTTTCAGTTCTCAAACAGAATTTTATCGTAATTCAGGAGGACAGTATTGGCCTGGTAGAGTCGATCGACGGAATGCCGCTGACTGCCGGGCATATCTTTGGCCGGTCGGTAGAGGGGCATAATTTTTATCAGGATGGAGAGGCTTTTCTCCGCAACGGTGGGCAGAAGGGTCCTCAATCAGATTATGTTCCTCCTGGAACCTACCGCATTAATACCAGATTGTTTAAGATTACTCTAGTACGAGCCTTAAGTATTCCTGAAGATGCCATCGGTATTGTGGAGGCATCGGATGGGGAAGCGATTCCGGCTGGTAATATATTTGCCAGATCGGTAGCAGGACATAATTTTTATCAGGATGCCGAAATGTTTTTGAAAAGCGGCGGACAAAAGGGGCCACAGACCGATTTTATACCTCCGGGAACGTACCGTATTAATACCAAATTTTTTAATGTGACCCTGGAGCCTATAACCAGTATTCCCCAGAGTCGCATAGGCGTAGTAACGGCCACCGATGGAGCGCCCATAGATGCGGGACGCTTACTTGCCAGAGCGGTTACTGAACACAATAATTATCAGGATGGAACCGTCTTCTTGTTAAATGGTGGGCAAAAAGGACCTCAATTGGATATATTATTGCCCGGAAAATACCGAATAAATACCCGAATGTTCCAGGTTACTGAGCATCCGGCAGTATTGATTAATTCTGGCAGTGTTGGATTAGTAACTGCCAACGATGGAGAACCCCTTCCCCCCAACGAATTAATAGCTAACTCGGTGACTGGTCATGACAGTTATCAAAATGCCTCCGCCTTCTTAAATAATAAGGGGCAGAGAGGACCTCAGCTGGATGTTTTGCCTCCTGGAACCTACTACATTAATCCTTATATGTTTACGGTGGATCAGGATTCTGCAGCCATCGTAAATGAGGGTGAAGTAGCGGTTATTATTTCCAATGTGGGCAAGAAGCCGGAGCTAAGTGCGGCGGTCGGGGAGCCGAGTATTACAGGTGATAAAATTGAATCCTACGTGGTGGAGAAAGGATATAGAGGTATTCAGCTGGATGTGGTTGGTCCCGGAACTTACTACATCAACAAGCGAGCCTATATCCCTATTATCGTTAAAACCACAAATATCACCATAGACTGGGACGACGAATCCGCGATCGGCAGCTTCAACCCTCTGAATGTAACATCCAAGGACGGCTTTATCATAAAAGTGGGAGTTAAGGTAGTTATTCGGGTGCAGCCCGAACAAGCTCCGTACATGGTGGCGAGAATTGGAAGCATTGATAATCTGGTTAAAAATGTAATTCATCCGCTGATAGACAGCAGTTTCCGCAACCAGGCCTCTTCCACCGAAGCGATGAAGTTCTTGCAGGATCGACACGAACAGCAAGAAAAAGCCTTGGATCGAGCCCAGACCGAGCTGGAAAAATACCACGTAGAAGTACTGAGCGTGCTTATTTGCCAGATTCAAATTCCCGAAGCCCTGATGGAAACCCAGACCAACAAGGTTATTGCAGCCCAACAGCAGGATATGTATGCGCAACAAAGGGAAGCAGAAGTTAAGCGCATTGATATGGAACGTACTCGGGCGCAGGCTAATAAGCAGGGCGAGATAGTAGCTGCCGAAATCGGCGTTAAAGTTGCTGAGCAGGAGAAGATCAAGACCATAACCATCGCCGAGGGTAATTCTAGTCGGGTGAAGCTTGAAGGTCAAGGTGAGGCAGAAAAGATTTTGGCTATAGGTAAATCCACCGCCGAAGCCTATGATTTGACCAGAGAAGCCATCGGACCGGAAAGTGTCGCTCTAATTGAACTGATGAAGCTGATTGCCACAGGTAATATAAAAATTACTCCTGACATTGTGGCTGGGGGTGATGCAGGTTCATTGTTAAATATTATGCTGGCGAAAATGCTGGATAGGAACAGGATTCCCCTCCTGGCGAAAGCGGAAGCAGCTTCAACCAGCGACTCCAAATAGTTATCTCAATCTACGATCATGGTAGTTTAATAACCTAAAAGGGGTTTCGGCAATATGCTCGAAGCCCCTTTTAGGTTATATTACCCATTCAAGTTCGCATTTGACTAATAATGCGACGTAAGAGAGTAACCGGGTTTCGCGGTTACCTGGAAGCTGGGTGGACAAATTCAGCAATTCTGCCTGCTCCAGGCTACGGAAGCTCGGGCTGTCAGCTGCTTGCCAGGCGAGTTCCGGGGGATGCCCGGCCAACCGCCCGTCCGTGGGCGGTGACCGGCGAGGAACGTCCTGTTCCTCGTCCCCCTCCACTCACCTGTCTTCACAGGACAGCACGGCTTCCTGCGCAACGTCGCCTGCATAATTACTGAATTTGTCCTGCATATCCTGAAAATCTTGTGCAGAACCATTTTCATCGGAGCCGTTATTTAACAAGGGGTTGACAAGGGGACGGGGTTGTTGACACCCCAACCGGCATCATAGGGGGTGTCAACAACCCCGTCCCCTTGTCAACCCACCCAGCTCTCAGAA
>CAZEDT010000045.1:0-34035 GCA_964510795.1 uncultured Syntrophomonas sp.
ACAATGCTGGCAGTTCATCTTTTTGCCCCCTTTCATCCCATCGCTTGAGTATGGTCTTGCGTAAAGCTTTACGAGCCCGGTGCGCTTTTACCTCCACATTTTCCCGGCTTATACCGAGAACTTCAGCAATCTCCTGATTGCTAAGTTCTAATTGATAGCGCAATACTATTATCGTTCGGTAGGTTTCAGGTAAATCCATAAGCGAGGCTTCAATATCAGCTTTTAACTCCTTGTTCTCACATACCATTTGCGGATCACCAGGGTTTTGTTTAGCCTCGGGATCATAATGCGGTATAAAGCCTTCATCGAAATTTAATAGTACTACTTTCTTGTTTTTGCGCATGGCAGTTATGCAGGTATTAACTGCAATTCTATGAATCCAGGGTGCAAACTTCTTGTTGCCATCGAATTGGTATAGTTTATTATATACGGTAACAAATACCTCTTGGCTAATATCCTCAGCTTCGTGGTAATTACCTATCATTCTATATACTATTGAGAACACCGACTTTTTATAACGATTCAGTAATTCTTCGAAAGCTGCAATTTCTCCATTCAGGATCTGAGCAGCCAGCATTTCATCAGTAGGCAAGGTAATGATTCCTCCTGGTTCCTTCCCGATAATAATACGAGAAAAATGTAGCTAGGCTTACACTTATTAATATAGAATAATAATACATGAAAATTGTGGAACTATATACAGTAAATAATCTATTCTTCCATTATAAATACATGAGCTTGTTTATTTCTAGAGGCCAGCGGATACTACTGCTGCACCAGCAGAGAGGTAAAATATTATGAAAATAATTGTCGACGCAGATGCTTGTCCAGTGAAAGACATAATTGAAGATTTAGCCAGATCCAGGGGAATTGAGCTGATAATGATTTCTAATTATCATCACATGATAACCAGTAAATATGCCCGGGTAGTGGTTGTAGATGGTTCCTCTCAGTCAGCTGACATCGCCATTGTGAATCATGCTCGTGAAAATGATATAGTGGTTACTCAGGACTATGGACTGGCATCCATGGCTTTAGCTAAAAGAGCCCGGGTTATTCACCCCTCGGGCAATGTATATACCCTGGAAAATATAGATGGCCTGCTGATGCAGCGCTATGTGCACCAGAAGGCTCGTCAGGCCAGGGAACGCATAAGCGGACCACGCAAACGGCAAGCTGTAGATGATAAACAGTTTAGGAGTCAGCTTGAGAGACTGTTAAATGAGCTAGCAGATTAATAATGCGCAGTTAAACGGGAACAGTATTTAGACGCAGATTACGCGGATTTATTAAGATTAACCCAGATATTTTTTATGCTTCCTCTACGCTGCAAAATGTTTCACGTGAAACATTTTGCATTAAAATGAAGGTGTTAATGGGTGTTGGGTGTTAATGGGGACGGTCCTTTTTGACACCTTCGGCCAAGAGGCCAACAGGTTGACATGGGTTGACAAGGGGACGGGGTTGTTGACACCCCAACCGGTATCATAGGGGGTGTCAACAACCCCGTCCCCTTGTCAACCCACCTAGCTCTTAGAAACCCGAAAGACCAGTCCTTGGTTTATTCCTTAATCGCATAATCAGTAAAGCGCGAATCTTAAGAAAATATTGCAATACACTTGCTATAGATCTACAATAATGTATGAACTTGAGCTAGTATTCGTAGACTAGCATATTATGGCTTATTACCTCATTTCCGTGAGGCTATATATGAAAGGAGCAGATACAATGTCCGATAAATGCAATACCTGTCCATCCAATTCAGGCTGTTCAATTAATCCCAGTGAATGCGGAGGCCCTGAAACTCAGACCCTTTTGGGTGCGTTGAATGATATTCGCAATGTTATTGTAGTCATGAGCGGTAAGGGCGGAGTTGGAAAATCCTCGGTTACTGGTTTGGTAGCCAGTACTCTGGCTCGGGCTGGCAACAAAGTTGGGGTGTTAGATGCGGATATTACCGGTCCCAGTCAACCCAAAGCCTTTGGTATCAGTAAAGAAGGCCTGCAGGCAACCGATTACGGTATAGTACCGCCGCAGAGCTCAACCGGAATAAAAATAATGTCCATTAACTTTTTCCTTCCTAATGAAGATGATCCCGTCATCTGGAGAGGACCCATGCTGGCTGGAGCAGTCAAGCAGTTCTGGGGTGAAACCGACTGGCGCGATTTAGACTATATGGTGGTTGACCTGCCTCCGGGAACCGGAGATGTACCCTTAACGGTTATGCAAACTCTGCCGGTAAGCGGCATTGTTATTGTTTCATCACCACAGGACCTGGCTTTCATGGTCGTTAAAAAGACTATTAAAATGGCTCAGAAGATGGATATACCGATTCTGGGATTGGTAGAAAATATGAGCTATGCGATTTGCTCACACTGCGATGAAAAGCTCGAACTTTTCGGTAAACCACAGGGCGAACAGGTAGCCCAGGATACTGGAATCGATTACCTGGGGGGGCTGCCTTGGGATGCGGAATTTAACACCCTGCTGGATCATGGCAAAATTGAGGAGTACAAATCACTGGCTATGCAAAACATAGTTGATCAGATTATGATCAAGCTTCCTTAAAGGTATTGTGAAGAATTCTACTGGGCTGGAGGTTATTACTTCCAGGGAGGGGTTTTCTTTATAATGAGAGGTATAAGTAGAATTAGCATTGAGTGGTAATCTTGTACCCGTGGTACTCTGCAAAAACGGGGGCAGTGGGAATGAAAATCTATTCCTGGAATGTTAACGGTATCCGGGCTATCCAGAAAAAAGGGTTTATTGATTGGGTCTTGGGAGAGCAAGCTGATATTATTTGTCTGCAGGAAATTAAGGCTACTGTAGGGCAGTTAGATGAAGAGCTTATCAATATTGAAGGCTATCAAAGCTACTGGAACCCGGCTGTGCGCAAGGGCTATAGTGGTGTGGCTGTTTATGTCCGTACTCTGCCCGGGGAAGTTATAAATGGTATTGGGGTAGAGCGGTTTGATGTCGAGGGCAGGGTTTTAATCAGTAAGTTTGAGGAATTTACACTTTTTAATATATATTTTCCCAATGGTGGTATGGGTGACGACCGGGTTCAGTTTAAGATAGAGTTTTATGAGGAAGTCATTGCCTGTTGTAATGCTATAAAAAACCAAGGTGGGAAAGTAATTATCTGTGGAGATTTTAACACTGCTCACCGAAACATAGATTTGAAGAACCCTAAAGCTAATGAAACAGCCTCGGGATTTTTACCGGTTGAAAGGGCTATGCTGGATAAATTCTTGTCCAATGGATATGTAGATGTTTATCGTTACCTTTACCCGGAGCAGGTCAAATACACCTGGTGGAGCTATCTTTTCAAGGCACGCGAACGAAACGCAGGCTGGAGAATAGACTTTTTTTATGTATCTGACAATATGCTGGATGATATTGAAGACTGTCAAATACTAGACCAGGTGGAAGGGTCTGACCACTGTCCGGTTGTGCTAATTCTTAAATAGAAATAATAACCAGTAAATACCAGTTGCGCCGAGCAGGAAATAATGTTAATTAGCAATTAAAAATCATATTATGTTTAAAAATAGGCTTAAAAATAATATATAATTTGTATATAATCTAATTATGATTTACATCATAAATGGTGTTTGTGGCCCGAAATATTGTGTAGGATTTGGGGGTATAGTATATGGGGACAAAATTATTTATGGAGTTAAGACGCTTATTTGCTGAACTGGCTTCAACCATGATTTTAGGTAAAAATAAAGACGCTGCAAGTTTAGCCCTAATACTTTCGGAAAAGAGCAAGGCATTAGCTGAGGAATTGGCCAAATAGAATAACCGCGAGAAAAGGAAGCAGTATTGGCTTCCTTTTTTTACGAATTTCGGTAAGCAAGATTAGATCCTTTGTGCGGAATGTAAAAGATTCAGTATTGTTAGCGTAATTTATGTATGTGAAACATTACACCCAAGGGCTTAAATTATTTAAGCTAGGGCAAAATAAAGTGCAGAGGAAGATATACCAGTTAAAGCCATGCTTGCAATAATTGAGGTTTTGGGAGGATAAAGACTACCTGTGTCGAAGTTTATCTATAAATATAAGAATCGAAAAAGAAGAGGAGGACATAATTTGAGTTCGTTAAATCTCATCACCCACCCTCTGGCAGGCAACTGCTTGAGAACTTTACGAAACCGGGATACCAAAACAGAAGATTTTCGCAACGCCATGGATAAACTGGGGGTGCTCCTGGCAGTTGAAGCCACTAACGACCTAAGCACCTGCAGCGATTCGGTAACCACTCCTCTGGACGTGGAGGCTCAATGTTCCTATGTCAATGACAGTAGAATATTATTGATTCCGATTCTACGTGCTGGCTTGGGATTTGTAGAGAGCTTTATTGATATTTTGCCGTCAGCCAAGGTGGCTCATATTGGTATAGCCAGAGATCATGAAACCCTGGAGGCACGCCCATATTTAGATACTGTGCCCAGCCATCATGAAGACTTTGATCGGGTATTGATTCTGGATCCCATGTTAGCTACCGGCAACAGTAGTTCCAAGGCCATTGATTTAGTGCTCAGCAAAGGTTATTCTGCGGAAAAAATTACCCTGGTCTGTGCCTTGTCAACCATGAATGGGATTGGTCAGCTCCAAAGTAAATATCCAGCTTTAAGCATTGTAACCGCTGCCATTGACCCGGAATTAAATGAGAAGGCTTATATTGTTCCCGGTTTGGGCGATGCTGGAGATCGTTTAAACCTGTTATAGAACACAGGTTGTTAACTTATAAAAATTTGTTGTTTGGGAGGAAATTGTTTTGTCAAAACGTGAAATCGGGGTAGAAGAGCGTCTGCCATTGTTGCAGACCTTACCATTGAGCCTGCAACATCTTTTTGCTATGTTTGGGGCCACAGTTCTAGTTCCTATAATATTCAAGGTTGATCCAGCTACTATTCTGCTATTCAACGGTATAGGTACCATACTATACCTGTTTATCTGTAAAGGAAGAATCCCCGCTTACCTGGGTTCCAGTTTTGCATTCTTAGCACCGGTGCCGATTGTAATTGCCAATTATGGTTATTCGGCGGCTCTGGGTGGATTTATAATGGTTGGTTTAGTTTTCATATTGTTTGGTTTGATAGTAGGTAAAGTTGGTACCGGGTGGATCGATATAGTATTTCCGCCGGCCGCCATGGGCGCTATAGTAGCCGTTATTGGATTGCAGCTGGCCCCAACCGCAGCCCAGATGGCAGGCATAATACCTTCGGTTGTGAATGGCAAACCCTTACCTCTGGACCCCTTAGCCATAAAAGTGTCACTGTTTACCCTGGCGGTTACGGTTCTGGGATCAGTCCTATTCAGAGGGTTTTTAGCTATCATTCCTATATTAATAGGCTTGTTGGCTGGTTATGGACTAGCATTCTCGGTGGGCATGGTTGATACCAGCGCCATAGCAACTGCCAAATGGTTAGCAATGCCCACTATCTATTTCCCAACTTTCAATACTGCGGCCATGTTGGTAATTCTACCAGCGTCACTGGTAGTAGTAGCCGAGCACATCGGACATCTCTTTGTGACCAGCAATATCGTTGGACAAGATCTGATGGATAATCCTGGTCTCCATCGCTCTCTGCTGGGCAATGGTATCTCTACTGTGATCTCCGGTTTCTTCGGCTCGACACCTAATACTACTTATGGTGAAAATATAGGAGTTATGGCCATCAGCAAGGTGTATAGCACCTGGGTTATCGGCGGTGCAGCTATAATAGCCATACTATTATCTTTTATTGGTAAACTGGCTGCTGCTATTTCAAGTATTCCTCCAGCGGTTATGGGCGGTGTATCACTCCTGCTATTCGGTGTAATAGCCGCTTCAGGTGTGCGCATGCTGGTTGAGGCCAAAGTGGATTACAGCCAACCCCGCAATCTTATTCTTACTGCTATAGTTTTGATTATTGGACTCAGCGGTGCCAGCGTCCAGATTGGCGCAGTTGCTCTCAACGGCATGGGTCTGGCAACCGTCGTAGCTATATTGCTAAGTCTGTGTTTTGCACTGTTTGACGTGTTTGGCCTGAGTAACGACAATTAGAAAAATTTACAAAGTGAACAAGGGGACGGTTCCCTTGTTCACTTCAACTGTAACTGCACAGTAGACTAATTATGCGATAAAAAACCGCCCTCCTGTCCCTTTGCGGCTCCTTTACCCAGCTTACCGAAAACAACAATGCCGGTCCCCTTTACGCGAGCAATTGAAAGATCCTGGTTAAAATTGCGTCGTGACTTGAGCCAACAAAAAGAACGGCAGCGTGTGTGAAAAGTACTAAAAACTAGTATAAATATACACTGCGTGCCACAGAATAGCGTAGTTAAGTGTATATTATACGGCATGTTGCATATATATGCGCTAAATTGGACTTTTCGCACAGCCTGACGTCCCTTTGTTGGCTCAAGATGCGCAGCAAAAGTGAACAAGGGAACCGTCCCCCTGTTCACTTTTGCTGGTTGAATATCCCTTCATAGAGGATAGGATATGATTTGTCCATATCTTACACCATCCCAGATTTGTTTCCGGCCTAAAAGGACGTGCCCCATCTGAGGAAGGCTTAGCGAATTTGTGCTTAAATGGCCTTTTCCTGTAGACTATACACATTAACTACCTGCTAAACTGCTTATCAAAGCATAGCAGCGCCTTAACAGCTTAGAAAGGAGTTAAGCATGATATTAAAATTAAGATGGTGGAAGTTATTACTGATGGTGGTATTGTTTAGTGGAGTACTATTCGGCCTGGATCGTCAGGTTCTTGCCGCTGAACAAGTAACCATGGGAACACAGGGACAGGAAGTTACACAATTACAGAAGGCTTTAAATAGCAAAGATTACTGGTGTGGTGAAGCCAATGGCCTTTTTGGGCCTCGAACTTATAATGCTCTGATAAGATTTCAAAGAGATAATAAGCTGGTGGTTAATGGTAAAATAGACGAGGCGGCTAAGAAGGCATTGGACATGCTGCCTGCAATTCCGACCCCACCCGAACCTAAAGTCGCCCAGGCGAGTCCTAAATCAACTAGTACACCTGCCCCAGCAGTTACCACAGTTACGAAACCTTCCGATCCTGAAGTATCACGGGGAGGCGGCCGGGTAATAACCATGGTGGCCACCGGGTATACCGATGCTCCGGAGGAAAATTGGCCTTACGCTGGTGCTCCCTCCTATATTGGACTGCCTTTGGCCCGAGGGATAGTAGCGGTAGATCCTAACGTAATACCAATGGGCACCAAACTCTATATTGAAGGTTATGGTGCTGCCATTGCCGCCGACCAGGGCGGAGCCATTAAAGGCAACCGGATAGACCTGTTCTTCGACAGTAAGGCAGAAGCTTTTGACTGGGGTATGAGAACCATAAAAGTTACTGTATACTAATTGATAGTCCTAAACAAAAACCATAAAAGCTCTCAGGCTGTTTTGCAGTCTGAGAGCTCAGAGCGTCAAAAAAGGCAAAGAGCTGCGTTATACAAAAATACCGTTCAATCGGGTACCGAATGTACACTGATTAAACGGTATTTTTGCAAGTCTTGCTCTTCGCCTTTTTTGCTTGCTCTGTTTGATGTTAGCCTCTTTCAAATCAGTCAATATCCTAAATTTGAGCATCTTCAATGTAAATTTGCAGACCTTCTTTGCGAGGCAATCCACCTGCTACTTTTATCTGCTTATCAGCAACCAGTGCCGGAGTAGACCTGTGTTTTAATATCTTCTACCTTGGATACATCGGCAGCGATGTCCAGTTCGCTGGTGCATTATAGGCAAACACCATATTATTTACATGGTTAAGAAAATCTGGCAAGATCGCACTCGGGTCGATGAAGATGCAGAGTAAAGATTAATCAGCTTATGAGAATCATGAATAAAATGAGTATCAATAATTACCACTAGATTAGAAGGCCTTTGTCTCTTATTCTTAGTATTAGAGATAAATAAGAACGATGAGGGTGCTGGAAGTGTATGTGCTAATTTTTACATTACTGTTGGCAGCTGCGGCCTTTTTTTACTATCAAACCAATCATATTCAGGTTAATAGGGTACAGGTAGGGATGGAAAATCTACCGGAGGAATTTAATGATTTTACGATAATGCAGATAACAGATCTGCATGGAAAATGTTATGGTCGGAATCAATCACATTTAATAAAATTAATGACTAAAGATAAATTTGATATTTTGGTATTAACTGGAGATATCTTTGCAGATACTGATCAAAATGATTCTTTATTTATGTTACGACACATCATTAATTATGTTCACAGATTAGAGAAAGCAGTTTATTTTGTGGCGGGTAACCATGATTTGGATAAAGCTTATGAGCATATTTCTAATACCTTAGATGAATGGGGAGTACACGTCTTAGATAATCGATCTATTCACATTCGACGTAAAAATGCCATAATTAATATAATTGGTATTAAGGACGCATTATTTGGTATGGCCGATTTGGACTCTGCCATCAAGAATGTGAATGAGGGAATTAAGATTCTGTTGGCCCATACAATATTTGCACGAGGAGATAAAAGTTTATTTCAAAAAATAAAGCAGATGAAGATTGATTTGGTTTTGTCAGGTCACACCCATGGTTATCAGATAAACTTTTTTCCTCTATATATGACTGGAGAAGGCTTTTTACCTAAATATGTTAAAGGGTTACACCGAATACAGAACTCATATATATACATCAGTAGAGGATTAGGAACCAGTGGCATTAATTTACGATTATTTTCAAGACCGGAGCTTACCTTGATAAGACTGGAAAACGCATAAACTATTAATAAAAAGCATCAAGCAGGGCAAAAGCAAATTCCAGAGCGATGAGAATGATTATAATCCACTCCAAAAAGTTGGATTGCTGGATATTTACCTGGTCGCTGAGCAAGGCATAGTTCTGCTGTATCACATTAAGCTTACGGTTTACACTTTCCGTCCACTGGTCGCTGCGCAGCACCTTCAGGGTTGTTTGATAAACACGGGCATAATAGACATCCTCGGTTATCTTGATCAGGTTTTCAATTTTTTCCTTCACCTCAGTTATATCAGCAATTAATTGCATACGGTGAGCAATGATCTTCCGGTAATGACCTAGTTTCCGGTAGAGTGACTTGCTATCAGCCAGATCAATATCATCGTACATTTTTTCCATCTGTTGATTAAGTATGGTATCGTAGTAACGCAGCTCCAGCAGCTGAACATTGGCAAACTCTATTAAGTCCCTAAGATCGCCGGGATCACCTGGATCACAGATTAAGGCCGTATCCCAGGTAAGGATTACAAAATCCGATTGACTATAGCTGAGCTTGTTTTTTAAAACCTGTTCCCGCATCTGTTCACTGAAATTTATTCTCTCTCCCATTAATAGGGGTACAGGATCTATAATCTCATCGGGAAGAGTGCTGTGATATATCGTGAAATCTTCATAGAAGTCAGGATCTATATTCAAGCTACCCAGACCGGGCTGCAGAATTTTCTGCAGATATTCCAGAACCTCTGCAAATACCTCATTTAGTCCTCTCTGTCCAGAAAAACGAAGACCGATTTCCTCAAGCTCATTATATGTGGCATTTTTTTGTTCATAACTCAAGCAGATACTGATAGACCCAATGTCAAAAATCTTGGCCTGGGCAGTAAAAGAACAGGAATCTGCCTGTTTATCGCTTGGAAAGGTTCCCAGCTTAACCAGTAAAGGCGGATCTTCCATACGTATTGACTTGGTTAGTACGCGTGAAAAGCGAGCTCTTGATGGCATGTGACCATGTGGGAGTTGCTTTTCCAAAAGGTCAAGATTGAATTCTTTACCGGTTGCATAAATACGATAAATGAAAAGGGAAAACATATCCGATTCTGCTCCTTTATTGGAAATATAGTGAGGCTTAGGGCTAGACAGCTATTTTTATTATTTGCAGTACAAATAGAGTCTATTTCTACTATAACCGGTTTATTGCGTCTTTATGTGTTGACAATTGTTCATGCAAGTCAGAGCTACCATGGGCAAGGGGAGATGGTTTTGCTCTTATGCACCTGCTTTTTCGAATAAATCAGGAATACATTCCATGTATTCCTGATTATCACCAGTATTGTTTTACCCTAACCATGGAACGAAAAAAAAGAAATAACCATATTATGGTATTGAAGCTATTTAAAGAGGGGTGATGATATTGGAGCAAGATACTTTAAGCATTAAAGAGGATATGGCCGAGGTTAAAGATACAGTAAAAAAAATAGAAACAACAGTTACTGAACTGCGGGTATTGGTGGCGGGGGAATATGTTAGACGACAGGAGTTGGAGGATTTCAAAAAGGAGCATGTCACAACCCACAACAGCTTGATTGGTTGGATAGTGGGTACTTATGCTCTGGTTGTCAGCTCCATAGTAGCCTTCTTTTCTATTCATAAATAAGGGTGAGGGAGTGAAACTCTAATAACAATTAATAGGTTTGCCACTAACCTGTAGTTTAGGCTCAATATACAAAAAACCACGCGAAAACGCATGGTTACATTTTTCTATTGGGTGGGCCATAAAGGAATCGAACCTTTAACCTTCTGATTAAGAGCAATCTGGTTAGATATTGTTATTCAAATAAAGTAAAAGAATTTTTTTGGCGACGATTGGGCGACGAATAAATAATTTATAATACGATCGCCTAAAAAGCAAAACCCGCGCGGATGCATCCCTTAAATTCGACGTCTGTGAAGATGAAGCAGTTGTACCGATTATTCAGACAGATGAACTATATGAGTCAAAGGCTCTTAAGTCGGATAATAATGAAAACTTTGCGGAAGGCAAATCCTCATATAGGCTGAAAGGCAATGCTGTCGATAAAGAAAAAAGGGGAACCTGCAAGTTTCTTTGCGGGTTCCCCTTTGCGTGATTCAGAGTAGAATTAAATGGCTGGCAGTACCTTATCATCGATGTAATTAAATTCTTGAAGCATTTCTCCGTCATCACCTTTTCGGTAAAGATCATATCTCTTTTCCGGTCTGTCGGTCGTCCAGCAGACACCACCAATACAATCATCCCGATGATTTTCAAGTCTTTCCGAAGAAAAACTGGATTCTTCAGGCTGCCAGTCTCTCGGGAGCCGCTGGCTTTCTCGATAAAAGTACAACTCGATATAGACCGGCTTGGCACCCTTTGGTATCTGCCCCTCAATATCAGCTTTAACCATGTATCAAGAGAAATATTTATCGAGTATTTTTATGTATTTATTCGGTATAGTATAGCAATAAACTTTATATGACTTTCGAGATCCATCGTCATTATATTGGTCATCAGATATTGTTGTTGTAATGTACCAAGTACCATTAACCTTTCCCATATAACCTTTAAAAGAGGTAGCGATAGGACAGTCATCATACCCAACATACAGACTTCTCATTTTTTGTTTGTCTTTCAATTTAAATATACCGTCTGTTTCGTATTCAAAATCAGTGGCAGCAGTTTCAATAATCTCCGACAATGCGGTGAAAAATGCCTTGTCAGTTATAAACTCATTGTTCCAATATACCGTTGATATTTTGCCGGTAGTCGGAATCTCATAATCTTCTCTTACCAAAAGATAGTCGTCAAGAAAGCTTCGCAAAACAATAAATGTGTGCGTAGTATCTTCCTCTACTTGGTTTATCTGGAAGCCATCATTTGTTTTTGCGATGGTTTTGCCTTCGGTATATTCTCCAGAACACGGGATATAATGTGCATTGTTCCAATATAATCCATCGCCCCTGCGCTCACCGCTATGATCGAAAACCATAACACCCTTAGCAATTAACAATACGATAACCAGAATGGCAGCAACTAAGATACCAACAAACGGAAGTAACTTCTTTATCATCGTCACATATTTACCTCCAATGCTTTCTTGACAAAAGTACAACTCGATATAGACCGGCTTGGCACCCTTTGGTATCTGCCCCTCAATATCAGCTTTAACAATATAGTCATCAATAAGAGCTTTTAAGTCAGGTGAATTTCAAGATCATATAATGCTTTTCTATTTCGATATACTTCAATTGAGGGTTATTACTGGTTACCGCAGTATTCTTGATCTCAAATATCTGAGGTGTCTGGTCTGGTTTTTCACACCCGGCTAAGCATAACACCGCTGCAACCAGAATAATAAGACCCTTGGTTAACCTTGTTCCCATGTATATATTCTCCCGTTGAATGGTATATCAAATTCCATCAGGGTAGCAAACGGATCATAGACTCCGTTTAGCTGATCATAGTGCTGTAACACGAACCAGGCCCGGAAACCAGCCAGGGCGGCAAATTTCTCGGCGTCGGGTTTATCCAGGCCAAAGTGATCATAAATGTTGAAGTGGAGGGTACCGCTAAAATTCTTCCCATCTAACTGATAATCAATTATCTTGATGGGCAACAGCATATTGTCTTCTGCAAAATATTTGAATATATTGTATCGCTTGATACCAACCAGTTCTCCATCATTGGCAGCATATATACTTCCGGTATTATCTACGAATGGGGTCTTGATCTGGAATTTAAGTTTGGCACTTTCGATGGCACCATCAAAATAGCCGAGATCGGCTGCCACCCCCAGAATAGCCCGGTTTTCCATGAGGGTATCCGAGTAAATACTCTCGTTAGCGTCTAAGTTATTTTCCACACAGCCAGCGGCCTTGATATCAATAGATAACTCATAGTCATTGTCCTCAGTATTAACCGCCGTAAGTGCTTCTTCGGGCAGATGCTGTTCTACCTTATACTCACTATCCAGGATGCCATCATGGGTATACTGGGTTAAGGGACTTAAACCTAATTTGACTTCATCTCCGTCACTTAATCCGTCTCCATCGGTGTCATATAGTAATGGATTGGTCTGGTACACGTTTATTTCTTCAGCATCTAATAGCCCATCGAGATCGGTATCCGCGACTAACGGATTAGTTCCAGCGCTATACTCCTGGGCATTCGCCAGTTCATCCAGGTCGATATCTTCCTGCCCGTCTTCGGTTCCATTCTTATCGGTATCTTTTTCGGCAGGATTAGTCTGGAGCAGATTATATTCGTACCCATCGGGTAAACCATCTCCATCAGTATCGGGCAGGTTAGGAGTGATTTCCGTTTGATCTAATTCAATAACAGTTGTTCTCACAAAAACGATACCATTTAATTTCAATGCATCGACATATTGACGATGGCAGATCCGATACTCAACCGCAGGAGGAACAACCAGCCCCTTCTTTAGGTGCCGGTCGGCCGAATTCATCATATTCTGGGCAACAGTCTGCAAAAGTATGGTCTTGATTTTTAGTTTCGGGTCTTTGATGCCTTTAATTATATTCTTGAAATCGTTCAAATCACTCTTGCATATGATTTTATCCGCTATATAAAAATCTTTTAGAGCATTGGCAAATAATAAAGTGGTCTCATCGCTGCATTTTCCGGATACCACGACGACATAGGCATAAGTTGCAAGCTTTTGCTTGATCTCAAAAAGCTTGTCCGTATATAAATTCCCCTCCCCATTTTCCTCTTACCTTCTCCTCTAACAATTACATGTTATGACAATAACTATCAATTTTTTACTATAATATATGCTATCATACATAATTACCTTTTTATACCATTTTATCTCGCCGCTTTCATACCTCTTTCCTTATTTGGGTATCAATTGTTGATCGTCTTAGGGCCAACAAGGGGACGGCAGACTGTGGTGTGCTGTGAAAGCTGCATAAGAGATGAAGGAGGGCCCTTTGGAGAGGATTGAACAGGCAGACTCTCCAAACAACCTAGTGCTGCTGCGGTAAAGAGCTGTGGTAGTGAGCGACTTGGGAAAAGGCCACAGGAAATGGTCATGTGAGTTGTGCGAAGATGAATGAAAATAGACCGCTGACGAAGTATCGATAACGTGAGATTTTGTCAAAATCCAGGATTCACAGTCGACTGGAGATAAGGACAGAAGTCATCCTGCAATACTGGCTGTCTGGCAACCGGTATAAAGGCGGCATGAGCGCACAACAGGCTCCTATGTGGAACACAGGAACCTGCGCTGTAATAATTGGATATAGACAGAAAACAAAAAACCCGCAATCACTTGCGGGTTCTTGATTTTAAATGGTGAGCCATCCGAGACTCGAACGCGGGACGCCCTGATTAAAAGTCAGGTAGATTGCTGAAACCTTATGGTAGGTACCAAAAATTTATGGCACCAAATGGGCACCAAAAGGAAAAAGGGTAGAAATTTTCTGAAATTCCTACCCTTTAATAATGCCGATATAACCAAATTTTTAATGGTGGGCCATAAAGGAATCGAACCTTCAACCTTCTGATTAAGAGTCAGCTGCTCTGCCAATTGAGCTAATGGCCCGGATTATTTGCCGCAAGTATGATTATAAACCCTGTTAATGCAGAAATCAATAGGAATTGTTAATGAATTGCAATAGTATTAGGGTAATATTGTTCAATGTCGGGGTAATGAAAGTAAATATTGCTTCTTCTTGAAAGATAATATTCCTTCTTGGCTTATGGATTACTGACAAATTGGCAATTATAACTATATAGCTAGTAAGCTTTGTGCTATTCTAAAAATATCACCAGTATTAAGTTTTAAAAGGGGGATTATTATGCACATTTTTGAAAGATTTATTAATCTGGGTCTAGGAACCTTCAGTATGACCAAGGATAAGGTTGAGAACTTTATGGATGAAATGGTTGAAAGAGGCGAAATTAACCGGGAAGAAGCCAAAAAAACTATGGATGAGCTTCTTAAAAGAGGCGAAGAGCAGAAGGATCAGTTCCGCTCCATGGTACGCGAAGAAATGGAAAAGTGGAGACCTGATGCAAGCTCAGCGACTAAAACCCAGATTGAAAGCCTGGAAGCTCGGATTAAGGAATTAGAAGAAAAGCTTAACCAGGCCAATCAAGGCCAGTAATTTGCAGCAAAGGGGAAAGTAGTTAGACGCTACGTAATTAGGGGGAAGCAGGGAGAGGTCTTTTTGCTTCCTGCTTCGGATCTGCATCTAAAGGACGCGTGCCACTTTGGCCGCGTCTGAATTTTTATTAATATGCCTTGGTGGAGGAGATAAACATTGCGTCTTAGAAGAGGAATCACTCACTTAAACCATATATCCAGATACCGTGAAGTAGCTAACGTATTAGTAAAGCACGGTTTTGGCTTCTTATTTGACCGGGTTAGTCTGCGCAATATTCTAGGTTTTAGACGTCCTAAAACGGTTTTGGATGATGAGGTGAAAAAATACACTCGTCCCCAGCGTCTGCGCCTGGCTTTCGAAGAACTGGGTCCTACCTATGTTAAGCTCGGGCAGCTGTTAAGTATTCGACCCGATCTCCTACCCGCGCACTATATAGCTGAATTGGAAAAATTGCAGAATAGCGTGCCCCCATTTGCCTTTGCCGAGGTTCTAGGGGTGCTAACCAGTGGTGGACTGGTTATTGAGAGGGATTTTGCATCCTTTAAGGAGATTCCTATGGCTGCCGCTTCCATGGCCCAGGCCCACGAAGCCGTCTTAAACAATGGGCAAAAGGTGGTAGTGAAGGTGCAACGGCCCGGGATTGATAAAACTATTGAAACTGACCTGGAAATATTGGCTGACCTTAGTGCATTACTAGAAAAGCGTACTGCCTGGGGCAGTTTTTATCATATTTCAGAAGTTGTTGCTGAGTTGGCTCAGGCTATCCGTAATGAACTGGATTTTATGCAGGAAGGACGCAATGCTGATTTATTCAGGAAAAACTTCCGCAATGAACATAGTGTAAAAATTCCTAAGATCTACTGGGCGTACACTTCCCGCAGGGTTTTAACCATGGAATACCTGGAAGGAATTAAAATATCGGATTTCTCTGCTCTGCAAGAGGCGAATCTGGACACCAAAATGATTGCCAAAAGACTGGTCGATGCGCTGTTCAAACAGATTTTTGAATACGGGTTTTTCCACGCTGATCCGCATCCTGGCAATATTGCCATTTCTCCGGAGCAAAAAATTGTTTTTTATGATTTCGGTCAGGTAGGTATGATTGACGAACTGTTGAAGGAACAGTGCATAGACCTCTTGATTAGTATGATGCGCTACGATGTTTATGGGGTTACCCAGGCTTTATTAGCCATTGCCATCGGCAGTCAAAATGTTAACCGGGAGGAATTACGCCGGGATATAGCCCGGTTGGAACAAAAGTATTATGGTTTGCCGATGGCCCAGATCAAGCTGGGTGAATCGTTGGCTGAGCTACTGGAACTATCTACTCGTTATCAAGTCCGGGTTCCCCCGGAACTATCTTTAATGGTAAAAATGCTGATGACGGTGGAGAGCATAGTGGTACAATTAGATCCCCAGCTAAGTATAGTAGATATTGCCGAACCCTATGGGCGCAAGGTGATGATAAAACGTTATTCCCCCAAGCATTTGAGCCAGAACGCCTTGAACCTGGCGCTGGATTATGGAAGGGTTATGAAGCAATTTCCACGTGATTTTGAAAACATATTGCGGTTGGTCAGTGAAGGTGAGCTAAAGGTCAACATGCAGCACTCTAATTTGAATCGTCTAACTTCCAAGCTGGATATTATGTCCAACCGCCTTTCAGTATCTATTATCGTTGCCAGTATTATTATTGGCACCGCCCTGATACTGGATAAAAGCAAATCCGACTTCATAAGCCAGATCCCGGTGGTAGAAATTGGTTTTATTACCGCTTTGATACTGGGTCTCTTTTTGACCTATTCAATATTAAGAAGCGGCAAATACTGAAGCGCTGGTATAAAAACCCTCTTCCTAAAATATAGATGGGTAAGGAATGTTTAGGAGGGGGTCAGATGATCAGGATTAATTATGCTCGCTTATTGCTGATTTTGTTTTTCAGCCTGAGCTTATGCATGCTAGCTGGTGGGCAAGTCAGCGCAGAAGAAAAATCATCGATAAAAAAGGTTATTTTGATAAGTGTTGGGGGGCTTAACCAGGAAGGTTTTGCCAGCACAGCTACTATAAATATGAACTATCTGGCTGGAGAGGGAATATTTGATCGGCATACTCTGGCAGTACGTACCGATACCCTGGAATCAGCTGAAACTTCGTTGCTAACTGGCGCTGAACCAACTGCCCACAAACATTTTACCGTCAATGATTCTGTAGAAGTAGAATCTATCTTTGATATAATAAAAAAAAATGGACGCAGCATTCTGGTGATTGATGGATCGGGGGGAAAATTGCAGTCCTTTGCTCACGGCAACAAAGAATATCGGAAACTGAAACCAACCGCCAGCAGTCAGCAAATATTAGAAGAAGCCTATAGCAGTATTCAAAAAAGACAACCCTTTTTTACGTATATATATGTAGATGATTGCAGTGATGTACTGCTTAAACAAGACCAAAAAGCCTATCATTCCTCAATCCGCAAATTTGATACCCAGCTTGGAATATTTTTGAAAAAACTACATGATGACGGCAAGTACAAGGATAACCTGATCATAATTACTTCAGCGCGCAGTTCCTCGTCCTCGCATCAGGTACCATTGATTATGTCTGGGCCGGGATTAAAGGTTAATACAGCCATAACCGGATCAATGATTATTGACCTGGCCAGCACTATTTGTCGTCTGACAGATTTAAGCGTGCCGGCTAATTCAAGAGGAATTCCAATATATGCCGCCATGGAAGTGCCTGGGGATAAAAAGGAAGGTATTAGCGCTGCCTGGGTTAAGGATCTACAGAAAGATCGTCTGGCAAACTGGGATATGAACTATCAATTAAGCGATGAATTAGGCAGGACAATACGTCAAATGACCGCCATTAAGGAAGAAAAGCAGAGCATATTTGACTTTGCCGGGGAAAGGGAACAGCTTATTGCCGCTCTGGAGAACAAACTGAACATAGAGAGGGGCCTGTGGGGCGGACTGGCGATATTAATGTTATTGGGGTATATCGCAGAATATTTCTGGCTGAAGAAGAAATTCCTGCTATTCAAATGATAGCTTAGCAAGTTTAGGACTGTACTGATTAGGTGATTTTAATTAGATAAGCTGAAATATTAGATTAAAATAGCTTGTGGCCAGGCCAGTATTAAGGGTCTGGCTATAACTTTGTAAAATGCCCTCACAATCAGCTGTTAATTTTTTGCAGTAGACTATCGAGGATATTTTTAAACTGAATGATCCTCATTTTTTCATTCTCATTATTGAAGTGTTCTTCATCCAGCTCATGTTGGGCTATGAGTAAAGCGTTAAAAAGCTTCTCGTGGATATTCATGGAAGATGACTTGAAGTACTGATCAACCCTGCAGGCTACCTGTTGTTCTTCATTGGTTAAATTAATTACTGAAAACATTTGTTTCGCCTCCTATAAATTATCTAAAAAAATCATATGCTCATTTTTTTAAAATAGTTCTAGAAAAACGTAAAATTAAGATAAAATTTATCGACTTGACTGCAAGCATATGGTGATGTAAAATATTTTGCAAATAAGTATAATTGAAAAACAATGAGCAGAAGATTAGTTATTGATTTGATCCTCAGAGAGCCGGGTTAAGCTGTGAACCGGCATCAGATTAATAATGAAAGCCACCTGTGAGTGCCGGTGAACCACCTCTCAAGGTAATAAGCCGGACGGCACCAGCCGTTATTGGAATAGGGACTGTCAAGGTCCCTTTAAGTCGGGCATTAGCCAAGCAGGGTGGTACCGCGGGAGAATAACTCTCGTCCCTTTTTAGGGATGGGGGTGTTTTTTATTTTATGGTAAAAATTAGGACTAGGAGGAATAATTCATGGATTTAGAAAAGAAAATCCTGGAATTAATCGAACATGACGCCAAATTGAGTGCCAAAACCATTGCCACCATGATCGATGAAGATGAGGGGAAAGTCCAAAATATCATTTCCCAATTAGAGAAGGATAAAACTATCTTGGGTTACCATTCTGTGGTTAATTGGGAAAAAACCAGCTGGGATGGAGTAACTGCCATGATCGAAGTCAAGGTCAGTCCAGAACGCGAAGTAGGCTTTAACAGCATAGCCGAAAGAATCTATCGTTTCCCCGAAGTAAGGTCGGTGTATCTAATGAGCGGTACCTATGACCTTTCAGTTATTGTTGAAGGGGATAGTTTGAAAGATGTAGCCCGTTTTGTATCTCACAAGCTATCAGCTCTTGACCAGGTACAGAGCACGGTCACTCACTTTATTCTAAAACGGTATAAAGAGGACCACTTTATTTTCGATGAAAATGAAGAAGATAAAAGATTGGTGGTTAGTCCATGAACAGCATGCAGCATCATTTGTCCGGGGTGGTAAACTCCATCGCACCATCCGGAATACGCAAATTTTTCGACCTGGTATCCCAAACCGAAGGGGTTATTTCCCTGGGAGTAGGTGAGCCGGATTTTGTAACCCCCTGGCATATACGGGAGGCTTGCCTCTATTCCCTGGAACGGGGTTATACCATGTATACCTCGAATGCAGGCTTGCCTGAATTAAGAGAGGAAATAGCCCTCTATGAACAGAGGAGCATAGGGGTGGCATACTCACCCCAGGACCAGGTTCTAATTACCGTGGGAGTCAGTGAAGCCATCGACATCGCGCTGCGTACCCTGTTAGAACCCGGAGATGAGGTTTTAATACCTGAACCTTGTTTTGTCAGCTATGCTCCAGGAGCGGTACTGGCCTATGGAAAGCCGGTGCCTTTAGAGACTTTTGACTGTGATCAGTATCGTCTGCGTCCGGATGTCCTGGCAGATAAAATAACTCCTCGCAGTAGAGTCTTGATTTTAGCTTATCCCAACAATCCTACCGGGGCTATCATGACTAAGGAGGATCTGGAGGCCTTAACTGAAATTATCATCAAAAATGATCTGATAGTAATTTCTGATGAAATCTATGCCGAGCTATCCTATGATAGCCAACATGTATCCATTGCATCCCTGCCAGGGATGCAGGAGCGTACCATAGTTATGAACGGTTTTTCCAAAGCCTTCGCTATGACGGGCTGGAGAATAGGCTATGCCTGCGGTCATCCTGATATTATTGCAGCCATGACTAAAATTCACCAGTATACGATTATGTGTGCTCCAATAATGGCTCAAAAGGCGGCCATTGAAGCTCTGCGGCACGGTGAAATTGAAATGCGTAAAATGGTGGGAGATTATAATAATCGGCGCAAATTAATGCATTCAGGTCTTAATGAAATCGGTTTGACTTGCTTTGAACCCCGAGGGGCTTTTTATTGTTTTCCATCCATTAAAGTTTCCGGCATGAATAGCGAGGATTTTTGCGAGCAGCTGTTGAAAGAAGAACAGGTGGCCGTAGTGCCTGGTACCGCTTTTGGTGAATGCGGGGAAGGCTATATCAGGTGTTGTTACGCCGCCAGTGTGCATAATATTGAAGAGGCTTTGAAAAGAATTCAACATTTTATTGATAGGTCCAGGTAGGAATGAATTGGCAAAAACATCCAAATTTTCACACAAATTATCGAAAAGCACTGAATTTGCGGATAATATTACGATAAATTACTAAAGGATTTATCTTGTTAAGCTAGAACCTCCTTATATATAAAGTAAAGGAGGTTTTGCTATGTTTGGAGACATTACTGCAAACGAAATAGAACTCCTCAACGCTTATTATTTGCTTGGTTCTAATGCGCAACGAGAAGTAAAGGACTATCTGCGCTATCAGCTCTGTAAACAGTACAAAAAGGAAGTAATGCTCGCAGTATTCAATAATCAACTTATCCATAGTTTATTACATAGCCTGTTGCACCTGGTCGAACGAGATGGATTCGACATAAATCAGGTGGAAAAAAGGGTTCAGCAAATCAAAGAACTCTATTTTGGAATATTTGAACACGTACACAGTAAGTATAGTGAACAGGTCGAAGACTTGGACAGCAACGAAATGGTTAAAGATTTTGGCAAGACCAGTTTTGAGAGTATTGCAAGCGCCTGCGAATCAGGCAACCGCATCACCATTCGTTTAGAGATAATCGAGTTATATGAAGGGTATAATAAATTAGCCAGAAAAAAAGACGCCCGGAAAATAGTTGCAGTATAATAGAACCAGTAGATGTAGAAATTGGGGGCTAATAAGATGAAGATAAAATTTATGGGTGCGGCCCGAACCGTTACCGGGTCATTCCATGTCGTGCAAACAGATCAGCTTAGCTTTGCGATTGATTGTGGAATGTTTCAAGGCAGTAAAGAACTCAAGGAAAAGAACTATCAGGACTTCCAGGTTGACCCCAAATCCCTGCAATTTTTAATCCTTTCGCATGCCCATATTGACCATTCCGGTTTGATACCGAAACTGTGCAAATTAGGTTTCACAGGACCGATATATTGTAATCGGGCCACGGCCGAACTGTGCAAAGTAATGTTACCAGACTCAGCCCACATCCAGGAGTCAGAGGTAGAACGGAAAAATCGTAAACTGCTTAGAGCCGGACAAATTCCCATCGAGCCGATATATACCGTGGAAGACGCTATGAATAGCCTGGCCCAGCTGCGGCCTTTAAACTATGATGAAACAGTTGAACTGTCACCCGGTGTAGAAGTTTGTCTGCGGGATGCTGGTCATATTCTGGGATCTTCCATAATTGAAGTATGGGTAGAGGAAAACGGCCATAAAACAAAAATTGTTTTCAGCGGCGACTTAGGGCAAAATAACCAACCCTTTATTAAAGATCCTACTATTATTCAGAATGCTGATTATGTAGTTATAGAATCAACCTATGGTGATCGTTTCCATAAAGATGTTCTCAACCGGAAGGACAAGCTCAAGCAGATCATCAACGAAACCATGAAAAAAGGCGGTAATTTAGTGATACCAGCCTTTGCCGTGGAAAGAACGCAGGACCTGCTATATGATTTAAATGACCTTTTCACTAAGGGTGAACTTGACCCAACTATCGATATTTATATTGACAGCCCGTTAGCTATTGCAGCTACGGAAATATTTAAAAACAGCACTAAATTGTATGATGAAGAGGCCATGAAATTTGTCAATAGCGGACATCACCCGCTTCAGCTTCCCAACTTGAAATACTCGCGCACCCAGGAAGAATCCATGCAATTAAATACGATAAAAGGCAAGACTATTATTATTTCTGCCAGTGGGATGGCCGAAGCCGGCAGAATCAAGCATCATCTGAAACATAATCTATGGCGCCCTGAATCAACCGTTTTATTCGTAGGTTATCAAGCGCAAGGTACATTGGGGCGGATGATCATGGAAGGTGAAAAAATAGTCACTATTCATGGCGAAAAGATAAATGTAAAAGCAGATATTCGAACCATCGAGGCCTATTCGGCACATGCTGATCAGGCAGGCTTGATGGGCTGGCTCAAAAAATATTCCAATCCTCCTAAAACAGTATTCCTGGTACACGGAGAAGAAAAATCTCAGCAGGTCTTATCAGACTTGATAAAAAAAGAATTAAACTACCCGGTAATGATTCCCCGGTGGTTGGATGAATTCGACCTTGAGGCTCAGAGAACCTTTACAGAGCCAGCTGCTGTACCACAAGCAGCTCCATCTGCCAGCAATAATGCGCTGCAAGCTGAGGAACTTTATTTGCAGGTTCGCTCGAAACTGAACCAGCTTTTCCAGGAGAGCAACCGCAATGCTGACTATGCTGCGCTAATAGAAAAGTTGAATCGGATAGAAGCCAGCCTATAGTTTTTTAATACAGACAACGGCAGGCAGGGGACGATTCTCCTGACTGCCCATTTTTTTGCTGAAATTATTTACTAAAGGTAGCTATAATGGTAATTATCTCCAGTCAAGTCCGGTGTACTGTCATGATTCTAGATACTGACTGATAAGAGCAACTGAGCTAGCATTTTAATATGCTAGATAGGTATTTTAACAATAAGCTCGTTGTTACGTTACTTGTTATAAACCATAGAAATGATATAATTTGTTTACTTCACTTTTGGGGGCTGGAACTATATGCCACACGAATACGCTTCTCTCGAAATTGTCCGCTGGGGCTTTGCACATCTACCCGGGGCGGTTTTTTATTACGCTAAAGAATTAGATTTGGATATGGAAGACATTGGGGTTATATCGGCGCTTTTTTATGCTTATGAGAATGCCAAACCCCTTTTTCAATCTGGGGTTAAAACAGGTCAAGTATTGCAGACCTGTTCTACCTTGAATGCCCAAAAGTTGTCCCGTAAACTAGCCCGTCTTATTAAACTGGGTCTGATAGAGGTCGTAGATGAAGACAGTAAGAATTTTACGGATAAGACTATTTATCTGGAACCATTGATTAACCAGCTCCAACAGTTGGTGGTAAGAGATCATCCCCGCATTATACCATGTAAAAATGATAAGCAGACCGACCTGCAGTTGCAGGAGTATCAAGATCGGATTGAGATGTTAGAACAGCAATTGGAAGAAGCCAACAATAAGCGCCCGACCATAGATGATAACAGCTTGAAAACTGCTATTCACAATAGTCTTCACTATAAAAGAGTGGCTGATTTTATTGCTAAAAAAAGCGGTAATTTACTCAGTGTAAAGATGGAAAATGAGCTGCAGAAATGGTTGGATGACTTTGGCTTCACCCCTGAATTTCTGCTTTGTATGCTGGAGCTCACCTTTGAAAGAAATATCAACAACCCTCGTGATATTACCCGGATTGCCAGAGATTTGAAAGAATACTCGGTAAATACGGTTGAGGGTCTGGAAATGTATTTCAACAATTATGTGGATGTCAATAAAAATCCGCTCCGTACCAATCAGTTTGATCCTGACATAGCGGAGTTCGGTAATTTTACTGGTATTGACATGAATGCTGAAGCCCGTAAAAAAGTTTATTATAAATGGAGATATGACTGGAGATTCTCCCACCAGATGATAATGAAGGCTGGGGAAATCATGTGTCAGCGTACCAAAAATGGCGGCTTGGAATACATGGACAGTGTATTGAATAATTGGATGAGCAAGGAGATACGCTCTGTTGCCGATGTAGACAAAGAAATTGCCGATTTTAAGACCCGTTCCAAATCGAGCAAACCAGCTCTGGTATCTGCTGAAAAGGCTGCCGCCAAGCGCGGCAGTAAAGAATATGAAATGTATGTTCCCCCAGAGGTGTTGGAGGAATTGAAAAGTAAGGCGTAATACATGCCGGGTAACCCCCGGCTTTTTGTTCTTGGAGGGCTGTTTATGATTACTGAAGAACGCAATCTCAAAGAAACCTTATTCGACCTGGAAAGTGAACGGCGGGTATTATCAGCTATGCTGCACGCGGAAGCCGCTTGTATCGAAGCTTTTAATGCGTTAACTCCTGGAGATTTTTTTTCGCCGCAGCACGCTACGGTATTTGAGCTTAGCTGTAGTCTCTACGAACGGGAGATTAACCCTACTTTAGTTGAGTTAATTAAGGAAGGTCACGGTCTGGGAGTCTTCACTAATTCCCGGGATATTGAGGATCTAAGCTATATTGCGGAACACTATATTGACGATGAAAATATTAAATATTGGATCAAACGGGTAAAAGACAAAGCTCGCTTACGCAGATTCGAATTCTTCCTACGCAGAAACTACCAGTTATTAAATGAGGAAACTGATCAGGACGTAGAGCAGATATTGATGTCTGCTGAAGAAGAGCTTACTAATTTGACGGCTTTGGAGATCGACGATCACATCGATACGCCGCCGGAATTGGCAAGGTTAGGCTATGAGGAGATAGAACGCCGCTTTTTACGATATAAGGAGATTAAGGAAGAACACAAAGGGGTAATCCCTCTGGATGGCTTGCCTACCGGTTTTAACAATCTCAATAAAGTAACTTTGGGCTACAAACCGGGTGATTTGATTATACTGGGTGCTCAGACCGGTCATGGTAAGACCTCCTTTGCCCTACATACTGCCAACTCCATAGCGGTTAGCAATAAATTTAATTTACTCTACCTTAACACTGAAATGAGCCGCGAGCAGATCGCCCTGCGTTGGGGATCAATTCTCTCGGGGGTCGAACATGAAAGAGTTCGCAGTGGTGAGATAAATGAATCAGAGCTATCCCGAATTCTAAATGGCTATTCCAAGTTGGGGGAAAGTGGATTTTATTCTTACCCCTGTCCCAATCTAAGTCCGGAAAAAACCATTTCCATTGCCCGTAAATTCAAAGCCCAGAAAAATATCGATATGATGATTATAGATTACGTAGGACGTATGGATAAACAAGATCCCAAGCTGCAGGAATGGCAGATACTGGAACAGATAGTAAAGACGCAGAAGATGCTCGCCCAGAATCTGAAAATGGTAGTCATGTGCCTGGTACAATTGAATCCTGATGGTTCCTTGCAAGGTGCCAAACGTATGAAAAATGAATGCGACCTGATGTTGAAACTTAGTCCCATTACCAAGGAAGAAATGGAAGAAAACGAAGAACTCAAAAAATATGACATGATGCCTAATTACGCTATTTATGTGGATAAGAACCGGGATGGGCAAAGCGGAATCAGGATACCCATATGTTTTGATCTACAACGCCAGCTTATGATGGATGTAAAGAGGGTTAGCATATAATGGCCTTTCAGGATAAAAATATAAAACAAATCTATGATCAATGCTCTGCCATGATTACTAACCTGCATTTTAAAAAAAGTTCTATCAGTCAGGAGGAAATGTACTGCCTGCTCTCCATCCTGGACATGGTGTTTTCAGGCAAAGAGGCAGATGATTTCCTGGATTTGTTGCGCAAATGGCAGGCGGTGAAGCTGGATGAGGAAATAGATGCCATAATTAAGGCTACCCTGCTGCAGATAGACTTCAAAGATTCTCCCTCACTCCTGCAAAATAAAGCCATAATTGCCGAATTATTAAGCTATAATCCGGATAAGAGCTTCAACTAATCAACAATTCCTTAGTGACACTGTTAACGGGTCTGGGTTAAAATAAATAGTGAAAATGAATAGCATGTTAATGTACTGGTAAGGATGGTAGGATTTTGTGCTAACATTTTTTGCCGTATTAGAAAGTATAACATCTCTGAATGTTGCTAGGTAAGAAAAATCAGGCATCCGCTGTCGCCTAAAGGCTCGGCGTACGCCGAGTTTTCTTATATCCTGCAAAGTGCCATGGTCTAACTCACCAGGGCATTATTTTTTCCGTATCCATGGATTGTAGGCTTAGCCCAATTATTATGCAGAACAGTAGGATAGGAGAGGATTGTTATGCCTATATGGAATCCCGAAATGGAATGCATGCCCCGCGAAGAAATTGAGAAACTACAGTTGCAGAGGTTAAAGAAGAACCTGCAGTATGTTTATGAGCGTTCTGACATCTATCAGAGGAAATTCGCAGCTGCTAATTTCCATCCCGGTGACCTGAAAAGCCTGAATGACTTATCTAAACTACCTCTGACGGTTAAGGATGATTTTAGAGACGGCTATCCCTTTGGTATGTTTACCGTTCCTCAGGAACAGGTGGTAAGACTGCATGCTTCTTCTGGAACTACTGGTAAGTTAACTGTGGTGGGATGTACCAAAAACGACCTTAACAACTGGTCGGAGCTGGTAGCCCGCATGGTTTGTATGACCGGAGTAACATCTTCGGACGTCGCCCAGATCGCCTTTGGCTATGGATTATTTACCGGGGCCCATGGTCTGCAATACGGCCTGGAAAAAATGGGAGCTACGGTAATTCCTATTTCTGGCGGCAATACGGAAAAACAGCTCATGATAATGAAGGATTTTGGAACTACGGTTCTGGTAAGTACTCCTACCTACGCCTTACACCTGGCTGAAATGGCTATCGAAGCGGGTATTGATCCGCGCACGGATTTGAATGTTAGAATTGGTCTGTTTGGCGGAGAAGCCTTTTCAGAGGAATACCGGTTGGAGATTGAAAAGCGCTGGGGTCTGCTGGCTACTGATAATTATGGTTTAAGTGAAGTTGGGGGGCCTGGTTTTTCCGGGGAGTGTTCCCTCATCTGTGGCCAACATGTAGCTGAAGACCAGTTTATAGTGGAAATAGTTGATCCAGATACATTGCAGCCCGTAGCCCCTGGAGAGACAGGCGAGGTTGTCATAACCACCCTGTGCAGGGAAGCGGTGCCGGTTATCAGATACCGGACCAAGGATATATCTTCCCTTAACTTGGCTAGCTGTGAATGCGGTCGGACTACGGCCAGGCTAAGTAAAATTACCGGGCGCAGTGATGATATGATGGTTATTCGGGGAGTAAATGTATTTCCCTCCCAGATTGAAAGTGTATTGGTTAATATCGAGGGTCTGGCCCCCCATTATCAGATTATCCTTTATAAGAAAGGTTTCCTGGATGATATCGAAGTTCGGGTGGAAATTTCCGAGGGTGCCTTTACGGATAAGTATCGGGATCTGGAGCTGATTGAGCAAAAACTGAAACAACAACTATATAAAGTTCTGTCTCTAAACCCAAAAGTTAGACTGGTAGAACCTCACAGTATCGAAAGAACTGAGGGAAAAGCCAAAAGAGTCATTGATATGAGAGATAAGTAATAAGGAGAATGTGTAATGCAGGATTTTATTAAAGCCAAAGCCAGAAGGGAAATATTTGACCTCAAACCCTATACCCCTGGTAAACCTATTGATGAAGTCAAACGCGAATTGGGTCTGGAAGACATTATTAAAATGGCCTCCAACGAGAACCCCCTGGGACCATCTCCTAAAGCCAAAGAAGCTGTAGGCGGCATGCTTAATGACCTGCATCTTTATCCAGATGCCAACTGTTTTAATTTGAAAAAACGTCTGGCGGCTATAAATGATATTTCCGAGAAAGCAATATTGATTGGTAATGGTTCGGATGAACTATTAAAACTGCTGGCGGAAACCTTTCTGCAGAGCGGCGATCAGATTATTTTTGGTCAACCAACTTTTTCTGAGTATGAATTTGTGGCGCGTATCATGGGAGCTGACTGCCTGGAAGTTCCATTAAAGAATTTCACCCATGATCTGCAAGCCATGTTAGATGCAATTTCGATAAAAACCAAAGTGGTTATTATCTGTAATCCTAATAATCCTACTGGTACCATGGTGAGTTCCATGCAGATCAAAGAATTCATGGACCAGGTTCCAGATGATGTGCTGGTAGTTTTTGATGAAGCCTATTTCGAATATGTGGAGAGTGAAGAATACTCCAGCGGGTTACAGTATGTTAAAGAAGGAAGAAATGCCCTGGTATTTCGCACCTTTTCTAAAATATATGGCCTGGCCGCTTTGCGGATAGGTTATGCCATGACTACTCCGGCGATTGCTCAGGCAATTGAGCGGGTGACGGAACCCTTTAATGTTAATATGCCTGCTCAGGTTGCGGCCTTGGCGGCTCTTGATGATCAGGAGCACGTAGAGAAAAGCCAGCAAGCTAACAGTCAAGGAAAACAATATCTATATGGTGAATTTGCCCGCATGGGTCTGGATTATATTCCTACTGAAGCCAACTTCATCCTGGTGGATACCGGTACCAACTGTCAGGGAGTTTTTAAAAACCTGCTGAGGCAAGGGGTAATTGTTCGTACCGGTGATGTCTTCGGTTATCCCAATTCTATAAGGGTCACAGTCGGAACCGCAGCAGAAAACCAGAGATTTATAAAAAGCCTGGAAAAAGCTCTGGGATATTAAGTTTCAATGCTTAAAACCAGTTTTCATGATCCGGCCGGTTCAGAGTTATTAGCTGAAGCTCTAAAAAAATGGCTTCCGTCTCCGGCGGAAAGGCCAGTTATTATATGTATAGGTTCAGATCGGCATATTCTGGATTGTTTAGGACCATTAACAGGAACTATGCTCCGGGAAAGTCTGCCGGACCTTTTGTTATACGGTACCCTTGATCAGCCATTGCATGCCCGTAATCTGGTTAAACAGCTGCAATCTATTCGATATAATAATCCGGGCCATATAGAGCTGGCCATTGACGCTTCGGTCGGCGAAGAAGATGAAATCGGCATGGTTCAGTTTCGGCAGGGTGGTTTAATTCCAGGCAAAGCTCTGGCCAAAACCCTGCCCGCAGTAGGTGACTTTTCCCTAACCGGGGTGGTGGATACTCGTTCAGCGGCGCGGGTTCGAGGCTCGCAACCTGCACGGGGAATGGCACACGTTTATTATATGGCCAAACTAATTAACCAGGCCGTGCTCCAATGGCACCATCTTTAGCAATAGGGCCAATCAAGCATTCTTTTGACATTTACACTTTCTCGCTTAATATGCTATTATTTTTGTAATTACTGAAATTAACTATAAATAATAGATTGTTGAGTGGCCGGGATATGCTTGAATTTTACTGGAATTTCATGGCCTCTCGTTCCAATGTGAATGAGAGGCTTTAATACTGTTATTTAGTGGCAACAAGGAGGATTTTGATGAAGCAGTTAATAATTGGTAACCAGGCCATTGCCCGTGGGGCCTATGAAGCTGGGGTTACGGTGGCAACCGCCTATCCGGGCACCCCCAGTACTGAGATTGTAAGTAATTTGGCTAAATTCAGCGGTGTTTATGCTGAATGGGCCCCTAACGAAAAGGTGGCTATGGAGGTAGGAGCAGGTGCTTCCATTGGTGGCGCTCGCACCCTGGTCGCCATGAAACACGTGGGAGTTAATGTAGCTGCTGATCCGCTCTATACATTTGCATATACGGGTGTAAACGGGGGATTGGTTATTATTTCAGCTGATGATCCGGGCATGCATTCTTCCCAGAATGAGCAGGATAACCGTGGCTATGGACGCTTTGCCAAACTCCTGGTAATCGAACCATCCGATAGCCAGGAGGCCCTGGATTTTACCAAAATGGCCTTTGATTTAAGTGAAGAATTTGATACGCCGGTTATGCTGCGGGTTACTACTCGTTTATCCCATTCCCAGACCATGGTAGAAGAAGGTGAGCGTAAGGAAGTCCCGCTTAAGGATTACGTCAAAAATCCCGCTAAATTTGTTATGTTACCCGGCTATGCACGGGGACGCCATGTAGAAGTAGAAAAACGCATCCTGCGTCTTAAGGAATATGCTGAAACCACTACTCTTAATCGAATTGAATGGGGCGACAAGTCCCTGGGTATTATCACCAGCGGAGTTGCCTACCAATATGTTAAGGAAGTATTACCTGAGGCTTCAGTTCTGAAACTGGGTATGACCAATCCGCTGCCGCAGAACTTAATTACCGAATTTGCCCAGCAGGTCGATCGACTGGTTATCATTGAGGAACTGGAACCGGTGATAGAAGAACAGGTTAAATCATGGGGGATAAAGGTTGAAGGCAAAGAACTATTCAGTTTACTGGGCGAATACAGTCCGGAAATGATCGCTGAAAGGTTGGCTGGAGTGCCATTACCCACTGGATATGGTCTGGAAAACGAGATTCCCGCTCGTCCACCTTTACTTTGCGCTGGTTGTCCCCATCGGGGAGTATTTCACACCCTGAACAAAATGAAACTTACCGTCATGGGAGATATCGGTTGTTATACCCTGGGTGCCTTAAGCCCTCTGGATGGCATGGATGCCTGCATCTGCATGGGGGCCAGCATCGGTTCAGCTCTGGGCATGGAAAAGGCTCGAGGCGAAGAGTATGCTGGTAAAATGGTTGCCGTAATTGGTGATTCTACCTTCGTACACTCAGGTATAACTGCCCTTATTGATGTGGTCTATAATCAAGGAACTTCAACAGTATTAATTCTGGATAACGATACCACTGCCATGACCGGCCATCAAGATCACCCGGCTACCGGCAAAACTATTTCCGAACAGCCTACCCGCAAACTGGATTTGGAGATGATGGTGCGTGCGATCGGGGTAGAGAATATTCGGGTGGTTGATCCCTTGCAATTGGATGAATTGCAGAAGACCCTGGAAGAAGAATTAGCCCGGCGGGAACCCTCAGTAATTATCACTAAGCGGCCCTGTATACTATTGAACAACATTCCCAAGAATTTCAAATATGTTGTTGATGATGAACTCTGCAAAGGCTGTAAGACCTGCATTAAGCTGGGCTGTACCGGTGTATCTTTTAATGATGAAAGCAAAAAAGCGGTAATGAGTCCCGGTTGTGTTTCCTGCGGGCTCTGTCCTCAGGTCTGTAAATTTGATGCTATCAAGAAAGTGGAGGTATAGCACATGCCAGAACAAACAACCAATATATTAATCGTCGGCGTCGGCGGGCAGGGTACTCTTCTAACCAGCCGCATAATTGCCCAGGTAGCTGTCCAAATGGGTTATGATGTTAAGGTTTCCGAAGTTCATGGTATGGCCCAGCGGGGTGGCAGTGTAGTATCCCAGGTCCGCTATGGGCAGAAAATATATTCACCCATTATTAAAAAGGGTGATGCTGACATTATCCTGGCTTTCGAAAAAGTAGAAAGTGCACGCTGGCTGGATTATTTAAAACCTGAAGGAATGGTAATAATAAATAATGAACGGGTTAATCCGTTGCCGGTATTGAGCGGCAAAATGAAATACCCGGATGATATAGACTCCAAAGTAGGCGGGCTGGTAAAGGATACGGTAATGGTTAATGCTACCGACATAGCTACCAGATGCGGCAATGCTCGTGCAGCGAATGTAGTTCTGGTAGGTATGCTCAGCAAAGCTATCGGATTGCCCGCAGAGGAAGTGGAAAATGCCATCCGCACAATTGTGCCGGCTAAAGCCCTGGAAGTAAACCTAACCGCTTTCCGCCAGGGTTGCGATTTATTAAGTCAGGCAGGTTAGATTAGCATATAATAGAAATAGACAGGGAGCGGGAAGGTAACTTTCCGCTTTTATTTCCGTATCAAAAGGAATAACATTTCTAAATGTTGATAGATAAGAAAACTCAGGCATCCGCTGTCGCCTAAAGGCTCGGCGTATGCCGAGTTTTCTAATGAGGAGGAAATTCATGCGCTGTATTGTAGATGGAGTCAGTCACCGGGGAGAAGGTGTTGGCAGGATTGAAGGGAAAGCTACCTTTATCCCTTATGCTATTCCCGGGGAAACAGTTGAAATAGAAATAGTAGAACAAAACAAAAGCTATCTGCGCGCCAAGCTCTTGGAAGTTATAACCCCATCGGAGGCAAGAGTAATCCCAGACTGTCCGCATTACTACAGCTGCGGCGGCTGTGCCTACCAGCATATGACTTATGCCAAGCAATTAGAACTCAAACGCGGCATCCTGCAGGATACCTTGCAGCGTATAGGAAAAATTAATGCCGAGGTCAAGCCCATGTTAGGGATGGAAGATCCCTGGCGCTACCGCAACAAGGTGGTATGGCACCTGCAGAATACCGGTGATGAAGTTGCGATGGGTTATTATATGAACGATAGCCATGATCTGCTCGATATTGATACCTGCAAGCTGATTTCCCAACCCATGGAAGACCTGAGTCTGTATCTTAAAGACCGGGTTACTACCGTCAAAGCACGCCAAGATGGCTCGATAACCATCCGTGAATCTTCATTGGACGGGTCATTAATGGCTATCCTGGATGGGCTGAGAACCATTCCCATGGAACTAATTGAAAGCTTCCCGAAGCTAAAATCGCTTTATAAAATGAATGGCAAGCAGCTTAGTCTAGGCTGGGGAAAAGCTGGTTTTGAGGACCAGGTAAATAATATACGCTGCTATCTCTCCCCCTTATCATTCTTCCAGGTGAACCCGGCCCAGACCCAGGTTTTATATGAATTAGTACGCGATTACTGCAAGCCGCAACCTAAGGACAGACTGTTGGACGCCTTTTGTGGTACCGGCAGCATTGGTCTTTACTTATCCAGTTATGTTAAAAAGGTTACCGGCGTAGAAAACTATTCCCCGGCAGTTGCCAATGCACGCGAAAACGCCGCTCGTAATAATATCAACAACTGCGAATTTATCGCTGGAGCCTGTGAGACGGTTATTCCCCAACTAAAACAGAAATTTGACCTGGTCGTACTCGACCCGCCAAGGGCTGGATGCGAGGAAGAGCTGATAAGATCTATTATACGCATAGCCCCTCGTTGCATTGTATATGTATCGTGTAATCCGTCTACCCTGGCTAGAGATCTGGCCATCTTTACAAGTTCAGGTTACGAAGTGGATGAAGTCCAACCCATAGACATGTTCCCCCAGACCCACCATGTGGAGTGCGTGGTAAGACTATATAAGAAGGCCAAGGCGGATAAGAATGCTGTTTATGAATGATTAAAACATGTTCTCCCAGACGGAAAAATGGAATAGGATGGTCTAGGGGAACAGTGGTAAGCATATATCGGAATTGTGAGAATGCTAACGGCAGTATAAGACCGCGTACAGCCAATGAATAATATTGTGGTTTTTCCAGTTTGAATATTGATATAATTATAATAAGGAGACTCTTAAGGAGGCGGATCAAGTGAATACAATAAGAAAAGATTTACTTGAATTAGTCAATCGAATATCTGAAATAGAAGCAAAAGAAGTCTTGGATTTTGCTTTGTTTCTTGAAATGAAAAGAAATAGAACTGAGTTTAAGGATTTAGAAATTGCCAGTCAAACAAGTTGCGATTTTTGGGATAATGATATTGATGATGAGGTATGGAATAATGCCTAAACAAGGAAGATCCTTAAGCAGTTCCTCACGTTTGGTCTTTGGATTTCTGCGATAGAATCCGTTTACCTTGCTAACAGCAGGCTCTTCTGCATCGGGAACTGCTTCCTGCTCAGCTTCATCGAACAGATTCAGCTGATTGCTGCTTTCGCTTTTCGGAGTTTTTTCACTGGAGCTTCCGAACTTCTGCTTGCGAAGCAGTATGATTATTTCCGTTAGGTTGTTAACCTGCTTTTCAAGGTTTTCGATCTTATTTTCAAGCTGAAGTATGTAGGCGTCCTTATCGTCTATCAAGCTGCTTTTCTCCTGTCATCTGATAATTCAATTATACCATTTTTGACAGTAGAAATCCACTCTAAAACCAGTAAAATAGGCATTTGCACACCTTTTACATTAGCAGAAATCGCCGGGTTTAATGTTCTGAATTGCTTTTGGCTGATCAATTTCCAGGCCTTCCATCAGCCAACGGAATTCCTTCATCGTAATGTGCCGGGCTTGCTCCTGGTTCCTCGGCCATCTCCTTCCCAGAGCAGTGCCTTCATACGGTCTCGTTTCTTTCCACAGAAGAGGA
>CAZEDT010000046.1:0-32869 GCA_964510795.1 uncultured Syntrophomonas sp.
TCAGTATGTCCCTGATATTTTTGCAGAGTATTCCATTCCGTCTGTCCATGTCGCAGTAGAATTACTTTCATAATCAGTTCAGTACCTTCCTTAGGGTTCTTAAAAGGATTTCATTCTCCTCGTGATTACGTACCGCCAGTCGAAAGTGGTAAGGGGACAGATTATAGAAATCACTGCAATCCCTAATTAGAATCCCCTCTGGCCCCAATTTTTCCTGTAATTCTGCCGCCGTAAAACCCCGGCTACGGGCATCGACCAGGATAAAATTGGCCTGACTGGGATACACATACAACCCTTCAATATCACTTAAACCACAAATAATAAGCTCTCTCTCTCTGTCTATCAGGCTAATTGTCCTCTGGATATATTCCTTATCCTGTAAAGCTGCTACTCCAGCTGCCAGGGCCAGGCTATTGATTCTCCAGGGAGGCAACAGTTGTTCCATCTTCTTAGTGTTGTCAGGGGTGGTCAGTGCATAACCTATTCTCAATCCTGGCAGGGCATAAAATTTGGTTAGAGAACCTAAAATGATAAGATTCGGCTCCTGACTGCTGATATCTCGCAGGGAGATAGTGCTATCCCCTAAAAAATCTATAAATGTCTCATCTACAACCAGCCTTGCCTGCCTTTCCTTAACCAGCTCCAAGAGCTGTATTAATTCTTCACGGCAGAACAAATTGCCAGTTGGATTGTTGGGATTAGTAATAAAAAGTAAATCATCCGCTTGTAGGGCTTCTGCTATTTTCTCCCGAGGCAAGCTTATATGGTTAAGATCAAGCCCAATTCGAACTATACATGGATTCTCTACCCCTCGCCCATACTCAGAAAAACTCGGCTCCAGTACCAGCACTCTATTGCGGTAAAACATTCGCGTGCACAAGTAAATAAGTTCGGCCGATCCATTACCTAGAATAATCTGCCGCTCATCAAGCCGGAAGTGTTCCGCTAAAGCTTTTTTCAAAGCTAGCCCGGATGGCTCGGGATAGTACGCCAGGTTATGCATACTATCCTGAATTGCTTGGATCGAATAAGCCGATGGTCCCAGCGGGTTGATGCTGGCACTAAAGTCCAGGAACTTATCCGCCGCTATACCCCATTTTGATTCCGCTGCCCAGCGGTCTCCCCCATGTACATTACAGGGGCACTTCTCAATATTATTTTCATTAAAATCATACTGCTTCGTTCTAATTGATTTTTCCCCCTGTCGTAAGTACTACCTCTTGTATCTCACTAGTGTATTGCTCTGCCTAACTGTATTGTCGGCAATATACTGGCAACCTATCACAGAAGTCCTTTCTAACCCGTGTGTTGATTAAGCAATAGCCATCCAAATTACCGCCACAATTAAAAATATGGTTTCAGATAGCTCGCAGATGGCTCCATAGGTGTCTCCCGTTAAGCCGCCTAACTGTCGAGCCATCCAAGTTGCTAAAAGGGCTGCCGGTATTACCGTCAAACCTAGCATTATCAGACCAGTGCTTTTCAACACCCAAAATGTCCCTAGCAGTAAGGTTACTACGGCTATAAAGATATAGCCCCAGCCGGCCTGATCAGCAAATGATTTTCCTAATCCTGGCCCAGAACGAGCATATGGAAACAGATATATACAAAGAGCCATCGCAGTTCGGCCTACAGCCGGGCTGATCATCAAAATCCACAGTTTATCCGGATAAGCTATAGAACCTAAAAAGCTAAGTTTTAATATTAATAGTGCGGCCAGGGCGATGGCTCCCATGGCACCCACCCTGCTATCACGCATAATTTCCAGTTTCCGTTCCCGCTCCTTGCCACTAAACAAGCCATCGGCAGTATCCATCAAGCCATCCATATGTAAGCCAGCCGTTAGGATTATCCAAAAAACAATCACCAGCGCATCGCCACTTAACCCCAGGGAAAGCCAGTGATTAAAGTACGCCAGGGCCGCTAATAACCCCCCGACAATAAACCCCACCAGAGGATAAAAGGCCATTGATCCGGCCATCTCCCTATCATCAGCCAGACGATTGCCATAAGCTGGAATAATGGTTAAAAAACTTATGGCAAGTAAGAAACGTCTCATCATTTATCCTCCTACTTTATCGAACCAATTATTCTCTATTTTTTAGAGCGGCAGCTTACCCCAAGCCAGCTACCAGCATTAACAGGCAATGTGAAATACAGAAATAATCACTACGGTAATGAGCCCTCTTCAGGTACTAATTATGCACCCTGGCCGGTGCAAACAATATTTTTATTGGACTCTGCCTAATATTCTATGCCGCGACGGGCTTTACAGTTTTCTGAATAGGGATGCTTGATTTTCCTAATCTCGGACACCAGATCGGCAATTTCTATCAACTCCGGCGGCGCGCTTCTGCCCGTTAGAACCACCTCGATATCCGGCGAAAGCTTATGCAGCCAGGCTAATAATTCGTTTAGCGATACTAAATCCTTTTTAACTGCGTTCAAAATCTCATCCAGGATGATGAGATCATACTGTCCAGTTACGGCTGTATCGCAAGCTAAATCCCAGGCCATTTGTGTTTTTTTTCTATCCAGATCACTAATTTCGTTTAGGCCTATCCAGCATTGTCCGCATTCCTGACAGCTCATAAATCCAGTCTTTATAACTGCTGCATGAGGACAGGTGCGCCCAAACTGAAAAACTTCAATACCCAATTTAGCGGCCGAAGCCAGTTCACCACTGTAGGTGCTGCCTTTCAGAAATTGAATGACCCGCACCTTAAATCCATGCCCCGCAGCCCTCATAGCCAACCCAAACGCCGCTGTAGTCTTGCCCTTGCCATCTCCCGTGTAAATTTGAATCAAATCATCACCTCCGCAAACTCACCATATAAACATACAATTATGGGATAGAACATTTAAAGTTTACTTGCCCACTACTCCTTAAATTTTTAGAGTACCGGGAGCAGGCTGAAACTGTTAGTATGATCCCATATCCATGTTATCCACTACAGTAATCAGATAGATCTGTGTAATGCTTTAGGGCAGTCATCCAACCAACCAGGTTAAAAGCAACCCCAGCACCAGCATCTCCCCTGATACCAATACCATTAATACCAGGCTTCTGCTAATATCCTTAAGTTCCAAAGGTCGATTTTTCAGTCCTATCAGAGCCCTGGATGAGGGTATACCGCGATAGTAGTTCAATCCTCCCAGTTGTACCTCCAGGGCTCCGGCTACCGCTGCTTCCGGAAAACCACTATTGGGGCTGGGATGGCTTCTGGCATCTCGGCACAGGGTAGTCCAGACCCCCTGTATACCTCCTGCCGTAAAGGGAGCCAGACTTAAAAAAAGCAAAGCGCTTATTCGAGCCGGAATATAGTTAGCCAGGTCGTCCAGGCGGGCTGCGGCCCAACCCAAATCCGTATATCTTTCATCTTGGTAGCCAATCATAGAATCCAGAGTATTGACTGCTTTATAAGCCAATGCCAAGGCTGGACCACCCAAAAATCCATAAAATAGAGGGGCAATTATACCATCCGCAGTATTTTCGGCTACGGTTTCCACTGTACCCCGTATGATTTCTTCTCCATCCAGTTGCTCGGTATCTCTGCCTACAATCATACTCAGTGCCTGGCGTGCCGCTGACAAATCTCCCCTGGCCAAAGGCCTGGCTACCGCACGGGCATGTTTATATAAACTGTTCATCGCTAAAGCCTGGCTCATCAGGAATACACTCAGTACTATGCCTAGTATTAAACTGCTTCTATAAGCCAGCCACAATATAAAGCTAAAGAAACCATAGCTGCCACCCACAATCACCAATGTCAGGATAACGCCTGCCAATTTAAAAGCCCGTTCACTAACATGGCTACGAATAGCGGTTTCACCCCAATTGATAACTTTACCAATATAGACCACCGGATGGGGTATGAAACGAGGATCACCCAACACAATATCCAGAATAGCTGCATAAAGAATAATTAGTTTCATATATCCTAAAAACCCATAATTTCGTAGAGCTTTTCCATGTCCAGGGAGGACCTGACTATCTCAGCCAGATGATCATATTTAGCCTGCTTTTGTTGTAGAGATAAATCCTGCTTATCTATTGGGTTCAATTTTTTTTGAGCCCGGATAGCATTGATTAACGCCAACATAACTTCCGCATTATCAAAAAATCCATGCAAATGAGTACCAAAAACATTTCCTTCCCGATTTACGGCTCCGTCCAGAATTTCCACTTTCTCACCAGAACGACTCTGAATTTTTAATAATCCCGCATTATTATCCCTCAGCCGGGTTTGACCGTTATGTATTTCATAACCTCTGATATACAGATCACCTATTTCCCGCCAGAAACCTTGCTCTGCCAGGAGCTTAGCTTCCACCTGGTGGGTAATTTTCTGGCTTTCATAAGTAGTAACCAAAGGTAATAACCCCAACCCTTGCAACGAGCCTATGCCCGCCTCAGTCCCCTCAGGATCAAGCAGTTCCTCACCTAACATTTGATAACCGCCACATATGCCCACGATAAATTTTCCCTGGCGGGCCATTATCCCAATTTCATCAGCGTAGCCCTCTTCTTGGAGATAGCGCATATCTAATATGGTGTTCTTACTGCCGGGAATAATGACTAAATCAGCATCTCCAATTATTTGGCCTTCTCTTATAAATTCCAGTCTGGTATCGGGAAGATCTCTGAAAGCATCAAAATCTGTAAAATTTGATATTCTGGGCAACTGAATTACCACAATTTTAATCGCTGCGTCGATAGCTCCAGAAGGTTGCAGCTCCGCCAGGCAAACCGAATCCTCTTCGTCAATACCATGCTCATGTATATAGGGGATAACCCCTAACACTGGAATCCCGGTGCGTTCTTCCAAAAATTCCAGCCCTGGCTGCAGCAAACTAAGGTCACCACGAAACTTATTAATAATAAAACCCTTAACTCGTTCCCTTTCCGCTGGCTCCAATAACTCCAGGGTACCAATTAAAAAAGCAAATACTCCGCCCCGATCAATATCAGCCACCAGTAAAACCGGTGCATCTGCCAATTCAGCCGTTTTCATATTCACAATATCCCGGTCTTTGAGATTAATCTCCGCCGGGCTGCCAGCCCCTTCAATAATCAGAACATCGTATTCATTCTTCAGTTTATTAATACAATCCAAAACCAGGGGCTCAGCCTGCGGCAAAAAATTGTTGCGATAATCACGAGCCGACATATCCCCCAAAGGAGCACCCATTATAATTACTTGAGCTTCCTGGTCCTGCTTGGGTTTTAGCAAAATCGGATTCATATATACTGAGGCTGACAGTCCCGCTGCCTCGGCTTGGGCTGCCTGAGCCCGCCCAATTTCCCCCCCATCAGGAGTAACGGCGGAATTCAAGGCCATATTCTGCGCCTTAAACGGAACGGTTCGAAAACCATCCTGATAAAATATTCTGCACAGGGCTGTACATAGTATGCTTTTGCCTACATGGGAAGAAGTTCCCTGCAGCATTATGCTTTTGGCCATTTGTTTGCCTCCTTATGTAGCCACATCAGGGGTACCTATAATTGAATTATTCCTGGCTGCATCGGCTGTCTATTTTATCCGCAGGGGAATTCCACAAGTCATTAAATACACCTCGCTGGCTTCTTTCGCCAGGTACTGGTTGGCCCATCCATTTAAATCTCGAAAAACTCTGCCCTGCTCATTTTCTGGGATAATAGCCATCCCTACTTCGTCAGCTACCACAATGATGGTTGCCATGTCCGACCAGGACTGAATCAGGCTATTAACCTTAGAAAAAAAAGCTCTTTCGCGGGCTAAATCCCAAGAAAAATCAGGATAGTTATCGCGATACATGAGGTTAGCAACCCAGGTACCTATGCCATCAATTAAAAAAACTCCCCGTTTATCAGTTTGAGCTAATAAAACCTGATCGATATCACAAGGTTCTTCAATGGTATGCCACTCTACTGGTCGGCGCTGCTGATGTTTTCTTACCCGTTCAGCAAATTCATCATCCCAGACGGTCGCCGTGGCCAGATAGTAAACCTCCTGCCCATTCTCAGCCGCTAGTTGCCTGGCTATTTGCTCCGCGTAGGTACTCTTGCCACTCCGGCTGCCGCCTACTATCATTATCACCTTGGACATTAAATATCTCCTTCATAATATAACAGGGCATTTACCATGGATGCCGCGATCGGACTACCGCCCCTGGTACCCAGAACTGTCAAATAGGGAACGAGATTTTTTTCCACCATCAGATCTTTGGACTCTGCTGCACCTACAAAACCTACCGGTGTCCCAATGATAAGAGCGGGTCGGGCCACCTTTTTTTCAATAAGGTTGATAAGCTCAAACAGGGCAGTGGGAGCATTCCCAATAGCCACAATGGCATCATCCAGTCGGTTACTCCACAATCGCATCTCTGCCGCAGCCCGAGTAATCTTCCAATCAGCCGCCGCCTCTGCTACTTCTGCGGTCGAAATGGCACAATTGACGGTACCACCGAAAGCCGCTAGTTTTTTCTGATTTATGCCCGCCAGAAGCATACTTACATCCGTGAAGATATCGGCACCTCTTCGCAAAGCCTCTATCCCAATCTGACAGGCTGCCGGGTGCCAGTGAATACAATCAATAATGGCAGGATCGCCAGTCGTATGTACTACTCTTTTAACCACCGCCTTTTCCGGCAGGCTAAAATTGCAATCCTGCAGGTAGGGCTCGATTATAGCCATACTCTGCGCCTCTATAGCTTGTGGATTCCAAATAATATCCATCGTATAACCTCTTAACTTCCTGGAATGTTTACGACTATAAACACCAATTTGTTTTCCCCAAATTTGCTATACATCTCCCCTATAAATAGATGGAGAAGTATCAACCCCTAAACTCAACCCATCTGATTATATTACCTGTCATTAATAGCTTCTCGAATACGATTTTTAACAATCTCCACCACTTCCGGATCGGGACCAATGTGCCGCGCCATAACAAACTCGACATTCGGGTAGCTGGCTCTTTGTTTATCAATCTCCTCCGGTATATCTCTGGCAATATGGTTACCGGTCACTAAAAAAACCGGTGTAACAATGATCTTATCTATCCCCGCCTGACTAAACCTGGCCACCACCTCGGACAGATCCGGAGTGCAAAGTGATAAAAAGGCGGTCTCAAACAAATCTCCCGGGCTTCCGGCGGCGACCATTCGTCCAATTTGCCTAATTTCCTCATTGGCTTCCTCGCGACGACTTCCATGCCCCAATAAAATAACTCCTTCAGACATTACTAAAACCTCCCTGCAATTCTCTTAGATAATCTACTACTTCCGAGGCAGAATTCACCCATCGTGGATATTCTATTACCGGCCTGGACCAAACCACTATAGGTATCTCCAATTCCATCGCGGCGGCGATTTTACTATCCAGGCCGCCAACCTGACCGCTATCTTTGCTAAGTATTAAATCAGCCCTATAATGAAGGTACAATTGACGATTCAATTCCATGGAAAACGGACCTTTGAGAGCTATAATCTGTTCGGGTTGTAAGCCCAATTCTTCACACCTTTTCAATACATCTGCCCTAGGCAAGACCCTGACCACCAGCCTGACTGCTTTCCTCTGACTCATATCCAACAGTTGCTCCAGATGGTTAGTCCCCAGAGTGCTGAATACTGTTTGTCCGGATAAAAAATACTCTTCCATTTTTTCCAGGCGTTCTATACTCTTTATCAGTGGATGCTGGGGCAGGGGCTCCTTCGGTCGTTCCAATCGAATATAGGGTATGCCTAATTCAGCAGTTACTTGCATAGCCAGTTGGCTGATTTGCTCAGCAAAGGGATGGGTAGCATCAACTACAGCGCTAGTAGCTTGCCCAGTTACCCAGCGGGTAAAACCTTCCCGGTCCAAGCGCCCTGCCACCACCTCACTGCCAGCCTGCAGGGACAGCAAATCTTCCCCATAGGAACTAACCACAGCAACACTCACCCGGTAGCCTGCTTGCTGTAAAACTGCTGTCAATTCTCTACCTTCGGTAGTTCCAGCTAGCACCAGAATCATAAAAGATACCCTCGCGGCGTGATCATGCGGCCGTTTTCAATTCGGGTTTCCGAATTGCCAATTATCACGGTACTTAGCATGTCAATTTCTTCTGCCAACATATCTTCCAGCTTTGTAATCACTATGTTAGTATCAGCCCGTTCAGCATTGCGGACAATCCCAACCGGAGTATGCGGATGCCGAGAACGAAGCAGTATTTCTTGAGCCGTTTCTATTTGCTCCTGTCTCCCCTGACTCCTGGGGTTATATATTACGATCACAAAATCTCCTTGCCCGGCTGCTTCCATGCGGGTCATAATCTTATCCCAGGGGGTTAGAAGATCACTCAAACTAATAACCACAAAATCATGCATGATGGGTGCTCCCAGTAAAGCGGCAGCAGCTGTCGCGGCTGTAACCCCAGGTACAATTTCCACTTCAATCCTATCCACAGCTAATTCCAGAATTATTCCGGCCATGCCATATATCCCTGGATCTCCACTGCTCACGACCACCACCAGCTTGCCTTGTTCTGCCATTTCCACCGCCAGTCGTGCCCGCTCTATCTCCTGACGCATGCCTGAGCTATAGACCTCCTGGTCGATGATTAAATCCTTTATCAAAGCAATATAGGTTTTATAGCCAATAATTACCTCAGCCTGCTTAATACTCTCCAGTGCTCGCGGTGTCATCAGATCTCGCTGACCGGGTCCCAATCCCACCACCAGGATTTTTCCATGGCTACACTTATGGTCACTGCACCGATCTTTTGTTTCGGCACCAGAATTATTCCCTGGCCCGCTGCCAGCCGCGCTGCAGGTTCGCATACACCACCAACTCCTATTTTTTCATTAACCCAGGCGGAAGCTTCATAGGTTCCATCCAGGGTCCGTATTTCTTCAGCACTAAAGCCCAGTAAAGGTACTTTTAACCGGGCAGCCAACTCCTGCAGGGCGGCTTCCCGGGTCTTAAAATCTATGGTAGCCAGCTTTTGAACGCAATCAGTATCCAGGCAGAAATGTTTCATTACCTGTTCAAAAGCTTGCTCCACTTCCTCAACATCCACACCCTTACGACAACCGATCCCTACCACCAAATTGCGGGGCCGCAACTGCATCCACTCCCGCTTGGGGTCAACTTTCAATTTCCAGGGACTGATTAGCACGGCTGGTTCCAGAAATTCACTTAACCACCCTGCCCCCGCAAAAACAGGAGAGCATAAATCACTACTAGTTGCTAACATACCAGCCTGCGAGCAGCTAATATCAGGGGGAGCGGAGAATTTATCGCCCTCAGCATAGCTGTCATCGCTAAACCCTTGGCCCACCAGACTATTTTCAGCTTTTATCCAGCCCTGCCACTCAAAACCTGAGAAAATATTCAGTAAAGGCCAGGGACTGTATAAATGTACGGTCTTGCCCTCGACCAAATAGCGGTTAATTGTTTTTATTCTTCCCACCGGGTCCATCACGGCATCCAGTTCCTGCGCCAGCAAGTCTACCGATGATTTACCTTCCACATCGCTGGCTGTAGTTATAACTGCCTGCCCACCTAGTTGGGCAGCTATTTCACGGGCCATTTGGTTGGCTCCACCGATATGGCCTGATAATAAACTGATCACATACTCGCCTTTTTCATCCAGCACCAGGATAGCTGGGTCAGTTAGTTTAGATACCATTAATGAGGCCAGACTACGTACTACAATTCCAGTTGCCATTATACAAATCAAACCTGAAAAGCTTTGAAAAGCTTCTGCAAATGCCTCATGCCAGTCATCAAAGTAAACAACAGCATGGTTCAATGGTTTGCCTGTCCTCTCTATTAGAACCAGGGGTATTTGCTTCTGGTTCACCAACTCTTCCAGTCGGGCTGGCAAATATACTGTGCCCTGGGGAAAATACTGCGCCAGTCGCTCAGCCAGGTAGAAGCCGTTTTCAGTCAGGGCCAGGATAGCCACTGGCTTAGGATTCGGATTAGTCCTGGCTGGATCGATATTCATGACTAAACTCCTTGTCATACAATAGAGATCGTCCCGTATCATCAAGGAATTGTCCCACCAGAATCAGGGCGGTTTTCATAATACCCGCTGCTCTAGTCATTTGAACCAAATCCTGCAAACTTCCCCGTAAAATCTTTTCTTCCTCCCACGAGGCTTTCTCAATCACCGCCACTGGTGTATCAGGATGGTATTCCTTCAACAGCTCACCAGCTACATCCCCAATCATACCCGCGGAAAGAAATATAGCCATGGACGCGCCATGCTTAGCCAGACTGCTTAGTTTTTCAGCCGCCGGCACCGGCGTCCGCCCTTCCAGGCGAGTAATAATTAAGCTCTGGCTGCCACCGGGAACAGTATACTCCCTCTGCAGACTGGCTGCAGCGGCCAGAAATGAGCTGACCCCAGGCACAATACTGTATGGTATTCCCTTCTTCTCCAATAGATCCATCTGCTCCCCGATGGCTCCGTATAGACTGGGATCTCCCGTATGTAAGCGTACTACCTTTTCCCCCTGGGTATAGCCTTCAGCCATCAGAGAAACAATCTCTTCCAGGTTCAGCTCAGCACTGTTGACCAGACGAGTCCCTGCCCCACAATGCTGTAACACCTGCGGATTGATCAGCGAGCCCGCATAAATAACTAGGTTGGCCTGCTGCAGCAAACGGTATGCTTTTAATGTAATGAGCTCCGGATCCCCCGGTCCTGCTCCCACAAAATAAATCAATGCTACTCCTCCCCCTGGTCCTTTTTTATTAAAACGCTGGAAAGATAGTCCAGGCTTTGTCCTTCCAGTCTGTCTAAATCATCTGTGTAAAATCCATCATTGAAACCACCGCGGCTAACCAAAAAATTCCTTGTACTAATCTTTTGTTCGGTCAATATTTCTCGTATCTTATCAATTTCATTGCCTGCCTTTAGCAATAGGAGATTATCCACCTGGTCTAACAGATTAGCTATCCTCTCCTTGGCTAGTCCCGCAGGGAGAATGATCAAGCTCTCATTACCCTCAGCTAAGGGCTCTTGAATCCAAGCTGAAATGGAATTAATAGAACTAACTCCGGGAACTATTTCCACCTCTGCCTGCGGAGCCATTTGCCTAATATACTTCAAAATATATGTAAAGCTGCTATATAGTCCTGGATCACCCAGGGTAATAAAGGCTGCCTCCCGGCCAGTCTTGATCACTTCTATAACCTGCCGGGCAGCCTCCTGCCAATGCAGCTGGAGGACCTCTTCGTCTCTGGTCATGGGCAAGAGCAGTTCGTGACAATCCCATTCTCGTTCCAAAGCGCCGCTAACAATACTTAAAGCCAAGCTTCGCTTTTCCGTTTTTGATTTAGGTATAAAAAGCACATCTATTTTCTGCAGAATCCTCTGCGCCTTCAAGGTTAAAAGTTCGGGATCTCCTGGTCCCACTCCAATGCCATAAAATTTACCCCACCCCAAATTACTCACCTCTTTTCTGTGCTGCAATAATTGTTACCGGATTTCTAGCCTGCCAGAGGTCACTATTTCCTCGTCGGCTGCTGACTGCAATGTTAACCTGAATGGCTTCCAGCGCATATCCTCTAGATTCTAAAATATTATAAGCAGTCGGCGCGGTGGACAGGCTGACTGAATTGATTACCATCCAGCCTCCAGCATTTAACTGTGCATCACAAGTCGTAAGCACAGCTTCCAGCTGACCTCCGCTGCCACCCAGGAAAATCCGGTCAGCTGCTGGTAACCCCTGGAGGCATTCGGGTGCACTACCGGCTACCAATTCCAAATCTACACCAAACAGTTTGCTATTCTGTTTAATTAATTCAATTGCCAGGGGATTTTTTTCTATGGCCAGCACTCTACCCTCGGGCAACAATAATTTGCATTCAATCGCCACTGAACCACTTCCAGCCCCCACATCATAGACTACTGCCTGGGGAAAAAGCCGTAGTTTGGCCAGGGATATTACCCTAATCTCACTTTTGGTCATCGGAATCCCATCCGTCCGTGAGAAATAATCATCCGGTATTCCGGGGCTAATATAATGCCATTTATTCATTAAATATCACCATCACTGTATTGCTATAATCCTCCTTGTCCAGGCTCAACTCCTGTAAGCTGCAAAATACCAGCTTCTCATGGGGATACGATAAATCTTTGCCCAAAGCTAGTTGCAGATCCAAAGCTCCCTTCTCCAATAGGAACTGAGCAATCGCCTGCGGTGTCCAAGGAGCCCCGGTCAAAACTGCTGTTATAGTAGCAGACTTAATTTGTTCGGATAAATCTTCGCCAGATCTTCCGTGCATACTTACAATCTGAGCTTCCTGCCAGGGGCGTTTAAGTCTGGCAAACATAAGCTGGATGGAACTGATGCCAGGAATAAACTCCAGTACTCCATTGTCCATATGTTTATTTAAATAATCCGCCAGGCTGAAGATCCCAGTATCTCCTGACACCAGCACTACCACCCGCCGATGGTGTCTGTGTTCCTCGATACAAGCTACTAATGCACGTAAATCCCGATCTACTATCACCTGAACCTGTTGGGGTTGGGCGAAACTATTCAGCAAGCGCCGGGCTCCGATTATGACTTCGCCGTTTCTGATTGCCTCAAGGGCTAGTGGAGTTATATACCGAGAATCTCCAGGCCCGGTACCAACCACCTTTACCATTCCCAAGCAATCGCAGTAAAGTGCATTATCATGGCAAGGCCTCTCTTGACAAGTCGTCTGAGCGAATACTTCATTTAAACAGGGTTCTATGGTGACTGTTTGTGCTTGCCCCCTCACTATTTCTCGCTTATTGCCTTCGTTCGAAACATCCATCCCCGTCATTTTCCTCCACAGCTGCATTCCCGCATCGTCATAACCTAGAATTTCACCATCCAGGGCATAGAGCAGGGTTCCTATTTTAACTGTTTCACCTTCAACTCGACCAGCCATCAGTTCTCTTACCCGCTGACTGGCAGAAGCCGCGATAGAATAATAAGCAGCCTGAAGCTGGTGTTTTTTCAGTAGCTCTACCGCAGCTTCCATGGTGTTTATTGCCATAATCTCTTTGATAACCGCCGGGGGAGCACCCAGCATGGCTGCATGGGCTGCCAGGGTTTCCCTTCTAGCATCAGCTATACGGCTATGGGTATTAAATATTCCCGCAGCCACCTTAATTATTTTGCCGATATGCCCCATTAGCAGGATACTTTCTGCCCCACGGACGACAGCTTCCTGAAGCATTGTACCAATAAAATTGCTGGTTTGAATGATGCTATCCGCTGCTATCCCCATCGACCTGGCGCGACGATCCCCCATTTTACCGGGGGTAAAAACCAATTCTCGGTAGCCCAGAGCGATTGCCTGATCAATCTGTGGTACCAGGGAATCAAAGTAAGCTGCATCGGACATGGGGCGGACTATGCCCGACGTCCCCAATATTGAGATCCCGCCAACAATACCCAGGCGCGAGTTCATGGTGCGACGCGCCACTTCTTCCCCTACTGGAACCGATATAATGATTTTCGCTCCTGTACCAGGGGGTAAAACCTCCTGCACGGCTGAGCAGATCATGGCTCGGGGAACTGGATTAATGGCAGCTTCCCCTACTGCTACTGCCAGGCCAGGTTTACTCACCCGACCTACACCTATTCCGCCTTCAATTACGATAATTCCCTGAGATAAAAGCTCAACAGTAGCCAGAATACTAATTCCGTTAGTCACATCAGGATCATCACCAGCGTCTTTAACCACCTCGGCCGTGGCTTTTCCATCCTGCGCGTAAATCTGCTTGATGGGTAAAGTGATAAATCCCTCATCAGGAAGTTTAATTCTTACCTCTCGCATTTCTATATTCCTGATCAGTTTTACGACCGCTGCCTGACTGGCAGCCGCTGCACAACTGCCGGTAGTATATCCGGTTCGTAGCTGTTCTGAAGCCAGCTTGGGTAGATTACTCATTAAGTCTGACTCCTTTGCTCAAATGTCGGGCATTCTTCACCCGTTAGAGCTTTAGCCCTATAACAGGCATTCATAAAATTGGCTGCCGCGCTGGGGTTGGATCTTAAATGCAGGTGCACGTAGGAAGCCAACAAATTATTTTGCACATATCCATCCAAGCGCCCCTCCTTGCCTTTTCCGCCAGATAAATAATACGCAGCGTGGTCAACAGCCAAGCCCGTCACCTGTGAGTAATGAAACTCATGGCCCCTTAAGACATCATCTTTATTAGCCAGATTTGAATCACTCTTAGCGCGAGCCTCTACATAGCCCAATCCCTTCAGGCTCTTGCTCATACTTGCCTGGACGGGCACAATCCCTGCCCCGGGCCAGGTTCTGCCCTCAAAATCAGTAATAGTATCACTTAAATATAGTAATCCCCCACATTCAGCATAAAATGGCAAGGACAGCTGGTGAGCCTCCCTGATTGATTTTAGCATCGACCCATTAGCAGTCAGTTGGGGCAAAAACATCTCCGGAAAACCGCCCCCCAGGTATATCCCATCCACTGCAGGCAGGCTCCGATCATTTAACGGGCTAAAATAAACGATTTGTGCACCTAGTTCCTCCAGATAGTCTAAACTATCCTGGTAGTAGAAACTAAAAGCTGCGTCTTGAGCTACCCCAATACGTATCTTTATGGCTCCATCCCGGTTTGGCTTTGACTGAGCAGAAACTGCCTTACCTATATCCAAATCTTCGGCTTGCTGTGCCAGATTGATAAGTGCATCCAGGTTAAGGTGTTGTTCTACCAAACCTGCCATATGGTCAATAGCATTCCTTAGTTCATGGTTTTCCTCAGCAGGTAATAATCCCAGATGTCGGGCGGGCATTTTTATTTCATCTCGCCGGGAAAGACAGCCCAGAACTTGTATACCCAGCTCTTCTTCCAAATGCTTTTTTAATACCGTTTGGTGATAATCTCCCGCATTATTTAGCACCAATGCCGCGATATTCAACTGTGGTTCATAATCCATAAAACCTTTCACCAGAGCCACACAGCTTTGGGCCATACCCTGCACATCTACCACTAAAACTACCGGAGCCTTGAAAAGCATAGCCACATCAGCAGTGCTGCCCTTTATCCGGCCATTTTTTACCCCATCAAAAAGGCCCATAACCCCTTCAATAATGGAAATATCAGCGTTAACAGCGTTCTTGCAAAATACGCTGCGAACTACTTCCTCTGTTCCCATCCAATTATCAAGATTATGAGACTTACGACCGCAAGCCTGAAAGTGCAGGCCGGGATCAATATAGTCCGGGCCTACCTTGAAAGGTTGCACAATTAAGCCTCGGTTACAAAAAGCTTTCATTAAGCCCAGGCTCAAGGTAGTTTTACCAACCCCACTCTGCACCCCGGCAATAACTAAGCGAGGATATCTCATTCCTGTCCTCCTTAAACTAAACCAATAAAAAAGGTCTCTACCCCAACAGATAGAAACCAAAAGCTACTCTGCACCCAACAATAACACAGAGATTAAACTTTCCTTCCTCGAGGCGTTCTTTAATAAGGTCTAGACAGGTCTCCTGACTTCCAGATCATCCTCCCCATATACCTTCCCGATTTCTCAGTGGTCTATCAATGGTTTGTACCTGGTTACAGTGGCGGGACCGTTCAGGACTTGCACCTGATTCCCTTCATCCCTTGCGGGATATCTAGCCTTCTATTAAATTATCCAATGCCTGCCGATAAGGCACACATTAGGAAACTACATATTTCCTCTATTATACACAAAATACTTAAAAATAAAAGCGACTAGCCAATTTAGTTGTTCAAGTTTCTCAGTTTACAGATGATGCGCAGCAAAAGTGAACAAGGGGACGGTTCCCTTGTTCACTTTTGCTGCGCATCATCAGTCAATTGCGCAACCTTTATTGATAACCTTATCTGCCTGCCGTTACCCTGGCCTGTTCAAAGGTACCCACCTCTCAATTAACGAAATGGCCAATACTATTCCAGGGCTTCTCCCAACCGCAGATCAAGATGTAGTCTATATAGTATCAAATATCGGTCTAAAACTATTTAATCTTTATACTCCGGGTATTTTCGTCCCAATCTACCTGAGCTCCAAGTGCTTCGCTTACAAAGCGTACCGGAACCATAGTACGTCCATCCACTATAGTAGCCGGCACCTGGAGGGGCACTTTAATCCCATTTTTAATGGCTGCGGGCTCACCTGGCTTTAGAGATATTTGAGTATTACCTTTACTTGCGTTTATGGTCTGGGTATTTTGATCCCAGGTAACAACTGCTCCCAGCGCCTGAAATATCCCCCTTAACGGAACCAGGGTTCTCCCCTGCTGGACCACAGGAGGTACATCGAATTGCAATTGCTGTCCATTTACCGACACTGCAATCGCTGGAGTACTCACTGGTGGATTAACTGGTATAGCTCCATTAGCAGGAGTAGCTAACCCCAACAGCTTATTGACTTCAGCGTACACAAACGAATGCATCTTCTTATTAGTTTCTAGGGCTTGCTGATCAAATATTGTCTTGATCTGCACCATCAAGGCATCTTCACTAGCTTGCAGGTTAGCATCGGTTGCTTTGCGCATCATTGCTTCAACGTCTGGCCGCATCCCATACTGATCCACCTGGCTGGGTAAAATGCTTAATCCTACCTCAATAGCATAGTTGCTGATTTCCTTATTTTGTGGAGCCATGATCTCACGAATACTTTTCAGGGTATCTCCTTGAATACCTGATATTACTTTCTTATCAACGTTGACAGCAACCACTTCGAATAACTGTTCTGATATCTGGGGACGCATGGCTTTTTCACAGGCACTGCGCAGTTGCTCCGGCATATCCTTTTGCTGCTGCGGCAGACTGGGCTGCAAATCGATAATCATCTGATCAATTCTAGTGTTCACCATTTTCTGAGCACCTGGAACATTTTTTTCTAACTGAGCCTTAATTAATTTCTGCATTTCCAGATTCAAAGTATCAATATTTACCTGAACCAGAGCCTGAATCTGAGGTTGCAGCATTTGGGCATCTTTCTGCTGTTCTTGTTTAGCTCTTTCTACCGCATCCTGAATAATTTTGTTAGCTTCGGGAGAATTGATGGCTGATTTCAGTTCATTCATAATTAGCTGCGTAGGATCTGATCCACCTCGAGCAGCAGCCATTATTTGATCCTGTATCCCCATAATTTTCAGCTGTATCAATGCAGATATCTGGGGCGCAATTATCTTAGCATCTTCTTCTACATGTTGCTTTACTAATGGTTTAACCTGGCTTAAGACGAGGTTATTGATCTCTGGCTGCATGGCCTTATTTTGGGTTACTACCATGGAAGCAAATTGAGGAATTAGCGGTTCCATAGCTGCCGACATATCCTTTTCCACCTGTGCTACTATCTCATTCAAGGCTTGGTTAACCTTGGCCTGGTTATTCGCATCAAGCTTTATAGGCACTTCGTAGTTTTTCACTACATTAGCAGCCCCGTAAGAATCATCATTAGCAGCTAAGACAGGGGCGCTCCCCAGACAATTACTAATTAATAAGGCCAATAAAGTCAGAACCGACAGCCTATTTGGCAAAACTGTTTTGCCTTTCATAAAACCATCCTCCTTATTATTTTGAATATATTGGTATTAAAGAATATCTCTTCTAAAAATATATTAATTCAAATCTTATAACCAACGCAAGTTTTCATTTTGAACCAAAGCTTAAATTTATTTCCCATTTTATTATTCCATGCTTACGTAACCACAGTTAGCATGATAGCATACTATGTATTGTAAGTATTTTACTGTATTTCCTTATAATTCCCTTGCAAGGAGGTGACGCAAATGTCACGTTGTAGAAGAGAGCCCAGAAGTGAGCCTGTTTTTATACAAGATAAGCAATACTTCGCTCGCTATAGCCCCGAGGGATTTAAGCAATGCAAGCGCTACAGCGCCTACTTTAATCCCGGCGGCAATGGCAGACCGTGGAGGCAGGAGAAATCATATTGTGCTCGTTTTGGTCGCCCTTTCGAGGATTAATGAATGGTCAAAAACATGAAGCCCTGATTGTCAATCAGGGCTTCATGTTTTTGACTATCTGAAGTGGTATTTATCGACCATGCTTGAATAATTTGATTCCCACCTCATCAAAAGTAGCCATTTCATTAAATATTTTTACTGCTGCTTCAATCATTGGAAAAGCTAAGACTGCACCAGTTCCTTCCCCGATGCGCAGACCAAAATCCAACAGAGGCTTTAGTTCCAGTTCCTCCAGCATAATTCTGTGACCAGGTTCCTCAGATAGATGGGCAGCTATCAGATACAACCGACATTTTTCATTCATCCTGCTAGCCAACAATGCGGCGGCACCTGCCACTAATCCATCTAAAACTACCGGCACCCTGCAAGCTGCCGAGCCCAGGATCACTCCCATCAAGGCAGCAATTTCCAAACCACCCAGCTTAGTCAATATATCTAGAGGATCATCCATATTAGGTTGATTAACTGCCAAAGCTTGTTTTATAACCTGCCGTTTTTTGTTTAACTTGCGATCATCCAGACCAGTACCTCTTCCGGTGATAGAACTGATTGTCTGCCCGGTTAAGCAAGCTAGAATGGCTGTACTCGTGGTAGTATTACCAATGCCTAGCTCGCCAGTAGCCACCATAGTAATCCCGGCATCAACTTCCTGGTTCACTAAATCTATACCTGTCTCAATTGCAGCAATTGCTTCTAACTTAGTCATGGCCGGTTCCCTGCATATATTTCCAGTTCCCGGCCTTATGCGCCGCAAATACAAGTCTGGATGAACAATTACTTCTCCAGATAAGCCGACATCAACTAACAATAGCTTGGCACCCGTATATTTAGCCAAAATATTAACGGCTGCTCCCTGGAGTAAAAAATTTCGCATCATCAATGTACTGGCCTCAGGCGGAAAAGCACTAATCCCTTCTTCAGCTACTCCATGATCAGCCGCCATTATTATAACCACTTTTTTGCCCAGTTCTGGCCTGGCCGTACACTGAATGCCAGCCAACTGAGTCACGATTTCCTCCATTTTACCTAAACTACCTTGAGGCTTTATCAATATATCTAACCTTTTCTGAGCCTCAGCAGCTGATTTATAATCTAAATCGCTAATCGTTGACAGCGTTGTCTGCAACAAATCCATTTTCTCGCCTCACCAGCATATGTTCTTGCCTCCATTTTCTCACCATGCTGCAGTAAATATACCAACGCCTGTAATGAAAACAAACCCCGGTTAAAAGAATCTCGATGGGGATTTTTCCATAATTAGGGTTGGAAATGCAGCCATTAGAGAATATACTAAAGTTATCATAGTATACGTAGTAATGATTTTATCGGGGGTTACAATAATGCATGCAACAATGATTGAGGATTCCCTATCCACCATTTCCTGGCATAAATTGTACCAGGATAAATTATGTTCAGCCTATGATGCTGCCCAACTGGTTAAAAATAATGATGTGATTGCCATGGCAGGAGGGAGCTGCGTAGCGGAAGCATTTAGCTCTGCCTTAACCTACCGAGCCCAGGAACTTCATAACGTTACTTTATTGGTAGGCTTTGCACTTAAACAATATGAATTTATGAATCCTAACTATAAGGAGCATTTCAATCTGGAAACGGTCTTTGTGGGACCAATGGAGAGAAATTCTATTAAACTGGGAATCACTACCTACGTGCCTATACATCTGCAAAAACTAGGTCACTGGCTGGATGCACGCCAACCTAATATTGTAGCTGCAGCTGTTACTCCACCGGATGAAGCTGGCTATATGCATCGTTCTTTGTATGCCGGGCTTTGCCATCGCCGGGCTTTTGAGCAGGCCGAAACGGTGATTGTAGAAGTTAACCACAACCTGCCCAGACTGTGCGGTGATGATTTACGTATCCACGTTTCCGAAGTTGATTGTATTATTGAAAATGATGTATCTCTGGTTGAAATACAGGATATAGAAATAACTCCTACGGAAAAGATAATTGCCGGCTATATTTCTGATATGATTACAGACGGTTCCACCATCCAGCTGGGCCTGGGCGGTTTGGCCAATGCAGTTGGCTATTTTCTAAGGGATAAAAAAGACTTAGGAGTTCATGCCGAAGTGGTATCCAACTCAATTATGGATTTGATGAAACTGGAGGTCGTAAATAACTCCAAAAAGAGCTTCCTACCTGGCAAAGTGCTGGGATGCTACTGTGTTGGCAATCAGGAGCTTTGGAATTATGTTGATAATAATGAAAACTTTATTTTTTCAGAAGTTGAGTATGTAAATGATCCTGAAATAATAGGGAGAAACAATAACCTGATATCTATCAATAATACCTTAATGATGGATCTAACCGGGCAGGCCGCCTCTGAGTCGATAGGTACCCAACAATACAGCGGTACCGGCGGGCAGGTTAACTTCGTTCACGGTGCCGCTCGTTCTCCCGGCGGCAAAAGCATTCTCGCCCTGAATTCAACCTTTACAGATACTAATGGCAAACTGCAATCCAAAATCATACCTGTACTTCCTAAGGGAACCATTGTAAGCACACCGCGCACTGATGTGGAGTATGTGGTAACTGAATACGGTGTGGCCTACCTGCGCTGGCAGAGTGTCTCCGAGCGCGTTAGACGTCTTATTAATATTGCCCATCCAGATTATAGAGACCAACTCCAGTTTGCCGCCGGAAAATACGGCTGGATTTAGATATAGACTGTACCAATGTTGTCACCCTGCAACAGTGTTTTGGCATAAACGTGACACTTTTAGTACACAAGGCGATCGGTCAGCAAAACTGCATTTATATATTGATTTATAAGAGTGCCTTCAACGGGCACTTTTTTTATGCAAAATTATTTTTCATGCCTTATTAATATTTGGCATGCTAATTGCAATAGTTAGTGATTGTTACTACATTCACAAGTGATGAACTAATTTTGAAACGCAGCAGTAATTAATGCAGGTAATTAAAGGAGGCGTCTTAATATGACCAACAAATTAGCAAGTAAGTTTAATCCCATTAAAATTCAAATCAACCTTAAATCCAAAGAAACCAAACCATCAAACACAACAATCGTAACCCCGATGGTAGGAGCTTATCAAAACGACTGGAGCAAAAAAGTGGAGGTGGAAACTATGACTAATGATTATTTAAATGAAAAACTAACCTACTTCTACAACAATGGCGGACCGATAATGGATATCTAATTATTCGAATCAGTTACTAAATAACACTATTCAGAACTTCCAGGAACTAAAAAGGATCACATTAAGCAGATAGCATTGGGGAACTGCGAAAGGAGATGAAATTAATGACTACCGAATATTTGAATGAAAAACTGGATTACTTCTATAATCATGGTGGTCCCATCATGGAGATATAATAAATGATAAGAACCGAACATTTAAATAATTATAGTTGATGGCTGTGGTGTTAAGCTCCTGTGAGTATAATACCACAGCCATTCCTGCAATTTGGGTTGATTGCTAAACTAGCCTTAAAGGGGTTTTTATTCCCGCTTCAGAACATTTATACTTGATGTGTTGTTACATCTGAGTTTTCAAAATGCCGTATCTAATAATCTATTCATCGCAGTGGTTCACTTTATGTTGACATTCTTAGCAATGAACCAACCTGATCCGATCTTGAGAAATAGCAGTATTCTATGGCTAACTAATGTTTTATAATACTATTAGGCGCACGATAAAAACACGGTTTGGTTGGTAGTCCAGACGCATCCTCGCGGATGTCAGTAACCTGCCCCCCTTGGGTTGTCCATTCGTGTTATATCAAAAAGGGGGAAAGCCAATGGATCATTCACTTTTTACAATCTATTATGAGGAACCGTACTGGGTAGGGGTTATTGAACACACTGTTGATGGCAGTTATGCGGTAGCTCGGATTGTTTTTGGGCCCGAACCTACAGATGCCGCGATTTTAGAGTATCTGTCCAAAAACTACCCTCATAATGTACGCTTCACCAAGCCGGTTGAAGCACCCAATGAATGTCATAAAAACCAGCGTATCAATCCTAAGCGCAGGCAGCGTGAAGCAGCTAGCCTACTTGCTCAAAGAGGCACCAGCACTAAAGCCCAGGAGACAATTCAACGCTCCTACGAGCAGTACAAACAAGAAAATAGCCAGGAAAAACGTCAACTTAGAGATGAAGAAGCTGAGCAAAAGTACTTACAGAAGATCGAAAAGAAAAAGCAAAAAAAGCGCGGAAGGTGAGGGTGAATAGCCCTCATCTTTTCAACGATTCCACCTAAAAAAAAATGTTTTTTAAACTTGTGTCATTTGAATATGTTAGTCTAATTATACTTAGCTGTTTTGCTTATTATAATAAACATTGACTGAGCTATAATACCTTGATTTATTCAGGGATACTATAATTAGGAGAATTATTTATGAGTCTTGCTGAAAGTTATTCATATGTTAGATATGTAGAACTACTACGTGATAATATAGTATCCTTTACTGACTATCCTTTTTGCTTACCGGCTGTAAGAAGTTTGCAAAAGCTTCCCCTTCACCCTAAGGTTACCTATCTGGTTGGCGAAAACGGAACCGGTAAATCTACATTATTAGAGGCCATAGCGGTTGCCTGGGGGTTTAATCCGGAGGGCGGAACCAATAATTTCACGTTTTCCACCCGAGCTTCCCATTCCAACCTGTCACAATTCATTAGATTAGCCAAAGAGATTAAAAGGCCGTTAGATGGATTCTTCCTTCGTGCAGAAAGCTTCTATAACCTGGCTACCAATATAGAAGAATTAGACAGTGAAGGCGGTGGAAATAGGATAATAGATTCTTACGGTGGCCGTTCCCTCCACGAGCAATCACACGGCGAATCTTTTTTCGCTACGTTTATGAATCGTTTTTCTGGTCATGGGTTCTATATACTGGATGAACCTGAAGCAGCTCTTTCTCCACTTCGTCAAATGGCTCTACTTTCTAGAATCCATCAACTTGTTGAAGCTAATTCTCAATTCATTATCGCCACCCATTCACCCATCATAATGGCCTATCCAGATGCCCATATATTCCAACTTAGCGAACTAGGTTTCACTAGAGTCGAATATGAGGAGACAGAAACTTACCAAGTAATGAAGAATTTTATTAATAACAGAGAGAAAATGCTACAGATTCTGATGGAAAATTAACATATATTTAGGGAGGATAGATATAAATAATTACGTCTTACGGCGTTTGTTAGCTACGTTAGCCCTTATTTTAGGTTTTAATATACTTGCGAACCTAGTACAGTGTGTCTTCCTGCCTTATCATTTAGCTGTTGTAGTAAATGCAAATAGTGCGTATTATGTCCTTTATTTGGTTTTATAGTACGCACTATACTCATAGCTACTGGCATTATGTTAGTTTTGTTTTCATATGGTAAAAGGTAGATATAGAGATTATAAGATGTTTTTCCACCTTAGTTTATAAGGTATGATGTGAGGAGTAAGGATCGGCTGTATTTTTCCCATACCCCTAACCCAAACTTTTAGTTGTTATTGCTTACCCCAGCTTCTTCAAAAGTAGCCATTTGACCGATAATCTTCACTGCAGCCTCGATTAAGTTAAAGGCAAGCACTGCACCGGTTCCTTCACCTAATCTTAGATCAAGATGCAATGTAGGTTTTAGATCCATTTCCTCAAGCATAATTCTATGACCAGGTTCCTGTGACAGATGGGAAGCAATCATGTAATTCTTGCTATAATTGTTTAATTTGTATGCCACTAGAGCTGCTGCTGTAGATATGAACCCATCTATTACTACTGGCACTTTTCTAGCAGCGGCCCCCAGAATTACTCCTGTTAAGGCTGCTATTTCCAGGCCTCCTACTTTTCTCAAAACATCCAGAGGTTGTGAAGCATCAGGCTTGTTTACTTCCAATGCCTTTTTTATCGCTTCCTGTTTCCTCTTCAACCCTTTATCGTCTACCCCGGTTCCTCTGCCTGTTATTTGTTCAATTTCATTGCCGGTTAAGCAGGCCAGTATTGCTGCACTGGGAGTAGTATTTCCTATTCCCATCTCACCAGTGGCAATCAAAGTAGCCCCATTATCTATCTCATTATTAACCATCTCGATCCCAACTTCAACTGCAGCTACTGCTTCCTCTTCAGTCATAGCAGCTTCTTTAGCCATATTCCTGGTACCCTGTCTGACTTTACGAATATTTAATTCAGCATGCTCAATAGGTTCACCTTTAATCCCAACATCTGTTACTACAACTCTGGCATCAGTATGATTTGCCAGTACGTTGATTGCTGCTCCATGGTTTAAGAAATTTAGAACCATTTGAGGAGTTACTTCCTGTGGAAATGCGCTTACACCTTCATCTACTACTCCATGATCAGCAGCCATTACCATGACAACCTTTTTACCCACTACTGCAATAGTTTTACCCTGGATTGATGCCATTTGCACTGCAAGGTGTTCCAATATCCCAAGACTTCCAGGAGGCTTTGTCAAACTGTCCAGCCTCTTTTGAGCCTGTTCTGCTGCTCTCCTGTCTACATCAGTTATTCCTTCCAAAGTCTTTATCAATAGTTCCAATTTAAAACCCTCCTAATTTATTAGTGTTTAACTGCTTCGCATTGAATAAAAAAAAGTTCCCAAGCCAAAATGGCTCAAGAACTTTTCCATCATCCTCAAAGTTTAAAATACTGTAGGCAGGTATCCTGACTTCCGACTCAAACGCCTCTATGACCAGCCTTCCCAGGTATACCCCAGTGACTATATCGGTCAAGCTCATCGGTTACAGTGACGGGATCGCTCAGGACTCTCACCTGATTCCCTTTTAACCCGGTAAACGAGCACCTAAAGTATTTAATAAAGTTTAGATATATTTTATAGATTTAATTACATACTTACAAGTTATATATTTTGATAAATTGGATAACCAGTAAGATTAATCTTACTGTAAACCATAAGAATCATTATTTCAAGCATATTTTCTAAATCGCCCTTATACAAACTTGGGTGGAATCTTTTCGGTCGAATAGCCTACCATTTGTGGAATGGTCTGAAGCCCCTTGGTTACCAGGAGCTTCGAGCTTCCATGAGCCAGAAGTTTACCCTGCTCGTCAGTAATAGTGGCCTGTGCCAGACAAATATTTCTTACTATTTTAATACTTTCACCCCTGGCTAATAAGCGTCCATTTTTTACTGAATCTACATTATTAACGTTTTCATCTGTAGAAATTATTCCCAGACCTTCTCCAAGTTCAGTATATGGCGCCCAGTATGCAGCAGTATCAATGATCGACGAGTATACTCCCCCTTGAATCGCCCCATATGGTGACAGATGCTTGTTTTAATATCCACTTTAACCGCCGATTATCCAATGCCCATATCTTCAATAGTCATTAACAGCAGTTGAAAATAGGAACTCTCATTAATCAGCTTGATCAACTCCTGAATATGTAGTGAATTAATCTTCAAAATTATTATCCTTTATATTTGTTATGTTATTTACAACAATAATAAATCTATATATGTGTTAGAGATCACGCTGCCAAGACCATTGCTATTGATCATTTCTGGTCCCGTCCATTTTCGTTGGCAGTGCAAGCAATTAACTGGTTCTCCGTAATCATGATTAGAAGCAATTTGAAGAGTAGGAGGATGGAGATGAATTCACGGCGGCTAAAAAAAATAACTACGTTATTGTTGGTGTTAATGCTAATTGGTAATTTGAGTGGCTGTAGCCGAAAAGAAGCGAGTAGTGTTTTAGATCGGCCAAGCTCTGATAATAAGATGGTGCTGGCAGCAGAATTTGCCCCTTATACAGAAGTAGCTGTAGATGAGCAGCCCAGTCTAAAACCTTATACCGTAGCCTCAGATTTAAGTAATGTGGAGAATCAAAAGCGCTTTAAGTTCTCCTTATCAGCCCAGGAACGTCTGGTTCAAAACGGTTTCGTGGTTATTCCTAACGGGTACATGGAATTCTATCCGCTCTATGAGCAGAACCGTTATGACGAAGTAGTACCCAACCTGGTGACAACCGATTCAATATTACACAACTATCATCTCTATTTTGATCATCTGCTCAAAACAGTGGAGCAAAAAAACCTTCTACCGGAGCTTAAGAAACTAAATCTGGGTATGCTGCAAGCTTCTCAGGAACAGGATAAGGCCCTTCAGGAAGGCGATTGGGGAAATGCAGCCCGTCGCAACCTGGCCTTTTTCTCCGTCGCCAGCCAGTTAATTGATCCTAACACTCCCATTCCATCTGAAGTGCGCAAGGAAGTGCAAGCTGAACTTAAACTAATTAGGTCTCACCAGCAAACTGCTGTATCACCAGTCATGAGCTTAGGTACCCGCGAAGACCCTTTGGAGTCCTTAAAAGAGGATTATACCCAGTATATTCCCCGGGGTCACTATACCCGCAATGAAGCTCTGCAGTCTTATTTCCAAGCCATGATGTGGTACGGGCGAATGACCTTTAGAGTCAATAAGGAATATGAAACCCGCTCCGCTGCATTGATGACCATGGCCCTGCGCAATGAAGCTAATCTCTCTAGTTGGAGTAAAATATACGGCACAACCGACTTTTTCGTAGGCCGCAGCGATGATCCGGGTTACTTTGAATATTCAGCACTTTTAGAAAGAGTATTTGGTTCCAATCTCAGTTTAAAAGAGCTAACTACTAATCAGAGCAAGTGGCAGGCTTTTAAGAAAGCTGCTGCCGACATTAAAGGGCCCTCCATTAATTCCATTCCCATATTTGATGCCTCCATTCAGCCTGATCGGGAGAAAGAAATTAAAGGGTTCCGCTTCATGGGCCAGCGCTATACGGTGGATGCAGACATATTCCAGCGCTTGATTTACCGGGAGGTCGGAGAAAACCAGCAGGGTGAACGCCGGCTTCTGCCCAAGGGGCTGGATATTTCCGCAGCCATGGGTTCCACGGAATCCAAGAATATTCTAAAAAATATGGGAGAAGAAAACTATAGCAACTACTCTAAAAATATGAGCCGGATGCAGCAGTATATATCATCCCTGCCGGACGAAACCTGGCACCAGAATCTATACTGGGGCTGGCTTAATAGCCTCCAGCCATTGCTGGGTGAGGTCCCCAATGGTTACCCCTCTTTTATGCGCAACCAAGCCTGGACTCGTAAAAGCCTAAGCACTTATTTAAGCAGCTGGACAGAGCTTAAACATGATACCGTTTTATACGCCAAACAGGTTTACGCCGAAGCAGGCGGGGGCGGAGAAGGCAAAGACGATGATCGCGGCTATGTAGAGCCCAATCCCCGCCTTTATGCGCGACTGGCCGCCTTGGCTGGTCTAACTCGTGATGGATTGCAAAGCCGTGGATTACTCAATCAAAACGATGCCGAAAACCTCCATCGCCTTCAAAAGTTGGCTCTAGACCTAAAAAAGATATCCGAGAAAGAGCTCCAAGGCCAGTCTCTAACAGCCGGTGAATACGAACTGATACGCAGTTATGGTGTGCAACTGGAACATTTCTGGTTGGAGACTTTACGTGATCAGGATGGTAAAAAGAACTCCAACCATCTTCTAGTTGATAATCCGGCCATGCTGGTGTCTGACGTAGCTACGGCACCGGGAATGGTATTGGAAGAAGCGACTGGTTATATCCAAAGCATTTATGCAGTCGTACCTGTAGACGGCAAGCTGCGCATTGCCCGCGGTGGAGTATATTCCTATTATGAATTTCCCTGGCCTGCCGATAATCGACTGACGGATGACGCCTGGCGTTCCTTGATGAATGATAATAAGGCTCCTAAAGCTCCCGCATGGACCAACTCATTTATCGTACCTGATGGAGAGTGTCGTATTATTATGCCGTGGGAACTGGAGCAATGAAATCATGGTTACGGTGGGGTATCTGGCTCATGCTATTGGCTGTCATCCTGGGGATGGCAGCCTGGCTAAAATGGGGATATAAACTATCTGCTTCCCAGACCTTATACGGTGACACTGATGATAACGGTCTTCGGGAAAAATATAGTCTAAATAACCAACAACTACACGTATACGAGGGTTCCCAACTGATATGGCATACCCCCAAGGAATGGCAGGTTAAACAAATAAAACTGGCTGATGCCGATAACAACGACCAAACAGAACTATTACTGGTAATCTGGAAAAAAGGCAGCTTTGGCAATTCCAAGCCTTTCTGGTTTAAAGGGCCGGATGACCAACTTACCTGTCATTTATTTGTATACCATCTACTAGCAGGGAGAATGAAAGCGGTGTGGTGCTCTTCAGCATTGGAACACCCGATTATAAGACTGGATGTAAAAGATAGCAATGGTGACGAACTTAATGAGCTGCAAGTAACCGAAGGACCAAGCTATGGTTTTGCTTACCCAATCCGGCAATATTTAAACCAGCAAGATACAAAATGGATATGGAATGATTGGGGTTTCAAACGCATCGATTGACCTACCTCCGTTTATTAATATACTAATCAAATTTCACACCGCCAATACAAGTTCTTCTTTCTAAATATTAATAGCTATTTATCTTCTTCTATTCTTTACTCCATTAACAAAATCATATACATATGAAAATGGATCCAACTAAACGTAAAACTTAAAATCGAGCCTAACAACACCAACATTTATATAGTTAACATGAACGCAAATAGAAAAAACAGAGGGGGGAAGACGCAGGATTACCATATAGGATAACTATACATTACCTCTGGGACCTGACGTTTTTACATAGTATTCCTAACCCGTCACTCCCGCAGATAAGCATGAAATTATTAAATGTAATATATAGTAGATGGTTACTATATCGAGGAAGGTGAAATTATGTTTAAAAAAATGCTTGCTATTATTGCCATTTTCATCGGGGTAAGTATTGCCTGGATGATCCTGGGATCAAGTGTAGATAACCGTACCAATCGCCAAGATGCAACGTTGCGAGAGGCAGTCGGGCAATTGTGGGGTTCAACCCAACGCCAGAAAGCTCCCCAGGTTTGGAACCGGGTTACCACCAAAAAAGAAGTACCGATAGTAAAAAACGGACAGACCTTTACAGAAATACAAACCGACGTTAAGGACAATTTCTGGCCCATTGATGCCAGTACCATTAAGGCAGACCTAAATCTCGAGCACCGGCAGAAGGGATTACTATGGTATTCAACCTATGCAATCAAGTTCAACTCTGCCTATCGGATCACCAATCCCACCCCGGAAGCCAAGGAAATTGTAATGGATTTTGAATTTCCCAATATCGAAACAGTATATGATGACTTCCAGTTCATAGTGGGAGACCAAAAAATCGAAGACGTAACAATGAAAAATGGTAAGGTTCAGGCTATCTTTCATCTAAATCCCGGTCAGGTTCAGACGGTACGGATAAATTACGCTTCCCAGGGCTTGGATGATTGGTGGTATGATTTCGGGGAACAAGTCAGTCAAGTTAAGAACTTTAGCCTATTAATGAACACTGACTTCAAGGACATTGATTTCCCTCAGAATAGCATCTCTCCCACCGAAAAATTATCCACTGACCAGGGTTGGCAGCTTAAATGGCAATATTCCAACCTTCTGACTGGAGTTAAAATCGGTATGAGCATGCCCCAGAAACTCAATCCTGGCCCTTGGGTAGCCAATATCAGCCATTTTGCACCGATTTCTCTGCTGTTGTTTTTGTTCATGCTTACTATTTTTGCCGTAATGAGTAGAATTAATATCCATCCGGTGAATTACCTGTTCATATCAGCGGCCTATTTTAGTTTTCATCTGCTCCTGGCCTATCTGGTCGACCATATTGCCATCCATCTGGCCTTCCTGATCGCTTCGGTAGTATCCATCTTCCTGGTGGTGTCCTATATGCGATTGGTGGTAGGCAATAAATTTACGTATCTGCAGATCGGAGTATCTCAATTCATCTTCTTAGTTTTATTCTCTTATACCTTCTTTTTCAAAGGGTATACTGGTCTAAGTATTACCGTCATGAGCATTATAACCCTCTTCGTGGCCATGCAGTTAACTGCTCGTGTAAATTGGAACGAGGTCTTCGACGGAAAAACAGAACCAAGCCAAAAAGAATGGCAATTGGATGAATAAATAATTCGCTGCAAAAAGGCTCAACCTCATTACCAGTTGATGGTTGAGCCTTTTCCATGCGTAACCAGCTATCAATATGGATATTTCCAGGGAAAAACTGCAAAAGCCAATCCTCATCCAACCTTTCTGGCAATAATGCAACTCACCGCATGTTGATGCGGTATATTAGCTGACATGCAATCTACGATGGCTTCTGAATCAAAGAGAATTTTCCAATCATGATAATACCCGCCTAGATCTCCCGATCGATAGAAATATTCATTTTGGTTCCAATCAGGAGCAACCTCCACAAACGGTTTCTCAACGAATACCATATGAACGTTCAAACCACCCGTATGCGTATGTTGTTTATACTTTTCAAAATGTTGAATTCGCTGTCGGTGAGGCAAGAATTGAAGCGACCCCATCTCCTACAAATATCAATCAGCATTATTAATAGTCACATCGAAAGCTTTATCGGGGAAAGCCTGGAATTTGCCGGTTTCAAAATTTAATTTGATTGGTGTAATAATTAGCTTCGTGGCATTTTCCAGAGACTTTTCGTCAAATCTATTGTAGCTGTTCTTTGATAATACATGAGCGCTATTAGCACGCAACTTGTTACCATCTTGATCTTCAATGTCAAAAGAAATATGGTCGCTCCCGTTGATGGAAGAGTAATTGAGAGTCGTTGAAAATGGTGAAATAATTATATTTTTTACGACTATCTCCTGTCCATCATCAAAGGTAAGCCGCTTATTAATACCAGTGGTTTGCGTCTCTGCCATAAGTTTTGTACTGGTTGCGGTAAACTCGAAATCATCCCAATTTCCATGAATCGATTTTCCGGTATCCGCGTAAAAAATATCATCATAAGAGATTTTAATTTTTAAAACTTCATCCATTTTGACATCTCTTAGATCTATCGAACTACAAGAAATGTAGGTTGAATTTGTTACTTCCTGGGAGCTACCATGCGCGCCACTAAGGATTTTTCTCCCATTGATATAGACCATTGGAGTCATGCTGACCCTGTCTAAATCTATATTGGAAGACCTGAAAGTGCTGCTGATGACGAGCCTTCCATTATCCAGCAAAACCTCATTCAGTCTGATTTCGATTCCCTTATCTTCTACCGTTTTACCAATGACTACTTTATAGTCATCCAGAGATTGGCGGTTGGAATCTATTAATTCTTCCAAAGCTGCTCCTATTAAAGGCACATTAGCCAGAACACTGGTATTGTTGGCTATACCCACCGAACCAAATACCAGCAATGCCAAAACCGCTGCAGTGGCAGCCATGGTTTTCAGACTAGCGGTTGGTCTGGTTTTGAGCTTCTTTTTTATCCTTTTTTTTAATTGCCATTTTTCCATCTCAGTCAATTCAGTATTTTCGTAATCATCAAAATCGATAGTTACATTGTTTAAACCGGTAAATATATCGTTCATGAAATCACCCCATTCTATTGATTGTCTATCTGGTCCCGTAAATTTTTCTAAGCTTAGCTCGCCCTCTGGAAAGACGATTGTAAATGTCCGCTTTTTTGATTCTCATTTCCCTGGCTATGGATTCTACATCCTGGCTCTCAATATAATACTGGATAAAAATCTGTCGATCCTCTTCTTTTAGCTGTTTTAAGAGGCTTTCTACTTCATAACCAACTTCCTGTTCTATAAGCTTTTCATCAGCCTTACAGTCACTTACTAAATTTATATCCTCAATATTTTCCTGGTTAAGCAATTTTAAATATTTACGCTTGTAATCTATGGATTTATACTTGGCTACTGCTGCCACCCAGTTTTTAAATGTATTTTTTCCCGGGGCAAAGCTGGCTATATTGTCCCAAATGCCCAGTAAAATATCGTCTATACATTCTTCCTGAAGAGGTTGCAGCTTATCTAAATGCTTGGCAACAATACTTTTTATAAGCCCTCCGTATATATCAATGACATAATACAAAGCATCTTCATTTCTTTCCACTAACTGTTCTAGATAATTATCTTCATTAATTAACACCCTGGCCCTCCTTTACTGGTTTTAATAAGAGCTCTATATTATTTAATTCGTATTATGAGGCAAAAACCTATCCTTGCCTCATATTTTTTCTTGATCAAAAGAACAGATAGTTCATCTTATTAATGGAACGAGGTAGCCTGACTTACAGTATCTGCAACTGGAGCTACCTTAATTGTGAAGCATTAGCGGAACATATTAATCGCCGAAGTGAAGATTTTGATTGGGAGAGTCAGTACAAACAAAAGCTGACATATTATTATTAAACTTGTCAGCTTCAGAAAAAATTTAATTCCTGGCGACGACCGGTCGACGGTTCCAGTTTGGCACCTAGTGCCGCGAAATAGAAGCCCGAAGACCCTCCAGCAGCGCGACGCTGCCACATGGCACCTAGTATCGGCGTGACGGTGACAGTTTGTCACCTAATATCGGCAAATAGAAGCCCGTCAGGGCTGACTGCCGATGAATAGAAGGCGAAGCCTGACCGCCAGCGACCCACAGAATGCACCCTACGGGTACTACATATGTTCCGCTGCGCTCCACCATTAAGGTAGCTGCAGCAGTATTCTAACTGGGAGAGTCAGCATAAACAAAAACTGACAGATCAATACTAACCTGTCAGCTTGCAGAAAAAATTTAATTCCTGGCGACGACCGGTCGACGGTGCCAGTTTGGCACCTAGTGCCGCGAAATAGAAGCCCGCAGGGCTGACTCGCGGCGACCCACAGAATACTGCAGCAGTATTCTGACTGGGAGAGTCGGACATAACAAAGCTGACAGACTATTATTAAACCTGTCAGCTACAGAAAATAAAATAATTCCTGGCGACGACCTACTCTCCCACAGAATACTGCAGCAGTATTCTGACTGGGAGAGTCGGACATAACAAAGCTG
>CAZEDT010000047.1:0-6084 GCA_964510795.1 uncultured Syntrophomonas sp.
TTCTGTTGGCTCCTTTACCCAGCTCCCCGAAAATAACAATACCGGTCCCCTTAACGCGAGTAATTGAAAGACATTAGTTAAATCGTATCGTGAACTTGAACTAACAAAGCCAACAAAAAGAACGTCCCTCTGTTGGCCTGCTGTTGGCCCTGTTGGCTCCTTTTAATATTAGCTCCTTGTCATCTATTTATACCATAGCCAGACCGGGCAATCCAGGGAGAAGTTCAGCAGTTCGTTTTTATGCAAGCTTGGTAGCTGCCCTAAAATTCCCAGGTTTTTTGCTGCTTTAATTGTTTATAGATATTAAAAATAGTACAATAGAATTTACTGAAGGGATTTGGAAAGAGAGGTAGGATGATTTGGAGAACACAGCCCGCGCCGGTGTACCCAAATGGATATGGGTAGTTATAGTAGCTCTATTAGCCAGTATGTATAGTTATGCAGCTTATTTTGATCCCACTCGCCCTGATAAAACCGTGGAGAATTTCTATCAGGCTTATTTTGACCGGGACTATGATACAGTTGCCAGTAATTTGAGTGTTTTCTGGGCAGTACGTTTTCTTCCCGAATATGCCGATATGAGCCCAACTGAGCTGGTAAATAATCGTGCCAAAATTGAAAAGGATATCAGCAAATTTATTGCTAGTGCTGAAAAGAATATTGCCAGCCCTAAGGATATAAAAATCGAAATTATGAAACCATATACCAAGATAGGCAACAATAGTGCTATAGTGGTTTACGAATTCAAAGAAAAGAATGCGAGCCAGGGTATGGAAGCGGCTATAATGATTAAGGAAAAGGGCAGATTCCGCATTTTCACCATGACTCCGGTGGACACCCAAGGGCTGGACCAGGTTAAGGCGGTAAAGATCGAGGAATTAGATGCAAATTTCCAACAGCTGTTGGAGGCCAAAGAATAGCTCAAAATATATTGAGTTATAAGATGCCAGAAATAACAAAACCAACTAATCAAGGATATTAAGAAAGCTCGGCGTACGCCGCTACCTTAAAAGCGACCAGTGGGAGCATCAGTAGTACCCGAAGGGTGTTTCCTTAATTGCGACCATAGGGAGCATATGTAATACCCGAAGGGTGCAACATTTAGAAGTGTTATATGATACGAAACCCAAAAAATCCTAAGTTAATTAAAAGGAGTAGAGCCTCAATGAGTCCTCTGCTCCTTTTGTTTTAATCTCCTGCCGGCTGGCGGATAATTTGCCCGCTCCTAACCCTCATTATATGCTCTTATCAAAGACCTTAACTCCTCAGCGGCTCTGGCCAGGTCGCGGGCCATATCTACAATTGTTTTAACCGAAAAGGCTTGCTGTTCGGAAAGGGCAGTTATTTCCTGCGTGCTTGCTGCTGATTCTTCATTAACCGCAGAAATGTTTTCTATATTACCAACCATCATGTCAGTTGAACCAAGCACCTCTTGGACTATGGCAGAAACTTCTTGAATGGCTGCAGTTATACTTACAGCCCCCGCCTCAATATCAGCAAACCTCTCCTGAGTTGTTTTAACCGCAGCCCCCTGCTCAAGATTAAGGCGATTGGAGCGCTTTAATTCGGTTACAGTTGTAGTCATGCCCTGCTGGATCTCGCCAATCAACTTTGCTATATTTTGCGCCGCCCGCCCTGATTCTTCCGCTAATTTTCTTACCTCTTCTGCTACTACCGCGAAACCCCGGCCAGCTTGTCCGGCTCGGGCCGCTTCTATCGCTGCATTTAGAGCAAGCAGATTGGTTTGATCGGCGATACCAGTAATTAAGCCGACAATTTCTTCAATCTGTTTGGATCTGTCGTTTAAAATGTACACAGCTTGACTTACTGATTCCTGGGCCTGGTTGCTTTCCTTCATCCTGTGACTCTGGTCCTTTATAGCTGCTAAGCCATCGTCCACTATATGCTTAAATTGCATAGCCTGATTGCTTACCAACTGTACATTCTTGCCCGTTTTTCCCAATGCCAGGGCCATTTCCCGTACCAGCTTAGTGGTTCTATTAGCAAAAATAGCCCCCTCGGCTGCGGCCTCAGCCAAACTCTCTACGCTGGCATTAACCTGTTCGGCGGCTTTGCCCGAGTCAGTGGCTGAACCTAATAGCTGGCTGGAAGACAAGGCTACCAGATCGGCCTGCGTAGCCACTCCGGCTACTACTGTATGGAGGTTTTCACTTAAGGCTATGGCATGCTTTTCTTTATTTATGGAATCCTCCAGGAGCCTTGATGTAACCGAGGCAGCAATTACTGAAGCAATCCAGCTAAAGATATAATTAAGATATCTTACCGCCAGGATACTGACGCTATCTCCAGTTGGGATTGATTCGGGGACCAGCAGCAGAATGGCACTTTGCAGAACTAATACCAGTATACCGGCAAATATGGATACCCGCATATCCAGGTAGAGCAGACCCAAAATTATCAGGAGATAAAAATTAGAACTTACATCTCTGGCCCCACTCATCAAGCAATCAAATACAAAAAGGACCAAGCCTACCATTATTACAGTAAGATATTTACTCCATATTTTATCAGGGTATTTTATTATCAATATTGTAGTGATGCCTATAATCAGTACCGAGGCTAAAAACTCTTGTCCCAACAAAGTCATATTAAGATTCTGGGACCCTTTGCCGGTCAAATAAAGCCCCAGTGTAGCTAAGTTTGCCAGTAGGCTAATAACTATAGTTCCGGTAATTAAACGGCGATGACTATCACGCATATGTTTGTCCATAATATCTTTTTCTTGCATTTGATCACGCCTCTCATCCATATTTAAAAATTCTATCATTGAAGTCTCTAAACCAATGTAAACATTAAACAAATGTTAAATACATATTCTTTATTTTTTGGTATATTCCTTTATTTCTTAGGTTTTACATATAATGTATTATTTTTGTACAACGCCTGCTGATTTCATTTGCGTACTATCCCCGTATGCTTGCAGAACACAATACCGATTTTCATTCATCAGTGGTGTCGCTTCGCGGCATGGGGATCTGATACGGTAAAAAAGGCAGTCGTTTATTAAACGCCGCCTCATTATTTTTTATATATGTATTTTTGCAACTCAATTCCTAGCACCATAAAGACCTGTAGGCATACCAAATGGCAGCTATCCACTTTGGCAGGAATCCATGTTAAATATGTACATCATCCTCCACATAGGTACCACTGGCCATGACCGTACCAGAACGCAGGGCAGCTCTTTGGCCAATTTTGCAGACCGCTCCCACTACCGCATCTCTTATAATGGCATTCTTTTCTATAATGGTATCATTCCAAATAACTGAATTTTCAATGCTTACCTCATCCTCGATCTGACAGCCAGGACCAATAACTACCTGGCCTTTAATCTTTACATTCCGGCCCATCTTAACCCCATCACCCATCAATAGGGTAGCTTGATGGTCTTTTTCTACCAAAAGGCCATTATAGTCTACTGCCACCTTGCCAAGTACTATGTCCGCATGGGCCTGCCGATATGTATTTAAATTACCTACATCACACCAATAGGCATCTACCGCATGTCCATAAAAAGGCGCCCCCATTTTCACTAAATGCGGAAAGACCTGCTTACCGAAGTCATAGAATTCCCCGGACGGTATATAGTTAAAAATCTCCGGTTCAAAAACATAAATCCCCGTATTAGCCGTATTACTCAGAGCTTCTTGAGGGCGGGGTTTTTCCTGAAAACGTTTTATTCTGTCATTCTCGTCGGTAACCACCACTCCGAACTGTTCTACCTCATCTACCGTTTTTAAGGCGATAGTGGCTAAGGCTCCCTTCCTGTGGTGTTGGTCCAGCAAGTCGGCCAGGTTAATATCTGTAAGTGCATCCCCGCTGACTACTATAAAGGTCTCATCCAGAAACCATTCGCATTTCTTAACCCCTCCGGCGGTTCCCATTAGTTCCTGCTCAGGAGAAAACTGCATAGCAACGCCCCAGGAATCACCTCCGGCAAAATAATTCGCGATAACATCTCCGTGGTAATGCAGATTAGCTATTATATCCTTAAATCCATATTTGCTGAGCAGTTCTACCGTGATTTCCATCAAGGGCCGATTTGCCATAGGTATCATTGGCTTAGGTATATTTACCGTCATAGGCATTAACCTTGATCCAACCCCTGCTGCCATTATCATTGCTTTCATCATTATTCCTCCCAACAGAAGCTTTACATAAATTACACCAATAAATATACCACACAATTAGGTAAAATATGGCATTATGACTCTTGTTTTATCTGTTGCAACCACACAAAAGCCACTTTGCAGCAGATACTACTACCGCAAAGTGGCTTTTAAATAGGCTTGCATATAATTCAGAGATACTTCCTTATTCCTGGCTGGATTGTATTTGCTTCTTCATCATCAGGTAATTAATACTATCTACCATTGCCTGATAGGAGGCTTCAATAATGTTTTCCGATACTCCCACCGTAGTCCATTTCTCATGCTGATTAGAGGATTCTATCAGTACCCTTACCTTGGCTGCCGTGGCATCTTTGCCGTCCAGTACGCGTACCTTGTAATCAGTCAAATGCATCTCATTGATTTCTGGATATACTTCATTTAAGGCTTTGCGCAGTGAATTATCCAGGGCATTAACCGGGCCATCTCCTTCGGCCGCGGTATGGAAGGTCTCCTCGCCAATGGTAAGCTTGATCATGGCTTCGGAAACAATACTATTATCTTCGTTTTTTTCCATTATAATTTTAAGGTTTTTCAGTTGGAAAAACTCTGCATATTGATTATATGCTTTACGCAGCAACAGTTCCAGGGAGGCATCCGCCCCTTCAAACTGGTAGCCATCGTTCTCAAGGTCCTTAATCTGCTTGATAACTTGTCGGGTTTCAACATCAAAACTGCTCATATCAATGTCAAGCTCCTGGGCTTTGTATTGCAGATTGGAAAGCCCCGATAGTTCGGATACTAAAACCCGGCGATGATTACCTACCACCTCTGGGTTGATATGTTCATAGGTAAGGGAATCTTTTAATAGCGCACTTACATGAATTCCCGCCTTATGGGCAAATGCTCCATAGCCTACAAAAGGCTGATTGTTGCTGCCAGGCATATTGGCAATCTCACCGATATAATGAGCTGTTTCAGTTATATTTTTTAACTTGCCAGCAGGTAGGCAGTGCCTGGCCATTTTTAATTCCAGATTGGGGATAATAACACATAAATCTGCATTACCACAGCGTTCGCCATAACTGTTAATGGTTCCCTGTACCTGCACACAGCCTTTTTGCACCGCGATTAAGGAATTGCTGACTGCACAACCGGAATCGTTATGGGTATGGATTCCCAGCGGAACGTTGATTTTAGTATGGACTTGACTGATTATCTCCCCAATATCCCATGGCATGGTGCCGCCATTGGTATCACAGAGGACTAAATAATCAGCTCCCGCTTCAGCCGCCGCCTCCAATACCTGCAGGGCATAGTCGGGATTGTTCTTATAGCCATCAAAAAAATGTTCGGCATCGAAAATTACTTCCAGTCCCCGGCCTTTAAGAAAGGCAATCGTATCCCCAACCATGGCCAGATTTTCTTCCAGGCTGGTTTCCAATGCCCGCAGGACATGGAAATCCCATGTTTTTCCGACTATAGTAGCTACTTTTACCCCTGATTCCAAAACAGCCTTGATATTAGTATCTTCCTGGACCTTCACACCGGCCTTGCGGGTTGAGCTAAAAGCTGTTAGTTTCGCATTTTCCCATGTATAATCCCGCATAGCCTGGAAGAATTCCAGATCCTTGGGGTTGCTTCCCGGCCAACCGCCTTCGATATAGGGAATCCCCAGATAATCAAGTTTTCGAGCTATCTGAATCTTATCCTCCAGAGAGAACGAAATCCCTTCCCCCTGAGATCCATCCCGCAGGGTAGTATCATAGATTAGAACATTTAACATCTTATCCCCAATTCATTCTCCTCCTTATAAGGTAGGGGGACACACCCCTGCGGGCAATGTCCCCCAGCGTAAGCCGCCTACTTATTCCTTTTCCCAAATAACTTCCTAAACCAAAGCCTACGGTTCGGGACACACCCCTGCGGGCAATGTCCCCCAGCGTAAGCCGCC
>CAZEDT010000047.1:6184-32537 GCA_964510795.1 uncultured Syntrophomonas sp.
AAGCCTACGGTTCGGGACACACCCCTGCGGGCAATGTCCCCCAGCGTAAGCCGCCTACTTATTCCTTTTCCCAAATAACTTCCTAAACCAAAGCCTACGGTTCGGGACACACCCCTGCGGGCAATGTCCCCCAGCGTAAGCCGCCCACTTATTCCTTTTCCCAAATAACTTCCTAAACCAAAAACCACGGTTAGAGACACACCCCTGCGAGGAATGTCCCCTAACGTAAAAACGTTCCGCTATTACGTTTTTCACAACAACTTCGATCCTGGAACTTATAAACTCCTGATATAACTGGCAACTAAGTCACCCATTTCTGCAGTACCAACCAGTTTGCATCCTGGCTGCATTAAATCAGGGGTACGATAGCCTGCTTCTATAACCTGGTTCACAGCATTCTCTATGACTTGGGCTTCTTGGTCCAGATTCAATGAGTATCTGAGCAGCATTGCAACCGATAATATAGTTGCCAGCGGATTAGCTTTATTCTGCCCGGCTATATCCGGTGCACTTCCATGGGATGGTTCATACATGCCTACTTCTCCCCCAATGGAAGCACTGGGGAGCATTCCGATAGAACCGGTCAGCATGGAGGCTTCATCAGTTAATATATCGCCAAACATATTCTCGGTGACAATAACGTCAAACTGCTTGGGATTCCTGATCAATTGCATGGCACAATTGTCAACATACATGTAAGTTGTTTCTACATCCGGGTATTCCTTGGCCAACTCAGTGACCGTTTCCCGCCAGAGACGCGATGTTTCAATTACGTTAGCCTTATCCACCGAACACAACTTATGATTACGCTTCCGGGCTACTTCATATGCATAACGCACAATGCGCTCAATTTCATAAGTAGAATAGGTCAGTATATCCGTGGCCTTAATCCCACCGTCAACATTCTCTCTGCTCTTTTCTCCGAAGTATAACCCACCTGTTAACTCACGAATAACAATCAGATCAACCCCGGAAATAATCTCTTCCTTAAGAGTAGAGGCATGAATCAATCCAGGAAATAGAAAACAAGGGCGCAGATTGGCATAAAGTCCCAATTCTTTTCTCAGCGGCAGCAGCGCCCCAACCTCTGGGCGCAGATGAACCGGCAGCTGCTCCCACTTGGGACCACCAATGGCTCCCAGAAGTACGGCATCAGATTCCCGGCAGATTTTCAGAGTGCTTTCCGGCAGGGGATGCCCCACGGCATCATAAGCTGCGCCCCCCACCAGAGCTTCCGTATATTCAAATTTATGATTAAACTTTTCCCCTACCGCTTGCATTGCCTTAATTGCCTCGGGTACTATCTCTACTCCAATTCCATCTCCAGGAAGTACCGCAATTTTATACATCAAACTGCTCCTTTCAAGCTACTTATTAACCTTGTCGCGTACATATTCGATTAGGCCGCCTTTGTTCATAATCTGCTGCATGAACTCGGGAAAAGGAGCGGCCTGGTAAGTTTCTCCCGTGCGCAGATTAATGATTTTGCCGCTTTCCAGCTCTACTTCCAGCTGATCTCCTTCATTAATGGCATCTACCGCCTCAGGCGATTCCAGAATAGGCAAACCTATATTAACAGCATTACGGTAAAATATGCGGGCAAAAGATTTGGCTACCACGCATGATACCCCCACAGCTTTGATAGCAATAGGTGCATGCTCCCGCGAACTGCCACAACCGAAGTTCTTTTCAGCTACTATGATGTCACCCGGTTTAACTTTCAACGGAAACTCTGGATCGGCATCTTCCATACAATGGCGGGCCAATTCAGCCGGATCAAAGGTGTTAAGATATCGGGCTGGTATAATAGCATCCGTATCTATATCATTGCCAAATTTATAAACCTTGCCACTAAAATTCATAAATAGCTCCTCCTGTAATTATTTACACATTTATAGAATACTCAATAAATCTCGCCATACTCAGGGACATTCAACAGGGACATTCAACAGGGACATTCCCTGCAGGGGTGTGTCCCTATTCCCTATTTGGTGTGTCCCTGTTCCTTATTCGACTTCCCAGGGAGCGGTAATTCTCCCCTTAATGGCACTAGCTGCGGCTACAGCCGGATTACAGAGGTAAACTTCGCTTTCTGGATGGCCCATTCTACCCACAAAGTTGCGGTTGGTGGTGGCTAGGGCTTTTTCCCCTTTGGCCAGGATACCCATATGTCCGCCCAGACAAGGTCCGCAGGTAGGTGTGCTAACCACCGCTCCAGCCTCCACAAAAGTTTCTATATAACCTCTGCGCAGGGCTTCCAAATATATACTCTGAGTACCGGGGAAGATAATAACCCGCAGCTCAGGATGGACTTTATGACCTTTAAGAATGGAAGCTGTTACTTCCAGGTCCTCAATGCGTCCATTGGTACATGATCCGATAACCACTTGATCGAGAAGCACACCGACCGCTTCGCTTACCGGACGAGTATTTTCCGGCAGATGAGGGAAGGCCACTACGGGCTCCAGCTTGGATACATCATACTCAATGATCTCTGCATATACTGCATCTTCATCTGATTGGTACAGCGTATATGGTCTTTGAGCTCTGCCCTTGACATAAGCCAGGGTAATATCATCGGGGGCAATTATGCCATTTTTCCCGCCGGCTTCAATAGCCATATTAGCCATAGAGAAGCGATTATCAATAGAAAGATTGGAAATGGCTTCACCGCTGAATTCCATGGACATATAGCGGGCTCCATCAACCCCGATATCCCCTATTGCATGCAGGATAAAATCCTTACCGCCTACCCAGCGAGGGGTCTTGCCATAGTAGACAAATTTAATGCTCTCGGGTACCTTGAACCAGGCTTCACCGGTAGCCATACCGGCGGCCATATCGGTCGAGCCTACCCCGGTAGCAAAAGCTCCCAGAGCGCCATAGGTACAGGTATGAGAATCGGCGCCAATTACCAGATCGCCAGGTCCTACTAACCCCTGTTCAGGTAACAGGCAGTGTTCAATTCCCATTTGGCCTATTTCAAAATAATTTTTAATCCCATATTTCCGGGCAAATTCACGTAAGACTTTAGCCTGCTCAGCCGATTTTATATCTTTGTTAGGTGTGAAATGGTCCGGAACCAGCACCACACGCCCCTGGTCAAATACTTCTTTTAAGCCCAGTTTAGCAAACTCAGAAATGGCTACCGGCGCAGTAACGTCATTGCCCAGGACCAGGTCCAGTTTACAATTAATTAGTTCCCCGGCATCAATATGCTCTCTTCCCGCATGTGCGGCCAGTATTTTTTGACTGATGGTCATACCCATGAAAGGCTCCTCCTTATGCTATGGAAATATAAGTGAGTACGGGAACGAGTTCCCTACTCACCTGGTCATCGAAAATTCGGTACTGATTCGACAGGAATTACACGGGCTTTATGGGGATTTACGCAGATTTTAGCCCTTTTTAAACCAGGTGGATGGTCTAAACATAAGTTGGGATAGTTTGCATTAGCTTAGTTATTATTATTCGAACCCGTTTTCACGTTGTTTTTCATAGTAGTACTTGTTTATGGCATGAATGTAGGACTTGACACTGGCCTCAATAATATCGGTGCTGAGGCCGCGCCCATTATACACCTTATCATTAATTTCGACCTTGGACAGAACCTCTCCCAGAGCATCTTTGCCACCCGTAACCGCATGCAGTTTATACTCCAGAAGTTTTCCATATATATCAGTTATCTTATCTACGGCATGACAGGCTGCCTCCATGGGACCTGAACCGGTGGATGCCGCTTCGAAGGTCATCTGATCTATAGATAGCCTCACCGTAGCCGTAGGTATTAAGGTAGTGCCACTGGATACATGCAGATATTCCAAACTAAATCTCTCCGGTACAGACCGGCCCTGAACTTTGATCAAGGCTTCAATATCATCATCACTAATCTCTTTCTTTTTATCGGCCAAATCCTTAAAACTGCTAAAGGCCTTCTCTAATTCTTCATCACTTAACTGATAGCCTAAATCAAATAGGCGATCCTTAAAGGCATGGCGCCCTGAATGCTTACCCAAAACCAGGTTGTTTTTATAAACCCCTACTAATTCAGGGCTCATTATCTCATAGGTGGTTCTTTCCTTTAATACTCCGTCCTGATGAATACCGGATTCGTGAGCAAATGCATTATTACCCACAATAGCTTTATTGGGCTGTATCATCATTCCAGTCAGGCTGCTAACCAGGCGACTGGTTCGAAATATTTCATTATATTTTACAGCTACATTTTTCTGATAAAAGGCATGTTTGGTATATAGAGCCATAATAACTTCTTCCAGAGAGGCATTTCCAGCGCGCTCCCCAATACCGTTGACTGCACATTCTATCTGAGTGGCTCCATTGCGCATACCTGCTAATGAGTTAGCTACCGCCATTCCCAGGTCATCATGACAATGAACGCTGAATATCGCTTGGTCGCTATTTGGCACCCTTTCAATAACGGTACGAATAAAATTACCAAATTCCTCGGGAACCGCATACCCAACTGTATCCGGCAGATTTACCACTGTAGCCCCGGCGGCAATTACGGCCTCCACCACCTGTACCAGGTAATCCAAATCACTGCGGGAGGCATCCTCGGCTGAAAACTCAACATCCGGACAATACTGCCGGGCATATCTAACCGCTGCTACTGCCTGAGCCAATACTTCCTCCCGAGATTTCTGGAGTTTATAACGAAGATGTATATCCGAGGTCGCCAGGAAAGTGTGAATGCGTGGAGTTTCCGCATATTTAACTGCTTCCCAGGTCCGATCGATATCCGTGCGGGTAGCTCGGCATAGACCAGCAATAATTGGACCTTTAACGGTTTGCGCGATAGCTTTTACCGCCTGGAAATCACCCGCTGAAGCAATCGGGAAACCAGCTTCAATAACGTCTACCCCTAAACGGGTTAGCTGTTGGGCGATTTCTATTTTTTCTTCCACATTTAAACTAACCCCGGGTGACTGCTCTCCATCCCGCAGGGTAGTATCAAAAAGATATACTCTATTATCAGTCATCATATCGCCCCCCTTTTTAATTCAGGGTGACAAGGGGACGGTTCTCTTGTCACCCCTGTCACTGCTTTTCTTATTTTTTTTCTTTAACTAGAGCATTGCCGCTTTTTATCCAGGACATCATGGAACGAAGCTCTGCACCGACTTCTTCAATCAAGTGTTCTCTACCCTGTCTTCTCAGCGCATTAAACTGAGGACGGCCCACCTGGTTTTCCAAAAGCCAATTCTTGGCAAAAACGCCATCCTGAATATCAGCTAAAGCATCCTGCATGGCATAGCGAGCCTCTTCGCCAATTACCTTGGGACCGATAATATAGTCGCCCCATTCTGCGGTATCGGATACAGAATAGCGCATATTGCTCATGCCGCCTTCGTACATTAGATCAACAATAAGTTTGAGCTCATGGAAACACTCAAAATAAGCAATTTCAGGCTGATAGCCAGCTTCTACCAGGGTTTCAAAGCCAGTTTTTATTAGCTGGGTTACACCGCCGCAAAGTACACACTGTTCACCGAACAGATCGGTTTCAGTTTCCTCCTTAAAGGTGGTTTCGAGAACACCTGCACGGGTTGAACCAATGCCTTTGGCATGAGCTAAAGCATATTCCTTGGCTTTTCCGCTATAATCCTGCTGGATTGCAATTAACGCAGGAACGCCAAAACCTTCTTCATACGTCCGCCGAACCAAATGTCCGGGTGATTTAGGAGCAATCATGAATACATCAACATTAGCCGGAGGTACAATCTGCCCAAAATGAATGTTAAAACCATGAGAGAACACCAGTGCTTTGCCTTCAGTCATATACTGTGCAATTTCTTCCTTATATACTTTAGCCTGTACTTCATCAGGCAATAGAATCTGAATAATATCACCTGCCTTGGCAGCTTCAGATACTGTCATAGGCTGAATACCAGCAGCAATAACCCTGTCCCATTCATCTTGGCTGGCTGCATCAAAGGGTTTGCGCAGTCCTACGACTACCTTAACGCCACTCTCGTGCAGGTTTTGCGACTGAGCATGACCCTGAGAACCAAAGCCCATCACCGCTACTGTTTTACCTTTTAAAAGTTCCAGATTCGCATCAGCATCATAATACATCTTTGCCATTATAAATATCCCCCTTATTTTTTTTATATCACAGCTCCTTGCCATCCATGGCACCGCTGCATTAGTCCATCCTTGGACGTCACACAGCTCCTTGCCATCCATGGCACCGCTGCATTAGTCCATCCTTGGACGTCCGCAGCTCCTTGCCATCCGTGGCACCGCTGCATTAGTCCATCCTTGGACGTCATTTATTACCGCGGACCATGGCTATTTTCCCGGTCCGCACTAACTCCAAAATACCAAAAGGCCTCAAGGATTCTTCAATAGCATCAATCTTGCCCTCATCTCCGGTAACCTCAATAATAAGTGAGCTCCTGCCAATATCAACAATTCTCCCACGGAATATGTCCACAATCTGAACAATCTCAGCTCGAACCGTAGTATCAGCCTTTACCTTTATAAGCGCCAATTCTCTCTCCACCGCTTTTTCCCTGGTAATATCTATAATCTTGATGACATCCACCAATTTGTGAAGCTGTTTGCTAACCTGCTCAATGACTTTATCATCCCCTTCGACCACTATAGTCATGCGGGAAACATCCGGGTCCTCGGTCCGGCCTACCGTCAGGCTATCAATATTGTATCCCCGGCGGCGAAACAGGGTAGCTACCCGAGTCAGGACTCCAGGCTTGTTCTCTACGGTAACTGAAAGGGTGTGTTTATTCATCCTTATCACCTCCCAGCATGTTTAAGAGCGATTCGCCCGGTGGAACCATGGGGTAAACATTAGCATCCTTCTCTACCCAAAAGTCTATTATTACCGGTCGGTCAGTAACCTGCAGAGCCTTCTGCAAAGCTTCCTCCACTTCATCCATCCGTGTAACCCGCAGCCCCACACCCCCATAAGCTTCAGCCAGTTTGACAAAGTCCGGCTGATGGTCCATGTCGGTATGAGAATAGCGGCCTCCGTAGAAAAGCCCCTGCCACTGGCGAACCATGCCCAGGCAATGATTGTTAAGTATACATATAATAACTGGTAGTTGATACTGAACTGCTGTTCCCAATTCCTGAATGTTCATCTGAATACTGCCATCGCCGGCTATGTTGATAACCGTTTTATCGGGGCAACCAATTTTCGCCCCTATAGCTGCCGGGAATCCAAAGCCCATGGTCCCAAGTCCCCCTGAACTTAAAAAACTGCGCGGATGATGGAACTTATAATACTGCGCGGTCCACATCTGATGCTGTCCAACTTCAGTGGCAATAATAGCTTCACCCTCGGTCATGGAGCATATTTTTTCAATAACATGCTGGGGCATAATTCTATCTTCAGAAGATTGACCATAGCTGAGCGGATAGGTGTCTTTCCATCTTTCTATCGTGGAATGCCAGGCAGCCAAATCAGAGTTTGGTTCGAGCCGCGGCAGCAATCCCTGTAGAATCTCCTTCAGATCACCGACGATGGGAACATCCACATCTACATTCTTGCCAATTTCAGCAGCATCAATATCCATATGTATGACTTTGGCATGAGGGGCAAAATGAGAAATTTTGCCGGTTACCCGATCGTCGAATCGAACCCCCATTGCTATCAGCAGATCACATTCACCGATGGCGTAATTGGCAAAGCGCGTTCCATGCATACCCAGCATACCTAAGGCTAGGGGATTCTTGCTCGGAAAAGCTCCCATTCCCATCAAGGTAGTAGTAACCGGTATCTGCATCTTCTGTGCTAATTCAAATAATTCCTCAGCTGCATGAGAAGCAATAACTCCTCCGCCAGCATAAATTACCGGTCTTACAGCGGCATTTATCAGATTGGCGGCGCTCACCACCTGGCCGGAATTGAATCCCTTCAAAACCCGATAGCCACGAATACTAATCTCTTCAGCAGGCCCTTCAAATTCAATAATATTCTCCATAATATCTTTAGGTAAGTCTATTAGTACCGGACCGGGGCGGTTAGTATTAGCGATATGAAAAGCCTCTTTCACCACCTTAGCAACGTCCTCGGTTCTCTCTACCAGGTAACTATGCTTGGTAATTGGCAAACAGATACCGGTAATATCAGCTTCCTGAAAAGCATCGCGGCCAATCATATGGGTAGGTACCTGCCCAGTGATGACTACCATCGGAATCGAATCCATGTATGCGTTAGCAATACCGGTAACCAGATTGGTAGCACCCGGTCCTGATGTAGCTATACAGACACCAGTTTTTCCGGTTGCCCGAGCATAACCATCTGCGGCATGGGCTGCACCCTGTTCATGCCTGACCAGGATATGCTTTATATCCGAATGATAGAGAGCATCATAAATCGTAATGGCTTGGCCTCCCGGATAACCAAAGACCACGTCTACGCCTTCAGCCTGCAAACAACGCAGGAGAATTTCAGCCCCTCTTAACTTCATAGACAGCACCTCTTTCATGAATTCATTTATAACAAAATCATTGGTTTTTCATTAAACTTCTCGGCATTATCCGTTAAATCTTCCACCAATCATTTGTTGGGCCTCTAAACTAAAGTTTATATATCTGTTTATAATAATAGCGGGCTTATAGATGGCCCGCTATCAATCAACTTATTTTACTGATTTAATATTATTTTACAAATATTGCACCAGTACTGGCTGACTGTACCATCTCTGCGTATCGCTTCATATATCCAGTTTTGATTTTGCTTTCCGGGACCTGCCACTTTTTACTTCTTTCTGCTAGGGATGCTTCATCAACTAGCAGCTCCAGCCTTAGGGCTGGAATATCTATTCGTATAATATCGCCTTCCTCTACCAGGGCGATAACACCTCCAGCAGCGGCTTCCGGTGATACGTGACCTATAGAAGCTCCTCGGGTCGCTCCCGAGAAACGGCCATCAGTTATAAGGGCTACCTCCTTGTCAAGGCCCATTCCAGCTACAGCTGAAGTGGGGCTAAGCATCTCTCTCATGCCAGGTCCTCCACGCGGTCCTTCATAACGGATTACGATTACATCCCCAGCTTTGATTTGCTTATCCAGTATGGCTTTAATAGCCTCTTCTTCGGATTCAAAAACGCGGGCCGGTCCCTCATGCTGCATCATCTCAGGAGCCACAGCACCCTTTTTTACTACTGCTCCCTGAGGAGCGAGATTGCCAAAAAGTATGGCCAACCCACCACTTTGGCTGTAGGGATCATCAATGGAACGTATCACGGAATAATCCATAACCGGGGCAGAACAAATATTTTCACCCAAAGTTAGTCCGGTAACGGTCATAACTTGCTTGTCAACCAGTCCCTTTTTATCCAGTTCATTATAAAGGGCCTGCACCCCACCAGCGCGATACAAATCTTCCATATGGTGTTCACCCGCCGGGCTGATCTTGCACAGATGGGGAGTAAGCGCACTAATTTCATTAAACTGCTCCAGCGATATATCCACTCCGGCTTCGCTGGCAATAGCCATCAAGTGCAGTACGGAATTGGTGGAACAACCTATTGCCATATCCATACACATAGCATTGCGGAAAGCTTGAGGAGTCATAATATCCGCCGGACAGATGTTTTTCTCCAGCAATTCCATAACCTTGATACCGGCCTTTTTGGCTAATCGAATGCGTTCTGAATAAACTGCCGGTATGGTACCATTGCCTGGCAGTCCCATGCCCAGAGCTTCGGTTAAACAATTCATAGAGTTGGCGGTAAACATTCCAGCACATGACCCACAGCTGGGGCAGGAGTTTTCTTCCAGGCGAGCCAATTCATCCATACTGATTTTTCCACTGGCGGCAGCTCCTACCCCTTCGAAAACCTGCGTTACACTGACAGATTTATCACCCAAACGTCCCGCCAGCATCGGTCCGCCGCTCACAAAAATAGCAGGAATATTGAGACGGGCAGCGGCCATTAACATACCTGGAACAACCTTGTCACAATTAGGTATAAAAACCAGGGCATCAAAGGCATGAGCCGTAGCCATAATTTCTACTGAGTCAGCAATTAGTTCCCGACTGCCCAGGGAATATTTCATTCCGGTATGATTCATGGCAATCCCGTCACAGACTGCAATAGTCTGGAATTCAAATGGAGTGCCTCCCGCCAATCTTACCCCGGCTTTTACAGCCTCAGAAATTTTATCCAGATTGATATGTCCAGGTACGATATCGTTTTTAGAGTTAACAATACCTATAAAAGGACGCTCCATCTCTTCATCAGTTAAGCCCAGAGCTTTGAATAAAGAACGATGCGGAGCTTTTTCCAGGCCTTCTTTAACTAATTTGCTTTTCATAGCTGTATCCCTCCTATACTTAAGTATAGATCCAGATAAACAATGCAGAATATTCTGGATTTATCTAAAAAAGGTAACAAAAAAACCCTCGTCCTGGTCAGGGACGAGAGTTATTCCCGCGGTACCACCCTGTTTGTCGTGTTATTAAGTCTCACGACCACTTGGAGCACACACCCAAAATAGATGTGCTAACTTCTTAACGGACTTTTTCGTCCGGTATCACCTACTCAGCTTGGCAGCCTTTCAGGTCACGGCTCCGGAATGAGTCACCATATAAAATATTGATACCGGTTTTCAGCTTCTCCGGCTCTCTGCGATCAACGCTTCCATATGTATTTCCCTCATAGCCTATAAATATATTTCTATTGAGTATAGGTAAAGCACTGATAGATGTCAATACCTAAATACACTTAATGTTCTTCCTCTTTTTTCATATCAACCTTGCGCAGGTATTCTTTAAGGCCAATTCGCTTGCCATCTCCCTGCATTTTTCTTTTTTTCTCTTTTTTCTTAATACACTTAAACATCGTCCATAACAGGCGGGTACCTTCTTCGGTCTGACTGGCCTCTAAAGGGCTCATCCCGCGTAGTGTCGGCAAATGGGAATGATACCACTTATTCAGGTACATCTCTTTTAGGGCTGATTCCAGCTCCGGATGCTGTCTTTTAACGTCCAGACTAAGGATGGCAAAAATCCCATCCTCCCTAATTTCCAGGCCATCGAATTCCAGTGCATCGTACATTTGATGCTCAAAATGCTGTCTGATCAGATTCATATCTTTATCCCCAAAAGCAGAAACACTAACCCAGTTATTACCCAGAATATACTCAGCTAAAAAGCTCGGCTTATCAGATAAAGTCTCCAGTTCATAAAATACCTGCAAATCCTCCTGCAATTCTACTTGCAGACTCTTCAATTCATTTAGACGTTCCAGGACTTTTTTCCGGTCCTTGATTATGTAGCGGGCAGTAATAAACCGCATCCCGTCTTCAAACACAAGATCACTGGCATCATTTTCTTCGTTCAGAAGAATATCTTCAAAATTAATATATTGGCCATTAAGATAACTGTAGGCACTGGCCAAGCTTATATCATACTCGCCCCTTTGCACCAGGGCAAAGGAATATTCACCAGTAAACAAATGATGAAACTCATCGATGGTCTCTTTATCCCGGGATATTACTACAAATTCATCAGCATTTATTACCAGATCAGCAATTACTCCGGTCATGAATGATACCCCATGGTTAAAATCATCATCAAAACAGGTTACCCGCATATGCATGCCATAAGGAAGCTCTTCTACTTCTCGGATATCATCTACCTGATCGAGAGCATCAAACAGTTCATCCATATCCATAATCTCATAAACTCGACAAAATACCTGCATACTGAAGGGATTACAATTAGAACCCGCATCTACTTGAAGCGTACTAATCCGCTCTATATAAGTAATACACCAATTACCCAGCGAATCTTTGCCCAAACGCATCAGGTACTCATTACGAAAAACATCGCGCTCATGTAAGGTTATGGAAAAAGCGTTAAGTTCCGCACTATCATTCGAAGCACGTACTTCCTCTACCTGGCCTTCCATCAGAAGAGCCCCAGGGTGTATAGCATTATTTAGTTGATGCAGCAAGACAGCTTGAAAAGGTTGTTTATCAGCCAGTATAGACAAGATATAGTTATAATCCTGATAGCGCAACGCATGGAAGAAACTATTACCCAATTGACGCGGGGTTAAGCGAGCTGAGACCTTCCTCAGCAGCGCACTAAGTTCCTCAGTCGAAAACTCATTCTGTTCATCCAGATACTTTTGGTACATAAACTTACCAAGGGCTGGTCGGCTCATATACCTAACATTTAGCTTATAGGCTTCGCTAAGCAAATGACAACTCTCGATGTAGCTAACCTCTATCATATCGTTAGTAAGGCCTCGGTCCTTTTCATACTGATTAACCGGTATATCCTCTACAATAAAAAAGCTATGTATACCATCAGAGCTAAAGGTTAGGAAAAAACACTCCACATATAGTTTATGATCATCCATTTCCCATGCTATATCCAGGGTCATCCTGCCGGTATGACGACTACAGCTGGCGTAAGCCTTATAAAAATGATTCGGTGTGGGAAGCTTATAGTCTACATCTAAACCAGCCAGACTGTACTTGAGCAGAGACCTATTGCAGATAGATTCGTATTCTTTGCCATACTCCATTTTTAACAGGTTAAAAAAGCACACCATATGCGGACTATAAAAGGAACTTAAGCCTTCCAATACCTCGGTTCTAATATCGCCGGGTATCTCCTCTAACAGCTCCAAAACCAAAAGGCGTCCTTCGGTGGTATCCACCAGATTCTTAATATCATCTGCCAGGCTCTTAAGTATCGGCCTGGGAAAATTGTTCTTATTAATATTCATTCAAATCCCCTATATATTATTTATCAATGGCCTACCTGTAATGTACCATTTCATTTTACATATAGCAAATGCTTACAGGACTCATAAAATAAATATGGTTCCATTTTTACGCGGTTATTTTCCTAATTTCCCACTTGCATTTACCAAAGTATTTCCACTGTATAATCTGGTCTTTTGCTTCCATGAGCAGTAAGTAAAAGTCATAATTTTTCCACCTGGTTATTATACAAGCAAAAATCTCGCATTTAGCCTAAAATATTATAAAAAAGTAGCTATTAAAGCAGGAACTTAGTAAAAAAATGGTGAATTATAAGAAACAAAATTAAAGATATTAAGGTGATACGGTGAAAAGAATAAGAATAGCGGATTTACAGCCCGATATGCTGGTAGGCCGAAATATATACAATAGTGATGGCAGAATACTATTAAATGCAGGAACAATTCTCACCGAGACCTATATTACACGCTTGGCGGAGCTGGGCATTCCTTCGTTATTTATTCTGGAAGATACTTATGCTGAAATAAGTGAATCCCCCGAGCTTATTTCAGAGAAAACTCGCATTGAAACTATCAATATAGTAAAAGATAGTTTCAAACAGATGGAAAACGAACACAAAATCAATATTCGCCTGGTTCAGACTGTGGTTAACACTATCATTGAAGAACTCCTCAGCAATACCGATCTTCTGTTCAGCTTAACTGATATACGTAGTTTTGACGATTATACTTTTGGTCATTCAGTGAATGTTTGTATTCTGGCAATCATGACTGGTATCACTATGCGTTACCACGATACTCGCCTCAAAGAATTGGGCATGGGAGCTTTGTTACACGATATAGGCAAGTTGAAAATAGACAAGTCTATTTTAAATAAAAACGATGACCTAAGCCGAGAGGAATATATTGAAATTAAAAGACATTCAGAATACGGTTTTGATTTATTGCGTAAACAGGAAGGTATGCCTTTATTCTCAGCACATATCGCTTTACAGCATCATGAACGGTGGGATGGCAAAGGCTACCCTCGAGGCTTGGCGGGAGATGATATTCATGAGTATGCCAGGATTGTGGCTGTAGCCGATGTATATGATGCGTTATTGGCTGACCGACCCTATCGGTCGGCTTATACTGTAAACCAGGCCCTTACCATTATGCAAAGGATGGCCGGCATACACCTGGACCCGCATTGTCTAACCGCACTAATAGCAAATATAGCGGTTTATCCCATCGGTACCCTGGTAGAATTAAACAATGGCTCCATTGGTATCGTAACCGATGTCAACAAAGTAAGTCCCACCCGACCTGTAATAAGAATTGTTTATGATACTGCCAGTCGACGGCTATATAATGCCCATGAAATTGATCTATCCAAATTGTCCACCATTCTTATCTTGCGCTCCCTCAGTGAAAATGATTTTGCCGAGTTGATAGCGCGTTAGGCAATTATAGACTTCAAACGAATTATCTGGAGGGAGGCTTTTTATGTACTGGGAAAAAGCCGGTGCCGAAAACACCGAGGAAACCTTACGTTTAGCCATTGATAAAGGTATTGAGCTAGGGATTGACACCTTCATAGTTGCTTCTTGCAGTGGCGAAACCGCGCAAAAACTCATAGACCTTACCAAGGCAGCCAATATTATATGTGTTACCCATCAGGTTGGCTTTCAGTCACCTGGAGTAGATGAAATGGACCCAAAGACCAGGGAACACCTTCAGGCGCAAGGTATAAAAATACTTACAACGACTCACCTTTTTGCGGGTGTCGACCGCTCATTACGCATTCAATTCGGGGGTATTTATCCTGCCGAGATTATGGCTCAAACCTTAAGAATTTTTGGTCAGGGAGTAAAAGTAGCAGTTGAAATTGCCTGTATGGCTCTTGATGCTGGCTTAGTGCCCTATGGCAAGGATTTAATTTCTATAGGCGGCAGCAGTACAGGTGCAGACTCCGCCCTCGTCATTCGACCAGCTCATTCAGCCCGCTTTTTTGAAACCCAGGTTAGGGAGTTAATATGTATGCCTAGAAACAAATAAATTCAATGTTATTCTCAGTAAACATTAACAGTTAATAACGTTGTTGATTACTTCACCATAATTCACCCTTAGTTCCTAGTTTTTAAAAATATGATAAATAAAACCTGCAATATTCTAAATCATTTATGCAAAAGATATCATAAAAGGAGGGATATCTTTTGATGAGGATGAAAAATCAAGGTAAGCAATCCGGCATGAAATTTGAAGACTTAGCGGTACCAATGGCATTTGTCAACGGTCTGTTTTTCGGAGGCTATGCTTTGCGGAAAATCAGACAGTATTGGGAAGGCGGCCCCCGCGATTAGCCGCTCCCTCCTTTACTTATAAAAACGGGCTCACGAACAGTGAGCCCAATTTTATTTGTTTTTCTCTACACCGGTTTGCTAAAACTAATCCCACTATAATCCATATTATTACTCAAGTGATAAGGCTTGCATTTCCTTCAAGTCATTTAGTTGGTTAGTTTTGATTAAATCCGGAGATAAAGTATATAGATTATCACCGATATACAAGATACGTTCGATGCTCCTGCTCGGAACATCCCAGTGATTACCTGCCTTTTGGTAATCTTCAGTACTCAGATGGGTAATCGTGCCCTTTAACTGGAGGCCATGTTTCAGGTCTATATTATAAACATAGGCCCCCTGGAAGGAGAAGCTGCCATATTCAGGTATTTTTTGACCCGCTGCGGAATTAGGTTTATCTATAGTCATAACATTTACCGGCAGGGCCAGCAGGTTTTTTTCTCTGGAAAAGAGCAGGGCTTTATGGTTCCTTAATAACTCAGAATCAGTACCCCGATCACCGATGGTAACTTTACTCATTTCTACTGGCTTGGTTACATCAGTAACATCAAAAATGGCTATCTTCATCCCCTGATAATAGGCCATACTTTGACCATTCCAGCCGGACGCCTCTATCGTATCTTTGCCAAAACCAATAATATGATTCTCATCATAAGGATGTAAATAATCACTGTACCCCGGTATCTTTAACTTACCTAAAATCTTAGGCTGGGCCGGGTTTTTTAAATCCAATACAAAAAATGGATCAACTTGTTTGAAGGTTACCATGTATGCCCGGTTACCCATAAAGCGAGTTGAGTAAATCTTTTCTCCGGGGGCTATATCCTCGATTTTTCCTTGCAGCTTTAAATCTTTATCTAGAATATAAACATTGTTTTTCGTTACATTTTGACCATTCCAAGCTTCTCCGCTGGTAGTAGCTATACGGAAATTGTCCTGGTATTCATCCATAGAGAATTGGTTCAATATAGTTCCTGGCACCTGTCCATCCCCTACGTAAACCAGCTTCGAACCTTCCAGTCCAAATTTATAAATCTTGGTCTGACTAGTTTGAGATGATGGAATAACAGCTTTATTTTCCGGCAGAATCGTTTTTACCGGCCCATAATTGTATTCGTTAACTGACACATACAGATTATTGGTAGATGCGTAAACACTTTCGCCGCTTCCCAGATAGGTATTTATGTCGGCAGCTTGATCAGCTTTATTTAGATCGAGAGAACCCACAACCAGGTAATTAGGATTAATACAACCAGGGAAATATCTAATCGTCTTAATATCCTGGGTCATCAATTTATCACTCTTTACTGTATCCCGGTATAATGGGGTTACCTCGCCTCCATTTTGGAGAGCATAATAGTCGATATAACGGTTGCTAATTAAATAAAAAGCTGATCCTACCTTGCGGGAGGAGAGATAATTGCCCTCCAGCTCCAGGCGCCTTACCTGGCTGATATTATTTTTATCTTTTATATTGTAGATAATAGCCCTGCAGGTGGATAAATTGCGATGTGGGTAAGGCGGCATAAGCATTTTTTTGGATTGAATTTGCGGCTGATTTTCATAATAAACAGGGATTTGCTGATAGGAATTGCCGATAACTATTAAATTATCCCCGTCCAGATACAAATCTACTGGCGTGAAGTCGGTATCAGTAAATTTAATAGTATTTATTACCCGCATTTTATCAGCTGGAACTGCTTTTATTACCTGAATACGGTTCTTATTGACCTGAAAAATATATTGGCCGTCAGTTTTGACGAGATCGCCCTCGTCAACACCTTGAACCTGTACATTAGTCTGGGAGTATTCAGCTTTGTTATCTTGCTTTTCATTCTGAGCAACCGGGGCACCAGCGACCGCTCCCACATCCATCGCCATTTCCACGGGCATGGCCATTTTCATTCTCGTTCCGTATAATTGCTGATTATTCCGTTGTGAAGACTCCAGCAGGTTCTTCAGGTTATCAATAGATCCAACCAGGGGTAAATCCTTTTTAATCACCGGACTTTTTGGTTTTAACGACTGCCCAGTAACGCCACAGGCCACACTACTGGCCGCAAACACCAGCATAACGAGCAATAAGATAGCTAATCCAGGATGCATCCTTTTAAGTCTAGAACTCATCTGGAACCCTCCTTAAATATTCTTATCTCTTATTACGCTGCTTGAAGGTTTTTACTTACAGGGATTTAGAATCTGATAATAATTGAATGGGGTAATGTCAATTAGTGGGTGTGGAATATCATGCAAAAGTAGTGCTTTCCATTTTCTCCAGGTCGTCCCGATCCCCCAGAATTAACAGAGTGTCGCCGGGCAAAATTACTTCATGTCCGCGAGGATTCATTACCACGCGATCTTCTCTTATAATGGTTACTACTATGACGTTATTCTCTTGACGGTGAAATACCTGATGTAGCGCTTTATTGGCAATATTAGACGTCTCCTCCACTACCACTTCTTCTATTTGTATTTGCAGATTGCGGGAGGTAAAAAGGGTATCAACCAGATCTACTGTAGCTGGTTTCAGCATGGACATAGCCATTTGATACCCGCCAATCTGGGCAGGGGATATTACCTTGTTAGCGCCAGCGCGGCGCATTTTTTCAACTGACTCCGGTTTTTCTGCCCGAGCAACAATTTTTATATCCGGTTTGATGGCACGAGCAGTCAACGCAATAAATACATTGTAAGCATCTTCGGAAAGAGCACAAACTACGCCCCGCGCCCTCTCCATTCCAGCCGCCATCAAAACTTCGTCCTCGGTTGCGTCACCCAGCATCACCAGATGCCCCTCTTCCCGCATCATGGTTATCAAATCCTCCCTGACATCAATCAAAACATACGGTACCCGCTCGGATTTGAGAATCTCTGCCACATGACTGCCTACCCGACCTGCTCCACAGACTATAATATGATTATCCAGTTTATTAATGGTATTCATCATTTTATTCAGCCCCATTACTTTTGATATCTGACTTTCTACCAGGATATTAATTATGGCACCCATAGAATAAGCAACCGTCCCCACTCCCACCACCAGCACCAGCAAAAGAAAGGCTCTGCCTGCATAAGTTTCGGGAACAATATCACCGTAACCCGTAGTGGTGAGACTGATAATAGTTACCCACAGAGCGCTGAATAATGGCCAACCTTCCAAATAGGCTAATCCCAAACTGCTGATTATGGTTATAAGCACTAATGTAAAAATCGCTCCGGCAAGCTTCATCCTAGCTGACAAACTCATTCCCCGATTCTAATAAATATTAAGACAGAAAGTTATTGCATAATTATAACATATTTGTGATTCGGATTTGACTCCTCAAGCTAGTAAAATGAACAGGGGGACGGTTCTCTTGTTCATCCAGTTAAGGTGCTAGGGGATGAACAAGAGAACCGTCCCCCTGTTCACTTTACTTAAATGATCAAAAAAAGAGAGCTTACGCTCTCTAAATTTCTAGTCTTTGATTTGTATAAGGATACTAATCGGTCCTTATTTGTCTTCGGAAAAGCTGGCCTGAACTACGGGAGCAAACACCATCTGGGCGACTTTTTGTCCTGGAAGAACCCGTACCGGTTTATCGGTAACGTTTAACAACAAGACCTTTACTTCACCAATATGTTCACAATCAATTGTACCGGGAGCATTAGCTACTACTATTCCCTTACCAGCCATACCAGCTCGGCTCCGAATCTGAGCCTCATAGCCTCTGGGTATCATCATAGCAAAACCGGTAGGAAAACTTCTTACCTCGTTGGGGTAGAGTATGATTTCTTCCTGTATGGCTATAGCTAAATCACAACCGGCGGCTCCTCTGGTCTCGTATTCGGGTAGTTTGGCCCATGCTACTAGCTTCTTAAATTTAATTTCAATCTTTTCCAAAATGCCTTTCCTCCCATCGTATATTATTTATTCAATGATCCAGGGAAAGAGAAACGGTTTTATTAATCTATTGTACCTTAAAAACAATCAACTGTCTTATTCATTTTAGCCACCGGGATACTCTAAGCCTTGGTAGTATTTAATCGGCGCTTGGGGAAAAGCTCAATCAACCTTCCACAATTCTGCGGCCAATTTTTCAATTTGCTGCTGACGCAAAGTACTGGCTGCCTGGTCAATCACCCAAATCGATTCTTGTTTTTTCAGCAGGTCACCTTCCCGAGCATTGGCAGGCAATTTTTTTCGTTCTACCTTAATCATATCCTGTCCCATTTCAATCACTGCCCATTCACCTTCAAAACGATCGATAATTCCTGCCTTCATTTCTGATCACCGCATTCTTTCGAATTTACACTAATATCCAGCTTATCTTTTCCGTCTGTAGTTATTATAATAGTACCCAGTTGATCGGTTCGCAAAACCCTGATTCCAGCAGCTTTTAATCTGTCCAGGGTTGCTTCATGGGGGTGTCCGTAAGGATTATCCTGGCCACAGCTAATAACGGCATAGCTTGGAAACACTGCCTGTAAGAAGCTGGCAGAACTGCTCGAAGCACTGCCATGATGGGCTATCTTAATAACTGCAGCCTGTAAATTGTATCCTGCCGCCAGCATGTCAGATTCTGCTTCTGAGCCGGCATCACCGCAAAAAAGAAAGCTTTGTTTACCAAAGCTAAGCTTAAGCACCGCACTATAATCATTAAGGTTTTCATATTGCTTGGCAATCGGGGAGAGAATGGTGCAGTTTAAACCCTCAAGTGGTATATTGACACCGGCCTGGGCAGTCCGTATTTTCAAGCCTCGGGCTTTGATGGCCTGCAAAAGATCCTTAAAAGTCTCGGTGTTATGGGTAACCTGGGGCATATATACATTTTCCACCGGAAAACTATTGATTACCGCATCCAGCCCACCGATATGATCTTCGTGAGGATGGGTCCCTACCAGGACCTGTATTTTGTTTAGCTGCTGCGATTTCAGGTAATCACAGATAGCCTTTTCATCGTCATTGCCTCCCCCATCAATTAAGATGTTTTCACCTGCCGGGGTTTTTACCAAAATGGCATCTGCCTGACCCAAATCTATAAAATGTACGCTGAGTTCCGGCCCATCTCCACCGGCTGCTGGTTCGAGTTTTTGCTGGGTAGAAACTGCCGGCATATACTTAGCTTGATCAATATTATTGGCAGCATGATTGTCTGCGCTAGTATCGCAACCTGCTAATAATAGCAGGACCAGGATTATGCCCAACAGAACTGTTTTGTTTCTCAATTAACTACCCCCATTTTATGGTTTGGCATTCCTGAGTTTAATAAAAGCCGCTGCTATTTCCGGGTCAAATTGCGAACCACTTCCCCGGCGGATTTCTTCCAGAGCTGCTTCATGCGTAAGAGTTCCCTTATATACACAACCATAGGTCATAATATCATATGCGTCAATTACACTAAATACCCTGGCAAGGAAGGGTATTTGTTCTTCCTGCAAGCCTTGCGGATATCCGGAGCCATCCCAGCGTTCATGGTGAGCCAGGATGGCTTCGGCAATAGAACTAATTTCGGGAATCAGTTGGGCCATGCGGTAGCCAATTAAAGGATGCTTTTTTATTTTCTCCCAGTCATCTTCGTCCAAATAATCCGCTTTCATCAAGACTTCCTGGGCTATGGCTACATTTCCAATATCATGCAGTGAAGCCAGTACAGCCAGTTCATCCAACTCAGTCTTATCTCGATTTAGAGCTACTCCCATTTCCACGGCCATATCCATTAAACGACTGGTATGTTCCTCGTTTTCGTGGCTATGCTCACGAAGGGTTTTCTGTAAACCAGCTATCATTGAGGTACGGGCGCACTTGCTGGCCAGCAGCTTGTTGCTGTACATCCGGTCTTCTGCCAGCCTGAACACTTCTACCATGTTCTGCTGTGAATCTTCCCGGGTAGCTGTTCCCAAGGCAATACTCAATTCTATAGGATCAGCTCCGGCTTCCTGACAGCTTTTCCCGATACGTTCACATACTTTTATGGCCACCTCAGAATTGGTCCGAGGGAGAATTATCAAAAACTCATCCCCTCCCCAGCGGGCCACTATGTCGCTATCCCGACAACATTTTTTAATAATTTCCGCCAACTTCACCAGGATTCTATCCCCTTCCTGGTGACCAAAAACATCATTGGTGAGTTTTAATCCATTTACGTCACCCATAATAAGTGAAACAGGCAGCTGCTCTTCATTTTCCAACTCTGCTAGAATAACATCTACATAAGCGCGATTATACACACCGGTAAGCTTGTCATTATAACTCAGGTATTGTATCTGTTCTTCGGCCAGCTTTTTGTCGGTAACGTCCCGCAGGACCATAACCATTCCAAGATCTTTTCCATCCCGGTCGCGAATGAGCGAAGCACTGTTGGCCAAGTACCTGCGCACGCCATTCCTGACAATACAGACCATATTATCATTTATCTCCGCGGTTTGTGATTCTATAAAACCACTTAAACTACCAGAATGGGATTGAGTGTTCATATAAATATGTTCGACCGTGTTAAGCACGTCACTGAGATGCTGCCCAACCGCACTCTCCTGAGACCAACCCAATATCTCAGCCGCCACTTGATTAAGAAAAAGTACTCGGCTATCTACGTCTGTAGATATTACCCCCTCACCTATGGAACCCAGAGTAACAGCCAACCGTTCCTTCTCATTTTCAAGCTCAATCTCAGCTTTCCTGCGCCGGCTAATATCAACCAGTAAACACGCTATACTGCATTGATTAGGTCGGAAGGCAAACACTTCAAAATAAGTGTTCAAATGACTGAAGTAACCTTCATATTGCTGGGCCTGCCCGCTCACAGCAACCGCTTCAAAAAGCTTCCACCAATAGTCTTCTATGATGAAATTCTGTTCTGACATCAAGGTACCGATGAGTTTTTCTTTGGAAACTCGGGTGGTCCTTTCATACGTTGGGTTAATATCCAGGAATTTATAATCCATTGGCTGTTGATTTTCATCACAAATAATTTCCCAGAGGGCAAAGCCCTCCTGCATGGAGTTAAATAAACCCTGGTAATTCGACTCAGTCTTGCGTAAAGTAGCTTCGGTTTTTTTACGTTCGGTTATGTCCCGGGATACAAAAATGCTCCCGCTGAAATTTCCCTGTTCATTTAAAGCCGTTCCAACTGTTTCTAACCATATGTAATGTCCATCCTTATGTCGATGACGGAGTACAATATGCTCGGATTCCTGGTTGGTGATTAATTTCGTTATGCCCATTAAACTATTTTGATAGTCATCAGGATGGACGTAATTCAGGACGTATTCTCCCAACATTTCATCTGTATCATAGCCCAGTACTTTTTTATAAGAAGGACTGACATAATCAAAGCACATATTAGCATCAGTTTTCCCAATAACATCTAACATATTTTCAGTAATCTGTTTGAATAGCTCTTCATAATTTTGTTCAAACACAGGTTTTTTTTGCATCTATTATTTGCCCCCATTTAAGGAACTCTATATATACCATAATTCATGACCATATGTCCTATTTTATTCCATGTGAATGGTTATATTTAGTTTATATATCAATATCGTATTTGATGCTCATAAACCTTAGAAATTTGGCTATATACCGAATTATAAACTTTCCTGAATATATAACAATGAGAATATTTAGATCTATTTACCTAGGACTTTTGGGAATAAGTTTAAATATTTGGATATATCTAGAATCCATATATAGTACTTAAAGAGACTACAGTATTACTTACCACTATTTCCCTAAAGAAAAATGTAGAAGAAAGTCGACTTTTTGCAAAATCCATAATTAACATAATTAATATAATTAACATAATTACCTCACTTATACAAATTGGATAAATTATTGCATGCCTCATTGGGTTTTTTTGACGGATATTTTACTAAGAAGGCTGGCTTTGTCCAAGAAATGGATATCTATTGTATTGGGAAAGAAAATGTTTCACGTGAAACATTTTGCTAAGGGGATGTTAATATTGATCTTCAGGTCAAATCTGTAGTACCCGGAGGGTGTTTCCTTAATCGCGACCACAGGGAGCATGTGTAATGCCCGAAGGGCGCAACATTCAGAAATGTTATGCTTTGATACGATAAAACAGCCAGGTTCCTTTTTTATTTAGGAATCTGGCTTCACTTTATTTTTCTACCTGAGTATTCAGCAATTCATTCAGAGTAATAAACTCATAGCCCTTCTCCTGAAGTCCTTCAATTATCATCGGTAAGGCGGCTAACGTCTGGCTGCGGTCTAATCTTCCATCATGGGCTAGTATTATCATACCCGGACGGGTAGAATTTATGACCCTTTGGGCCATTTGCTCAGGTGTTTTAGTTTTATGGTTTTCGACACAAATAGTCCACAATACTGTTTTATAGCCATTGACTTTAGCTATTTGAATAGTTTCTTGACGAAACATTTTTTTGGGAGGTCGGAAATATTGGGTTTTAATCTTTCCTATGTCATATATAACTTGCCCGGTTCTACGAATCTCCTCAGCAGTTTGAAGATCACTTTCCCGGCTTAAATCAGGATGGGTGTAGGTATGATTTTCTATCTCGTGTCCTTCTTTAATCTCTTGCTGGAGCAGCTCCGATTGAGCCGCAACACTTTCTCCTACTACAAAAAAGGTAGCCTTGATCTGGTATAGCTTGAGTATTTCCATGACCTCAGGAGTATATAATGGATCAGGACCATCATCAAAAGTTAGGGCTACCAGCTTTTTTCCTCCGGTATCAACGTGAGTAATTAGTTCATCATTTAGATTGTCTATTACATAAATCACCCTGGATAACTCTGAGTCCTCCTGAGCAAAAGTAGTCAAGGCAGGTAATTGTGATTTAATTAGTACCAGCGTCAATATTAATACAGCAGCAAGTAGCGTTATTTTTATATATTTCAATAATTGCCTTATCCTTCCTACTCCTCTGATCCTCCCCAAGCTATAAATTTGAGCAAGCTTTAAGAGGGCGTAGAATCTACTCCCTCTTGCGCTGTTCTATTTAGTTTATTCTTTTTTACTTATAAAGGTTTTACAACTGGTGCCGTCGCTGGTCAGGGCTAAACCATCACCCATAGCGTTTACCTCAATACCAGACGCATTGCAGTAGCGCTTTTCATTATAAGCACAGTTTTCTACCGAACACGTAATCTTGGATGCCCCCATAGTATTCACCCCTTTCCGTATTTGCACTTTCATTTCTGCTACGTTTTATTGTTCCCTGCTAAGCAGACGATCATGCAAATTAAGGGTGATTAGAACCGCAACTGTTACGCCGGGCTTTGCTAATTACGAGCGGCTCGATTTTACTGCAATGTAGCCTGGTTCAGACTGGGTCTTTTCATAGACTACCCAGGTATCGCTCAAGAGATCATGGACACATCTTTTTTCAGCATTGAACCAGCAGACAATGTAGCCAAGGTTAAGGCCCATGATTTGCGATAGAGTGCGAGCCACCAATTCGCGAAAAATGACCGTAATCCAGCTCAAAGGCTCTCCGCTGCGTTGGATAACCTTAATGCCGGCAATCATTTTTCCCAGGGTCTGCTGGAAGTAATGGGTCATGAGTATAAAGTAAAGCGCTCCAGTCACACCCAGAAACAGGGCGTTAACATGTAAAATTTCATTGATAAATCCGGTCTTGGGTCCAGCAGGTAATAATAATTCCCATATAATTGCGTTTAAGCCTCCAATGACCAGCAAGTCGATAATAAATGCACACAGGCGAATCCAAAAGCCTGCCGCCCGATACATGGTCACGCCGGTATCCGGGCCTGGGCTAGCCAATGATTGTCTTTGTGCATCTACTTCTAATTCCAGCCCGACTTTTTCCTCATTGGCCAGTCGGGCAGTAACTATTCTGCTAGTATCAGACGTTTCACCTGGTAGACCTTGATTTTCATTTATAGCTTCGGTTTCTTCGCTCTCCCGATCCAGGGCCTTCTCATCATGTTCTGTCATGGCAATATCCTCCTCAGACTAATTGGCAATATACATGAGTGCCGGGGAACTGTCTTCATCCATTTGCTCTTTCAGCCCCAGGAGATCAATGGACGGTGTACGCACTGACATAAGCCAGTTCAAGATATTGGGCTCAGGGTTGCTGAAAAGGAAGACCTTGGGATCACTGGTTTGAGCCAAACGAGCAGCGCCTTCGATAGCATTATCCAGGTCACCAATCTCGTCTACCAAACCCAGCTTTTTAGCCTGCAGTCCTGAATAAACCCGGCCATCGGCCAACTGCAAGACCTGGTTGCGATCCATATGCCTGCCTCGGGCTACTACATCTACAAAATAACTATAGCTTTCATTTACCAGTTCCTGCATTATAGCCTTCTCCTGATCATTTAACGGACGCATCGGATTTAAGAGGTCCTTTTGAGCTCCACTTTTGAAGGTAACATCTTCAATGCCAACTTTCTTGGCCAACTGGTTGTAATTATAGGTCCTGATGATAACGCCGATCGATCCGGTTAAGGTATTGCGGTTGGAATAAATTTTATCTGCGGCCATGGATACGTAGTAACCACCTGAAGCGGCTTCCTGGCTCATATATACTACCAGGGGTTTTTTATATTTTGACTTAAGTTCTAAAATACGAGCATATATTTCATCACTCTCATAAACACCACCTCCAGGTGAATTAACCTGCAGGATGACCCCCTTAATATCTTCCCGGGAAAATGCTTCCTCCAACTGCCGGAGAAATGCTTGATGATTATAGCCCACTGCGACACTGGGACTCTCGGCCTGGTTTTCCGCGATCACACCTTCTAATTTTAACAATGCCAAGGCTTTACCGTTTCCCTCTCGATAAGTCTGAACCGTCCAGGGTTGTCCACTTTCGGCGGCATTTACGTAAGCCATCCAGCCAGTAGCACCTCCTACTTCTTCAGGTGGATTCTTTTGCGAGCTGACTGCCCATACAATTAACAAAACTATAAATACGGCCAGAGCCCACCATCTTTTCTTATTCACATCGCTGCTCCTTTCAATTTAAGGCTTTTTGAATTTTTCCTATTTATTTAGTATATCATTTTGTCAGGTTTATCTTACCTGCCAAACTTTGTCGATAGCTCCCGGCTATTTCTTTTAGCTTTTCAATGCTGCATTAAATCAATCCAGCCACTAATGGGCTTATAAGAAAACTCGGCTTACGCCGAGCCTTTAGGCGACAGCGGTCGCTCCTTGCCATCCTTGGCACCGCGACACTAGTCCATCCTTGGACGTCGGATGCCTGAGTTTTCTTACCTATTTTCCTTAAATTGCGACCACAGGGAGCATATGTAATACCCGAAGGGTGCAACATTCAGAAATG
>CAZEDT010000048.1:0-32062 GCA_964510795.1 uncultured Syntrophomonas sp.
TCTTACCTATCAACCTTAATATTGACCTTCAGGTCAAATCTGTAGTACCCGAAGGTGCAACATTTAGAAATGTTATACTTTTTGATACGGCAAATAAGTTGGCCTGGCAGCCAACTTATTTAATTATCTCCAGCCCCCCCATATAGGGCCTTAAAACCTTGGGTACTACTACCGACCCATCCTCTTGCTGATAGTTCTCCAGAATGGCAGCTACGGTCCTTCCTATGGCTACTCCTGATCCATTCAGGGTATGCACATACTGGACTTTCTCTCCCTGGGCAGGCCGATAGCGGATATTAGCCCGGCGAGCCTGGAAGTCTTCACAATTGGAGCACGAGGAAATTTCTTTATACTCCATATAACTGGGCATCCATACTTCTATATCATAAGTTTTGGCGGAAGAAAAGCCCATGTCTCCAGTACTTAACAGCATTACCCGGTAAGGCAGCTCCAGCAGCTGGAGGACTCTTTCGGCATTATTAGTCAGTTTCTCCAGCTCGGTATAGGAATCATCTTGGGCTACTATTTTGACCAGCTCCACCTTGTTAAACTGATGCTGACGAATAACTCCCCGTGTATCTCGGCCATGTGAGCCAGCTTCAGCACGGAAGCAGGCGGTGTAGGCGGTCATGTACAGGGGTAATTGCCGACCATCGATAATTTCTTCCCGGTAGAGGTTGGTTAAAGGCACCTCCGCAGTCGGAACCATATACATGTCCCGGCCCTCCAGCTTGAACATATCATCGGCAAATTTGGGCAGCTGTCCGGTTCCCACCATGCATTCAGCATTTACCATAAAAGGCGGGAAAACTTCCTGATAACCATGCTCGCCGGTGTGGATATCCAGGTAGAAGTTTATTACCGCACGCTCTAGCCTAGCTCCCCAACCTTTGTAAACGGTAAATCTGGCTCCGGATAATTTGGCCGCGCGCTCAAAATCGAGTATATCCAGATTCGGGCCTATATCCCAATGGGCCTGGGCTTCGAATTCAAAATGGCGGGGTTCGCCCCAGCGTCTAACTTCCAGGTTACTGGTTTCGTCTTCTCCCACCGGCACAGATTGATGAGGAATATTAGGTATGTTGAGCAATATCTTCTCCAGATCTGATTCTATCATTTTTAGTTGGTCGTCCAGGTCTTTTATTTCCTGGCCTACCTGCCGGACTTTCTCCATCAGTTCATCGGCATTCTGACCTTGCTTCTTGAGAGCACCAACCTCCTGGGAGGCCTTATTGCGAAAGCTCTTTATTTCTTCTACCCGGGTTAAGATTTTACGTCTTTCTTCATCCAGGTTAAGAAAATTATCCAGTGCTCCAGGCATGTTTCTATTCTGCATAGCTTTTTCTACTTGTTCATGATTGGCCCTGATCATTTTGGCATCTAACATTTAAAAACCTCCTTTGAGGGTACATGAACACACTTTATCAGTAATGTCCTAGTATTATTTTGAAGCTATATCAACCCGGATTGCGCGGCAACATTAATCGCCAGATTTGTCGAACAATCAATACCCGTCGGATAATTAACCTTGTGGATTGATACCAGATGTATCAATCCTGGCTAATTTAATAATAATATCCGCGTAATCCGCGTTTCCGGTCCTATCCGTTGCACACTTAGAAATGAAGCACTCTGTACTTCTGATGTTCTCTTCGTTCACTTAAAAGTGCAGTAATTTTGGGACACCTATGAGGCCATCTATTTTCATCAGTCTTTGCAGGATATCGTCTTCTATTTTGTTATCCACATTTAGAATCATTATAGCCGTTTCCCCCTTGGTCTTGCGGGCTACTTTCATGGTGGCGATATTAACGCCGGCTTCACCCAAGGCGGTGGTCAATGGTCCGATCACTCCAGGACGGTCTTCATTCTGCAGCATCAGCACGTAACCATCCAGATCGGCTTCCGTCTCATAGCCATTGATCTCAACCAGGAGAGGATTTCTGGCCCGGGAAACGGTTCCGCTTAGTTCCATCTCGTGATCATGGTTAAATATTTTAATGTTTAATAGATTTTTGTATCTCTTGGGGCTTTGATCCTCTTTGCGCTCATAGACTTTAATGCCTCTCTCATCGGCCATCAGCCGCGCATTAACATAATTGACTTTTTCCCATAATACTGGCTCTAATAGGCCTTTCAAAAAGCCAATCGTCAACATCTCGGTTTCATTAATGGTGATAGGTCCGCTGTAGGTAATCTCAACCCGACTTATAGCCGATTTTTCTGACTGATAATAGATATTGCCCATTTTTTCCGCCAAAGTGATATAGGGGCGCAGATAATCTAATTCTTCACTTAGAACGCTGGGCAGGTTCACCACATTGGGAACAATTCCGCCTCTAAGGGCCAGGACTACTTGTTCGGCTATATTCTCCCCAACTCGCTTCTGAGCTTCATAGGTATCTGCACCCAGATGCGGGGTGCAAACCACGCGGGGATAGCTGAAAAGCGGATTATTGATAGCTGGCTCTTTCTCAAAAACGTCCATCCCTACACTAGAAATTTTGCCTTTTTCCAGGCCCTCTATTAAAGCAGTTTCCTTGATTATTCCGCCCCGGGCACAGTTTATCAGCGCCACCCCGTCTTTAGCAACTGCCAGGGTCTGCTCATTTATCATGTGCATGGTTTCTTCATTGCGGGGGGTATGCACGGTAATTATATCGGCTGCTTGAATCAGTTCTTCCAGGGTATCCATTTTTTCAGCCCCGAACCTTTCAAAACGCTCATCGGCAATGTAGGGATCATAGGCAATTACCTGCATATTAAAGGCTTTCAGGCGGGTAGCAACCATGGACCCAATCCGGCCCAGCCCGACTATGCCTACGGTTTTTCCATACAACTCAGTACCCCGGAAAGGTTTACGATCCCAGGTTCCAGCCTTCAGTACATCATTGGCCCAGGCTGTATTGCGCATTGAGGACAGCAATAAGCTGATGGTCTGCTCGGCGGCTGATATGGTGTTGCTGTCCGGAGTATTGGCAACAATAATGCCATGACGGGTACAAACATCCACATCAATATTGTCGATACCATTTCCGGCTCTTCCAACTACTTTGAGGCGGGTGGCTCTTTGAATCAGTTCCTCATCAACCTGGGTAACAGATCTTACAATCAGGGCATCATATTGATCAATGACGGCCAATAATTCTTCCCTGGAGATACCATCTCGAAAGTCTACTTCCAGATCTCTTCTAAGCAGCTCCAATCCTTCCTCAGCTATTCTCTCACTTACAATTACTTTTTTCTTCTCCACTCGTCATTCTCCTTTCGCATACGCTTTATTTCTTATGCAAATCTAGTATGGCTTGCTGCGCTATCCGTAAACCGTTCCCTAATTCCAGCGGATAATTAAAACTAATCAAGGTCATTTCCAGAGCTGCCAACACAGATAATAAATCCAGTTCCCGGACATATCCCAGATGACCTATTCTGAAAGTCACATTGTCCAATTTTTGCTGGCCCCCGGCCAGGATAATATTGAATTCTTCCTGCATATAATTGCGGATTGGGTTAGCTCCTATGCTTTCGGGCGCAATTACCGCGGTAACTGCAGATGAAGCATAGTCATCACTAGTGAATAACTGCAGCCCCATAGCTTTGACACTAGCTCGAACCATATCCCGATAGCCCTTGTGGCGAGCAATAACATTATCCAGGCCCTCTTCTTCCATCATGCGCAGGGCTTCCTGCAGTCCATAATACAAGGAAATAGGCGGGGTAAAGGGGGTTTGCCCCTTTTCGAGGTATTTAATTCCTTCATCTAAATCCCAGTAATATTTGCTGTTTTTATTATTCAAATAAGCCTGATAGGCTTTATCACTAAATGCCAAGAAACTTAAGCCTGGCGGAATCATGAACGCTTTCTGAGAGCCACTGACCACCACATCCAACTTCCATTCATCCATTCTTAACTCTATCGCAGCCAGGCCGCTGACTGCATCTGCGATCAACAGAGCCGGATGCTCTCCCATCGCCTCACGGATAGCCTTTATATCGTTATAAGCTCCGGTCGAGGTCTCATTGTGGGTAATAAAAACAGCTTTTATTTCCCCATTAATGTCCTTCCCCAAGCGTTCTTTAACCATTTGCGGATCGGCACCAGTTCCCCAAGCAAAACTCATTGTCTCCACATCAGCCCCAAACTGCCGCGCTATCGAAGCAAAGCGATCACCAAAGACCCCGATAGAGATAGCCAGGACCTTGTCTCCAGGGGAAATAAAATTTACCACTGCTGCTTCTAAACCTCCGGTACCTGAGGCGGGATAAATCAAGAGATTACCTTGGGTACGATAAACCTTTTTTATACCAGCTACAACATCCTCTAATATACCCTTAAACTCGGCTCCTCGGTGATTAATCATAGGCCGGTTCATGGCTCGCGCCACTCTTTCTGGTACCGGGGTTGGACCGGGCAATAACAAATATGGTTCTCCCTTCATTTTCAAAAAAACCTCCTTAAAATACAAAAACCCCTCGTCCCGGTCAGGGACGAGAGGTATTTCCCGCGTTGCCACCCTAGTTGGTGTATATCTACACCCACTCGAAGGTTATAACGGAACCACCGTGACTGCTTTTACAGTCTGCATCCGGGGTGGATTCAGAATTAGACTATCCTGGTTCACACCAACCACCAGGTCTCTTACATAGCCCGGATTCATACTAATCCCCTTCATCGCTCTCACTATCTATTGAGTTTGGGCTAAATTATATAACAGCAAATAGTGATTTGCAAGTTTAAATCAGACTTTTGACAAGAAATAATCATGTATACTGGTATCCAAGGTTAATTCCGGATGAAAAGCTGTCGCCAGAAGGTTGGCTTGTTCCACCATTACAATTTTATCCTGATAATAGGCCATAATATGCGCCTCTCCCCAGACTTTTTGCACATAGGGAGCACGTATAAAAACCCCCCGGCCTTTGCCCATTCCATCAATATCCAGTTCTGTTTCAAAACTGTCCACCTGACGACCGAAACCATTACGCACTACAGCTATATCCATTAGCCCCAGCATAGGCTGGTCCATTTCCACTATCTCCCGAGCTAACAGAATCATCCCTGCACAGGTCCCCCATATAGGCATGCCCTGCTGGTGCTTTTCTATTATTGCGCTGTCCAGCTGATAGCTCTTCATTAATTTACCAATAGTGGTGCTTTCGCCACCTGGAATAATCAAACCATCCACCTGCTCAAGCTCCCCGGGAGTACGCACCTGTATGGCCACGGCTCCACAATTGTTTATGGCCCGCTCATGCTCAATAAAGGCTCCCTGTAAGGCCAGGACGCCGATCTTTTTACCAGCCACGATCCTGCATCCTTTCCTCAGGCTTGATGGTGTCGATATTAATCCCTACCATCGCTTCTCCCAAATCACGAGATACCTCCGCCAATACAGCCGGATCTTTATAATAAGTGGTAGCAGCTACGATAGCCTTGGCTCTCTGGGCTGGATCGCCTGATTTAAATATACCAGATCCCACAAATATTCCATCACAACCTAGCTGCATCATCAGCGCAGCATCTGCCGGAGTAGCTATTCCGCCGGCCGCAAAGTTCACCACTGGCAGGGCTTTTAGTCGAGCTACCTCCAATACCAGTTCGTAGGGAGCTTGGAGATCCTTGGCTGCGGTCATTAATTCCTCGGCAGGCAAATTACTTATCCAGCGGATTTCATCATTAACCTGGCGTATATGCCGAACTGCTTCGATTACATTACCGGTTCCAGGTTCGCCTTTGGTACGAATCATGGCCGCACCTTCACCGATACGGCGCAGAGCCTCGCCCAGGTTACGAGCACCACAGACAAAGGGTACCTTGAAGTCGTGTTTATTGACATGGTATTTATCATCTGCCGGGCTAAGCACTTCGCTTTCATCGATATAATCAACACCCAGGGATTCTAAAACCTGTGCCTCTACAAAATGCCCTATCCGGCATTTTGCCATAACGGGGATGGTAACTGCTTCCATGATTTTTAATACAACTGTGGGATCGGCCATGCGGGCAATTCCGCCCGTAGCTCTGATGTCAGCAGGAACTCTTTCCAAAGCCATAACTGCACAGGCACCTGCTGCTTCCGCTATTTTGGCCTGCTCAGGAGTAGTAACGTCCATTATAACGCCACCTTTTAACATCTGAGCTAACCCTGACTTTACGTTGAATGTGCCCTTTTCCACCATAATCACTTACCTCCACAAACTAATTTGACCTTGTATCTTGGTATTTTTTACTCACTCTGTTGATGTCTACTCTTCTTTTTCTGTCTTAAAACGGGCTACCGCAGCTATGCTGTCTCCTTCAGCCATTCTCATTACCACTACACCTCGGGAGTATCTTTTTTGAGTTGATATATCCTCGGTTTCCAGACGAATAATCTGTCCCTCACTGGTGAGGATAACCACCTCTTCATCTTCCTTAACAACTTTAAATCCTACTACCGGGCCATTTTTATTATTTACATCTATGGTTTTTAACCCTTTACCACCGCGATTTTGGATATTAAACTCTTCTAATCGAGTTCTTTTTCCATAGCCATTTACAGTGACCAAAACGGCCTCGGCTTCATGGCGATATTTGTCCGCTCCGATTACAAAATCGTTGCGGCTCAGGTTGATGCCTCTGACTCCAGCTGCAGTTCTGCCCATAGGACGTACCTGCGCTTCATCAAAGCTTATGGATTGTCCGTAGGAAGTAACCAGCATAACCTTATCATTTTCGTCTACGCGTAATACTCCTACTAATTCGTCGCCCTCGGTCAGATTTATAGCTATTAGACCCGATTTTCTTATATTGCTAAAGCAGTCCAGAGCTACTTTCTTTACCGTACCCCGCCGGGTAACCATCAGCAGATGTCTTTTCTCGTCAAAAACCTTTACCGAGACTATCGTACTTACCTTTTCCTCAGGTCTTAGTTCCATGATATTAACCAGCGCCTGTCCTTTAGCCTGACGGGAGGACTCTGGGATATGATAGGCTTTGGAGGAAAAGACCCTGCCTTGATTGGTAAAGAACAGTACATGGTTTAAAACGCCGGTAACCAATACGTCCAGAGCAAAATCCTCAGCCCTGGTATTGGTAGAGCTGATACCTTTGCCACCGCGTTTCTGGGCCTTATACGTGTCCAGCGGCTGGCGTTTGATATAGCCACGGTTGCTGAGGGTAATTACCACCTCGTGATCTTCAATAAAGTCTTCTTCATCGAAATCAGCGCTTTCGTAATTAATTTCAGTTCTCCTTTTGTCACCGTATTTGGCTTTTATTTCGTCGAGGTCTTCTTTGATCATATTGAGTACTCTTTCAGGGTTGGCGAGTATATCCTCAAAATCGGCTATGCGGGCCAACAGTTCCTGGTACTCATCCTCTAATTTGGACCTTTCCAATCCGGTTAACTGGGCGAAACGCATATCCAGGATAGCATTGGCCTGCAGTTCGGACAATGCAAAACGCTCAATTAATCCATTACGGGCCTGCTCCCTATCTTTAGAGGACCGGATCAGGCTAATTATTTCATCTAAATTATCGATGGCTATTTGCAAGCCTTCCACAATATGTTTGCGGGCCTGAGCCAGCTTAAGGTCATGTATGGTTCTGCGGGTGATTACATCCTGGCGATGCTCTACATAATACTGTAACATGTTTTTAAGGCTTAGGGTTTTGGGTTCCCCATTAACCAGGGCCAGGTTGTTAATACCGAAGCTATCTTCCAGCTGGGTGTGTTTAAAAAGGTTATTAACCAGCACATTGATATTTACATCCCGCCGTACCTCTATAACCACGCGCATTCCCTTGCGGGCAGACTCATCGCGCAGATCAACTATTCCGTCCACTTTCTTATCGCGAACCAGTTCCGCGATTTTTTCCACCAGCCGGGCCTTATTGACCTGGTAAGGTATCTCGGTAATAATAATGGCATTTTTTCCGCTTTTGCGTTCTTCAATTTCATAACGGGCACGGACTTTAATGCTTCCCCGGCCAGTTTCGTAAGCCTTACGAATACCATTGGAACCCATGATGCCGGCGGTAGGAAAATCCGGTCCAGGCAGAACCGTCATTAAATCATCCAGACTAACCTCGGGGTCGTCTATGTACATTTTAAGCGCATCCACTACCTCAGAAAGGTTATGGGGCGGCATATTGGTAGCCATGCCAACTGCTATACCGGCTGAGCCATTAACCAGAAGGTTAGGTATTCTTGCCGGAAGCACTGCCGGCTCCTGGCGGCTATCATCATAATTAGGACGCCAATCAATGGTATCTTTGTCCAAATCCTTGACCATTTCCCCGGCTATTTTCGACATGCGGGACTCTGTATAACGCATGGCCGCCGCGGAATCTCCATCAACCGAGCCAAAGTTGCCATGCCCATCGATTAACGGGTAGCGCATGGAAAAATTTTGCGCTAATTTAACCATGGTCTGGTAAATGGCTTGATCTCCATGCGGATGATATTTACCCATAACTTCACCGACTATGGTTGCGGATTTTTTATGGGGCTTTTCATGGGTCATACCCTGATCATACAGAGCATAGAGTATTCGTCTATGCACCGGTTTTAGTCCATCGCGGACATCCGGCAGAGCTCGCGAAACGATAACGCTCATCGAATACTCCAGAAATGATTTCCGTACTTCTTTTTCAATATCTATCGGTATTATTTTGTTATTAAGGTCATCTTGTCCCAACTTTATATCCCCCTTGGTACTAGATATCTAAATTATTCACATACCGGGCATTAGCCTGAATAAACTCCTTGCGGGGTTCGACACTATCGCCCATCAAATCCGAGAATACTTCATCCGCCTGGATGGCATCTTCGATGGTTACCTGTAATATAACCCGATTTTCCACGTTCATAGTGGTAGACCAGAGCTGCTCGGCATCCATTTCTCCCAGACCTTTATAGCGCTGGATAGAATACTTCTTATCGGTTTGGTTCATAAACTTATTGAGCTCGGCATCATTATAAAAATAGTTTATTTCACTGCCTCTTTTTACTCCATAAAGCGGTGGCTGCGCAATATATATATAGCCATGTTCTATTAAATCACGCATATAGCGATAAAAGAAAGTCAGTAAAAGGATTCTTATATGGGACCCATCCACATCCGCATCGGTCATAATAAATAGTTTATGGTAGCGGGCCTTTTTAATATCAAAATCCTCTCCGATGCCGGTACCCATAGCCGTAATTAAATTACGTATCTCTTCACTGGCCAGTACCCGATCCAACCGGGCTTTTTCTACATTTAAGATCTTGCCCCGCAGGGGCAGAATGGCCTGGGTATGACGATCCCGGCCTTGCTTGGCCGAGCCTCCGGCGGAATCTCCTTCCACGATGAATATTTCCGATTCAGCTGGGTCCTTACTGCTGCAATCAGCTAGTTTGCCTGGTAAGGAGGTTGACTCCAGGGCACTTTTACGCCGGGTTAGTTCGCGAGCTTTTTTAGCCGCTTCCCGTGCTCTGCGAGCTGACAGGGCTTTCTCTACAATTTTCTTGGCTTCGGAGGGATGTTCGTTTAAATAGTCTTCTATATTCTCGTAAACCGCACTTTCTACTACTCCTCGAACATAGGTATTGCCCAGCTTGGTTTTGGTTTGTCCTTCGAACTGGGGGTCTTTAACCAGTACCGAGATGATAGCAGCGATTCCTTCCCGGATATCCTCCCCGGCCAGATTAGCATCGTTTTCTTTTAGGGTACCGTTTTTCCTGGCGTATTCATTAATTACCCGGGTGAGTGCATTTTTAAAACCGACCTCATGGGTACCACCCTCCTGGGTGCGTATATTATTGGCGAAAGAATAGATGTTTTCACTGTAACCATTATTATACTGAATGGCAATTTCTACTACTACATCTTCTTTTTTGACATCAAAATAGATAGGTTCATCATTAACGGCTTCTTTGTTTTTATTTATGTAAGTAACAAAGTCATTTAAACCATTAGAATTAAATTGGCGGCTATAGCCTTCCAGATCTCTTTGATCAGTAAATTCTATTTGCAGACCTTTATTTAGAAAGGACAATTCTCTAATGCGCTGCACCAGTATGTCTCTTTCAAACACAATTTCTTCAAATATTTCCGGATCAGGAACAAAATAAATACTGGTGCCGTTTTCTTTGGATTCACCCATGGTCTGCAGTTCGCTGACCGGCTTACCTCTTTCATACTCCTGTTTATAACTATGGCCATCTCTTTTGACTACTACAGTCATGCGGGATGAAAGGGCGTTAACCACTGAAAGACCCACGCCATGCAGACCACCGGATATGGTATAACCGCTTCCTCCGAATTTACCGCCTGAATGCAGAGTGGTCATTATAACTTCAATCGCCGGAATGCCCATTAATGGATGGGTATCCACAGGAATGCCTCGACCGTTATCTTTGACGGTGATGCTATTATCCGGGTGGATAAAAACCTCAATTTTATTACAATAGCCGCCGACTGATTCGTCTATACTATTGTCCACGATTTCATAAACCAGGTGATGCAGGCCTTTGGGTCCGGTTGAGCCTATATACATGCCCGGTCTTTTACGTACCGCCTCCAGCCCTTCCAGGACCTGTATATCAGAGGCATTATAAGCTTGTTCACTCTTGCTCATAAATTAAAGCTCCTTGTAATAATTATTGGCCCTCTTGTACAGGGTATTAGAGGATATAGGAGAAATATAGACATTTTCCTGACAGACAACCAACGCCTTATTCTTTTCTTTATCACTTATATTTATCAATTTTCTCTCCACCGTGGCAATATCTATTATGTCTTGCAGATCAGCCGATAATGGTTCTTCCATGTTTAATATAGCAATAACATTTTGCGCCGATATAACAACGTCGCTTCCCAGGTGAATATACATTATTACAACTCCTTTCCCATTAGTTGGCCTTCTTTAACATAAAATATAGCCTCTTTTAGATCTTCGTCAGGCTTGAAATTTACTGAACTCAAAAAGGATTGAAATTTAGCCTTTTTAAGGTGATCAAGCAGTAAAAACCTTCTGTTTTCATCTAATTCTGCCAGTACTTCATCTAGTAAAAAAACCGGATAATAGCCTTTAACTCTTTTGAAAGCATATACCTCGGCAAGTTTTAAACAGATAACCATGTTGCGCTGTTGTCCCTGAGAAGCAAATATTCTTGCTAATCTTCCATCCTGATAGAAATTTATATCATCCAAATGAGGACCAACCAGGGATTGCTTACGCTTTATTTCATCTTCACACTTTTTTTCCATCTGCTCATTTAGGCAGCTCGATAAAATATTCAGATTTATTTTATCATTATCCACAGGAAATGAAAGCGCATATCTAATTTTTAATTTATTTTCACCCGCATTTATTTCTGAAAAAAGCGGTCCGGCCAACTCGTCAATGATATTTACAAAATTAATCCTCTGAATTATTACTTTTATAGCACTTTCTATAAAAAGTTGGTTAATTATTGCAAAACTCTGGTTATTAGTTTGCTCTTTTTTTAAAATAAAATTTCTTTTTTTCAAAATTTTAACATAATTAAGCAGGCTATAACTGTAATCACTGGATAGCTGTTGCAGAATAAAATCTAAAAAAGCCCTTCTTTTACCCGGTGAGCCCTTAATTAAAAATAAATCATCTGGATTAAATAATACCACTTTTAAGCGATCAGGATGACTCGGCGGTACTTTTTTATTATTTATAGCAAAGTTTTTACCTCTACTGTCAAAAGTCAAGCTGGACTCAAAAATCCGCTCATTGTATTTATAGCCTGCTTTGATCTGGTATTGAGAGGTTCCATGTTTTATCAACTGCTGGTCACTGCTGGCCCGAAAAGAATTACCTGCTGAGAGGACATAGATGGCTTCCAGCAGGTTGGTTTTACCCTGAGCATTATCACCGGTAAATATATTCATACCGTTGTCAGGATTAAAATCTATTCTTTTTAAGTTTCTGAAATTACTGATCGTTAATTTGCTGATTTTCAATCCAGACCGGCCTACTCCCTAGTTGTTAGTACGCATGGGAACCAATATATATAAATAATTGTCTTTGGCAGGGTTTTTCATCATTGCTGGTCCAAATGAACCGGAAAAATCTATACAAACATTTTCGCATTCCTGATCGAATATTTTTACTGCTTCCAAGAAGTAATTGGTATTGAAAACTATTTTTAATTCCTGGTCACCAGTTATATTAATATCATCGATTACTTCTACTATTTCACCCATCGCCTCAGAATATGAATTTATACGAACTTCTTCGTCCTGGAAATAGAGCTGCATATGTTGAATTTTGAGTTTGTCATCGCTGGGCAAAATCTTGGCTCTTTCTAAACTGGTAGCCAGAGTATGAGTTTTAATATTTAAGTGGCTGACGAAATTAGCAGGTATGACCTGTTCGTAATTGGGATACTGTCCTTCTATCAAACGAGAAAGAAGCAGAAACTCATCTTTATAAAAGATAGCATTATTATCAGAAATAGCAATTTTTATAAGATCTTCACTGTCATCCAAAAACCGTAATAACTCATTAACGGTACGGATGGGAATAACAAATTTAAATGGTTCGGGGGTATTTTCAGGCAGAGTGCAGTTATAGTAGGCCAGACGATGAGTATCTGAGGCAACTATTTTAAGCAGTCCGTTTTCCTGAATATCGAAGAGCACCCCGGTAAAAACCTGACGAAAATGATTAGCTGCAGCGGCAAAGACGGTTTTGCGCAGTGCTTCTTTCAATACGTTTTGCTGCAGACTGAATTTATATTCCATTTTTTGAATAGGCAGCTCGGGGTAGTCCTGTTCACGATATATATTAATATTTCCCGAGGAGCGTCCGTAATTGATATTGAGCTTGGAGGTTGTGGTATTTAATTCCATAGATATAAATGTATCCGGCAGCAGTTTAATAAAATCCGCAAAATAGTTAGCGTTTAACAGAACGCTGCCCTCTTCTATTATGTCTACATTGGTAGTACTGGCACGAATACCTATTTCCATATCGGTAGCGGTCATGGTAAGACCCTTTTCCCGAGAGAGTTCCAGTAATAACCCAGAAAGTACCGGAATGGCATTTTTATTGGATGCGGCCCGATAGACCATAGTTGTTAGAGCTGAAAGCTCCCTTTTTTCTATGTTTAATTTCATCTGCAGACCTCCGTCCTCTTTTCTTAATTTATATTTTAAAAAATATAGCCGTAACCGTAGTAGTAGTGTGTAAAGTGTGGACAAGCACTCTGAGCTTATACAGAACGGGTGCTAAAGGCTTCTAACAAGGCTGTTGACAACTTGTCCCATTAACCACTATAAGATGGGTCTATCTGTTTACAAAGCTGCTCAACAGCAATAGCTAATTCTGCCTGCTCACTGACTTCCCGATTAATTTTATCTACCGAATGCATAACCGTGGTATGGTCACGACCCCCGAACTGATCGCCGATCAAAGGCAGCGATGCATCTGTAAGCCGACGGCATAAAAACATAGCTACCTGGCGCGGTACAACCAGTTGTTTATTTCTCTTCTTAGATAACATTTCAGATATATCCAGACCATAGAATTTACAGACTGCTTTCTGGATACATTCAATAGTAATAAGTTTAGGTCCGGGAGGAGGCAGGATATCCTTTAGCGCTTCCGTAGCGGTGGTCATATTAAGAGGTTTGTTATTGATGGTAGCAAAGGCTACCAACCTTACCAGAGCCCCTTCCAATTCACGAATATTGGAATCTATATAATTTGCGATATAATCCAGCACATCATAGGGAATATTAAAATTATCTGACTGAGCTTTTTTCCTTAGAATAGCAATACGTGTCTCCAGGTCCGGAGTTTGTATATCAGTAATTAAGCCCCATTCAAAACGCGACCGTAACCTGTCTTCCAGAGTTGGAATATTACGCGGGGGCCGATCACTGGATATAACTAATTGTTTATTGGCTTCATAAAGAGTATTAAAGGTATGGAAAAATTCCTCCTGGGTGCGTTCTTTACCAGCCAGGAATTGAATATCGTCAATCAATAATACGTCTATGTTGCGGTATTTGTTGCGGAAACCAGGGGTATTATCATCCTTAATCGAACCTATCAGCTCATTGGTAAACTGCTCAGAGGAAACATACATAACCGAATACTTAGGATTATTAGATAAAATACGATGTCCGATGGCCTGCATAAGATGAGTTTTCCCCAAACCTACCCCACCATATATAAATAAGGGGTTATAGGCTCGCGAAGGAGTTTCACCCACAGCATAGCAGGCAGCATGAGCAAAACGGTTGCTATTGCCCACTACGAAAGTATCAAAAGTGTACTTGGAATTTAAAGGCGATATATATGCGTCTTTCTCAATAGGTTCAGTAGTAAGTATTAAAGAGATATCTTGTTTAGTCAGATCACGGAAAGTTTTCTGCATATTCTCCAGGTAGCGAGATTCTATCCATTCTTTAGTAAGGGTATTAGGAACGCTGATGTAAATTTTTTCATTGCGGCAGGTATTATATTTGACCATTGAGAACCAAATATCGAAGCTGGTTGAGCCGATCTCGGTACGGATGTTCTGCAGAACTTTATCCCAGACCGCTATATAATCATAATCATAGGACATTTAGAAAGCCTCCTGTTGATTTGTGGAAAAAAACCACGGTGGATAAGTGAATTACTTGTGGATATCTGGACAAGATCCAATATTATATAAAAAAAGGGCTTAATACAAGCCTATAAGGTAGCAAAATTTCAAATATAGTATAATAATAGCAGATCTTATAAATAATTAGAAGTATTTAGAAAGGCACTGAATCTTGACAGGACCACGGTTTTGTAAATATAATTATAAAGTACTGGAAAAATTAAGGGAGGCTACTTAATAATGAAAAGAACATATCAACCGAATAAAAGACAGAGAAAAAAAGTACACGGCTTTAGAAAGAGAATGTCGACTTCCGGTGGAAGAAGAGTACTGGCGTTAAGAAGAAAAAAAGGAAGAAAGACGCTTTCTGCTTAGGTCGTTTTTAGCGACCTTTTATTTTACCTTTTAGAGACCACAGGAGAAGTATTATCTTTTATATAGTAAGGGCAGAAATAAATACCGTTTAGAAGGACACTGGATGCTGAATAAAAATTATAGAATAAATACCAAAGCAGAGTACAATTATATATATAAGATTGGTAAAAAAATACCAGGTAAGTATATAATTGTATTTGTGGTGTCCAATAATTTACCCTACAGTCGGTTTGGAATTGTATGTTCTAAAAAAGTAGGTAATGCCGTGGTCAGAAATCGGACCAAAAGGCAAATTAGAGCTATCATCCAAAAAAACTGGGATGGGATCAAAAGCGGTAATGACATTGTAATAGTTGCTCGCTATAACATTAAAGATACCACCTTTGCCTTGATAGAAAAGGATTTTATGATCGCTATGAAGAAGGCCCGATCGGATTGAAAAATATTTTTATATTTTTAATAAAAGGCTATCAAAAGTTAACCTTTTTTAAGCGACCTTCTTGTCGTTTCTACCCGACCTGTTCCAATTATGCACTGCAAGCTATTGCCAGGTATGGCGCAATTAAAGGAGGATGGTTGACCGTCAAAAGAATAAGTAGATGTCATCCGTTTCATCCGGGTGGGTATGATCCAGTACCTTAGTCCACAGGGATGCTGATTTGCTCCTAGATAGCTTATTATTAGGAAATAACTGTTTAAAACTAAGGAGGTGACACCTGCTATCCAGATAAAATTTTGATAGCAGGGTTATAATTTGTGGCAGACTTTTGTTCACTGGTTTGCTAGCGTTATTAATATCATGTATGGATTAACTGTTCAAATAGGGATACCCAATTATGGATTGGCCATTATTTTAATGACTATTGCCATTAAATTGGCGATGTTCCCCTTAACTCAGAAACAGATGCATTCTATGCGTGGTATGCAGGAAATTCAACCGAAAACAAAATATATCCAAGAGAAATATAAAGAAGATCCACAAAAAATGCAGCAAAAGATGATGGAGTTATATAAGGAAAATGGGGTGAGCCCTTTAGGTGGGTGCCTGCCTCTGCTTATACAGATGCCTATTTTTATTGCTTTTTATCAATCACTTTTTAATTTTAAATTTGTAAATGAGGCACATGCAGGGTTTTTATGGATACCCAATATTGGTAATCCCGATCCCTATTTTATCCTAGCCATTTTAGCGGCTGTCACCACCTTTATCCAACAGAAAATATCTATGGTAGATAGTAATGATCCCACCCAAAAAAGCATGTTGTATTTTATGCCGCTCTTCATGGCTTGGATTGCCTATAAGATGCCGGCTGGACTACCTTTATATTGGGTAGTGTTTAATATACTGGGAATTTTACAACAGTTATATGTAAATCGGCAAATAACCGTTGTTACTGCTGGAACAGGAGTGCAGGTAGATCTGCAGGAAAATACTGACCCTCCTTTAAAAAAGGAGGATAGCAGTAAGACACAGGCCGCAGGGAGGGACAAAGGAGGAAAAGAGAATAATGCAGGTCCAAACGATAGAAAAAAGGGCAAAAAGCGTTGATGAGGCCGTAAAAGCCGCGCTTGATGAGCTGGGCTGTGATATTGAAGCGGTTGTGGTAGAGGTTGTTGAAGAAGGAAGTAAAGGACTGCTAGGTTTCATAGGCAATAAGCCGGCGGTAGTCAGAGTAACGATAAAAGCAACTCCCGAAGAGCATGCCCGTAAAGTAGTAGACGAGATCCTGACAAAAATGAAAATTGATTATCAGATCAATAAAGTAGAAGCAGATCATGGGACGGTTCGAATTAACATTGTAGGTAATGACATGGGGCTATTGATCGGACGTAAAGGAGAAACTTTAAATTCACTGCAGTATATAGCGGGCTTAATAATTAATCGCCAGCTGAATGAGAAAGTAAGGTTAGTTCTTGATGTTGAAGATTACCGCAAGAAAAGAGAAGAGTCACTGGAGTCGCTGGCATTAAGGTTATCGGATAAGGTCAAGAGTACCCAGAAAAATGTAGTGATGCGCCCCATGAGCTCACAGGAGAGAAGAATAGTACATACTGTACTTCAAGAAGACCCCCAGATCTCAACCTACTCCATGGGAGACGAACCTAACCGCAAAGTAGTCATATCGTTGAAAAAATAGCAAATAGGCCCGCAAGGGCCTATTTTTTTAGTTATAGGGAGCAGCTAAGCTTAATGGCGATTAACAAAATTAGCAATTCAGGAGCCAACAGAGGGACGTTCTTTTTGTTGGCTTTTTGGTTCAAGTTCACGACACGATTTAACTAATGTCTTTCAATTACTCGCGTTAAGGGGACCGGTATTGTTATTTTCTAGGAGCTGGGTAAAGCAGCCAACAGAAGGACATTCTTTTTGTTTGACTTGAGCTTTTGAAGTGCCAAACAAAAAGAACGTCCCTCAGTTGGCTGCGATGGATGTGAATTAACCGGGGGCTGGTCTTTCGGGTTTTCTGAAAGCTGGGTGGGTTGACAAGGGGACGGGGTTGTTGACACCCCCTATGATGCCGGTTGGGGTGTCAACAACCCCGTCCCCTTGTCAACCCCTAACAGTTCCTACTTGCTTCAACAAATATATCCGCGTCTAAATGCGTTTCCTTCTTGCTGTGCATAATTAGTCTGCTGCGAAACTTGAATTAGTGTCAGTTCTTCGTACGCAAAACAAGTTTATATAATAAGTATGTGTATAGGGACAGGGTATTTGGTAAGATTATGATAAAAACTTGTATGGAGTAGTGTAAATGATAAATGATCCTATTGTGGCTATATCTACCCCGCCCGGCGAGGGTGCGATTGGGATTATACGGTTAAGCGGCTCGGGAGTTATTGAGCTGGTGGGGAAGGTTTTCATGCCTTACCAGGAGGGCTTTGAATTAACAGAACGCAAAAACTTTTCCCTTAACTTAGGCTGGATAATGGGAAGCAGCGGAGAGAAGATTGATGAGGTGTTGGTCAGTGTGATGCGGGCTCCTCATAGTTATACTGGGGAGGACCTGGTCGAAATAAATTGCCACGGGGGTAGCCTGGTATTAAGGCGCTGCCTTCAGAGGTGTTTGGAGCAGGGGGTACGTTTGGCTGAACCGGGAGAATTTACAAAAAGGGCTTTTTTGAATGGCCGGCTGGAATTGAGTCAGGCGGAAGCGGTTATTGATATAATTAGAGCTAAGACGGAACGCGGGCTAAGGCTGGCGGTACAGCAACTGGAAGGCAAACAGGGACAAATTATTGCTGAGATAGAAGAGCAATTGCTGCATCTTAACGCCATGCTGGAGGCTAGTTTGGATTTCCCTGAGGAAGTGGGAGATTTTGATCAGATACAAGCGCGGGAGGTTTTGCAGGGGATTATAGCTAAATTCGAGCAGATGCTGACAGCGGGAAGGCGGGCGGAAATATATAGAGATGGTATAGAGATGGCTATTTGCGGCAAGCCCAATGTGGGCAAATCTAGTCTGCTAAATGCCCTGGCACAGAAGGAAAGGGCAATTGTTACTGAGATCCCGGGTACTACCCGGGATGTAATTGAAGAATATATAAATATTCGCGGGATTCCAGTGAAGGTTATGGATACGGCTGGAATTAGAAGCACTGAAGACCTGGTGGAGAAAATTGGCGTAGAAAGATCCCGAGAGGTTATTCATAAGGCTGATCTGGTGGTTTTCGTACTGGATTTCGGGGCAGGCATCAGCCTTGAAGATATGGATATTTTTAATACTATTCCGGCTGAAAAAATAATTGTCCTGGTTAACAAGGAAGACCTTGTGGATAAAGAAATCAGCTCGGCTGAGTTGGAGGATAAGTTCCGGGGTCTAAGGCTGATTCGCACTTCAGTTAGGGAAGATACCGGATTAAATGAGTTGGAAATGGCGATTGAGGCCATGGTATTAGGCGGGGAATTTATTCAGGATGGCATGGAGATAATGATTAACCTGCGGCAAAAACAGGCTCTGTTGGAAAGCCGAACCCATGCTGAATCGGCGCTGGAGGCTATGGGCGAGGTGCCGTTGGACTGTCTGGGGGTAGACATATGGGGAGCTCTGGATTGTTTGGGTGAGCTAAGCGGAAAAGCTCTAAAAGAGGATATAATAGATCGTATATTCCACGATTTTTGCATAGGGAAATAGAAAAAGTGAACAGGGGAACCGTCCCCTTGTTCACTTTTAATAATTAAATTTTGGAGGTTTAGATGATTTACGAGGCAGGTAGTTATGATGTTGTGGTGGTAGGGGCCGGGCATGCTGGGTGTGAGGCGGCACTGGCAGCGGCGCGGATGGGGTGTAAGACGCTGCTGGCTACTTTGAGTCTGGAGGGCATTGGATTGATGCCGTGTAATCCTTCGATTGGGGGACCAGCCAAGGCTCAATTGGTCAGGGAAATAGATGCTCTGGGCGGAGAGATGGCAGTCAATATAGATAAGTCCAGTATTCAAATGCGGGTAATTAACACCGGTAAAGGGCCGGCTGTGCAATCTTTGCGGGCGCAGGCGGACAAGCATGAATACCATCGGGAGATGAAAAAGACCCTTTTACAGCAGGAAAACTTGCATCTTATAATGGCCGAGATAGAAGAAGTGGAAAGCCGGGATGGACAGGTATCTGCAGTAGTTACCCGTACCGGAGCGCGCTTTCAATGCCAGGCGGTGGTAATTACTTCCGGAACGTATCTCAAGGGACGCATTATAGTAGGTGACCTGATGTATGAAGGTGGTCCGGGCAACCAATTCCCATCCGCGCGTCTATCGGATAGTTTAAAAGAGCAGGGTATCATACTGGGTAGATTTAAAACCGGAACCCCGCCGCGTATTGATAGAAAAAGTGTTGATTTCAGTAAAATGTCCGAGCAGCCCGGCGACCCCGAGGCTCCAGATTTTTCCTTTATTAGCCCCAGGTTAGACCGAGAACAGTTGTCGTGCTGGCTAACCCATTCAACTATCGAAACCCACAAAATTGTTATGGATAATATAGAAAGAGCACCGCTTTTCACCGGCGTAATTAAAGGTAAAGGGCCGCGCTATTGCCCGTCCTTTGAGGACAAGGTGGTACGTTTTGCGCATAAGGAATCCCACCAGTTATTTATTGAACCGGAAGGTCGGGATAATGATGAGATGTATGTGCAGGGGTTAAACACCAGTCTGCCGGAGGATGTCCAGATGGCTGTTTTACGGAGTATTCCCGGTTTGGAAGAGGTTCGTATCATCCGCACCGGCTATGCGATTGAATACGATTACGTAATCCCCTCTCAGCTTAAACTCAGCCTGGAAAGTAAAGTATTGGCCGGGCTGTTTACTGCCGGACAGATAAATGGTACTTCGGGATATGAGGAAGCCGCTGCCCAGGGACTGGTAGCTGGTATTAATGCCGCCTTGAAGATCAAAGGTGAGCCGGCTTTTATTTTGAAGCGCAGTGAAGCGTATATAGGGGTGCTGATAGATGACCTGATCAGCAAGGAGGCTGATGAACCTTACCGGTTGTTAACCTCCCGGGCTGAATATCGCTTGCTGTTAAGACAGGATAATGCGGACCTGCGTTTAACTGAAAAAGGGCGAGAGATTGGTTTGGTTGATGATCGTCGCTGGCAGATTTTCCAGGACAAAAAGCGCCAGTTGGACGAGTTAACAGCGCTTCTGCAGAGTACTACCTTCACTCCTGCAGATTCAGTGATAGCCAAGTATTTGCAGGACAAAGAAGGCGCTCCTTTGCGGGATAGAATATCCTTGTGGGAACTGCTGCGCCGTCCGGAAGTTAGTATCAGCGATTATGTAGAGATGGAGCTGATTCCCCCCCAGAAAGCGGAAATAATGGAGCAGTTGGAAATACAATCAAAGTATGAAGGTTATATTAACAAACAAAAAGAGCAGGTAATTCGTTTTGAAAAGCTGGAAAGCAAATCAATTCCGGCCGATATTAATTATGATGATATAAGTGGTTTTTCCACCGAGGCTTTGCAAAGACTAAAACAGTTTAGACCTGAAACAATCGGTCAAGCCTCACGAATATCTGGAATAACTCCAGCTGATATCAATGTTTTATTGATTTTTTTAAAACGAAAAGAAGGAAATAGATAATTTATATGGAAATAAATGTAAATAAATTCTTGGAACTTTTAATCGAGGAAAACACCAAGCATAATCTGGTGAGTCGCAAGGCAGGCAGAGATGAACTGCTCAGCCACATAGAAGACAGCCGTAAAATGCTGGACTTTTGCTCTCTGGAGGACAAGAAGCTAATCGATATAGGCAGCGGTGCTGGTTTTCCAGGTTTGATTCTGGCTATTTACTGTCCCGGTGCCCAATTTACTCTGGTGGAAGCTGACCTGAAAAAAAGCAGTTTTTTACTTCAAGTCTGTGAAGAATTGGCCCTGGAAAATGTCCAGGTGATCAGAGAGCGGGTGGAATTAATGGGTCAAAACCCGCTCTATCGCGGCCAGTATGATATTTGTACCAGTAGGGCCGTAGCAGCTATGAATATAATGTTGGAGTATGGAATTCCATTAGTTAAGCAGAGCGGACAGTTGTTTTTATGGAAAGGCAAAAACTATCAGGCTGAGATCGAGCAGGCGGAACAAGCCCTTAAGATATTGCGGGGCAGAGTGGAAGAATCCTATCAGTATAGCTTACTGGAAGAAAGAGATCGGACTATTGTGGTTGTCAAAAAGGTAGGGCCAACCCCTAAACAGTATCCCCGTCGGGTGGGAGTTCCCAGCAAGAAACCGATTTGAGAGGTGGGAAGTGAGCGATTAGGAAGCTTGATTTGTGTGTTTGGAGTTGACGAGAAGAGCAGGAAGATGTAGTTAGCATTTAGCAGTTGTAACTGAGATGGTCGGCTTCACAGGGCCTTTTATGGAGGAGGGAAGCAGGATTATGGAGGTTAAGAAACAACTGGAGAAATTATTGAATATGGGGTCTAGTGAGCGAGTATTAGATATCGCATTAGGGGATATTAGTCCCAATCCTTATCAGCCCAGGTTGGAATTCGATGAGATTGAATTAAGAGAGCTGGCTCAGTCTATTAAAAATTTCGGTGTTATTCAACCGGTGATAGTTAGGAAAAAGAAGGAAGGCTACCAACTAATAGCTGGCGAAAGGCGCTACCGAGCCTGTAAAATGATTGGACGTCTGTATATTCCAGCCATAGTTAAGGAAATGGACGAAGCAACGGTTGCCGCCGTGTCTATAATCGAAAATTTACAGCGCAAAGAGCTCAATTATTTTGAAGAGGCCATTGCCTACGGTACTCTGCTTAATAAATTCGGCATGACCCAGGAGGAACTGGCTCTTAGAATCGGCAAAAGTCAGTCGGCCATTGCTAATAAATTAAGACTTCTTAAAATTCCGGTAGAAATACGTGAATTAATTGTGACTGGTACCATTACCGAACGCCATGCACGGGCCTTACTAAAGTTGCATACGGTAGAAATGCAAAAAGAAATCCTCAGGCAGGTTTATGAACGGGAGTTAAATGTTAAGGAAACCGAGGAATTGGTGGAAAAAGCCAAACAGAACAACATACCTCGTGAAGTACAGAAACAGCCTACCGGCCACAGTGTATCTATGATTATAAGGGATGCCCGGATATTTTTGAATACCATCAAGGAAACGGTTCAAAGAGCCAAGCAAACGGGTATAGATATGTTTGTAGCCGAAAATGAGACTGAGGATGAATACGAACTTATTATCAGAATTAATAAAGTAAGACAAAATAAGCGAATGATAGCTGGCAGGTAGTATCTAAGCCGTTATTAGAGATGAAGATAGATTAAAAAGTCAGGGGTACAAGCAAAATACCCCTGACTTTTAGTATGGTTAGCTTCTTTTAAAAATAGTGCATGGATACCGGTAATTATAAAATCGACCGATAGCAGCTGGCAAGATTATTTAACTCTCGGTGGAAATTGAATAAATATTTTATGGATATCAACTTCTTCGCGTAATACGGTTAAAACATCATCAGGCGGAGCCGGAATGGATGCTATTTCACCATCTGGTAACAATAATTCAAAACCGGTGCAGGCCTGACAAATTTCTGCGTTTAGGCCAGCATTTATAGCTTTGATGCGCATGCGTTTACTCACGGGGTGGAAATCCATAATACCCAGCTGAGAAACTACAGCTACGGGTCCTTCTCCCCATAAACCAGCCTTCTGACGACTATCCCCGCCTTCAAGATGTCCCGGACTGGTCAGGAATTCTAGTTTAGCCGGAAACTTGCTGGCATCCTGGAGTCCAACCAGGACAATCTTTTCAGTCAATGAAGCCAGGTCGTTTCCACCACCACTGCCACTCAAACGGTGCTTAAAGTCATGGAATCCTCCCCCAATAAAATGGGTATTGAGGTTGCCATACATATCTATCTGGGCTGCACCCTGAAAGCAAATATCAACATAGCCGTTAGCTGCCATGCCGAAAGAATGGGGCATTTCCAGAGAGAGAGCAGCTCTTCTAAAGGTAGCTGCGCCTCCTACCGACCAAGGCATAGGGCCTTCCCAGGGGTCCTGCCCACCAGATTCATAGACCATGGTTATATTGGGGGCGTGGGTTTTTTTAGCCAAAAGAGCTCCGACCATGGGCAGACCGGTTCCAACGTAAACAACCATACCGTCTTCAATTAATGAGGCTATGTTAAAAGCTAACTGTTCAAAAGGATTGGCAGGCGCTATAGTCATAATTATTCGCCTCCTTCTGGAATAACCATTTGATAGTCAAAATTGACACCTTTGTCTTCAATCAGGTATTCTTCAGCTCTTTGTAATTGTTTTAAATTATGCAGATAGCCGGAACCACCCATATTTTGGTTCAGTTTATCAATAAATTCCCACTGATTTTTAGTATTAAAAACCCAGTATTGCAGGAAGTCATCCATTGCTTCGTCAGTTTTTGAGGCAATTCTGAAGATCCATTCCCACCATTCGCGGGACCAGTAATAGCAACTCGGGCAAGCACCGGGGAGTGCTCCATATGGTAATTCAACAACTGCGTCAACCACTATAAAAGGAATAACGGTAAAGGCAGGATCAAAACGCATTTGCAGCTCAGGAACAACTTCTTCACAGGTAATGATAACTTTACGGGCAGCATGAGCGAGAGAAATATCATTTACTGCTGGCCCAAAGATTTTAGCATTACCATACATATCGGCTTGTTGGCAATGAATAATGGTTACGTCAGGATGTAAGGCCGGTATTAAAACCACCGGTTCACCAGTCCAGGGATCCTTATCTACTTTTACATAGGGATTATAGTCGAGCATTTCAGAGCCCAGCAGTTGTTTGGAGGCAACAAAAGGCATGCCATATTGCGCAGCTTTAAAACCCTGACCCATAGAACCGTGTCCCCATTCGGACAAAACTTTTCCTCTGCCTTGTTTGATATTCCGAACATATAAACGGTCAGTACCGCGCATTTCCGCTCCTATATAGGAGTTGTGGGAATACTTGGCACAGCCGTAAAGCATCAGATAGGATTGATTAGTATTGGGTGAGCCGATAAAATGAAGATCCTTTTTTCCTTGTCTCATTATTTCGAAATATGCCTGAATCGGGGTGCGAACATAAGCAAAACCCGCATCGGTGCATATATCGCCATCCTCTACATATTTAGCGATAGCATCGGATAGACTCATACGCTTGTCTTCTTTTTTGCGGTTCTTTTTTAGTGAGTTTTCTCTAAAACTACGGTGGTCAATGAGGTGATCCAGAATGCTGGTGTCATTTATCCGAAGGTTCTCTAGCGCCTTTTCATTATATTGAAATGTTGAAGACACTCACATATCCCCTTTCTTTTTTATGAGGTTTTTATAAAGCCACATAGGTAATTTTTACAGTATCAGAAAGTATAAGTTTTTTAAGGTTGATAGGTAAGAAAACTCAGGCATCCGACGTCCAAGGATGGACTAGTGTCGCGGTGCCAAGGATGGCAAGGAGCGACCGCTGTCGCCTAAAGGTTGCGGCGTAAGCCGAGTTTTCTTATAAAGTTGATTCTAATTGCTGGAAATGATTAGCTGCATCGCTTGATCAGAAGAATTTGATAATTTGTCACGGAATTAGATTACTATATAATAGTTAGAGAAAATTCACCTCCACCCGTAAAATTAGTGATGCTATAAAAAATACTGTGACGTATAGAAAAATGACAAAAAGAGCATGGTTTGCTAGTGAATATAATTACAAATTGTAATATTTATATTATAAACGGATAATTGTTCCTGAACAATACTTTTATGGAAAAAATTAGGAATAGTAGATTCTGCTTAAACAATACCCAAAACATTAAAATTTGTATGCTGGCATGTTAACAAAACTGGATAGCAAAAAAATATATAAGGAAGGAATATAAGAAAGGTAGTAGAATGTTTAACAGGTAGGTGCTTGCCGTATCAGAAGTAATTTCTAAATGTCGCACCCTGAGGGCATTACATATGCACCCTGTGGCTGCAATAAGGAAAACCCTTCGGGTACTACTAATACTCTCGGCGTTCGCTATTAAGGTAGCCTCGTAAGCCGAGTTTTCTTAGAAAGGTGGTCATACTATGGCTAAAACAATTGCGGTTGCCAACCAGAAGGGCGGAGTCGGAAAAACGACCACGGCAGTGAATTTGGCAGCCTTTTTAGCAATTGAAGGATATAGGGTCTTGCTGGTGGATTGTGATCCGCAGGGAAACGCCAGCAGTGGGATGGGAATTAACCGAAAAAGACTTTCATTTTGCTTGTATAATCTGCTTATAGAGGATGTCGAAATAAATAAAGTTATCAGCAGGACCAAAGTAGATGGACTGTTCATGCTGCCGGCCACCATTCAACTGGCTGGGGCAGAACTGGAATTAGCCAACCGCGATGGGCGAGAATTTATTTTGAGTAGAGCTCTCCAATCAGCCGGGGAGATTTATGATTATATTATTTTAGATTGTCCCCCCTCACTGGGACTGTTGACTATCAATGCTTTGACCGCCAGTGATACTGTCATGATTCCGCTGCAATGCGAGTACTATGCTCTGGAAGGCTTGAGTCAGCTTATGGATACGATTCAGCTGGTAAAAAAGCGCTTAAACCCTGGTTTAAAGATAGAGGGAATTGTTTTTACCATGTTTGACGGCAGAACCAATCTTTCTATACAAGTGGTAGACGAAGTAAAGAAGCATTTTCGCAAAGAGCTGTACAGGACTGTGATTCCCCGCAATGTAAGGCTTAGTGAGGCCCCCAGCCATGGGAAACCTATCGCCTTATATGATCCGCGCTCCAGAGGTGCAGAAGTTTATAGAGATTTAGCCAGGGAGGTAGTAGAACGTGGTAAAGAAAGAAAGAGGGCTAGGTAGAGGCTTAGAGGCATTATTTTCGGTAGAAGAAGACTCCGCCGGGACACCCATAGCTGAAATAGAGATAAAACTAATCCATCCCCATGGAAATCAACCTCGCAAAAACTTTGATCCGGAAAGGCTCGAGGAACTAGCGGGTTCTATTCGGGAGCATGGTATTCTGCAGCCAATTCTGCTTAGGCCCATTGATAACGGCTATGAAATAGTAGCAGGTGAACGCCGCTGGAGGGCAGCCCAAATGGCCGGACTGGACAAGCTGCCGGCTCTGGTCAGGGAGATGGGCGATGCTGAAGTAGCTGAAATTTCGTTGATTGAAAACCTGCAGAGGGACGATCTCTCCGTTATTGAAGAGGCCATGGCTTATCAGGAAATGATAGAGAAATATAACTATACTCAGGAAATGCTGGCCGGCAAAATAGGCCGAAGCCGTACCCATATTACGAATACTATGAGATTAATGAGTCTGCCCCCGCAGGTTATTGAACTGATTGAGAGCAAGAAAATAGCACCCGGTCATGCTCGTGCCTTATTGGGTTTGAGCAGTACTCATGCCCAGGTAAAAGCAGCTCAAAATATTGCCCGGGGAAAGTTATCAGTTCGGCAGACCGAGGAAATTGTTAAATCCGAAAAAGATACCACCCAAAAAGGGACCAACAAGCCGCCTGAGATAGCCGATTTGGAAGAGCGATTACAAAAGCATTTTGGTACCCGGGCCGAGATAAACCGAAAGGGTCAGGGAGGTAAAGTGGAAATATCCTATTATAATGAAGAAGACCTGGAACGAATTATGGAATTATTAGGTCTGGTCTAATAAGGAAAAATATAATTATCGGTAATGCCCACCCCTTAGTTAGCTATAGGGTGGGCATTTTGCGCTATTGAACTATAAAATATAGGCAAGCTAACTTGGGAAATCACCTGCCTAAATAGGTTGACAAGGGGTGATTTTGCATTAAGATAACATAATACAGTTATCCAGGTTATTTATGAAAAGGTAGTCTACAGATTACTTGGGGGAGTAACTATGTTATCAAATTCAACACCTAAATCAACACTATCTACGGCCGGACTGGGCAACCTTATGGTGGTATATCTTATCTGGAGCAGTACCTATCTGGCAATAAGAATAGCAGTAACTCCAGGCAGTGGATTTTCGGTTTGGACAGCAGGGAGCATTAGAATGGTTATGGCAGGTTTGATTCTGCTTATGTTTGCCTGGTTAAAAAAGCTTCGGATTAGAATTAACGGGAGAGAATTAACGCTTCTATTCCTGAGTGGAACTCTGTTATGGCTGGGATGCAATGGGCTGGTAATGTGGGGCGAACAAAGTGCTAATTCTGGCTTTACGGCCCTGGTGTTAGCTTCCACGCCTATTTGGACCGCTTTTATTGATTCAGTTCTGGACAAAAAGATGCCTTCGGGATTACTGGTGGGATCACTGGTACTAAGCTTTGCTGGCATAATCGTTCTGGTAGCTCCATCCTTGGCCAGGGGCAGCACGACTCAACTAGGCTCAGCAGTTGTGCTGATAATCGCGGCAATAAGCTGGTCGGCAGGTTCGGTACTGCAGACCAGGTACCCCATGGAATTAGCGACGCCGGTAATATCTGCTTATCAGCACCTGCTGGGGGGAGTAGGATTTATCATAATAGCTTTAGCGTCAGGTCAAAGCTGGCCCCAGGCCTCAAACTCAGCCTGGTTAGCCCTGGCTTATCTAGTCATTTTCGGTTCTGTGGTAGGGTTTACTTCATTTATCAACGCTCTAAAACTCCTGCCCATAAATATTGCCATGACCTATGCTTATGTTAATCCGGTACTGGCCTTGCTGCTGGGCTGGTGGTTACTGGATGAAGTTCTTACTATCTGGATACTGGCAGGTGCAGTAATGGTTATCCTGGGGGTCATAGGGGTGTTCCGCGACAAGAAGCAGCCGGGTAATGAACCAGCAGCCGATGAATGTGTATCGGCTTGAAAGAATAATAAATGAAAATAATGCTCCCCTTTCCGTAGCAGGCTTTATTTTTTACCTGTCTGCTTTGAGGGGAGCATATCCATCCAGCTTGGATTTTGGGGGCAGCTCTTATAGTCTAGCCAGGGTGGTATAAATAGATGGCCTTATTTCTTGGCAACTGGTATTTGTATCTCTGTGAGGTAATTATCCGGGCTGCTTTCGTTCCATGGTCCTGAATGACATATTTGTCGGGAGGTGCCGGTTACCTCATAGCCGTTTTGTTCCACCCATTCAGCTAAGGCATTATAGGCTGGCGCAAGATTCTCAAAGGGCCCGGTTATCATCATGGCAGCCATACACGGAACGCTCTCAGTTTCTCTAAAAGTAAATCCGTCTTTATCCTCCAGTAGCGTACTCACACACATCGCAGTTTCCACATCTACATCAACTTCCTTGTAATCGGGATCATGGTACATAGCAAAAAAAGGTGATGAGCAGGGAATTTTTTCTTTTTCCGCGAAAAAACCAAGTTTCTCCCAAAGCAGACCTTCCTGGTTGTATGCCGGAATAATTTCCCTTAGTGATACCACCTTATAGGAAGGTACGCTTTTTAAGGTAACCTCATAGCTCATATTAACACGCTCCATTCCGATTGAATTAATCATATGGTCAAGTTTTTGAAGCTTTTCGTTCGCACTGACAATTGTCTTGGCAAGCTCCTGCTTCTTGGCCTCAAGGCGAGCAATAAAATTGGCATCATTAATATGCTCTTCTAAAATGGCAATAATCTCGGCGGAGATAAAGCCCATATCCCGGAGGGTAACAATTTTGTTTAAACGAGATATCTGCTTGGCTGAATAGAAACGGTAACCGGTAAATTTATCAACCTCCGCAGGTTTTAATAGACCAAGCTCATCATAATACCTGAGCATCCGCACCGAGACCTGGGTCAACTTAGAGAAATCGCCAATTTTGAACATACCGTCACCTGCATTTCTTTGTAATCCGGATTACAATATCATTCTAAACCTTCGCATAATGTGAGAGTCAAGCGACAAATGCTAAAGGCTTCATTTGCCAATTAGGTTCTATGAATGAGCCATGCAGCTATGTATTATGGTAAAATATATAAAACTAATTATCTGGTATGCTGACAGCATAATAATAAAAGGGAGAAGATTGTGTTATCAGCTTGAAGCAGCTAAGGATATGATTTAAGGGGGCCAAGTATGACTAAAGGCAAACAGCTTATTAGATTGATAATAAGGGTAGTCTTTTTAACATTAGGTTCGCTGATTACGGCAGCTGGCCTGGAGCTATTCTTAATCCCGAACCAATTAATTGATGGCGGTATTATTGGTATATCAATTTTAGCAAGCTATTTAAGCAATCACCCGTTAGCCTATTTTATAATCGGCTTAAATATCCCATTTTTGATATTGGGGTACTTTCATATCGGCAAGACCTTCACCTTATCTACGCTCTATTCCGTTTGTCTGCTCTCCTATTTTACAGCTCAATTACACCCTGTGCCGGCATTTACCGAAGATTTATTATTGGTAGCAGTTTTTGGAGGCATTATTGTAGGTATTGGGGTGGGTCTTGTCCTTCGTTTCGGAGGGTCATTTGATGGAACTGAGATTGTAGCCTTGATTATAGGACCAAAGCTGGCTGCATCAGTAGGAGAAGTAGTTATGGTTTTCAATGTTTTTATTCTGGGGAGTGCTGGTTTTATATTTGGCTGGGAAAATGCCATGTATTCTATAATTGCCTACTTTATTGCCTATAAGACTATTGATTTAGTCCTGAGCGGCTTGGAAGAGTCTAAATCAGTGATGATTATATCCGAAAAATCAGACGAAATATCTGCGGCTATTATGAACCGCTTAGGAAGAGGGGTTACTCATTTTTATGCCAAAGGAGGATATACCGAAACAGATAAGGAAGTTCTGTATTGCGTAGTTACCAGGTTAGAGCTATCAAAGCTGAAAATGATGGTGTTTGATTTGGACCCAGAGGCGTTTATGACGATAGAGGTTATACAGGATGTACATGGAGGAAGGTTTAAGAAGAAAGCTATTCATAATTATACAGTTGCGAGGGAATAACAACTACGGATTTTCCGTTATTGGTCTAGTAACCGCAAGCTTTTATATATTAGATTCTAAGCGCAGGGAGGTAAATTATTAATGAAGTCCGAACGAATTCTTTTTATAGTGCTGTTAATGTCTGCTGCTTATTCATTAGCTAACTTATTTAATAATGTTCCATTTGCTACGGGGACGTCTGTCTTGGCTGCTGCAAGTGGAATAGTTTTAATTATTGCAGTGTTTTTTGATACCTACCAAACTAAAGCTCAAATAATCTCTAGTCCCATAAAGATTTTGATTGCCTGGGTAATGAGCATTATTAGTATAAATATTGGTTTTTCCAGCATTTATCTGGAATTGGTCAGACAAGATCCAAATCATTTTAAGGGCATAATCGATGGGGTGACCGCCGCTTATTTCGCGGTAGGTACTTTCGCAACGGTAGGCTTTGGGGATGTATACCCGGTATCCGTAACAGCAAAATTTATGGTAATGAGCGAGATTATGGCTGCCGTCATACTATTGCCAATAATGATTGGTTCATCTATTGCCTGGTTTATAAACCATAAAATTAAACAACAAGATCAAGAATTTATACATCGTTTTAAAAAAGATAAACCAAACCAGCTAATTAGAATTAAGTAACAATTATAAGCAAAAAGGCTTGAGAGATGATTGATTTTTACTGATTAATTCTGCTAGAAATGCAGAAGACAATAATAACAAGCCTGATACACTGGTTTAACTATCAACCGAAGTTTCCTTAACGGTTTGATCCGGTATTTTAGGATTTATAACACCCCACAGGAAAATTACCAGGCCAAGAAAAAAACGATTATAACTATGTTGCCGTGATACAGTACCCTTTTGGTCCATACCATTCAATTTAGGATATACAGAACTATAGAGAACCTTGACCTGGGATCCGGGTGAGAAGTGAAAGTCCTTATCCTTGATAAATATTTTGTTAGTATCGGCACCAGTTATAGTTATAGCGTTGTCATTAACAGTGAAATGATAGGAAACCTTAGATTCAATCAAATAATAACCCGTAATAACGTGAGCCTTTCCTCTAACCTCCTGCTCATGCTTTACTACGGTGGCTTTATCTACAATTGCCGTTGTGCTGGTGCCAAAATACTGAAGATACAAAGATTGGCCTCCAAAAAAGGTCATTAGCAGCAGTCCGGTTATAATTAAAAAGCTCCTTATATACAAGATGCCAACTCCTTTTTAATTTTGAGCGTGGATGAAAAAGATTTATTAATCTCCATAATCATCCAAGTACTTTATTTAGTTTCTATGTTAATGAACAAATTCCTGCAGGGTAAGTCGGAAGACGCACATAGTAAAATATTATAGAGGAAGTAGCGTGTTAAAATTTTGGTACCTTTTTAGATGCTACGAATAGAATGATTAACGTGAAACATTTTTGGTTTAATATCGCATCCAGCTCGACCCGCCTACAAGCCGTTTTAAGGCTGCCAAAACTCCCCAAGAATACCAAACCATAACACGAAGGAAAAAGATGGCTATGGCGACGTGAGTGCCCTATGCGGCGATTGGCCTGTTTATGAACTGGAACAGCTGATGTTATGGTTATGCGCCGTAATATTGAGACAGAGTTTCCTTTTACCGTATCAGACCCCCATGGCGCGAACCGGCACCACTGATGGATGAAAAATCTTTTTTCAGGGCAGAAAGTATAACATTTCTAAATGTTGCACCCTT
>CAZEDT010000049.1:0-31857 GCA_964510795.1 uncultured Syntrophomonas sp.
AGGCAAAGCAATCGGACTTACTTATACAATTGAAGAACTGGTTGAACACAATTTGTATGAGACGGTAGATAATCGTGTAAAGCAAGTGCTTTTGCATTTATCCTCCCTTGAATACTTTTCACCGTCAATGCTTATGCAGATCCTAGATGGCCCTGACATAAGCGAGATTTGGGATCGGCTTTTACGTGAAAATGCCTTTATTATTCACCATGATTTTGAAAATAACACTTATCGAGTCCATAATATGCTCAGGGATTTTTTAATTGAGCGTGCTAAACAATGTAATATTGATTTTACCAATACTTGGTTACGGGCAGGTAATTGGTGTATAGAAAATAATAAGATTGACATAGCCTTTGGTTATTACTATAGAGCCGGACACATCGAGAAAATCCTCTCTATTCTAAACAAGAAAAATATGCCGGACCTTTATTATACACAGTTTCAGCTGGTACTTGAAATATTCAATGATTTAGACCAGATTTACTGGTATAAATACCCCATGGCATATCTGCAATATTTAAGATTTTTTGCGCTAAATTCAAAGCCTGGTTCAGAAGAAACCTGCCGTAGTCATCTTGAGAAAATGATTCAACATTTCGAGAAAGCTGTTATTGATGAAAAATATCGCAACATGATATTAGGTGAAATTAATATTATTTATACCTTTGTAGTATTTAATGACTGCCGAAAAATGGTAGAACATAATCAAAGAGCATTAGATCTCTTTTCCGGTGGCTGCTCCTCCATTGTTACCCGCAAACGTGAGATTACCTTGGGTTCCCCCCATCTGCTGTATACTTTCTATAAAGAAAAAGGAAGCCTGTACGAGATAACTGATTTTATTGTGAATAATTTTCGTGTACTGCAGCTTACAGCCAATGGATGTGGAACTGGCAGCGAGGAGGTTGCCAAAGCTGAATACGCTCTGGAAACCGGTGATATGTCAAATATCGAACTATATGCATATAAGGCACTTTATAGAGCACAATCCTATGAACAGGTTAACGTATCTATATGTGCAATCTTTGCATTGGGCAGGTTTTTAATATATGAGGGCAGGCATGATGAATGCAGAAATCTATTTGAATCTTTACAAAAGGAAATAGTCCAGGAGAATAACCCCTTGCTAAATACTACCTTTGAATTGTGTCGAACTTATGTTGATATTCAACTGAGATGTTTTGATTCTATACCACCGTGGATTAAAAACGGAGATATAGAATCTGCCCCCTTTTATTACAATGGACTTGCTTACAACCACCTTATATATGGGAAAATACTACTGGCACAGTGTCAATACAGAAAGTTAGACGCTATATTTGAGGATCTGGAAAACTATTTTTCAAAATACCATAACCTGCTTGGTTTTTTGCATAATTATATTCATGGTGCGGTTGCCCGAGAGCATACGCAGGGAAAAGAAGCCGCTAAAAAGGTATTATGTAAAGCGCTTGATATAGGCGCAGCTGACAATATAATTATGCCATTTGTTGAAAATGCGGAATATATATTACCATTAATAAAAGAGATCAAAACACAAGGTAAATATAATAAGGATTATATTGAAAGAATTACTGCCTGTTCCGAAAAATATCTCAAAAATCAACCCGCACATAAAATCGATGTTTCACTTTCTACACGTGAACTTGAGGTTTTGCAGTTGCTAGCAGATGGAAACAAACATATGGAGATTAGCGAGCAGCTATTCATTTCTATGCCAACAGTACGTTATCATATTAAAAATATTTACCTTAAGTTGGAAGTTAATAATAAGGTTAATGCCATTAGGAAAGCACAAAAACTGAAATTAATATAAGGCAATATTACCTTGTAACAGCCTATTACTTTTATCATTTTACGAACTTGATAACCGTTAAAAAAACTATATGTTCATATAGTATTTTTTTTATGTCCTTGTAGATAGAATTGGGGTAGTTCGATGAAGATAAATATTTATTGAGCATTAGTTTAAAATACCGCCGGCGTATTTTGAACAAAGATTTCATCTTGATAATATGAAAGGAGCTACCTACAATGAACAAAAAAGTAATTAATTTTCACACGCACCTCGGTGATCTCTTGACGCAAAAGAATATCACGTTTAATCCCCATACTGAATGGCCAACAGCTTATGACCCATTTATGAATCACGCGAAAGATGGTTTTGAAGGTCCGTTGATTGGCGATGATATTGAAGAGTTTTACAAGCTTGTTGACATAAGCTTTGAAAGATGTTACGCCAACACACTTGTCCACATGCAAGAAGAAATGGATAGGAACAACATCACTTACACATGCATATATCCAATTTTCCCCAGCTCAACTTTCGAAGAGATGCTTGCCGCATCAAAGTTTGATTCACGACTTATTCCCTTTACTTCCGCTGATTGGAGTCTTGCAACCGGTAAAGAAGTTGGTGAAAAGCTTATTGCTGACGCAAAGGCAGGAGCAAAAGGATGGAAGATGCATCCAATCCTCCAAAACATCAGCCTGGATGATCCTAAAGTTCATGAAGCACTAAGAATTTGGGAAGCCACAGGCCTGCCGGTTGTTTCCCACTGTGGTGTAAACGCATACTTCTATGGGGAAGGTGCTGAAGAAAAAAACACACCCGAGTTCGGAGATGTTAAATACTTTATTGAGTTGGTTAAAAAATTCCCTAATATCAACTTCGTTGCTGCTCATGCGGGAGGATTATGCGGCGGAGAGATGGAGTATCTCGCAGAAAACACAACAGAACTTAAAAATTTGTATGTTGATACAACTTTCCGTTCTGTAGCAGATACGAAAAAAATGGTTGAACTTTTTGGCGAAGATAAAGTTATGTTTGGTACTGATACTCCCTTCGCAATTGTAGATCCTTGTCTGGAAATTATGGAAAAAGCTTTGGGTGACAAACCCGAGATACTCAATAAAGTATTATATAAAAACGCACTTGAAATTATGGGGCTTTAGTAAAATTTAACTTAGCAAAGGAGCATAATCATGAAGAAAAAAGCTTGGATAGTGGCCCTTGTTGCGTTCTTCGCGGGCATTGTACTGGCAATCACCCAGAATAAGGTTCTTCCATGTATACTCACACTGCAAGAAGCATTTGATATGTCTATGGCAGGGGTTGCCTTGTTATCCTCTATCTTTGCGTTAACAGCAATGGCTGTTGCCTTACCTGCTTCAATCGTTATGAATAAAATCGGACCAAAAAAATGCGGCCTGCTTGCAATAGGCTTTGCACTTATGGGCTCACTTCTGGGGGTCTTTTCATCGCAGGTAAGCACTCTGCTGGTAAGCCGTATTATTGAGGGTATCGGTGTTGGCTTTATTGCTGTTGTTTCACCTGCACTTATTTCAATGTGGTTCCCGGCGGAAAAACGCGGTTTGCCAATGGGGGTTTGGGGTTCATGGCAAATGGTTGCCCAGGCAGTTAACTTTTTTGTTGGTAACAGCCTTACCATAAAATATGGATGGCAAGGTCTGTGGTGGTTTGGAATTGTTGTTCTGACAATAGCATTGGTACTATTCCTCTGGAAAGCAGCTACCCCTCCTGCGGAACAGAACTATGCCCCTGTTGAAGGCGACATTTCCATAGTAAAAGGTCTTAAGAGCAAGTCGACTTGGCTTCTCAGTTCATCTATGATGTGCTTCTGTTTCTCTTGCTTTGGCTTCATTTCTTGGATCGCTCCATATTGGAGCCAAGCATTCAGCTGGGATATCGGTAAAGCCAACTCATATATAAGTGCTATGATGATCATAGAAATTATAATGGTTGTTATTGTAGGCGCCATTTTGGACAGGATTCCCAACCGAAAGGCCTTTGGTAAATTTGCGTTTCTGTTTTATGGAGTAATATTGTTATTTGCTTTTAGAATGCACAACCCCATGTTTATTTTACCTTTTATATTTATTTTTCCATTTCTTGATGGCTCTATTCCCACCGTTTGTTGGACACTTATACCACAAACAGTTGAAGATCCTGAAAATGCCGGTGTTGCAATTGGTGTTCTAAATACGATGCAAAGTCTGGGTATGATGCTAGGTGCCCCTATAACAGGTTATTTCATCGAAAACTACGGTTGGGCAACTGCTACCATTCCACTTGCAATTGTAATGGTAATTGGATTTATATTATTCTCTAGCGCTAAAATATACACACAGCAAGCGCAACCTGACTAAATTCTGTTAATTCGACACAAATAAAAGGTCCTTCGCAGAATCTTAATAAATTACGCAGACTGGCATGTGAGACAAGTTGAAATACGCCGAATAAGTGTATTAAAAACCCTGGTCGCACGGGCTTCCTGAAATTGCTTTCAGAAAGCCCGTTTCCTCTGCTATTTACTGGTTGAAATAGACTTGCATCTATTTCAACTTAAAATTCTGGTGGTGGCTGTTTCTTGCCATTTGCAGACTAAAAATCATTTTGTAAAATCAAATGTTATCTTAAAGTTCTCATCCAATTTTAAAATGACGGAGAATTCCTTTCCGCTTTTGCTCACTGTACTCTTCTGGCGGCCAACGTTTCCGCCAGAGCCTGAAGTTTCATATTGTTTCTTTCTCCGTCGTAGAACGTCTCGTCCACAAGATCCCCTTCAATAATGGTCACCGGTACATCCAACTGCTTTTGAACATGCTCAGCTATGTAACGCATGGTAATGGAGAAGGGTTTGCAGCTTTGTGCATAAGCAAAAATACCGCCTTCCAGATTGTAATCCCGGAAGATCTTCTCGGTTACTTTAGCTTTGAAGCTGACATTATGATTTAAGATCATTGTAGCCACGCCCTCCGCCACGCTATCCAGAGGCCGTGCCGGATCAAGCCGGTCAAAGGAAAACAGATCAAAGTAGCCGCTGGTGACCAGGCACAGTCCCAGGCTTTCCAGTTTTTCCGACAGTTCCCGGATGGCAAACCAGTACGGGATACCATCCCAGTAAATACGATATTTAATGTTGGACATGGGAACGATTTTATCAGCGATGCGCTGATTCAATTCTTCTGTCATCAAACGGTAATGCTCAGCGGTTTCGGGCAGGTAGCGCAAAGCCAGGTTGGGAAAATTGTGCCCCATGATATCAAAAAAAGTCGCCGGTACCGGATTATGCTTATTGGCTTGCAGCATGGCCATGTAATAATCGGAACTGCGTTTGCCATTGGCAACGATTTCCTGGAGGCGGTCATAATCAAACTTTTTGCCGGTGAATTCTTCAAGATAGGTGATCAGATCCAAACACTGGCGTTTGATATTGTCCACGAGCTTTTTGTCATCGTATGCGGGAATGACCAGCGGGCAGTCTATATTAAATAAAGGGATCTTCCAGAGCTGGCTCAGATGCTCCCACCATTTTGTTACCATAATGCAGCTGCCGTTGGAGACCAATAGAAAATCCGGACGGGCCAGTTCTGCGTACGTCGACATCCCTTCCAGTTGAGCAATGGAGCCCCCCAGACTGTTGCGGCAATATGTACACAGATGATGTTCATAACCACGTGTTTCAGTAATTTCACAGTGGTTATGAGCTATGTGTCTGGCACCGCAGGTGGCGGCATAGGCCTCGGGAAATTGTACACAAAAATCCATCGTCCACAGAATCTCGGCGGGGGTTCCGGCTGAAACCCAGGCGATCGGTTTGGATTTGGTTTTCTCTATCTCAAGTGCGCTTCCGTAATGTGCCATGATCAATCCTGCCAGACGTTTCTGGCCTTCCAATCTTCGAACCAATTGGTATTCTGATTCTGCCATGCTTCTTGCCTCCTAACTATTCATTACCTAAAGGCTTTGATATTGTATGTTGAATATTATTGTCAACCTTCCCATTGCCTGGCCAAAAGGGCTGCTCCCAGGGCGGTTACGATCTGCGGATTATCTGGGACCGATATCTTTCGCCCCAGCATGCGTTCCAATAATTCCACGATAGCAGCGTTTTTCGCCACCCCTCCAGTCAAAACGACTTCCGCTTGCGGGTCAGGATTTACAGAGCTGATCAGTCCATATACACGGCTGACGATCGATTCATGCAGTCCGGCAGCGATGTCTTCCTTGTCAGTTTGGCGGGCAATCAAGGATACGATTTCGGTTTGCGCGAAAACCGTACAAGTACTGCTTATGGATACTTTGTTCTTTGATTCCATCGAGATATCGCCCATCTTACTTACCGGCACACCCAAAGTCTGGGCGGCTACTTCGAGAAACTTGCCGGTTCCGGCTGCGCATTTATCATTCATGGCAAACTGCATTACCCGGCCTTTGCCGTCTATTTTTATTACTTTGCTGTCCTGACCTCCAATATCGACCACCAATGAGGCATTGGGATACAAGTAATGGACCCCGGCTGCATTGCAGGTGATTTCCGTTATGGTGGTCGTGGCGAAAGGAATGCTGATTCGCCCATAACCGGTCGCAACAATACGGTCAAGATCCTCAAACTTCAGGCCAGCCTTATCACAAGCCTCCTGAAGGACCTGTCGGCTCACCGAGCTAATCTCGATTCCGGTAGGCTGCAGCGCGTAAGAAAAACTATCTGCTTCTCCAAGCACAACGGCTTTTGTCGTGGTGGAACCAATGTCAATACCAGCAGTGATCATGTTTTTTCCTCCGTTATATGAACCGTAAGGTTTCTTCGAAAGCCTGGACTCTAGTGCGGATCGCTTCCAAGGGGCCAGGACCATGTTCAGTAATGATGGATATGTAAGGGATCCCTTCTTCTTCAAACCGCTTTTTCATCATAACGAACTCCATGTCATAGGGGTCGCAGTACATCTCTTTTACCACCACTATGCCCTTGGCCAGACCCTGCTTCATCATATTTATCACATAATCAGCATAGGGCGAGTAACTTTTGCCGGTCTCGATCCAGTTTTCGGGGAAGTGATAGGTTGTACAGGGAATAGCGTTCATGTAGAAATCAATAAAAGCATCAACGGGATCTCCACTTGCAGAGACGTCTTTGCTGAAATATCTGCCGCCGGTAAAGAAATCGTCATCTACAACGACCATGCCATTAGCCTCGATCAAGTCCAAGACTTCCGTTTCCGGCATTGAGCAGGGATGTCCGACAGTGATGATCCGCAGCTTTTTGTTCGCCGGTGATTCAGACTGCTCTAGTTTGGCTAGCAGCTGTGCTAATAATTCGTTATGCTCGTCTCTGGGAATAAACATACTGGAAGCAACTACCCGCGCCATATCCGATGCACTTATGATCCCCGGACGCACTTTCCTTAAATCGTTCAGCTTACGCATCATGGCCCGTGATTCGTTATATACCCTAATACTTGCCTGTAGCGCTTCGGCAGTAATTTTAGTCCCCGTGAATTCTTCCAGACTGGAAATCAGTCTTTCTAATTCACTGCGAAAAAATATCTGGGTGGTGCTGTCCAGTTTATAAGGACGCCACATCTGATGGAAAAAGTCGACGGGGTGATCCAACTGCCACACTTCCAAATAGAATCTGACCTGGTCACATACATAGATCGCCGCAATCCCGTCCAGAAAGTCGTATTTCCCTTTCAACAAGCTGTCAAATGAACTGCGCACTTGATCACAGGCATTTGTCATCATATGTCCGTCCCCAAGGGTAATTGGTTCATCACTCCCGAATAAGGTAACCGGCAGTGCGCCAGCCGCATGGATAATCTCTTCCGGGAAATACATAGGAAGACACCCAACAATTTTGGTGTTACGGGTTGCCTTTACTTGTGCAGCTCTTTCATAAGGCCGCTCACAATAGTCCTTAAACTTAGTGAGAATTTCTTCCATACCCATCCCTCCAACTTAACAAATTCCCAGTTATAACAGTTGCTGGTCTGCCTGGTTCTAGTCAACAGTATAGATGCTGCTGAGTCCTCGTCGATATACTTATTTGAATGTCATAAATTCATTATACAACATTATATATTATCAATATCTATAAAAATGTAATAATGTTCCATTATTCCTAAATCTAAATATTAAATGAGTCATCTCCGCTTTATCTTCCTTTCTTTTTAATTTCTACCCGATTCGAGTATTAGCTACTAATCTCGTTATTCGACGTCAAGTTAAAAATCGTCTACCCTCTCCATCTCTATATATAGCCTCACCTAATACCAAAAAAAAAAGACCCCTTAGGGTCTTTTATAACATTCAATTCACTAGTTCTTCCTCATTTCAGCTTCTCTTTTCCTAAAATTTTATCAAGACAGAGAGGGCTGTCAAACGGTTAGCAACTCCGAATTTGATGCACTTTAATATTTTTGTAAAAAATCGGTAATATCAACAGTTTGACTGTGGCAGAGGCTAATGTGCTGGGTATTATGTCCTTATCGTGCGCATATCACCGACTTTAACAGGTGGTCACAACTGAAAGAAAAGATTTTAATTGACAGCAAGACGATAATAAGTTTGGGGGCCAGCTACTCCATCCTGTGAAATGCCTACCGACTTTTGAAAAGCTCTTAACGCGGCGTCAGTATTAGGACCGAATTTACCATCAAGGGCTCCCGGATTAAATCCGAGTTTTTTCAAATTTGATTGCAAAAAGTAAACATCATACCCCTTATTACGTTCAAATACGCCCTGTTGTAGATATCTGCCTCCCATGAAAGTTTGCCGGAAAAGTTTATTAAAGGTATTTTTGCCTACAATACCGTCAACGGTTAATCCGTTGTCTTGCTGAAACAGCCTTACCGCCGCCCTGGTTTTTGGCCCATATATGCTGTCCGCAGGTCCACCCAGTGCTGCAGCATATTTCTTTTTAGTACTGGCCAGACGGTTTTGCAGAACCCATACATCTCGACCGGTTGATCCTACGCTTAAAGTTCTGGACCCGAATACGACGGCTCCTGAGAGAAGATAGGGACCAGTTTGCTGACCTAAAAACAGGAAAGTATTCTTACCTACAATTCCATCAACTGACAGTCCAAAATAGCTTTGGAATTGCTTAACGGAAGCTTGGGTTTTAGAAAGAAAATTGCCCGTTACTGGCACATTGGCGCATATATAATTGGGTAGATTAGATAATAGCCGCTGTAAAATACTTACATCAGTACCAGACAAACCATATTTTAAAACCCGGCTGCCAAAATTATTATAAACCATCTTTCTAACCTCCTTTATTTAATCTACTCTATTTTATGAAATAGACTAAACGGAGGTTAACATTTATCGGTAAATTTTCCATATTAAATTATATTTGGTACGATTATATATTATTATCTTAAAAATCAATACATTTTTATAGCATAAACAACTGCTGGTTGGCAGAATAAATAGACGCCAGGTATGTATTTATAAAAATTGAAAAAAGGCTTATATACACCATCAGGAGGAACAATTGATCCAAAAAGATTCCAGTGTTTTCTCCAGACTTTCACAATCCTTTAGGTTCCTGCACGAATGCCAGTGCTTTGGAAATAGTTTTAAATAATTCTTGTGGCTATACCGTTCGTCAATAAGCAATACCGCTCCAGTATCGCTGTCACATCGAATAACCCTGCCTGCGGCTTGTAACACCTTGTTCATTCCGGGATACATGTAGGCATATTCATATCCCATGCCGTTTTTGCTATTAAAATAATCCCTAATAATATTTCGTTGAATACTCAATTGGGGAAGCCCAACACTAACAATAACTGCACCAATAAGTCTGCTTCCTTTCAAGTCTATTCCTTCAGAAAATATTCCGCCCAGTACGCAGAATGCTACATAAGTTTTTTCGGGATTTTCATTAAAACAGGACAGAAAATCTTCCCGTTGTTCTTCTGACATAACGGCTCCCTGTTTTACAGCATTTATATCGGGAAATGCTATGATGAATTCTTCAAAAACATCGTTCATATACTTATAGGATGGAAAATAAATAATATAGTTTCCCGTTTTTCGTGAAATAAATGAACCGACGAGCCGAGTTATCGTTTGTTTGTTTTGTTCCCGATCTTTATACTTTGTAGAAACATTCCCTGCAGTCATAACACAAAGGCTTTGGCTGTCAAATGGGGAATCAAGAGAAAGTATCTTGTCTTCTTCTCCCCCGCCAAGTATCTCACGAAAATACACAAGAGGAGATAGCGTAGCCGAAAACATAATTGCTGAATTTCCCCGCTTTAAAGCCTCTTGCAGAAGAAACGACGGGTCCAGGCAAAACAATTTCAGCATCACCTCGTCCCGCAGCGATTCAACAAAGGTTACGTATCTTTCATCATAAAAATCAGACATTGTTATAAAACTTAATGCTTCAAAATAAAGTTGAAGAAAATTGTTGTCTTCACTTAATTCTTTGTGTTCCTTGAGCATCAATTCGCATATTGCGGTATATTTATCAATAAGATTAATGAAGTCCTTAGGCTTTTCACCAGTGATAAAATATCCTTGCTCACCGCATTGTTTGCGCAAATCAATCATATATTGATTAATGCTGGTCAAGGTTTTGTCCAGGGCTTTATTTCTGCCTTTATATTCCTTTTTGACTTTATAAAAAGCTGTTTTCAACAGCTGGGCTGAAAACATTTCCCTCGACCTGTCGATAAGATTGTGTGCTTCGTCAATCAGGAATACATAATCGCCGTTACTATCCGCAAAAAAGCGTCTAAGGTACGCTCTGGGATCAAAAACATAGTTATAGTCGCAAATAATGCAGTCTGCCAAAAGAGAAAGATCGAGTGAAAGTTCAAAAGGGCAAACCGTATGCTTTTTTGCATATTTTTCAATCACAGTTCTTGAAAGATCATCACATTCTCCTACCGCTTCTAAAATAGCATCATTGACGCGGTCGTAATGTCCTTTGGCATATGCACAATACTCGGGGTGGCATACCGGCTTTTCACAAAAGCATATTTTTTCTTTGGCTGTAAGAGTCAGTGTCTTCATTTTAAGATCGCCCTGACGCATTTTTTCAAAGGCTTCTTCAGCAACCTGGCGGGTAATTGTTTTGGCAGTAAGGTAGAATATTTTAGAAGTTTTCCCCTCCCCCATGGCTTTGATGGCGGGAAATATCACAGATATGGTTTTTCCAGTACCTGTAGGTGCCTGTGCAAAAAGCTTATTCCCACGGGCAATCGTTCTATAAGCATCCGCTGCAAGCTCTCTCTGCCCTTTGCGGTAAGCCGGGAAGGGAAACTGAAGCGACTTGATTGAAATATTTCGCATCTTTTCCCATTCGGATGAAAAACTTGCCCATACCGAATACTTTTCAATAAGCGCGTTTATAAATTTTTTAAGTTCATCGATTTCAAAGATACTAATAAATTTTTTTGATTCATTGGTTTCCAAGTTAAAATACGTAAGTTGAACTGATACTTCTGGCAAATCGTTCTGGACAGCAAAAATATACGCATAACATTTTGCTTGAGCCCAATGAGCAATATTAAAGTCTTCATTAATTAAACTCATAGGCAGCACCGTCGTTTTAATTTCGTCAATTGCATATCTGCCGTCATGGCGAAAAACACCGTCAGCACGCCCTTCAAGAATATAATCTATACCATTAAAACAATACCTTTCAGACAGCAAAACTTCGCTTCGATAGTCATCATATAGTTCACGGTTGCTCTTTTGCAAGATACGATGTGCTTTGGCCCCTTCAACCATTCTGTCCTTGGAAACATATCTGCTGTCTATGTTTCCACAACGCATTATTAATTCAACCAACTGCCTTATCGGAAGTTTAATCATGGTTTTTATCTCCCAACAAAATTTAGCAAAGTAAATCTACAACCATAGCATAATAGAACATTTCCAGCAGGCATTCGGTTTCAACATGCAGCGAGATGACAGACTTAATGTCTTTATGCTTTGATATTTAAAGAGAAATATTTTTAGATTGTGTTTATTTGCACCATTATTAAACTCATTCTATCATCAAATTCAGTCATTAAAGCTTTTAATTCTAAGCAAACTCCAAATAGCACAGGCAATATTAAATTGCTCCTGGTTTGATGTATTGAAAGCAACTCGGTGTTGCTTCAGCTCAACCCATTTTTACCAGTTCATTTACCCAAATTTCATAACTGGCGTCACTCGGCATGCGCCAATCGCCCCGCGGGGAAAGACTGGCTGACCCCACTTTGACGCCATCCGGCATACATGATCGCTTAAACTGTTGGGTAAAAAAGCGTTCATAAAACACCTTAAGCCAATGAATAAGGGTTTGTCTTTCAATATCAGCAAATGCGTTCTCGGCCAGATAAATAATCTTGGCAGGGCGAAATCCAAATCGCAGAACATTATAAAGAAAAAAATCGTGCAAATCATAGGAACCGATAACTTTTTCCGTCATCTGCTTAATATTGCCAGTATCATCAAGTGGGAGTAATTCAGGACTAATTGGAGTATTAAGAATATCCTCCAGCACTTTTTTAATTTTGGGTTCAGACGATTCAGCATACCATTCCACTAAATATTGAACCAGGGTTTTCGGTACACTCGAATTAACGTTATACATACTCATATGGTCGCCATTATACGTACACCATCCCAGAGCCAGTTCTGATAGATCTCCCGTTCCTACTACCAGTCCCCCTTCCTGGTTGGCAATGTCCATTAAAATTTGGGTTCTCTCCCTGGCCTGGACATTCTCATAGGTTACATCGTGTTTATCGGGATCATGATCAATATCCTCCATGTGCTGGATACAGGCGTCCCTAATGGGAATTTCTTTAATCGTAATGCCAATTTCCCGCATGAGTGTTACGGCATTATCGTAAGTTCTATAAGAGGTTCCAAAACCAGGCATAGTCACGCCAATAATATCTTTAACCGGTCTTTTAAGCTGTTTAAATACATGATAAGTCACGAGCAGGGCCAGGGTTGAGTCAAGCCCTCCGGATATTCCCAGCACAGTCTTATTTATTCCCGATTTATCCAAACGCTGAGCCAAGCCGGCTGCCTGAATGTTGAATATTTCAGAACATCGCTCCTCTCGATTTTGTTTATCGGCGGGTACAAAGGGGCGAGGGTCAACCTTGCGGCGAAGGTCGATTTGTATTTTATCCATATTCTGATCTTTTGGCAGGTTATTTAATTTAAAATATTCGGTTTGGTATTTTTGCAGTTCAACTTTGCTCATAAATGAATTATATTTTCTCCGGTCATTCATTAACCTTTCAATATCAATGTCTTGAATGAGCAGGGTTTCCTGGAAGCTCATTCTATCTTCTTGCAGCAAGACCCCATTTTCTGCTATGATAGCATGCCCGCTGAAAACAAGATCGGTGGTAGACTCGCTGGGTCCGGCTGAGGCATATAAATAAGCCGTTATGCATTTGGCTGACTGTCCTTCAACCAGCTTGCGGCGGTATACAGCCTTGCCTACAATTTCATTGCTGGCGGACAGATTTAAAATCAGATTGGCCCCGTATTGAGTATGGCAGGAACTAGGAGGGATTGGTACCCACAGATCTTCACATATTTCCACCCCGATTACCAGTTCTGAACTTAAATCTTTAAACAAAAGATTTTCATCAAAGGGTACCCATTGACCACACAAACTAATTTGGTCAGAAATACGCTGCATTGATGAAGAAAACCACCGTTTCTCATAAAACTCATTATAGTTAGGGATAAAGGTTTTAGGAACAACTCCTAAAATTTTACCTTGGAAGAAAACGACGGCACAATTAAACAATTGATTATCAGCTTGGACAGGCATGCCTACAGCAATTATCATATCAAGCAATTTTGTGTCCTGCAGCAATTGCGCCAGCGCACTCTCCCCCGCCTCCAGCAACAGTCGTTGATTGAACAAGTCCCCGTTCGTATAACCGGTAATACATAATTCAGGGAATACCAGCACTTGAACCTGCTGGGAAGCAGCCTGGACAATTAAATCAAGTAATTGTCGGCAATTAAATACTGGATTGGCAACGCTAAGCTTCGGAATAGCTGTACCAGTTCGAATAAAACCGAGTTCGTTTAAAGAAACCACCCAATACGATCTCCTTTAACATTAAAAGATTTTGGCCGCAGAGCGAAAGAAACACTTTGTTTCTTTACTTTTAATATCCGCATCCACCCACAGCTCCTTCCCATTCCTGGCTAAATCAAATACCTGAACAACATTTTGCCATTTATCATAATCGGGCATATAGTGAACGAATTGATTCTCGCGCTCATCCAGCATGGCTGGATTGAAGATTACTTGTTCCTGCCCGGGGAAAAGAGCAACATAGAATATTTTAGTTTCTACCAGGTCTTGAAAAAAATGTGTACCGAAGGACAGTTCCGGCATAAATCCACCCTCTTCCTGGGCTACTTCAACCAAGACCGAAGCATTGCATATTTCGGCGAAAGAAACCGGCACGCCCAGAGAAGGCGTACTGCTTCCCCATCGTCCAGGTCCCATAAGCATATAAGGATGTTTATCCCGCTCTTTAAAGATACGGTTTAAGCGTCCGATCAAACGAGCTGTCTGATACTTATCATTTACGGTCAGATGATTGTAAGCAGTCGGTTGAACATAGACGATGCGTTCCATTTTTTGCTGCAGGCTGCCTCCCATGCTGTTACGGCAGGTAGAGAACAGAAGGTCACTTTCATCAAAATCAATTGTAAACATGCGTTCATGTTCTGCTTTATTGGTCTGCAGCGGGCGGCACTGCAGAAGATTAAGCCGCGGGTTGCCGCTGCTGTCAAAATTAATGGTGAATTCTGTGTCTATGGGATAGGCGTAGGCTTCCTCTACAGTCTGCAGCATTTTCCGCAGTAAGTCAGGGAAATCGCTTTTTAGAAATTTTTCAAAAGTTAGCAGCCAAATTTCAGGTGCTTCCCGTCCCAATTGCCTAAAGCGGTTTATGGTTTCATAGTCGGGTGTGGCAACTTCTTTCCACCAGAATAATTCATCTTTATGCTCCGCTATCACGGGCAGATTAACCGTTGACCAATCATTCTTGCGAATATCCAGTACATCTACTTTATGCTGGGAAAACCGGTTTATATCTTCTGGACGGGAAACTGGCTGGAGAGAAGGTTTATCCAAAGCCACAATACGGGGATAATCATCATCGACCCGATCAACTGCCCGGGTACCCAAGCCTAATACCAGACGCACCATACCAGCCTGGGGATCCATGTCTGCATGCCAGGTATAAGGGTTGTGAGACATGGCTACCCCGGCCAGATCAGGAAAGAAATAATAGGAACGCAGTGAACCGGATACCCGCTGTACCAGTAAAGCCATTTGTTCATCGCTGTCAGCCATCCCCCGCTGCAAGCGATATGCCAGCGCGTCTTCATTCATGGTGCTGGCATATATTGATTTTACCGCCTTCTCAAAATTAATATAGCGTTCCTGGGGGTTGCCTTGATTGACACAAAATATGCTTTCATATTTACCGGCAAAAGCATTGCCAAATCCATCTTCCAGAAGGCTGCTGGAGCGGACAATGACGGGTGACTGTCCATAATAATCCAGCATTTGCATAAACTGATCATTGATTACTTCGGGCATAAACCCGCTAAGAATTTTCTCTCGCATAGGCGCAGCCAAAGAAAAATAATTTTCCGGCAGTTTTTGTTGCTGGCGCAGCTCCCAGCATTGGTTTTCAACTAAATAAGTATAATAAACGTCGGAACCTATATAAAATGAATCATGGGGTTCCGAATACTGAGACCAATTGATTTTGGAGTCGTTTTCCAGGATTTTTCGAGCCAAAAGCATGCCTACGGCTTTACCGCCTATAAATCCTGAACCTACCAATCGGTTGCGTATTTCCAACAGATCCTCCAATGAAAAATACTTGCGGGCTAGAGACAGCATTCGTTCATCGCGTCCTAAAACCATATGACACAGCTTTTCAAGCATAGCGGTTTCTTTTTTTATATAGTCAGTCCTCAGGCTTTTTACTTCCAGTAATTCTTGAGCGGTAAGAAATATTCGATCCCAGTAGTCAATTTTACGCTCCACGTTGCCGGGTCCTCGTTGTTGAAAGCGTGAGAATATCTGGGCAGTTTCCGTGCTGCTGGTTATAGGAACATAACGATCACCCTGACGAATATGGGGCAAAAACATAGTTGGTGAATAGCGGTTCCAAACTTTGAGAGGATGGATATAGATATGATCCTCAATCCGGAAAAGATCCAAAAGTAGTTGGGTAGTTTCCCGGATGCGGGCAATAGTTGCATAAGAGTTTCTATTTTTAATCAAGGCAAAATATGCAATCGTGTCCAACTTAAACAGATAGGGGCAAGTAACCCGAAAAAAATTACCGATCATCAGGTCAGTGACCCAGACTGAAAGCAGATCCGAAAGGCTGTCAAATACGTAGCACACCCCTTCGCCTTCTTCGGTAGCGATAGTGTGTACCCTACTGGAAAATGCCTCAAACCCCAGGTTGGCATCCAAGTGATATTCTTTTATGCGATAATCAGATTTAAGTAGGGGGGCATGCTGGCCGAAGCGCAGGTATATAACCGGCAATTGTTTGGCCAACGCCTGCTCCACAAAGGGAATAACGATATTCTGATATTCCTGTATATCTTCTACCTGCCATACAACATTATCACCCCACCGCAGCCCATCCAATATCGTATCCAATCCGGATATCCCGGTAGAAGCGTGATTAAATGCCCGCATCATGCCACTCTCCTTTCTATAACCGCATAAAAAAGAGCAATACGATTCATAATCCCTGTGGGGATCAGGAACTGCATTGCTCCAAGTTTCCAAACCTATTTTTTATTATTTTTATAAAATTATAACAGATTCACAATATAATTTTTACCAAAGGAATTGTATACTTCTAAACTTCACCGTCACATACTAGACTTTTACTCAATAACGACTTTATATTCCTTTAGCCAGAAGTCTATTTGGATAAGGTACGCCAACAATTGGGGCGCATTCATGAGTTGTCCGAACCATGGTATATTGGTATCTTTCTTTACCAAAAGAGCCAGTTCCCTTACCGCTTGCTGGTTAATAAAGGGCAATAAAGGGGAGGATGAATCATCAAGTATAGATAGAATTAACCTTCGGACCGCCTCAATAAAGGAGGGATTATGTGTTTTGGGGTAAGGACTCTTTTTTCTCCACAGCACATCGTCAGGAAGCATGCCAGTCAAAGCCAGCCTTAAAAGGCCCTTCTCTCTGTTTTGGTAGTTTTTCATTTCCCAGGGCACGTTCCATACATATTCTACTAACCTATGATCACAAAAAGGTACCCGCAGCTCCAACCCCGCTGCCATACTCATCCTATCTTTCCGATCTAGCAAAGTTGGCATCCATCGGGTCAAATTCAAGTAAAACAATTCTCGCATCCCGGCATCAATAGGCTGATCCCCGGCAAAACGGGGTACTTCATCGAGTGCTTCTTGATAGCGCTGGGCCACATATTTCTCCGGTTGAATTAAGTTAATCAATTCTGAAGAATATAGTTTTATGCGTACATCCAGATGCTGAGACCACGGGAATGTATTGTTTGAGCTGGTTGTTTTATAGAACCATGGATATCCTCCAAAAACCTCATCCGCACATTCACCTGATATTCCCACTGTCGCCTGATTTTTGATCCAACGGCTGAAAAGCCATAAAGATGAGTCGATATCCGTCATACCTGGCAAATCCCGGGCTATAACTGCAGGCAAGAGAGCTTCAACCAGTTCAGGCGTATCAACCAAATACGAGGCGTGCCTGGTATCTAAATATTCCGAGACCTTTTTCACCCAGGGGGCATCGGCATTGGGCTGAAATTTGCTGGCTCGAAAATGCTGGTCATTGCCCACATAATCTATAGAAAAGGTTTTTATCGGTTCCTTATTTTCATTTTTATATACTTCTGAGGCAATAGCTGTAATAGCGCTGGAATCCAGCCCTCCCGACAATAAAGTACACAGCGGTACATCCGATACCAGCTGGCGCTTGACTGCGTCATAAACTAATTCCCGGACCATATCTACTGTCTTTTCAAAACTGTCTTCATGAGCATGACTGGTCAAGGACCAATATTGCTGCATTCTCATTCCGTTCCGGTCAACTCGCATACAGTAACCTGGCTTTAATTCAGATATCCCCGAAAAAACCCCGTGTCCAGGAGTTCTGGCAGGTCCCAGTGCAAAAATCTCCGCCAATCCTTCCCGGTTGACTTTTGCTGATACCATAGGGTGTGCCAGAATCGCTTTGATCTCCGAAGCAAAAAGGAATGAACTACCTTTTTGACAATAAAATAAAGGCTTAACACCTATACGGTCTCTGGCAAGAAATAATTTCTTCTTAGCGGTATCCCAGATAGCAAAGGCAAAAATACCGTTCAACTTCTGTACGCATTTTTCACCCCATTCAATATAAGCTTTTAGGAGTACCTCCGTATCTGACCAACCCTCAAACAAATACCCTTTGGAAATCAATACCTGTCGTATATCCTCTGTATTATATAATTCCCCATTGTATACCATTGCGTAGTTTCCTATGTCGTTTGTTGCAACCATAGGTTGCTTGCCACCTTCCGGATCAACCACCACCAATCGACGGTGTCCTAGAGCGGCCTGTTCGCTAAACCAAAAACCAGCAGCATCCGGACCACGATGAACAAGTTGTTCTGACATGGCTTTAAGTATTTCAGCCTCATTTGAAAGTTGTTCAGAATAACTTATCCACCCAACAATTCCACACATAAGCCGTTGCACCTCCCCCAAAAAGGCGCCCTGATTAAAGTTTCGCAACTTTGATCAGGGCGCCATTGCTCAAATCCAGTTCAGTCATAGTATATGCACAAGGGATCTTAAGTGTGTACACCTTTCTTCCCATCGCAAGAAAAGAGTAGTCTGCCAGAAGGTCTATGCTTAATTAAATTGAATTCACCGTGGTGCTTTTTTTATATTTGGAGAACGCTCATCTCCCCGTAGTTGTAAGCATCTTCTCCATGCTGAGTAACATCCAAACCAGTTTCTTCGTCTTCCTCGGATACCCGCAGAGGTGCAAACAAGCTCAAGACTTTAAGGATTAGGAATGTAACCGATGCTGCAAAAGCAATGGTAGCCAGAACAGCAATCAGCTGCACCAACAACTGGTGGGGATTGCCAAACAACAGTCCATCAAATCCGGCCGGGTTAACCGCAGTAGAGGAAAACACCCCCGTAGCCAGGGCTCCGAATATACCACCCACACCGTGAATTCCAAAGGCATCAAGGGAATCATCATAACCTAGTTTGAATTTCATTTTACTTACTGCGAAATAACATAGCGGTCCCACAATCAACCCCATCAAAATCGAACTAACCGGGCTTACAAAACCAGCCGCAGGCGTTATGGCTACCAAACCGGCTATTACTCCGCTGGCAGCCCCTAAAGAGGTGGGTTTGCCATGATGCAGCCATTCTGCTGCGGCCCAACTGATGGCTCCGGCGGCTGCGCAGGTGTTGGTAACCAAAAAGGCGGAGCCTGCTAATCCGTTGGCCCCCAGGGCACTGCCAGCGTTAAAACCGAACCAGCCAAACCAGAGAAGACCAGCGCCCAGCATGGTCAATGGCAGATTATGAGGTACCATAGGCTCTGCATTGGCTGCACGCCGTTTCCCCAGAACCATACAGGCTACCAAGCCGGAAATACCCGAACTAATATGAACCACCGTACCACCTGCAAAATCCAATGCTCCCAGATTGCGCAGCCATCCGTCTACACCCCATACCCAGTGGGCCAACGGATCATAAACCAGGGTGGTCCATATTAAAACAAAGGCCACAAATATTGGAAATCTCATTCTTTCGGCAAAGGCTCCAGAGATCAAGGCTACTGTGATAATAGCAAACATTAACTGAAAGAGAATAAATACCTGATGAGGAATCGTGGCTGCATATGCAGCGTTAGCATCTCCAGTGACTCCACTCATTCCCAGCCACTGCAGACCTCCGATCAAATGATGAACATCAGGACCGAATCCCAGAGTATAACCAACCAGCACCCATTGTACGGATACCAGGGCCATCGCCGTAAAACTCTGCATGATGATGCTGAGGACGTTTTTCTTGCGTACCATCCCTCCATAAAATAATGCCAATCCCGGTGTCATAATCATTACCAGAGCGGTACAAATCATTATAAAAGCAGTGTCCCCGGTATCAATAGCCGGTGCATCAGCCGCTGCGGCTATAACTGGCAAACCTAATATAGATATTGCCAGGGTTGTTAGCGAAGCAATCCATTTGCTTGTTGTTTTCATCTTGTTCCCTCTTTTCAAAAATTATTCTAATTCGCACCCTTGGTGAATTAGTATTGTTCATCGTCAGAACATAACAACCCCCAGAAAAGGCTAAACTCGTCTTAATAAAATAAAAAAGTACCTATGGACAGCGGAATAAACCCCTGTTCATAAGCACCATTGCTCATAAAATATTAAATCTGTTTACAGCTTTTTACAAAGCGGATCCGCCCTCTTCTCGGGTACTAATACGGATGATCCTTTCCACTGGATAGACAAATATTTTACCATCACCTTTTTTGCCGGTTTTGCAAATGTTCAATATTTGCGAAATTATATTCTCAGCCGATTCGTCCTGACAAACAATCTCCAGTTTAACTTTGGGGAACAAATCGATTGAATGCTCCTGACCACGATAATACTGCTTTTCAGCTCCCTGCAGTCCTCGTCCTTTGACATCATAAACGGTCATCCCACGGATTCCGATCTTATCCAGGGCTGCTTTCAGCTCGTCAAGCTTGGTGGGTCTGATGATCGCTTCTATTTTTTTCATAAAACTACCCCCTATAGGTTTTATATTTATGGAAATCTGGCAATACCAGCGATAAAAAAATAAACTCCGACATGTGCCCAACCACTGGCGACAGCAGAAGCCAGGGTTGCACTTATGATATCTACCTGAAAACAGTTATACTTTCGGATAGTATAAGAAAATTCGGCTTACCCCTAGCCTTTAGGCGAAAGCGGTCGCTCCTTGCCATCCTTGGCATCGCGACACTAGTCCATCCTTGGACGTCGGCTGCCTGAGTTTTCTTACCTATCAACCTTAATATTGACCTTCAGGTCAAATCTGTAGTACCCGAAGGGTGTTTCATTAAATCGCGACCACAGGGAGCATATGTAATACTCGAAGGGTGCAACATTCAGAAATGTTATACGTTCTGCCCTGAAAAAAGATTTTTCATTTATCAGTGGTGCCGCTCCGCGGCATGGGAGTCTGATACGGCAAAAAAGAGCTTATATCTCTCCTGATCGGGAAAGATACAAACCCCTTCGTTTGTAACCATATTATTTAACTTTATAGTAAAATTATAACAATCCATACTTGATTCGTATATAGCTTCAGGCCAAAAATATTGTATACATTCATCTTATTGATGCGACAAGATCTCTTTACAAATCTCAGAGCTATTCAAAAACAGCTGTTAAATCTGTCTCAGCTGCCCTGACTAAAATCTGGTCAGATACTTCTTTTCTTCCCATGGTGTTACCTGGATATTATACTCCTCCCATTCCTCGATTTTGCCTTCTCTGAATTTCTCATAGATATGAGTTCCAAGCGCGTATTTTATCAATTCGCTCTTATCAAGCTCCTGCAAAGCCTGCAAGAGATTACCGGGCATACTGTCAATCCCAAGCAATTTTCTCTCTTCCTCGTCCATTCTATATATGTTGCGGTCAACCGAAGGTGGCAGCACCAGTTGATTGGCAATTCCGTCCAACCCTGCCTTTAACATGACTGCCAATGCCAGATAGGGATTACAGGTTGGATCGGGATTTCTAACCTCAATTCGCGTGCTTTCACCCCTTTTCGCCGGTACTCTTACCAGGCAGCTTCTATTGGCTCCTGACCAGGCGATGTTAACTGGCGCTTCATAACCGGGAACCAGTCTCTTATAGGAATTTACCGTTGGATTGGTAATTGCTGCAAATTCCCGGGCATGCTTGATAATTCCAGCCATATAATATCTGGCAGTATCGCTCAACTGATCTTCGCCATTCGGATCATAGAAACAGTTTTTCCCATCTTTAAAAAGTGATTGGTGGGTATGCATGCCTGACCCATTGATTCCAAAGATAGGTTTGGGCATAAAGGAAGCATGCAGTTTATGTTTTTGAGCAATAGACCTTACCACCAGTTTAAATGTCATAATTGCATCTGCAATATGCAGGGCATCACCATATTTGAAGTCAATCTCATGTTGACCAGGGGCAACTTCATGATGGGATGCTTCAATCTCAAATCCCATCTCCTCCAATGTTGTGTCCATATCCCGACGGGCATTTTCTCCCAAATCAATCGGCGCAAGGTCAAAATAACCTGCATCATCCTGGGTTTGGGTGGTAGCATGACCCTTTTCATCAGCCAGGAAAAGGAAAAATTCAGCTTCAGGTCCTACATTCATACTATATCCCATATCTTTGGCTTCTTTTATAATCCTTTTCAAGTTATTGCGTGGGCAGCCAGCAAATGGCAGTCCATCTGGTGTGTGAATGTCGCAGATTAGGCGGGCCACTTTGCCATTGGAAGATCTCCATGGAAAGATAACGAAGGTATCCAGATCCGGAACCAGGTACATATCCGATTCAGATATATCTGCAAAGCCATTAATAGAAGAACCGTCAAACATGATTTCTCCGTCCAAAGCCTTCCCCAGCTGACTAATCGGTACGGCCAGGTTCTTCATAACCCCCTGAATATCAGTGAACTGCAGCCTGATAAACCTTACATCATTTTCCTTTACCAATTCAATAATTTCCGTTTTCGTCTTTTTACTCATGCATATCTCCCCCTTTTGTGTTTTAAAAAAAAAGCTGCCTGCATCAAGGTCTGTTGAGCCAGACCAATAATACGGACACCTTCGCCCCCCCAAGTTTGGAAATACAAAAAGTCCCCGTAAATTCTACGGAGACTTCGTCGTCTTGCGCCAACTTGGCCGGAATTATTAACTTGAATATATATTATACTTTTTCCCCGAAAATGCAACCAGGTATTTAGATGTATTAAGTATACTTGTTGTTTCTGAATAGCTTTTTCAAGTATACATGATACTTGAAAAACCGATTGCTTTTCGTTTTATTCTATGTAGTATAATCAATTATACAGACAATATCTTAATATAATTCTAGTGGATGTGGACGAAGGAGTCCCTGTTACAAAACGGGGCTTCCTTTATTTTTTTATATGTGATGGTGGGACTTTACATGCCAGTAATTTTGAGCAATTATTGTCGGGAATAGGCCGGTGAAAGGAGGAATTTTGGATGCGATTATTAATTGTACAGCATGTATCAGGCGAGGGTTTGGGTTTATTAGAAGATAGGCTTATTAATAATGGTTGGGAATTGGATAACAGATCCATGGACATACCTGGGAGCTCATTGCCAGAAAATCTGGATGGTTATCACGCATTTATTATATTAGGCGGACCAATGGGTGCCTACGAAGAAGATGTTTATCCCTACTTCTATCAAGTAGAGAAACTGGTACGAGAAGCTGTTGCCAAAGATATTCCCACCGTGGGTATCTGTTTGGGAGGACAGATCATTGCCCGAGCCTTGGGAGCAGATGTTGGTCCCAACCCAAAAAAAGAAATCGGCTGGTCACTAATAAATATTCTTGATGAAGGTAAATCCAGCTCATTGTTCTATGGGATGCCAAACATTTTATCAGTATTCCAATGGCACGAAGACACATTTTCCCTACCCAAAGGGGCAGTTTTGCTGGCATCAAGTGAAGAATGCAGAAACCAGGCCTTTGTTTACCGCAAGAATATTTTCGCCCTGCAATTCCATCTGGAAGTAAACCCGGATATGATTAAAAATTGGACAGAATTATACCGTAATGAACTCATTGGTTTTGGCGGACCAGGTGCCGCTGCAAGATTGCAGCGAAATACCCAGGCACGCTGGGAATACATGCATCCGTGGCGAGAACAGTTTCTAAACAACCTGGCAGCAATCCTGGGAGGCGAGTCAAGCTAAATGGTTGCTCCTGCCTTTTGCTTGCGTTTATTATTTTTCCACGCTTCCTTTAAATCCAGGTGAGGCAATAATTTTAACAATTATATTTGCCCATCAACTGAATATTACTTTCAATATACTTTAGAAATTCATCCCAACCGCTTTTGAAGTTACACCGTCCAAACCCTAAACGGAAGTATGATTTATCCATACCGTAACAAACTCCGGGAAGAATCAACACACCACGGTCGGCTATCAGTCTTCGTGCTATTTCTTCCATGGCAAAATCTCTATTAAGACGAGGAAAAGCAATGGACCAGCCTGAGGCGGAGTCCAGGTCAATACTTCCCGATACTCATTCAAGAATGGTCTGCGGATAGGCTGGATCGCTACTCGCAATCGCTCAATCATGAATAAAATGTCCGCTTTCAAGGTCGTTTACATCGATGCATTTTACTGCATATTGGTTGATGGTGATAGCTAAAAGTTGTTTGACAATGCTTTTGCCGAAGTATTCGGGTTGCAAGAACTATTCCAGCAATGTCCATAATCCAATGTAAGTTTACAAATAACCATTATTGTTTTTTCCTCTACGAATACATCAAAGCCCGCAACACTGGCTCAAATCATCATTACCGCAGCTCTAAACGATAGCGCAAATCGGTGAGGATTTTATCATCCATTGGTACATATATAGTCGCACCGTCATTCACAAATCCTGTTTTTTCATAAAACTGTATAGCCCGTTTATTTTCTTTTAGAACCCATAGAAGCACCTGATGAAACCCTTGTTTTTTTAATCGTTGCAGGGAAAATTGCATCAGCTCATACCCTATTTTTTGCAACCAGTATCTAGGCAAAACATATAGGGATACTATTTCAGCACAATCTGCGAACGCTTCATCTCTTGATTTTCCATATGTTATACAACCAACAGCCCGTTCATTTTCGATGAACAACGATGTCTCAAAGCGCTGGTTCTGAATGTGCTCGCTAAAGAAATGTACCCAGCGGTCATTCTGTATACTGCTCAAAAACTGCGGAGAGAAATCATTTTTGTATGCTTCTTTCCAGCTTAATGCATGAATCAGGCTAATAGTTTCAACATCATCGAGCGTTGCAATCCTGATATCATGCATTTTCCAGCCACTCCTCTGCTTCTCCATATAAATTAACTGCAATTCATCAGAAATTTTTTCAGTCTTAAATATTTTGTAACCGAGCTTTTGATAAAGCGCAAGATTCTTATGGCTCAGATGGCCAGTGAAAAGCTCGTATCTAAATCCTGTAAAGCACTTTCTTTTGGCTCCTAATTTACTTAAAAGAATTAATTGCTATATTTAATGCGTCTTTGTCATTAGGCACAACAATATCCGGTATAAGTTCATTTTGGTTGGTTTTAGTGATATCTGGCCGAATCCATTGTTTATGCGATACGCTCCCAAATAATCTCGAATTATTCAGTTGGAACCTAATGATATCTCCATAAGAAGAAGGTGAATTTCCTGACGGTTGTCCGATGATCTTTCCCAAATGGCCGTCCTGCACCCAAACTGCAAGCATAGTTGCTGAGCTAAATGTTTGTTCATTTGTCAATACCTCTAATTGAATATTTTTGTTTGGTATAGCATTGTTGTTGGGAGCAGTTGTAACATCTCCATCTTGTCGCAGATAGCTGACTTGTTCGGAGGCAGGTTTTGAAAAACGGATAACTCTTCCATACTCACCAGGTTTCATGCCCAATGCGTTTAAGATAGCTAAACATACTTCTGAGTTTCCTCCTGGATTGTCACGGACATCTATAATCACTTTATTTGTGCCACCTAAAACTGCTTCTTTTAACGAAGCGACAGTTTTATCCAGTTCACTACCCAATTCACAGGAGCGTAGTGTAATAATATAGACGCCGTTTTCTTTTTTTCCTTCCACATACGGCTGTTCTGTACTACTCTCTTTTGAGCCACCGTACGGAACATCGAATTCACGGACGGTTCCATTAATGGCCACTGAAATCTTCACGCTATCCGAATCCATAATGCCCGCCGTTTCGAGGATGGACTTGTATTTTATGTAATTTTCACTGTTTGCCACATGTGCAGCATCATTTTCTGCCGGCATCAAGTTATCCACAGCAGAAACAAGCTGAGCTATCGGAACACCTCCTATGGATACGACCTGCGAATTTATGGGCAGGCTGCAACCCGAACCGATAATCAGAGCTCCGTTTAAGCAATTCCAATTGACTTGTAGTTTTGTAGTATCCATCCAATACAAATTGGTGTGCCCGTCATTCAACGATGTGAGAAAGCGGCTGGTTAGTATTCTAAATTTCGAAACGGTCATAGCTTTCTGGGATACCGAAAGATATTCCCTTTTGCTTTGTTCATACTGGGATGTCTTCTTTTTAAGAAATATCGGATGGACCTGTTCTAAAAATGCTACCATTTGGTAGGCATCGGATTGAACCTGCTCTTTTGTAAGAGTGGCGTTAAAGTCTGGATATTGCGTGATTTGAAATGGATTACTCTTACCAATGAAAATAGGTTGAGTAAAATAAATGATTGTGCCACGTACAATCACAATCAATAGTATACTCACTAAAGTTATTAATAGAATACACTTCACTAGACTCTTTTTTCTTATACTCATGTTACCTCCAACCGCCATGTACTCAAAATGCTTTAATTTATACTCTTTTTTGTAGTGGTTGATCATTCATCTATTTTAGTATTAGTTTTTGTATAATCCCTTTTTGTTTTTCTGTCCCCTTTTAAGGATAGGAATGATTTCCAATTTTATGATTCTAGTCCTTAATGTCCGGTATCGCATACGAGCTTCGCCTAATAGACATTTTATACACCATCAAATTGCGCCTTTTGCCGGTATCATAACTCATTTTGTCGCCTCCTCTTAAACTCGATACAGTTTCATTTACCTTGCCTCATGCAGCCTTTCTATTGCTTTTTTTTCATCACCCAGGAAGAACACCTGGCTGCCTTTGTTGCTTTCGTAGATGAAATCCTTCAGGCTCTTGCTGGTATAGCTTTCAAAGTCTCCGATCAGGGCGATTTTCATATTGTAGTTGGTATATTTCTGCAGGATTTCTCCGGCGAGGCCGGTTTTCAAATCGAAAAAGCTTTCTGTGACTGATGATTTGTTGATCACCATTTTGTCGCAGTCATACATGTGCCTGATGGTTGCCATCATATCAAGAGCATCCTGGGCATTGTTGATCAATATGTCGGAATTCTCTATGACTGCTACTTTCGAGTTGCCTTTTTCGTCAATCCGAACATTCATAACCTCACCTCCAACGCTGTTTTTCTTCTACCCTTTCACCGCAAAACAAGTCAACGGCTGTCAACAGGCTTTTCAAGACGGACAGAGTTTAGTACTGCTGCAAGATGGCAGCGAAATACCCAGGCACGATGGGAATATATGCATCTGTGGCGAGAGCAGTTTCTAAATAACCTGAAATCAATCCGGCAAGACGGGTTGCGCTGGTGCATCGCCCTGCCGGTTGCTTTCTTTTATTATATTTCCACAGTTCCCTTAAAAATCATTTCCGGCTTTCCGGTCATAAACACTGTCTGATCAGTATATTTGACTACCAGATTGCCTCCTTGGAGTTTCACCAATATATACTGGTCCTTATGGCAATAACCATTAAGTACCGCTGCCACAACACCGGCGCAGGCACTGGTGCCGGCTGCTAAAGTTTCGCCGTTGCCCCGCTCCCACACCCGCATTTTAAGAGTATTCTGGTCAATTACAGTTACAAATTCAACATTCACTCTTTCTGGAAATAAAGGCGAGTATTCGAAGGCTGGTCCGATCTCATCCAGATTAATGCTGGCCAAACTCTCATTAAATAAAACACTATGAGGATTGCCCATCGATACACAGGTTATGTTATAATCCTGGCCATCAAGCGTAACCGGCTGATTTACAATTACCTCCCCCGGCAGTTGCACGGGAATTTTCTCCGGCTTAAGCTCAACTGGTCCCATATCTACACAGACTGAATCTACCTTATCGTTTTGGATATAGAGCTTAAGTTTCTTGATTCCGCTCAGGGTCTCTATGGAAATCTGGTCTTTAACTATGATCCTATTGTCGTACAGGTATGCTCCTATGCAAGTGAGCGCATTGCCGCTCATTTTACTCTCGCTGCCATCCAGATTGAACATTTGCATTTTAGCATCGGCCTGATCTGACGGACAGATCAGCACAATCCCATCAGCCCCGATACCATAATGCCGATCAGATAGATACACACTCAGGGATTCCGGGCTGACGACATTTTGATTAAAACAATCGAAATAAATGTAATCGTTGCCGCAGGACTGCATTTTGGTAAAGTTGAGCTGCTGCCGCTCACTGCGCATATGATTGATATCCACCAGCTCGGTGTTATTCTGAGAATAACGGCTTTTCAGACTATTGGCCAGCGCGTGGGCGGTATCCAGTGAGGTCAGGCAAGGTATAGCCGTTTCCACTGCCATGCGGCGCATTTTAAAACTGTCCCGGCTGGGCAGCCTGCCCTGGGAGGAAGTGGAAATAATATAGTTGATTTTACCGCTTTCTAAAAGGGTTTGGATATTATCGTGATCTGCTTCATGAATCTTTTTAACTGAGATGGTCGGCAAACCGGCTTGTTCTAAAAATCCAGCCGTTCCACTGGTCGCGTACAGCGTAAAACCTAACTCGGCGTATTTCTTGGCAATATCAACCATCTCCGGTTTATCGCTGTCACGGACGGTTATGAGAACACCGCCTTGCTTCACCATCTTATAGCCGGCTGCCACCAGCCCCTTGTAAAGTGCTTCCGCCAGGGTTTTGCCGATACCCAGGACCTCACCCGTGGACTTCATTTCCGGACCCAGCTGCACATCCACGTCGATGAGTTTTTCAAAGGAGAAAACCGGTACCTTGACAGCCACATAAGGCGGGATTTTATAAAGCCCGGTGCCAAAGCCCATAGCCACTAATTTTTCACCCATCATGGCCCTGGTTGCCAGTTCCACCATCGGCACTCCGGTAACTTTGCTGATATAGGGAATGGTACGGGAGGAACGGGGGTTGACTTCAATAACATATATCTCTCCAGCATGAATGACATACTGAATATTGATCAGCCCCTGAGTATTCAAGGCCAGGGCCAGTTTTCTGGAATAAGCGATGACCTGTTCAATCAGCTCTCCGCCCAAGTTCCAGGCCGGATAGACGGCGATAGAATCACCGGAGTGGATACCAGCCCTTTCAATATGCTCCATAATCCCGGGGATGAGAATATCCTCTCCATCACAGATGGCATCAACCTCTATCTCAATGCCGGCCATATATTTATCAATCAAAACAGGATTTTCAATGTTGTAAGCAAGAATAATGTCCATATATTCCAGAATATCATCATCATTGAAAGCAATAATCATATTTTGACCGCCCAGTACATAGGAGGGCCGCATCAATACCGGATATTCCAGCCTTTGGGCAGCTTGCAGTGCTTCCGCTGGGTTCATCACGGTATATCCCTGGGGACGTTTAATGGACAAGCTTTCCAGCAAGGCATCAAAACGTTCCCGATCCTCAGCAGCATCTATGCTGTCGGCTGGTGTACCCAGAATCCGAACACCCTGGGCTTCCAGAAACCTGGTCAGCTTGATGGCAGTCTGTCCGCCAAAAGCGACCACCACCCCATAAGGCTGTTCAGTATGAATCACATTCAGAACATCTTCATTGGTCAGAGGTTCAAAATACAAGCGATCCGCTGTATCGAAGTCTGTAGATACGGTTTCCGGGTTGTTGTTAATGATAACGACCTCATAACCAGCTTTTTTAAGCGCCCACACGCAATGCACCGAAGCATAATCAAACTCTATACCCTGGCCAATCCGGATCGGTCCGGAACCAAAGACTATAATGGTTTTTTTATCCGTACTTCTGGTTTTGATAAACTGCTCAGCCTCATTGACCTCATCATAGGTGGAGTAAAAATAAGGAGTCTCGGCCTCAAATTCGGCCGCACAGGTATCCACCATTTTATAAACAGCCGGAAGTGGCTGCTCAATCTCGCAATCTGAAAGGCGCTCAATGACTGTATCTGGATATCCCAGTTTTTTAGCCCTAAGATACAGTTCCGGCGTTAAATGGCCACTGGCCAGTTCTTTTTCCAGTACGGTGAGAAGAGCCAGCTTATGCAAGAACCATTGGTCAATTTGCGTGACTTCATGAATGAATTCAACCGAAATACCCCTTTGCAGGGCGGCAAATATTACGAAGAGCCGTTCATCGTTACATTCAGTCAGCATCTGTTCAATCTTCCTATCAGTCAGTTCTTGAAGCTTCGGCAGATGAAGACTGTCCAGGGAAATCTCGGCTCCCCGAACCGCTTTCATGATCGCTTGTTCGAAGCTGGTTCCTATGGCCATTACTTCTCCGGTCGCTTTCATCTGCGTACCCAGCGTACGCTTGGCATATACAAATTTATCAAAAGGCCACTTGGGCAGTTTAACAACTACATAATCCAGGGCCGGTTCAAAGCAGGCATAGGTTTTCCCGGTTACTGCGTTCTTAATCTCATCAAGGGTATATCCAACCGCTATTTTGGCTGCCACCTTGGCAATCGGATAGCCGGTAGCCTTGGAAGCCAAAGCTGACGAGCGGGACACCCGCGGGTTAACCTCAATCACGGCATACTCGAAGCTATAAGGATTCAGCGCAAACTGGCAGTTGCAGCCACCCTCCACTTCCAGGATGGTAATAATATTCAAAGCAGCCGAGCGCAGCATTTGATATTCTTTGTCGGAAAGCGTTACAGCCGGAGCGATAACAATGCTATCCCCGGTATGTACCCCCACCGGATCGAAATTTTCCATGCTGCAAACGGTGATAACATTGCCTGCCCGATCCCGCATAACTTCAAATTCTATTTCTTTCCATCCCGAGATACATTGCTCAACCAGGATTTGGCTAATGGGCGAAAGTCTTAGACCGTTGGCAGCAATTTCCTGCAACTCCTTTTCATTTGCCGCAATACCTCCGCCGGTTCCACCCAAGGTAAAGGCGGGGCGGACAATCACGGGATAGGAAATCACCTCAGCAAAAGCCAGAGCAGCCGGTACATCAGTCACGACTAAAGAAGGAATAACGGGCTCACCTATAGCCTGCATGGTATCCTTGAACATCTGCCGGTCTTCTGCTTTATCAATCGTTTCCGGATTAGCCCCCAACAGCCTGATCCCATGTTTTTCCAGAAACCCTTCTTTAGCTAACTGCATGGCCAGCGTAAGACCGGTTTGTCCACCCAGGGTTGATAGGATGCTGTCCGGGCATTCCTTGATAATTATCCTTTTGATGGTTTCCACCGTCAAAGGTTCGATGTAGATTTGATCAGCCATGGCGTTGTCGGTCATAATCGTGGCTGGATTGGAGTTTACCAGGACCACTTCCAACCCTTCTTCTTTTAAGGCCCGGCAGGCTTGGGTTCCTGCATAATCAAATTCCGCAGCCTGTCCTATGACGATTGGCCCTGAACCAATTACCAGCACCTTTTTTATTTCTTGGTTTAACGGCATTTTGAGCACTCCTTCATGAGATCAATAAACTGATTGAATAAATAGCTGGTATCCAGTGGCCCGGCTGAGGCCTCAGGATGAAACTGGGTCGAAAATGCAGGCATATTGTGATATTCAACCCCTTCACAGGTCCCATCATTGACGTTTTGAAAACTCATGGCGGCTTCAACCGGAAGACTGTCGGCCACAACTGCGTAGCCATGGTTTTGGCTGGTAATGTATACCCGACCGGTTGGCAGATACTTAACCGGCTGATTGGCACCTCGATGTCCGTATTTAAGTTTGGCAGTTTCTGCTCCCTGCGATAAAGCCAGCAGCTGATGACCCAGACATATTCCAAAAATCGGTATTCCCGAATTAGCTAGCTTGGCCATTTCTTCAATAATTTCTTTATTATCGGCAGGATCGCCAGGTCCATTGGAAAGCATAATCCCATCCGG
>CAZEDT010000050.1:0-31577 GCA_964510795.1 uncultured Syntrophomonas sp.
GTGGAGAAGATCCTGCGTGACCTCCGTCTATCCATGATCTGGGTGGGCAGCAACGAAATCATGAGTCTGATTGCCCAGCACGAATGGTATACCGAAAGGAAAAAGGAACTTAAGAACAACACCAAACGCGACAGCGAATTTGATTGCAGCAGTGCTTTTGTTGAGGGCGAGAAAATCTACGAATAGAAATCTATTACAAAATACTGGCTATTTCAAATAACTGTTTTCCTATTAGTCATGCACACGCAGCAAAGGAGATGAAAAAGATGTACGAAAAATGGCAAAAAATGTATCAGGACAAGCTAAAAACGCCCGAACAGGCAGCTCAGCTCATTCAAAACGGAGATAAAATCTCTTTACCTACCGCTAATGGTACTCCTAGAGTATTATGGCAGGCAATTGCCCAAAGGATAGAAAATGGTGAGTTAACCGATAGTGAGTTAACGGTCGGTCTAAACCTAAATGCTCCCTTTTTATGCAAACCGGAAATAGCCACCCAAATCCATTACCGAGCCGGCTATATTAGTCCTTATGAACGTCCTCTGGCTCAAAAGGGCTTGTTCGACCCTACTCCGTTTAGGTTCATGGATATACCGCGCACCTTGAATGATCGTAACTATAATGCAGTTACGATGACCGCCTCCCCCATGGACAAAAATGGCTGGTTCAGCTGCGCACTTAATTGCTCGCACAGCTATTCATTGACCAGGCGAGCATTGAAAGATGGCAAACCCATGAAAGTATTTTTGGAAGTAAATAAAAATGCCCCCCATGTTTATGGTCATAATCATTTCCATATTTCCGAAGTAACGGCTATCAACGAGGCAGATTGGGACCTCATAGCTCCTCCTCGTCCTGAAATCAATCAGAAAGACATCGCCATTGCTGGTTACATTGCGGAACAAATACCTGATGGTGCTTGTGTTCAATTAGGTATCGGGGGTCTGCCGGATGCAGTAGGCAAACAACTGACCAACAAAAAAGACCTGGGATGTCATACCGAGATGATAGTAGATGCTTATCTGGATTTATACAAGGCAGGTGCTTTAACTAACCGCAAAAAGACTTTTATGGAAGACAAAATGGTAGGCAGCATCGTAATTGGGCAGCCGGATATATATGAATTCGTTGATGAAAACCCGGGTGTAGAGGTACATGGGATTGATTTTTGCGCTGATCCTAATAATATAGCTAAAAACGATAACTTTATGGCTATTAACGCTATTACCGAGTGTGATCTGGCCGGTCAGTGCATATCAGAATCTATAGGCATCGTCCCCTATTCGGGTATTGGCGGGCAGGCTGATTTCGTGCAGGGCGCGTGGCAATCCAAAGGCGGCAAAGCCTTCCTGGCACTATATTCTACCCTAACCGATAAAGCCGGTACAGAACATTCTAAAATATCTCCGGTCGTAAATGGTTGGGTTGGCATTAGCCGCTGGGACGTACAGTATCTGGTGACTGAGTATGGATGTGTCTACCTTAAAGGTGCAGCTATGCGTGAACGGGTTCAAAAAATGGTCAGCATAGCTCATCCAGATTTCCGGGATTGGCTGGTTTCCGAAGCCAAGCGGTTGAACCTGATTGAATCCACCAGCGACGTTAATATGAAGTATATGCGTAAAGTAATTTAATTTAGTTCTCAGTACTACCCCTCCTTTTCTTTATTATAATTCTGCAATCCCAGATGCCGGTCCATAACCGGTATCTGGGATAAATTTTTGACTGAACAGAGAACTCACCATTCTTGTTCACAACACCACCACATAAATCGAAATATTCACTTTATTTTGTTATATATTATATTTACTCTATTAGTTGTTATCACTGTCACTTGTTGTCGTTTTTTCGTCGTTTTTGTCAAGTTCACAATACACAGCATCTTTAATTTATGATAAAATTATGTGTGTTTGTAATTAGGATTTAGTATTTTAGCTTAACTAATATAATCTACATAATATGGAGCTAACCCTTGTAAACGTCTTAGTAACTACCGCTGTTTGAGGAGGCGATTGACAGTGCCGGAGAGCTCAACATTTGCATTAATTAATGTCATGGACGCTTTTATAACAAATCCTAACATGTTTTTCGTGGTGGTTAATTCTGAGGCTAAGATCATAAGCATTAGCCAAACCTTATTAGATATGCTGGAGAAGAAGGAAGAAGAAGTTCTGGGGAGATTTGTCCTGGATGTTATACCGGACGGCAAACTACCAGAAGTAATAAAAAATGGACGTATTGATGAAGCTGATATTCTGCTGATAAATGGCCATAAAACCATTGTAAACCGGGTTCCCATTATTAAGGAGGGGCAAATCGTAGGAGCCGTTGCCAGCAGTTTATTCTTAGACATATCAGGCGCACAAAACCTGATAGAAAAATTCCGTCAACCTGGGCCAAAATCTGATCCAGAGTTGGATACAATCGTTAATGAGCTTATTGACAGTCCCGCTATGGGATATATCATTATCGATAAAAACGGGCATATTAGCCATGTTAATGAAACCTACCTCAACATTCTTGGCAAAAGAAGAAAGGATGTCCTCAGCAAACCCATTCTTGATGTTACCCCCCATTCTAAACTCCTTCAAGTACTGACAACCGGAAAAATCGATAGAGTAGATGTCTGGTCGGTAAATGGACATAATATGATAGTTAACCGTTTGCCTATTATGAAAGACGGTCAAGTTATAGGTGCCATCGGTCATACTCTGGTTCTGGATGTAACGGTTCAGGAATTCCTAATGGATAAATTGCAGGAAAACGATGAATTTAGCATCCTTTTTGAAGGATTAATTGAAAACCCTTATACTGCCTATGTTATTGTTGATCACAAAGGTAATATTACTATTATCAATAACACCCTGTTGGATCTATTAAAAATGCAGCGCGAAAAGGTTATTGGCAAATATATTTTAGATATCATTCCCAATTCTAAACTGCCAGAAATATTGGCTAGCGGACGAACTGACACGGCTGATATATGGGCTCTAATACCCGGTCAGGATATAATAGTGGACCGTTTGCCAATCAAAAAAAATGGCGAGATAATCGGGGCCATCGCCCATAGCGTGGTTCTAGACATGGCAGAAGTAAAGTTTTTAATAAAAAGACTACAGGACACCCAAAAAGAACTCCATCTTTATCAAGAAGAGGTTCGTTCCATTTATAATGCCAAATGGCAATTTGATAGTTTAATCGGCCAGAGTCCTGAATTTGCCAACCTCAAAGACATGGCCCGGCAATTTTCCAGCACTTCATCAACTTTGCTGATTACTGGTGAAAGCGGTACCGGCAAGGAGTTATTTGCCCAGGCGGTTCACAATGCCAGCACACGCAGTTCGGGACCTTTTATTCGAATAAACTGTGCCGCACTGCCAGAACACCTTTTAGAATCAGAGTTATTCGGTTATGAAGAAGGAGCCTTCACTGGCGCAAAAAAAGGTGGTAAGCCTGGTAAATTTGAACTTGCGAAAGGCGGTACCATATTCCTGGATGAAATCGGCGATATGCCTATGAACATGCAAACCAAACTTCTGGTGGTTTTGCAGGAAAGGGTGGTAGAGCGCGTCGGCGGAACTTCACCAATAGCCATTAATGTAAGAGTGATAGCGGCTACTAACCGCGATTTAGAACAGATGATTGCCAATCACGAATTTCGAGAAGATCTTTATTACCGCCTTAACGTGGTACAATTAAGAATCCCTCCACTAAGAAAGCGTCTAGATGATCTCCCCTTATTGGTACAGGACCTAATGGTAAGACTGAACCATAATCTTGAAACCAATGTGCACAATATCTCTGATGAGGCTATGGAGGTGCTAAACAATTACTCCTGGCCGGGCAATGTACGGGAATTAGAAAATCTCCTGGAAAGAGCCATTAACCTTGCCCATATGAAATTCCACAATTGTATAGAACGAGGTGACTTCCCTTCCCTGTGTGACATTCCACATATAACTATTCCAGTGGAGTTGAACGAAGATAAAACCTTGGCCGAAAGAATCGATGACATTGAAAAGGAATTAATCATTCAAGCCTTGCTGAAAACTGGCGATAATAAGTCGAAGACGGCCAAGCTTCTAGGTATGCATAGCTCGGCATTGTATAGAAAACTTAATAAATATGGCCTGAGCTAACACGGCTCCCCTGATTGTTTTGATACGAATAAAAAATGAGCTGCCAATTTACACCCGAGCAGCTCATTTTCTCTTTTTCTGACTTCATATCTTGTCAATACAGCTGTTGCTTGTACATCTATTCACAAACCGCGAATTTGCTCTCCCATTATGGGACAGTTTAACTCACGCCCGTAAAACATTGATTTTCCCAACATGTCTATAGCTATATTTCGACACATTTCGCTCTTTAAGCTCTCCCATTTTAGGATATTTTGTCGATTGCCTGTGAATCCAGTATTCATTGACTATCCCATTAGAATGGCATTTGCGGGTATTTGTGAAAATGATATTTAAGTTGGCATGACTCTTGAGTAATAAGAGTAGCAATAGAAGAATTTTAGAAATTACCTATTTGGAAAGGAGGCAGGCTAACAGTTTATTAATCCTAATACACCATGATACAAATATTTATATTCATGAGGAGGAATATCGAAATGGCAATAAATAAAGTCGGATTATTAGGAGCAGGAACTATGGGACAGGGAATAGCTTGGGCACTGGCATCAGCTGGGCTGGAGGTTATTCTTTATGATATTAAGAAGGAATTCTGCGATAAAGCAGTTGCTACCATCGGCAAAAGCCTGGATAAACTTGAAGAAAAAGGTAAAATTCCGGCTGGTACCAAGGCTGCTGTAACAGGCAAAATTAAAGCTACTGGCAATTTTGATGATTTAGCTGCCTCTGATTTCGTAATTGAATGCGTTTTTGAAAACATGGACGTTAAAAAAGACGTCTACACCCGTCTGGATGCTCTCCTAAAACCAGAGGTTATTATCGGAACCAACACTTCTTCCCTATCTATAACCGAAATAGCTTCCATCACCAAGAGAGCTGACAAAATTATCGGCATGCACTTCTTCAATCCGGCCAATGTAATGAAACTGGTTGAAGTCATCCCCGCATTGCAAACTTCTGAAGCAACTATCGACGTAGTTATGGAATTAACCAAGGCTATAGGCAAAACTTCTGTAAAAGTTAAAGAAGGTCCTGGCTTTGTAGTTAACCGTATCTTAGTTCCTGGTATGAATGAAGCCTGCGGTATTCTCTATGAAAACCTGGCCACTGCTGAAGACATCGACACCGCGATGAAACTTGGTGCCAACTGGCCTATGGGTCCTCTAGCTCTGGGCGACCTGGTCGGAATTGATATAGCTTTAGCAGTTATGAACACTTTATACGATGAAACCGGTGATCCCAAATATCGCCCCTCAACTCTGATGAAACAGTATGTACGGGCTGGCTGGTTAGGCCGTAAAACCGGACGAGGCTTTTTCCAATACTAGAATCAGATCGGTGGGCTGACATGATCGAATTAATATCAGCCCGCCTGAATTAGGGGGTAAAACAATGACGTATGAAAATGTAATCCTGGAGAAGGAAGATAACCTGGCAATCCTATACATCAACCGCCCTAAAGCCATGAATGCTCTTAATAGGGAGACATTGCTGGATATTAAAGCAGCAGTTGAAGATGTAAGTTCTGACCCATCAATCTATGTGTTGATAATTACCGGCGTTGGTGAAAAAGCATTCGTTGCTGGCGCTGATATCGCCTATATGCAGGACTTCAACGTTAGTCAAGCGCGTGGTTTTTCGCAATTGGGGCAAGAGGTCTTCCGGATGATCGAAACAATGGAAAAGCCAGTTATTGCTGCTATTAACGGTTTTGCTCTGGGTGGTGGCTGCGAACTATCTATGGCCTGTGATATCAGATTATGTGCCGAACATGCCCTGTTTGGACAACCCGAGGTGGCTCTGGGAGTTACTCCCGGATACGGCGGAACTCAGCGCCTGGCCCGTCTTATCGGTGAAGGACGCGCCAAGGAACTGATATTTACCGCCAATAACATTAAGGCTGATGAAGCCTATCGGTTAGGCCTCGTAAATCATGTTTATCCCGCAGCGGAATTAATGGAACAGGCCAAAAAACTGGCGACAAAAATTGCTAATCAGGCACCTAAGGCAGTTGGCTATTCCAAAACTGCTACCGGCAAAGGTTTACAGGTAGATATTGATACTGCCATACACATGGAATCAGATTTATTCGGCATGTGCTTCGCTACCGAAGACCAAAAGGAAGGCATGAAAGCCTTTTTAGGAAAAAGAAAGCCTGAATTCAAAGGCCAATAGCCATGGTTGATGTAATTACCAAAAATGATAGTCTGCAACTTAATAGTCGTTCGGGTTTAGATACAAATAACTTTCATACCTTTCCCCTGCCACCTGAAGCAGGACTCAGAAGCCTATTATGGCGGCAGATATTGAGCATTACCGAGGAAGTTTCTTTTTTAAATCATCTGGATGAGCTAACTAAGCTGAGTAGTAGTAAATTAGTCGTGCTGAACCAGCCTTAGACCAACATAAGGAAGTGATTAACGAATGAATTTTGCAGCGGAATATAAAAGCAAACTAGTAACTGCTGATACAGCAGCTAAGCTTGTTAATTCTGGTGACTGGATGCAGATGGGCGAATTTGTGATGCAGCCTAAAGATTGTGATGCAGCCCTGGCCAAACGCAAAGATGAGCTTAAGGATGTAAAAATCCGCCTCACCACTATGAGTTGGCTGCCTGAAGTTTGCAAGGTTGACCCGGAAAGAGAACATTTTGTAATGAATGATTGGCATTTTTCGGGAACCTCACGGCAGTTAATGGACATGAATCTATGTAATTATATCCCTCTTAACTATCATGAAGCTGGCTCACTATATGCGGATTATTTAGATATTGATGTCAGCTTTCAACCGGTTACATCTATTGACAAAAACGGCTTCTTCAATTTTAGTACCTCCAACTCCATGGGCTCCTATAGCACTAAAAAAGCTAAAAAATTGGTGGTAGAAGTAAACAGCTCAGCACCTGTATGCCTTGGAGGCATGGGTGAATCTATTCATATTTCGGAAGTAGATTATATCGTAGAAAGTACTACTAATCCGAAATTGACTAACCTGCCTGAGTTGCCTACAACTACGGTGGATAAGAAGATAGCTTCTCTGGTCATGGAGCAAATGATGGATGGGGCCTGTATACAACTAGGAATAGGTGCTATGCCTAATGTCGTTGGCTCCTTGATTGCCCAGTCAGACTTAAAGGATCTGGGTGTCCATACTGAAATGCTTTGCGATTCCTTTGTGGACATGTATGAAGCCGGTAAAATTTCCGGTGCCAGAAAGACCCTGGACAAAGGCAAAATGGTTTATACATTTGCCATGGGTACCGACAAACTCTACAATTTCCTGGATCATAATCCGGTCTGTGCCAGCTATCCTGTCCATTATTGCAACGACCCCTATAATATTGCCCAGAACGATAATGTAGTAGCTATAAACAACGCTCTGGAAGTAGATCTTTACGGACAAGTAGCCTCCGAGGCTTCAGCTGGAAGGCAGATTTCCGGAACCGGTGGCCAGCTGGACTTTATTTATGGTGCTTTCCACTCCAAAGGCGGCAAGCCCATAATTGCTCTCAGTTCCAGTGTTAAGAAATCGGATGGCACCATAGCTTCCCGAATTAACCCTGGATTGAGCCCGGGAACTATCGTAACCGTACCCCGCTCAATAGCTGCCTATGTAATTACCGAATATGGAGCGTTTAACATGAAAGGCCAAAGCACCTGGCAGCGGGCTGAAGGTCTGATTAATATTGCTCACCCGGCCTTCCGGGATGAACTGATCAAAGCAGCTGATAAGGCCAAAATTTGGTTAAGAACTAACAAGATTAATGACTAGCGATCCACCAATCAAACTTGGAACTTTAAAAGGCTCAAGAATAATGTTGAATTAACTAAGCATTTGAAAGGGGAATTGTATAATGAAAGAAGTCGTAATCGTAAGTGCATGCAGAACAGCTATAGGTAAATTTATGGGAAGCTTAAAAGATGTCCCGGCCAAGGAACTGGCTATAACTGCCGGTAAAGGAGCAGTCAAGAAAGCTGGTATTTCCGCTGATATTATTGACGAAATAGTAATTGGTCAGGCATTTGGCGGAATGCAGGGTTCAATGGTTTCTCGTCAGATAGGTCTGGGTGTAGGACTTCCTATTAGAAGTAATGCCTGCGCTGTTAACCAGAACTGTGGTTCCGGTATGCGCGCTCTGGATATTGCCTGCAACAATATTATGCTAGGTAAAACTGATATCGGTCTGGTAATTGGAGTTGAAAGCATGACTCTCGCTCCTTATATGCTTCCCAAAGGAAGAGCTGGATACCGTATGGGCCCGGGCAGCATTGAGGATTCCATGCTGCACGACGGACTAGTTGACAGTTTGGTTCCAGGCCACATGGGCCTGACTGCTGAAAACGTTGCTGAAAAATATGGTATTACTCGTGAAGAATGCGATAAGCTGGCACTTATTAGCCATCAACGCGCTACCCAGGCAGTTAAGGACGGAGTCTTCAAATCTGAAATAGTTCCGGTAGAGCTTAAGACCAAAAAAGGCGTTACCTTATATGAAACTGATGAGCACATGATCCCCGATGCCAGCCTTGAAAGCATGGCTAAATTGGGTCCCGCTTTCAAGAAAGGCGGAGTTGTTACTGCTGCTAATGCTTCCGGTATAAACGATGCTGCTGCTGCAGTTATAGTTATGTCGAAAGAAAAAGCTATAGAACTCGGTATTAAACCGCTGGTAAAGATGCTAACTATAGTTGCTGAAGGTGTAGAACCCGAAGTTATGGGTCTAGGTCCGGCTGTGGTTATTCCAAAGGCCCTAAAAGAAGCTGGTCTTAAGTTTGAAGACGTAGATTACTGGGAAATTAATGAAGCCTTTGCGGCACAGTTCCTGGGTGTTGGGCGCATGCTTAAGGAAGAGCATGGTATCGAAATCGATATGAACAAAACAAATCTCCACGGCTCCGGAATTGCCCTTGGTCACCCGGTAGGATGTACTGCTCTGCGCATCATAGTATCAATGATTTATGAACTGGAAAGACAAGGCAAGACCATCGGCGGAGCCTCCCTCTGCGTAGGTACCGGTCCGGCCTTGGCTTCTCTCTGGACCCGCAATATATAATTCAATTTAGGTCCGGCCTAAATTGACCTAGATTAGGAGTAGCCGGTGTTCAAGCGTATGTTTAGTAGCAGAGTGGCGGCTCATCGAACAGCATCGTTTGAACCCGGCTGCGCCAGCCAAATTCATTAGCTTATATTCACAATTATTACAAAATACATTTTAGGAGGTCTTTTATTATGGATTTTCGTTTAACAGATGAACAAGAAATGATTAGACAGATGGCTGCAGACTTTGCCGCTAATGAGATAGCTCCCTTTGCTGCTGAATGGGATAAGGCTGATGCTGTTCCTTTTGATACTGTTGCCAAGATGCAGGATCTAGGCCTTATGACTATTGGCGTTCCAGCCGAATACGGCGGCGATGGCCTGGACTGGTTATCCAAGTATTTAGTATGTGATGAGATTGCCCAGGGTGATGCCGGTATGGCTACCATGATGATTGCTTCTTCTCTGCTGGCTTCTGACCCCATCTGGGTTGGTGCTAACGATGAGCAAAAAAAATGGTGGTATGGTCGTATGCTGGAAGGCGCAGTCTGCGGCTTCTGTTTAACAGAACCAGGTGCTGGTTCTGATGCTCTGGGCATGTCCTGCAAATGCATAAAGGACGGCAATGACTATATCCTTAACGGAACCAAACAGTTCATCACCAATGGCGGATTTGCCAAGAACTTCTCCGTTTTCGCTACGCTGGACAAAAAACTGGGCAACAAAGGCCTATGCGCTTTCCTGGTTGACAGAGACTTCCCAGGTGTATCCATTGGCCCCAAAGAAGATAAAATGGGTATCAGAAGCACCAGCACCACTCAGGTTATCTTTGAAGATGTAAGAGTTCCCTCCTGGATGATGCTGGGTGGCGAAGGGAAAGCAACCCCCATTCTGATGGAAACCTTGGACCTTTCCCGTACCGCTGTAGCCGCTATGGCCACTGGTATTGCAACAGCTGCTGTAAAGGCTTCTATTGCCTATGCCAATGAAAGACAGCAATTCGGCAAACCTATTACAACTTTCCAGGCAGTCTCCTTTATGCTGGCTGATATGGCTACTGCTACTGAAACCGCTCGCCTGCTTTATCATAAAGCTGCCTGGTTGCAGGATAATGAACTGCCCTTCAAGATGATTTCGAACATGGCCAAGATGTATGCTGCTGATACCGCTATGAAGGTTTCCACTGATGCAGTACAGGTATTTGGCGGATATGGCTACACTAAAGAATATCCGGTAGAAAAATACATGCGTGATGCAAAAATCATGCAGCTGTTCGAAGGAACTGTTCAGGTTCAGAGAATGGTTATCGGAAAATATCTGAGCCAGAATGGCTACAATTATGTAAATGCCTAGAATATAGTGCCTTGCCTAACTTCAATTTGTTTATCCATAATATTGATTAGGTATAATTTTTCACATTTTCATATATTGTGCTTTCAGGAAACTTTATTTTTACAATCATTAACCTGTCAGCCTCATTTCCTTTTTAAACCAGGACAATGGCTAGCTCCTCAGCCTAATTGTCCTGGTTTTAATGATTATAAAAAACAACTGTTGGCTTATTTGCAAGTAAATTAGTAACTGTCATGAAATAATATAGTTGCGAACTAATATGAATATTAAAAGCCAGGCTTTTGTTGGATTATGTAATGGTATCATCCGCTAACTTTTTATAAAAAAGATGCGTACTCATTTTGTACTTGATTGTCTATTAATGTAGACGAAAAATAATAACGTTCCGCACTCAATATTTCACTTCTTCTCTAGCTTCCCGAAGTTCTTTGCTTAAGCTATTATTTTTCGCACAGTAATTCGTCCTTACTCATCGGCTGTCCTTTGCTGTTTAATACTACACCTTTATTCTTCGCTCTATTCCGCCATCCATATATGGTGCTTGCACTCATTCAAAGTCTCTGCGCCGCTGCCGATGTACCAATTTCATCTGCGCTTTGAAGGTAGGCCTAAATGAAGGTAACCGGAGATTCCCTTACTATCCTTAATAGCCCTTTATCGCATTCTATAAAATCAAATTCCTTCTTCATCCCTACCTATCTTGACCTATTTTGTGCTGGGTTCTGTCAAATCTTCTATCAAAAGCTTGTTCTGCGATTTTTAAAGTAATATACAAAGGAGAACGAGCATAAGGGCTTTTAAAATAATTCTTTACCATGCTTCTAGTAAATATTTTTTCTAGTTGGATGCGATTAATCCGTTAATATCTTTTAGTGGAACGGAAAAATCTTCTAACTATTTGCAAAACTACATGGAAATTTATGGTTATATGTTATAATATTTTTCAAAAATGTTTAATAAAGGAGAATTGCATTGAAATTAATACGGGTATTTGACCAAAAAACCTTAATTGCTGCCATGGCATTACTATTTGTGCTGTCTGCCATAGTAATACCAGTACGGGCAACAACCTATACGTATGACAGTTCAAATCGTCTAATATCTATCGATTATGGTCAGGGGGAAAACGTATTATTTAGTTCAGATGATAACGGGAACATAACAGGTAGGAGCTATACTCCAGGGATATCTACTATTGCTCAGATAGCGGCAGGTTTTGCTCACACAGTAGCTTTGAATGGAAACGGGACAGTATGGGCCTGGGGATATAACGGTTATGGGCAACTTGGTGATGGGACAACAATTAATAAGTCTACCCCGGCTGAAGTGAGTGGTCTTACAGGTGTAAGAACCATAGCTGCAGGTGCATATCACTCGGCAGCAGTAAAAGAAGACGGGACAGTCTGGACCTGGGGAAATAACGTTAATTGGCAGCTCGGTGATGCCATAACAGTTGCCAGGTCTATTCCGGTGCAAGTAAGCGAAATTACTTGCGTTAAAGCGATTGAAGCAGGTTTTACCCACACGTTAGCGATCAAAGAAGACGGAACAGTATGGGCCTGGGGCAACAACAGTAACGGCAAGTTAGGTGATGGGACAACAGTTGCCAAATCTACTCCGGTGCAAGTAAATAGTCTTACTGGCATAAAAGCCATTACTGCTGGCGGTGCTTACACAATGGTGATAAAAGAAGATGGAACAGTCTGGGCATGGGGGACTAATGGCAATGGTCAGTTAGGCGACGGGATACCATTTGCCGTATCTACCCCATTACCGGTGCAAGTAAGTGGCCTCACGGGAGCTAAAGCAATTGCTGCGGGATATGTTCACTCTGTAGCATTAAAAGAAGACGGAACAGTGTGGACCTGGGGACATAACAGTAATGGACAGTAAGGTGATGGTACAACGGTTGCAAAATGTACTCCGGTCGAGGTGAGCGGACTCACCGGTGTTACGGTCATAATTGCTGGTTTTTCACACACAGTAACAGCGAAAGAGGACGGCAGACTGTGTGAGAAAATTAGTAAATCTAATTATAACTGACAAATCAGCACACACAGTTTGCTTCCCATGTCTCTGTTTATCCGTATTTGCACAAAAATAATTTGTCAGGGGCTTATACAGCCTGTAATCTACTCACTATTTCCTTAACTCCCAGGATATTTATCGCCCTGGTTATGTTATAGGCAAGAAAAGCAAGACCAGATTCAGCATTTACTGAATTAAGGCCTCGGGTTAGGAAATAACTGTATCCATTTTATTCGTTGATCCTACTGGACATGAACAAGTATGGATTCGTGAGATAGCCGGACAATGCGGAGCAGATGTAGAATGGAAAAAGGACATTGGTTGTGCAGTCATAACTTATAACGGAAAAGAAACAGTGTATTCCATTCGAGATGGAGAGGTAAAATTTAAGGGAGACCGAATGTATGTTGACGATCTTAAGTTTAAATGTGCTATAGGTTACTATTCCTCAGTAATGCCCTATGCGGAAGTTGGAGGACCTGAGCTAAAAGTAAAAGGGAAAGAACTCCAAGTCATTAAAGCGGATGCTGGAGTACTACAATCAAAATTTCCAGACCAAGGGATAACATCTCGAGCTATTTCAACAAATGCAGATGTTAGTTTTTCCTCCAAAGGGGCATCTCTTTATGGAAAGGTATATATGATAGAAGCTGATAAAACATTTAACATTCCGCTTCCATTGACTAATAATAGTGTAAATGTAACATTTACTGGGGATTTGGGAAGTTTAGGTGGCGGTGCTCAGTTCAAAGATTATTTTAAAATAGGAGTTCACGCTGGTGTAGGAGGGGACATAACAATTAAATTGAATAGATAGGGGCGATTACTATTAATACAGTAATTCGGAAAGAATTTCTATACTTATCAATAATATTTGGTTTTCCTATAACCTGGACATTGGTATCCATAAATCTATGGCATGCACGTGATAAAAGCCGTGTCTTTATATTAATGGCTATCGTTGTTGCTATTTGGGTTGTATTTATGCTATTATTACCGGTTTATTTACCAGTCCTGGGTTTTATAAACCCGATGGAAACTAAATATTCATATTTATATTTTTATGCAATCAGTAATCCGACTAGTCTTTACTTTATTCAAGATCAAAAGAAGCGTATTTAAGCCTGGATATGTTAGGTGACAATTTGACTTATCAATGGCCGCTTAATGTACCATCATTTAACGATGAATGGATTTAATATTATGTATAAGTATCCGGGGTTACATCGGGACGTTCTTCGCGTAACAATAAAAAACAATAATTGAACAATTCTTATATAGACCCGCTGGAAAAACCGGTGGGTCTAAAAGATGTCAATAACCCCGTCCCCCTGACATCATAGATGCAGGTAATGCCTGGTCAGGTGCTTCAGCTACAGGAAAAACTGAATTACACGATTTTGCCGAAAGAATTAGGGATAAATATAGGAATTCAAATGAAGTTGGTATAGCAGATGGTAACACCATTACAACTGGTAATAATTCAAAATATATAAATATGGAAAATATCAAAACTACTATGAATGGAACAGGGAACTACTTAACTTCAGCAGAAGCGGGAAAAGCTTATGCACAGACAGGTGGAGCGATATTAATAGCGGGAGGAGTTGGCTACAATATTTATGTTATTGGGGCTGCTGCAACAATGGCTGATGCAATTGGTACATCCGGTTATTTAGTTAATGATATTATAGGTGGAACTCCTGTCGAAACATTAGGTGGGGCATTATACTCTAAGGGCAATCAGTTAGTATACGGAGAATATAATACTAAAGCAAAACCAAAACAATCGGATTATTTAAAAGCTATTCGCAATCAACAAAATATGAAGAATACTTGGATTGGAAGGCGTCTTTTTAAATAGTATTAACTGAATTAATTTAAATATTATTTAAAGCAGCGCAAACTAATATGGAGGTGTAATTTTGGTTATGTTTGCTGTTCTATTACCTGAACAATATAATTGGTTGAATAATAATTGGGTTTGGCTAATATATTTGGCTATTATTGTGGTATTTATTATTTATACTAGAAAGCATTAATAATCAACGAAGGGATGTTCTTTTCGTCGATATAAACAAGCGGTAGGGAAACTCATTAAAGCCCCTCCCGCTGTTTTTTAAAAAGATAAAAACGCCCGCCCCCCAAGGCCATCAAATCCGTAATTTTTGGCAATATTCCTATAAAAATCAGCAAGTGCATAACCCAGCAATATTACCGCCTATTCAAGTCCGAAACCGCCCCTAAAAATAGGGATTCTCAACAATTGCAATTGAATAATATTTGAAGGTTTTAATATATCCGCCGGGAAAAAGCAACAGCAATTTTCAAATCTTCAAATCTTGCAGTTGTATATATTACTACTGTGTTTTTTGCAAATATATTTAAATCATGATGTGATTGTATTCCTGGGGGCGGTAGTTTATTGCGATCTAAATTGCGAGAAACATGATAATTTTGAAAACAAAGCCACCAACAGCAATTATAAATAATAAACCTAAACCGAAGATCAACGCACGTTTGGGTATTTTGTTACTGGTGTTTTTATTGTTCAAATCCATAACTGCCATATATCATATCCAAATAGCAGCCAAAAAATGGTTTTGAGCTACTTTTCACCTGCAGGAAGCAGTACTCCTGAACACAAATTTGAATTCTACTATGATCATTGGGATAGATTAGCTAAGGTCAAAGACCAGGCTTCAGGAATAACTGAACTCTACGATTATGATGTAGTCGGAAACATCGCAAAACACACCGATCCCATGGGAAACGTAAACAACTATAATTATGACAAACTAAATCAGCTAATAAAATTAACCGATCCTTTAACTCAGATTACCGACTATACATACACAAAGCTAGGCAAGATCAAAGATGTTAAAATTACCGAAGGTACCGATAACTATATAACCAGCCGAGAATACGATGAAATTGGGCAGCAAAAGCAAAAGACCGATCCAGGTGGACTAATTGATAGCCTCACCTATAACAACCTGGGGCTAATCAATAACAATGCTGATCCCAATGGAACCAGCTTCAGTTATACCTATGACAGTCAAAATCGCATCAGCAGCCAGAGCGGCGGGGGAATAACCTGCCAGTATCAGTATGCAAACAGCCCCTACGGAGTAGAAACCATTACGCTGAATAACGGAAGTGCAGTTACCTACAGTTATGACGGTTTAGGAAGAATCGCTACCAAAACCGTTTCAGCAGATGGAAATAACAGTACAGTAAGCTATCAGTATGACAATGCTGGCAAACAAACCAATATCACCGGTCCAACAGGTCAAAGTACCAGTTATCACTACGATAAGACCAGACTGGATCAAGCACAATGTGAAAACGGTAAAAACGTCAGTTATGAATACTACCCGGACGGCAAAGTTAAAACCGTAAGCTACCCAGCTTTAACCGATGGCAGTATTCTAAAAAGCAGCTATGAATACGATGGCCTAAACCGACTACAAAAGCTCAGCAACCTAAAAGGGACAACCATACTATCTGAGTACCAGTACACCTATGATAACAACAGCAACATAAAAACCATTACGACCCCTGCGGGAACAACCAGCTATGATTATGACGTCCTAAATCGGCTGGTACATGTACAAAAACCTAATGGACAAACCACAACCTATACCTATGATGCTCGTGGAAACAGAAAAACAGCCGAAGGTAATGTACCAGCAGTCAATGAATCAGAATTCAACTGCAGCTACAATGCATTAGACCAACTCACTGGTGTAACAACTTCAGGACAGAGCACTAGCTATACCTATGATCCAACCGGATTAAGACTAAAGAAGGTTACACCGACTGCAACCACACGCTATACCTACGACAATGCCGGCAGAGTAATATCAGATGTAAACGCCAGCCAGAGTTCAAAGTATATCTGGGGGGCAGATAAACTCCTGGTCAAAAAGGACAATAGCAACCTGGAATACTACTACCTCTACAACGGGCATGGCGATGTAGTACAAATTGTAGATACAGCAGGAATTCCCGTCAACACCTACGAATATGATGAATGGGGAAACATCCTAAATCAGACCGAGACCATAGCAAATGACTTCAAATATGCAGGAGAGATGCTGGATAGTGAGAGTGGCTTCTACTATCTTAGGGCCAGATACTATGATCCAACCATCGGCAGGTTCATATCGAAGGATAGTGTTGAAGGCAGTATAACTAATCCGCTAAGTCTAAACCTTTATACTTATGTTGAAAATAACCCGCTAATATACACAGATCCGACTGGGCATTATATGCAGGGTGATGAAAAGCTGGGTCTGTCAAAAACAGATCAGGCTAAGATTACACAGTACGGGCAGAATTGGTCAAAAGCTACTACAGATAGCGAAAGGCAATATTGGCATAATGCGGCAACTGCCATAAGAACTAAATATTCTGAAACAGTAACCCATATTGAGTATAGTACCGGAAAAACTAACATTATTTATACAGGGAGATGTTCTGTTGACAATTCAATTCTCAGTCCACCTGACGTAATTGCAGGTTTGCTTACGGGACCTATTTATGGTGGAGGGAAATATATTGCGGGTAAAGAAGCAGGCAAAGTAACAAGTAAAGTAACTAGTGCTTATCAAATAGACTTGCAACTTTTTGGCGGAAATAGTCTAAAAACAATTGGCAGTAATAAAGAAGCAAATAAATTAGCTCAAAAACTTGGCTTTGATGGTGCAGAGGATCTAAAGAAAGCGTTTGTGGGGAAAGCTGGTGCTAGGTTTAATATAAAATATGATTCTAAAACTGGTGAAATATTCTTGGAATCTATAAAAGATGGTATTCAAGTGGAAACGGGATTATTTAAATAAAATGGGGGAGAAAAAATGGATATATTACCACAGATAAAATCATCATTTTTCTTTTCAGGAGTAACTGACTTTAATTTTGATGATGTTACAGCGAAAATGGATATCATTCCAACTGAAACGAGGAAAAAAGAAGACTTTCCAATCAAGGAACTGGCAAATCCTTTTTGGGCACTGGATACAGAAAAGGAAAGTTGTAAGGCAGTGTCTATTCAATTGGAAAAACTGATAAAATTGCTAATTGGCAAAGAATTGCTTATAAAGGAAATATGCAACAAATATGATATTCAAGCAGGGTTTTTAATAAACATTTGGATGGAAAATGGTGATAAACCAGAAATGTTGTTAACAAAAGAGATCATTTCATTTATATCATCAATTGATGCTGAAATTGGCTTTGATTTGTATGTCGATTAGACAAGGGATGCAATATTCCGGGAGTGCCTTGGAGACGCGGCGACGGCTCGCTTGAGGCATATATTTTCATCGGGAGGGGAAACTCATTAAAGCCCCTCCCAGTGTTTTTAAAAGGATAAAAATGCCCGCCCTCAAAGGCCATCAAATCCGCACATTTTAGTAATGTTCCTATAATATGCTGCAAATGCAGCACCCATCAATATTACCATCAAATCATATTGATAAACCCCCAAAAATAGGGATTTCAGGCAGCTACAATTGAAATAATATTTACAGATTTAAATAATCCCGCCGGGGAAAAGTAGCTGCCATTTTCAAGTCTTTCAAATCTTGCTGTTGTATATATTACTACCTCAAGTTTCGCACCTTGAAAATCACAACAAATCCCCATCAAATAAGGAACTAGCTCAGATAAAAAGGTACTATTGACACAAAAAGTGCATCCGCGTTTGGTAAAATGTTAGTTGCTAAACCAAAACAATCCAAACGGAAAGGATGCACAAGTAAATGCTACAACAAATCGATCCGTCTGAAAAGGTTTTATCCGAAGTATCAAAACTATTTAAGGCATTAAAGATCAATCAATTACTTCATGCTGTAAATATCCGCAAAGCCTGCGGTGTCAGTGTTCAACAAATTTTTGAGTTCATATTTCTGTTGGCCTTTTTCGGCAAGAAAATGAACAATTTTCTTGGCAGTAAACGTGGTCAGGATATGCCTGGAAAGATGCCTATTATCGATTCCTGAACAACCCAACCTACGCATGGAGAAGGTTTCTCTTGCAGCTCTCGCTTAAAGTAACAGATACCTTTGATCAGCTAACTTCAAATAAGAGAGTTCGTGTATTTATCCTGGATGATTCGATTCTCTCAAGGCCCAGAACCAAAAAGGCAGAACTTCTTGCAAAAGTATTTGACCATACGGGTAACCGCTTTGTAAAAGGATTCACCATGCTGACCCTTGGCTGGTCTGATGGGTACAGCTTCGTACCTGTTGATTTTGCCATGCTTAGTTCAGCAAATGAACAAAACAGATTCAATGAAGCAAAGGATACCATAGACAAAAGAACCAACGGTGCAAAGCGGCGAGCCGAGGCTGTTTTGTCAAAACCTGAAAATGTCCTTCGGCTTATTAAAAATGCACTTCATACTGGTATTGCTGCTGACTATGTTTTAATGGACAGCTGGTTTACCACCGAGCCGATGATCACCGCTATTCTTGAACAAGGTCTGCACAGTATTGGCATGCTCAAGGAACTAAAACAGAGATATACCGTTCATGGCCAAGCTATGACGCTCTCAGAGCTAAGAGCCACACTGCCATCCAATAGTAAAAGTGAAATCATCGGATCATGCTGTGTCAGAACTAAAAAAGGAATTCCAGTTAAGATCGTTTTCGTTAAAAACCGCAATAACAAACGGGAATGGCTGGCAATACTGTCTACCGACATCTCGCTTGAAGATTGCGAAATTGTTCGTATCTACGGCATGAGATGGAGCATAGAGGTATTTTTTAAGAGCGCCAAATCCCTTTTAAAACTGGGTTCAGAGTTCCAGGGCAGAAGCTATGATATGCTTATCGCCCATACCACAATTGTTTTCACCAGGTATATACTGCTTGAATGGGAACGCCGTAATCATCAGGATTCACGCAGTTACGGAGAAATTTTCTATCTGTTCTGCGATGATATACAAGATACTGATTACGAAACTGCTATACGACAATTGATGCTTTTCTTTACTAAGATGCTTGAAACTGTATCACGGGAAATATCTCAAGTAATTCTATGTCAAGTTATGCATTGGATTGCCACTCAGCCCGCTTACATCAGGACTTTAATGCCTAATTTGGGCTGCGAAATTTGAGTTACTACTGTGTTTTTTGCTAATACTTTTAAAACATGAAATGGTGTTTTTGTGGGGGGCGGTTGTTTTTCCAGCCATCCAGGTCCGGTAAACCACTGTTTGTATTAGTTGCAAAACACCGCCCCACAGCAGCAAAGCAGTAATCCAGTTTTAAACCGCTGTAATTCAGCTTGTCTTAGCTTTAAAACGTTTTTTAGTACTTTGTATATATATGCTAATAGTAATAGCTGTATAAGACGGCGTAAGAGCATTTTAAGCAGGGTGGAGTTTTTACAAATTCGAAATACGGGCATCCGGTAAAGGTTCTGGTAAATCCAGCTGGGCCACCCCGAAAATATCACTGGAAAAGTTTAGTTTGTAACCCCTAAGATTCTACAATAATATCTGTGAACTGGATGGAAAATGCAATTATTAATGGGGTTTTAAGTGGAGGTTCATCACGATCCTTACTCTAGTGCCTTTTCTCGACTCCAGAAATATCTCATTGTTTTCAAATATGGGTGTCTTAAAACCTCCATGGTGGTTATGTAAGTATCTGTGGTGGTGTGGACAACAAATCATAACATTTTGGTATGTATCAATAAATTGCCATTCCTCAGATAAATTATCAACTTCACTTAGTGGAATAATATGATGCATTTCGGAGTAGTAATCTCCATTTTCCTTCTCTATAAATGGGATTTCACCGTTTTCTTCTCCGCATAGTTGGCAGCGGTTTCCATATAATTTCTTTAATTCATCTACTAGTTCCTTGCATCGTTGCAATCTGCTGTTTCCTTTTGGAGTCTTGTTTAGGGTTCCTTGCATTCTCTCTAAACGTTTCAAACGTTCATCAATATCGTCCTCCGTATCTGGACGGTTAAAATGAAGCAATATATCCTGAAAGGGATTCTCTCTTTTGTAGACTCTCGAAAAACCCAACGTTGAGATTAACTGATTTAGTGTTCCGCCTCTGCGATTTGCCCATTGTGACATAGAGGAATACAATGGATCACGGGTGGTTAAAAAATAGACTTCATTTTCACTATTAGCTATTTTCTTCAATTCGTCCTTGTAACGATTCAAGGCATCCATGGAGTTTAGCCGCAAATATCGGTCATATCCTAAGCCCCAGGCACATTGTTGAATATTGAAGTGGAGCGAATAATCTTCATCCTGTGCGTGTCTTTTCATTATTATTTCAATTTTCCAGTGGGTATTGTTATCAGGATATATATATTTTTTCCCAAAAAGTTCAATTGAAGATAATGAGTTAACATGGATAAGATCAGAACGATAGAAATTCCACGGCCAGACTCTACAAAGATCATCATAAATATCTTCAGGTATATTATCAGTGATAAAGGCTACTTTTCTTTGATTCTTTACAAAAATGAGATATTGGGCGGTTTGGGTCTCCGAATCATAAGCATATTTTTCTATTGTTATATAACGCGTTTTATTATTAGCATCACCATCATCCCAATACCCTCGATAAGTAAATTTCCTGGTCTCAACCATCTCTTTAATTTTAGATTTGTCAACTTCGTCTAATGAATCCCAATTCTCAGGCCACGATCCTGTTGTGATACTACCTTTGAAATGTCTATACCCCCAATTGGCATCTTTATCAAGCCACGAGCTTACGTCAGTTACTTTAACTAACTTGCCAATAAACTTTATTGCAACATTATTGTCCCAAACTGGTTCATAAGTAATACTCACCTAATATCACCTCTTGTTCAAATATATTTCAATATTAGAACGAGAAACCCTTTAACAACCACATAAGAGACTTGCTATCTGACCTGCACAGAGTGATGTATGTACTACCAGAATAGAAAGGTGGTACTGCATATGGAAACGAGGATCGAATACAAAGTCAAAGGGAAGGAACGCCAGGTACTGGCCCAGGCGATAGGTGAAGCGCTAAAAATGGCTCCGGTATATAAAGGAGTACCAAGCTGCGCCTACCAGATTGGCGATTGCCTAGTAGACCGGCAGGGCACCCTCCTGATCGGCAGCAGCCTTGATAGCGAAACAGTCAGTAGCCTACTGGCTCACTTGGAGGAGCGCGGATTTGCCGATACCGCCAACACCGCCAGCCAGGAGGATAGCGGACTGGTGATTTCCATGCCCAAGAGTACCTTCAGCGACCAGGCACTAGATAACCTTACCCGGCTGGCAGCAAGCAAGAGCAACCTACTCAAAAATGCCTTTGGCACCGATTCCCCAGCACCCGTTATCACCGAGGATACAGTAAGCTTTCCCTGGTTTCCCGCAACCACAGAGCCAGAGGAAATCAACGCCTATACCCAGTTCGTTAACAAGCTGTGTGAAATGGCGAGAAACCAGAAACGAGTGCTGGCCCAGGTCTTGGAGACAGACAATGAAAAATACGCTTTCCGCTGCTTCCTCCTGCGACTGGGTTTCATCGGCAGTGAGTACAAGACTGTACGAAAAACACTGCTTCGCAACCTCACCGGCGATTCAGCTTATGCAAAGAAGCTATAAAGGACTAAGCCATTATAAAATATGGTCACTGAGTCCATTTATGGACTCAGTGACTAATAGGTTTAATTTAACTTGCCATCTTTAGTACCTTTACCGCTTCCGGCAGAATCAGCTTGCCATCCAGACGCTCATAGGCGGTAAATCCGATCTGTCCCTGGACGGCATACAGTTCCTTCAGTCGCTTAATCGCCAAAGCCTGGCGTTCAATCACCCAATAATAGGAGAGTTCGCCAAAGACAATGGGCTTGGTTCCTGCTCCCGCTATCGGCATAGATGGTGTGGTAATGACCGGCTTGCTGAAGATGGTGTCATTCTGTGAATTCCAGATAGGATTCCCGGCACTGTCCTTTATAGTACGGAGCGCCATCGCCGTATCATCATGCATCAGGAAAACTGCATTGGCCCGGTAATCAGGCTTCAGTGAGAAGTACAGTTTCACAATATCATCATAGGTGACAATCGTTTCACTCGCTGCCGTTATCCCTACCTGTGCTCCATTATTACCCAAAAGGCCGGTGGGCTGGTCAACACCAGTGCCGGTCAAGAACATAGCCTCCTCCGCTCTGCCGAAGCGTCTGGCAAAGGCGTTCAGCAGGTAATTCTCAATGTCAAAAGAGGTATCACCCACGAAAGACTCTTTGAGTCTAACCAGGCTAGCCAGCTTGTAGGAATAGACCGGGAATTGGGTGATGGTATCAGAACTTTCATGATAAGCTTCACCCTCACCAATCCAGTCTGCCGTTCCTGTGGATGCCACCGCTTGAATAGTCCCTTCCGGCAATGTGCTTCTGACCAGCGTACCCAATCTGCGGAATACATTGTCCCTGGCCAGGGACTGGTCAAGCTTGGCCTTTGACTCATCTGGCACCTGGTAGCCTCCGTTGTTGTCCATCTTGTCCGACAGGGCGGAGAGGTTGGCATTCCTTCCCCGCATTGCGTTCCAGAAGCTTTGTCTGTAAGTATTCGTCATAGCATACTCCTCCATTTCTATTTTTTAGGGGTTAATCCCCCGTTTGAACCTAAATTTTTTCGCGCGAAGGGGGCGGCCCGTTCTCCTGGCCAAAGCTGCAGGTATTTCATCCCCCCAGGGGGTCAGCGTCTGGGCATGCCATTCGGTCTTTCATCGCATATCAGGCAGCGGTACTTGTTGGCTCTATTCCGAGCCGTCACCATTTGAGATGCACACCGGGGACACCTAACCTTGCGGTAGATAACGCTGTCATTTGGAACGGTGTTATGGAGATCAAAAGAGCCATCCGCATTCTCCACCAGGTAGTGCCGGTAGGGCTCTCCTCTATCCCGGATTAAGAAAACATTGCCGGTGTAATTCCGGGGGCAGAGTATATTGTTTTTATCCGGGATAAGAACGTAGTTTTTTAACATAATCTTCACTCCTTCCTTTTTGCCTGTTTTTTAACACAGGGGAGATAATCCCAATATACCGAGGTTGCAGAACCTTTGTAGCAGGATGTAGCAAGTAAAAAGTAAAGTCTCTATACGAGAGCGTTTTTTGAAACAACCGTTTTTACCTGCTACAACCTGCTACAAGGTATATAATCAGAATTCACTCAACAGCTTGTAGCCGATCAGCACTGTGGTTAATCCTCCGCCAGCACGTGGCCTTTTCCGCTCCACCCGAGCATAGGCTGAGAGCGCCTGCTTGAAGTTCCTGGCGTTCTCCGAGTAACAGCCGTTCTCCCGGCACCAGGTCTGGTAACGGTAGTAGACCTCTGATGTCCTCTCTTCACTGTCAGGGCTGGCTTCAAGGGCATCCTCGAAAAACAGCGCGATCTTGTCACTGTCATGACGGTAAGCATCAATAGCCGCCCTGACCGATTCCGGCTGGGTAAGCCCATCCTTATGCAGCATCCGGTAGCCCTCGATCAGCCAGTTTAAGATGGCGCTTTGGTTCCTGGCCCTGGTGAATTCCCGCTTCAAGGTGTTATCCTGCTCTTCCTCTTCAAAATGCCGTTCAAAGGGTATGATCACCACCCTACCGCTGGTAAATAGAGACATATCGTTAATCACCGGCAGGTAATTGGTGTTGATGTACAGTTTGAAACGGGGAGAGAAGTCAAAGGAATTCTCATGCAGAAAGCGGGCGTTGATACTGTCCCCACCCGTCATGGTTTTAACCTGGGCGGCGTTCAGCAGCAGTCCCCGGCTGGGCTCAGAGATATTGGCAAAGCGCACTCCGGCCAGCCGGGCGATATCCTCAGTAGGACCTGAACTGTTATTGTTGTTCTTCATGCTGATGGTTTCCGGGCGGGCGGTACAACCATAGCTGCCCAATACCTTCAGAACACTTTCACACAGTGTCCCTTTGCCGTTTCTGGTAGTTGCACCGTAGAGGATGAACAAACACTCATAGCTGGTATCGCCGCTGATGCCATAACCTAGCGCCTTTTGCAGGAACCTGGTCTTTTCATGATCTCCACCCATGATCTCATGTATAAAGGCTTCCCAGCGGGGGCTTTTCGCTGCCGGGTCATATTTTACTCCGGATATCTTGGTCAGCTTGTCCTCGCTGCAATGGGGCTTGAACTCCATGGTCTTAAGGAACAGGGTGCCGTTGGCGCAATTGAATACATAGGAGTCCTGGTCGAACTCGGCCATGGCTATGGGGTAAACGCTCTGCGCGTCTTTTAATACCGTTTCCCGGTAGCGCCTTACTTGCCACTTCCGGCAGTAATCGATATAATCATTGCGCCGGTTCTCATCTTTAATGCTGACAGCATAGATGAGCAGCTGGTTGGCCAGCGATTTGCAGAACTCCATGGCTTTCAAGTTGCCAACATCGGGAACCCATATCCCGCCCTCATAGCAGTACCACAGCTTCCGCTCCGGGACATAGCGGGCCACCGGCTTGAAATAATCAGCAAAGAGCCTACTGGCTCCGATGTCAGTCCAGGGATAGAGCTCATTGCTCTCCGGATGCAGCTCAGCCAGGGTAAATTCACCCGGCGCAAAATCCTCCACAATAGAGGAGCGTTTGCCGTAGGGCTTGTAGAAATCACCAATGTGGGACAGGGCTTTCTGGATGGTCAGCATCCCGTAGGTGCTGCCGGACTGTGCCCTGTCCCACTTGTCCCGCATAAGAGCACTCCTGCGAAACAGCCGGTCGATCTGCTCTATGTCACCTCCGCACCAGAAGGCCAGCATGGAGCATAATGCCAAATCCGCCTCACTGGCGGAAGCATAGCCGGAAATGTCCCCCTTCCACAGCGGCTTGAACTTCTTGCCCTGGGCCGAGGCGAATGCCTTTTCAATGACGGTATCATCGTAGAGGTAAGATTCACCTGCCGCAGCAGGAAGTGGCTGTACTTGCACCGGACGCTTCATATATTTATCCAGTATGCCTTGCAAGGCAGCGCCTTTTTCCAGCACATCACCCTCGCGGTAGACATCGCCGGTCAGGGTTACAAAGCGGTTGGTGGCTCCGGACACATAAACCTCCAGGCCCAGCTTCCGGTTGTTGATATAGTAGCGATTCTTATCATATATGAAGTCAGTAGCAGCACAGGTAATCCGCAATCCATCACCGGAGGGAGTTTTCTCCATGTAGCAGCCATCCATGCGCTCTACTATATCTTTAGCCTCCGGCTTTAACAGACCAGCTGCGGTAAAACAGTGGTCAAGATCGAGAAAATGAATGTCATTGCCGACCAGGAAGCCGATGCCATCGTAATTAACCACAGCAGCCATAGTAGCAGCATAATCCCGGAAGGTATCAGGCCGGTCGGTCTTGGCCCGTCTGCCGGTTGCCGGGTCATAAGGTACCTTGGTCTTTTTACCGTTGCGCTGTTCAAATTTAAAGCAGCAGAAACGATTCTCATCTTTAATCCGCTGCGGCAGGTTATCATATGGTGTCAAAGGCACAACTCCTCCCGGGCATCAATCGGCCTGTGTTTATTAGTCCTCAGATATGGTTTCATCGTTCTCTTTACCACCGCAATTACTACAAAGAAAACCGCCGTAAATGGAATCCCGCTGGGAGCAATCCACCAGCGTTCTGATAATCCCCACGATATCAGCCTTGGTCTGTGCACCACAGTTAGCGCATTCGATATTAACCTTCATTTCCGCACCTCCCTTCATATAAGTTACTGTCACCCAGAGCCGCCAGCTGTTCACACAGGCGGTCATAGTTGATCAAGGCTTTGTTGCCGATAAAGATGACTGGCAATCGGCCTGCCTTCAGCATCAGGCGCAGGGCGTGTTCAGGAAGAAGTCCCGTTGCCGCTATTTCCCGGATGGTCATCATCTTTGGTTGTTTCACTTCCATGAAATTCCCTCCTTCTGTGAGATCCTATAATTTATAATATAACAATTAGTGATACATGTAAATAGATAATCTCACACATAGTTACCCTTGAACAGGATGCGAACCTCAACTATCTAACATAATGTTATATATGCCTTGACGATGTTAACAGATGGTGATATCATGGCAGTGCGAGGTGATAAAAATGTTTGCAGACAGACTGAAGAAAATCCGGGCTGAAAAAGGCATGACCCAGGTGCAGCTGGCCGAAGCCCTTGGCGTTTCCAAAGGTACCATCGCTATGTGGGAGACTGGCAAGCGGGAGCCTAACTTTGAAACTTTAAACGAACTGTCGGAGATTTTTGATAAACGTATCGACTATATATTGGGGTATTCAAATGACACTTCCTCTCCGAAAATGACCGAGGAGGAAATTGAACAGTTGGGCCTGTGGGCAGCGGAAGAAAGCTTCCAGGAGACTATCACAGCCTATCTCAGACTTGATGAATACGGCAAGGATGCTGTCGAGAGTCTTATCCGCGCGGAAATGGCCAGATGCCGGGAGCAGGACACGCTTTTCCCCGCCAGCGACTTCTCGGTAACCATTCGCCTGAAAAAGGATGGCAAGGACGATGCCGAGAGCAACTAAAGAGGGGAGCCCTGTATTAGGGCCAGCCTGGGTTAAGAGACGGATGGCAAGCCGCCCGCAGGACATATAAAACATGTACATTCCAAAACAAACCGCTGGTAGAGCAAATTAATGTGCTCTACCAGCGGTTTCTTATTGTGGGGGGTTCGAATTCTGCAGATTTCTCGCATATCGGTGAGAGGTGATTGCGGTAAAGGGTGTCCCCCCAAATCATCATTTGAAATTTACCTGGTCATACCGTCCGGTTAACTCTGCTTCTGTGGTATATATCAGAACTGATTGCAATCAGACAATGATAGCCAATAAATACGGGCTTTCTTCCTGTAGTATATATCGCTGCAACGCTTGATAATATGGGCTTTCAGAGCGAATATGTCATAACGAAAGGAGGTCCATATAAATAGAAGTATTACGCAATTAGCACACCGATAAGAACGCTCCAGGTCACCTTCTGCAAGCTGGTTAAGCCGTGTGGGAACCGGGAGCAATCAATATTTAAAATTGAGTAATTGAATCCATCGTAAGGCCAGGGAATGGACTAGCTTAACTATCGTTGCGGGGCAGTAATGCCTAACGCTTGGTCGGAGGGTGCTGACATTCTTTAAACCTTATTGGCCTTGAATGGATATGCTTAGTGAGGTAGGTGAGACTATGCACTACAAGGAAAAATTTATCTATGTAGGAGTAGACCTGCACAAAGACACCCATACCGCAGTTATCATTAACTGCTGGCACGAAAAACTGGGTGAAATTCAGCTTGCCAATAAACCGTCAGCATTCCCGGAACTAATAAAAGCTGTAAAAATGCACAGCAAAAGATTAACCCCGGTTTATGGTTTGGAGGACGTCGGCGGTCATGGCCGGTCATTGGCGGTATATCTTACTGAACAAAATCAGCAGGTAAAGGAAGTCAATGCTGCCTTAGCCTACTCATTAAGGGTTAGCAGGCCAACCATCCATAAATCGGATAGCTGGGATGCTGAATGTATCGCCAATACCTTGCTGGATAAATTGGATACCTTACCTGATGCCAATCCACAGGATCTCTACTGGACGATCGGCCAACTGGTCCTGCGCAGACGAGCGCTGGTCAAGGCCATGACCATATTAACCAACCAGTTGCATGGTCAGCTAACCTGTGCCTATCCCAGCTACAAGCAGTTTTTCTCAGAGGTAGATGGCAAGACAGCCCTATTATTCTGGGAGAAGTACCCGGCTCCCCATCACTTGGCAGGAGTAACCACCGAGGAACTGACGGATTTCCTGCGTAACTGCAGCAATAATGCCTGTTCAACCCGTAAAGCCAAACAAATACTGGAGCTAATAGAAAAAGACGGAGACACCAAACGGGACTACCAAATAAGCAGAGATTTTCTGGTTAGAAGCATAGTCAGAGATATCCAGTTCAAAAAGCAGGAGATAGGCTGTGTAGAAGCCGAATTAAAGACGGTTATGGCCGAGCTGGACTACAAATTAGAAACTATGCCGGGCATCAGTACCGTAACCGCTGCCGAGTTGGTTACGGAAATTGGTGATATCCGAAGGTTCTCCAGTGCTGACAAACTGGCCCGTTTTGCCGGTATCGCCCCGGTATCTTTTGGTTCCGGGGGTAAGAGCAAGAATATCAAGAACAAGCAGGGCAACCGGGAATTGCACAGCATTATATACTTCCTGGCGGTAAGGCAGATAGGGGTAGACAGAACCACCAAGAACCCCAGGAACGAAGCATTTTACAGCTACTATACCAGGAAAGTGGCCGAGGGCAAGACCAAAGGACAGGCATTAATTTGTGTTATGCGCCGGCTGGTCAATATTATCTACGGCATGATGAAAAACAAAACTGAATATATGCTTCCAGCTATTCCTGAAAAGGAAGCTGTATAATACAATACTAATAACTGGTATAGATTGCCATTATATATTTTTTACAGGCTCAGCTTTATTACGGAGGATAGTGTTGAAGGGAATATTACTAATCCGTTAAGTCAGAATCTGTATACGTATGTTGAAAACAATCCAACCAAGTATGTTGATCCAACTGGGCATATTTTAGAAACTGCATTTGATGTTGGGAGCGCAATATATAGCGGATATCAACTGTATGAAAAACCTAGTTGGGAAAATGCCGGATATTTAGCTTGGGATGTAGGAGCTGTATTAGTTCCTGTTGTACCAGCATCTGGTACTGTAAAAATAATTAAGAGTGCAGACAAAATTGTTGACACTGTTAAGGGTGCGGGTAAAGCCCAATCACTGTTAACTGCTGGAACTAAGGCTGATGCATTGAAATTTGTAGATGATTTACCAACAAATGTTCAACGCAGTGTTAAAAGCTTCTTCAAAGGCGGTTCAAATAAATATACTGACTTTACAGTTGAACAATTGCCAAATGGAACCTATATGACAAAAATGACTAAGCCTGGTGATGTTCCTGGTTCAAAAGCAATATATTATAAAGAAATTTCACCAGATGGGACAACAATTAAGGTATATAAAGATACATTTGACCCAGCAGGAAAACTTGTTCACACCAAGCAAAAATAGTTGTAGTGCAAAGGAAGGTGATATTTTATGAATTCTGTCAAAGGTATACTTGAGAAATTTAGAGATTTAATATTAACAAAAAATGAGTTGGATACATTATTACTAATAGACCATGCGGAAATGAGACTTGATAAACCTATTGAAGTATGTACAAACCACCTTGTTGAGTTGCTCTCAAGGTATAAGAATGGTTATGTTTCGGAGCAAACTATACTTGACTGGGTAAACACAATATGGTTTAGTGGGTGGTTTGAGTATTGCGATGAGCAATGTGATAGTATAGCAAGTGTTATGAATGAATTGGAGGAAATAGATGAAGATGGCAAATGTATTACACCTGAAAAGGCTGAATTGTACATACAGGCATTGAAGAACAATATTGAGATATGATTTGTTAGATACAATCTACGGGCGGTTATCTAAGAGGGTGCCGAGGAAACGGGGTTGGTGACAACAAGGCCTCCAAATCCCCGTTTTTAAGCACTATTATTGAATATAATGAGCACACAATAACACCCTCACATAATACCCGCCGGACAATCTCAATATAATGGGATTGTTCAGCACATATGATCCGGTACTATGTGTAGGTGTTTTGGTATTCATGCTGAACTAAGCAGGTTTTAAATCAGCATATAGGATAAGGAATTGGCCCAAATTATGGTGATACCATGGCACTAAATCCACAGAAAAGACTTGATATCTGACCCGCACAAAGTGATGTATGTACTACCAAAACAGAAAGGTGGTACTGCATATGGCAATGAAGGTTGAGTTCAAAGTCAAAGGGAAGGAACGCCAGGAACTGGCCCAGACTGTGGGTGAAGCACTGCAAACGGCTCCGGTATATAAAGGAGTACCAAGCTGTGCATACGAGATTGGCGATTGCCTAGTAGACCGGCAGGGCACCCTCCTGATTGGCAGCAGCCTTGACAGCGAAACCGTCAGCAGCTTGTTTGCTTATCTGAAGGAGCGCGGATTTGCCGACGCCGCAGACACAACTGCCGATGAGGATAGCGGACTGGTGATTTCCATGCCCAGGAGTACCTTCAGCGACCAAACGTTACACCGGGACGTTCTTCGCGTAACAATAAAAAATAATAAACAATAATTGAACAATTCTTATATAGACCCACTGGAAAACCGGTGGGTCTAAAAGCTGTCAATAACCCCGTCCCCCTGACATCACCCAGCTATTCCACCACTTCTGATGGCAAAGTCAAACAGACTAGTAGAGTCCTGGAAGATGGAAGAACCACCCGAATCAGTGAGATTTGCGGACCTCAATCCCGTAACGCTTATCCCACTGAAGTAAGGAAATACTACACCGGTGCCACAAATGGCTACAGCAAGATAACAACCACATATAATATGCTTCTGGGGTTACCGGAAACCGTTACCGATGATGCAGGGAACCAGACTATATACAGCTATGACAAACTAGGAAGAGTAACATCGATTAAGCTACCTGATGTAAATAATTACTCGGTTGAACAGGTATTTACTTATCAGACAGGAGTCACTTCCCCTCTATTTGATACCGTTAATCAGAATCTAATGACTACCCTGGTTGATTCCTGTATTATCTATAAAAACAAGGCCACCGGTCAGGAACAGAGGTATAAGCAGCACAAAGCATATTACAATGCGTATGGTCAAATAATTCTGGATACCGTTTATGATGAGCAGCAGAGCGTATGGATCGTTGCCCTTCAATGCCACTATGATACCTATGGTCGTATAATCTATGAAACTGACGCATTAGGCAACACCAATAACTACCAGTATGATGGCTGGGACAACATTATAAATAGCACCGATTCCTATGGCAACAATATCAAAGAAGAAATATCATATCCAAATAGCAGCCAGAAAATGGTTTTGAGCTACTTTTTACCTGCAGGAAGCAGTACTCCTGAACACAAATTTGAATTCTACTATGATCATTGG
>CAZEDT010000051.1:0-30778 GCA_964510795.1 uncultured Syntrophomonas sp.
AATGGACATCAATGGTTTAGTAGCACTGGTAACCGGAGGTGCATCCGGACTAGGCGCTGCGGCAGTGGAAATGCTTATCGCAAAAGGTGCTAAAGTTGTTATCGCAGATATGAATGAAGAAAAAGGTATTGAATTAGCAGCCAAATTAGGGGACAATGCTGTATTTGTGAAGGACAATATTACCATAACTGCTGAAAATGAAGCTGCTGTAGCTGCCGCTTTAGAAAAATTCGGCAAACTGGATGTATTGGTTAATGCTGCGGGTATAGGCAGCGCTTCCAAGATTATTGGGAAAGAGGGTCCTACTCCGCTGGAATGGTTCAAGATGGTGGTTGATATCAACCTGGTTGGTGGTTTCGACATTATGAGATTAGCAGCCTGGCAGATGAGCAAAAATGAACCCAATGCCACTGGTGAAAAAGGTGTTATGATCAATGTTGCTTCCGTGGCTGCTTTTGATGGACAGATGGGACAGGCTGCTTACTCAGCTTCCAAGGCTGGCGTAGTTGGGATGACCTTGCCGATAGCCAGAGATCTCTCCAGAGAGGGCATTAGAGTTTTGACTATTGCTCCGGGTATTTTCAATACTCCTATGATGGCTCTGCTGCCGCAGGCGGCTCGTGATTCATTGGGAGCTCAGGTACCGTTCCCGAAACGTATGGGCGAGCCGGATGAATTTGCTTCATTAGTATGCCAGATGGTAGAAAATTCTTACTTGAATGGAGAAACCGTTCGTCTCGATGGTGCCATTCGGATGGGCATGAAATAAACACTTTTATTTAAATGGTTTATCCTGACAGGCTGATGACAGAAGTGAAGATCAGGCATGAGAAAAGCCCGCGATTGAGGCGCACTTAAGTACGTCGATTGAGCGGGCTTTTTGACATAACGCTGAGATTCGCTTTTTCATCGGTCTGAACCGGTCAGGTACTAAAATCCTGGCCGGTTTTTCTTTGCTATTTTAATGGTATAATAAATAAGAAAACTCGGCTTACGCCGAGCCTTAGGCGACGGTGGTCGCTCCTTGCCATCCATGGCACCGCGACACTAGTCCATCCTTGGACGTCGGAAGTCAGGTTGCACTTATACTATCCACCTTAAAAAGTTATAATTTCTGATAGTATAAAAAAACTTGTATCCAATGTAGGTTTTTTTCGCTATAAAACGAATATAATGGATATACATTATAATACCATGGTATTCAAACGGAGGCTAATCGCTTGAAAAAAGTGCTTATTATTAATGATTCCGGGTTTGAAAGAATGGTTTTGCGGGACCAGGTACATAATCTGGGTTTTGAAGTGAAGACGGCGGATGAATTCACTGGATTTAGTTTAATAGAAAAATTCCATCCGGATATTGTTATTGCTAATCTGACCATGGCTGATACTTCCGGTGATGAGTTAATTGAACAGATCAAGGGTATGGATCCCGCTACCAAATGCCTTCTGTCCACCTGCAGCATGAACCAACGGTTTTCCTATGATAGCAAAGTTATAGACGGGGTGCTGGAAACTCCGACTACAATGGAGTACTTGCTAACGCTGTTAAATAATCTGGAAAGTGATAATTTATCGATGCAGGCGGCTGCGAAGCCCGCTCGCATTGCTGGTCCAAGCAATGAATGCCCCTCAGACTATGATGAATTGTCTAATACTCCACTTACTAAGGTGACCGGTGTAGTTAAGCCGGTAGTTTTTGCATTTTGCCCAAGTTGCGGGGAAATGCTGGAAAAAAGCCAGCCCGATTTTATTTTTTGTCCCTTCTGCGGAAGCCATTTATAGTTCTCTAGGGGACGGTTAGCCTGACATGCCAGGATGTCTGTCAAGATCAGCCGTCTCTTTGACAACCCTTGACTAATTGGGAGGTAATTAATATTAACAAAATAAATCGTAATGATCTTTGCTGGTGTGGCAGCTTGAAGAAATATAAAAAGTGCCATCTGGAACAGGATGAAAGGCTCGATCAACTAGAACAGGCCGGTTATGAGGTTCCGGGCCGGGAATTAATAAAAAAGCCAGAACAGATAGAAGGTATTCGCCAGGCCTGTCAGCTAAGTAAGCAAATACTGGACAGCCTGGAGGAGAGAATAAGGCCTGGGGTGACCACCGAGCAGATAGATAAATGGGTGCATGAGTATACTGTCAGTCACGGAGCTTACCCGGCTCCCCTGAATTACAAAGGTTTTCCCTGTAGTGTTTGCACCTCTGTAAATGAGGTGATCTGTCATGGAATACCCAATGCTACCCCTTTGGGGGATGGAGATATAGTCAATATTGATGTTACCTGTATCCTAAATGGTTACTACGGTGATACCAGTCGTATGTTTATGGTGGGTACGCCTTCTTCCCAAGCCCAGGAGCTGGTAAGGGTGGCTCGGGAATGTCTCTATCTGGGGATAGAACAGGTGAAACCTTTCAACCGTATTGGTGATATTGCCTATGCTATTGAGCAACACGCCAACCAGCACGGCTTTTCAGTGGTTCAGACTTATGGAGGGCACGGTGTGGGAATTGATTTTCATGAGGAACCTTTTGTACAGCATTTCGGACCAAAGGATGATGGGATGATTCTGGTACCCAATATGGTTTTCACTGTCGAGCCGATGATTAATGTGGGCAGCCATAAATGTAATACCTTGGAAGATGGTTGGACCACGATAACGGTCGACGGATCACTCTCGGCCCAATGGGAACATACCGTTAGGGTTACAGATAGTGGGGCCGAGATTCTAAGCTTATAAGTCAGGTCTTAAATGCAGGAAATATGAGGAGGTTCATAATGAAAAAGAGATCCATAGTATGGGTATTGCTGTTAAGTCTGGTCATCCCTGTTTATTATTCACCCATTTGCCTGGCAGCCGAAAAAAATGCCAGCAGTGAAGCTAATTTGAATTATTTACAGGCCGTCACCCAATTAGCTAAAAATGAGTATAATTTTGAACTCTCAGATCAGCATTTACTTGAGGGAACGGTCAAGGGGATTTTTAGCAGCATGGATGACTATACTGAGTTTTTCACCAGTTCGGAAGCCAAAAAATTCATAGAATCAGTAGATGGCAATTATGTAGGCATCGGTGTGGTACTGTCTCAGATGGATAATTATATAGTAGTTACTCGGGTATTTCCTTCCTCACCTGCGGAGACGGCAGGAGTTTTAAGCGGTGATAAAATAGCCACTATAAATTCTAAAGACGTCATCGGCATCTCGGTTGATGAGGTGACCAGTCTGATTCGCGGAGAAGCCAATAGCCAGGTAACTCTGGGTTTAATTAGAAATAGCAGCAAAACCCTGCGCACCGTAACGGTAATGCGCAAGTACATTAAGCTCAATCCTGTTAATTATGAAATTCGCGATGGTATTGCCTATCTATCCATAGATACATTTAATTCAAATACCTATGAATATCTGGCTGCCGCGCTTAATGTAATTGATGCCGCCGGGGTTAACCGTATTATCCTGGATTTGCGTAATAATACCGGTGGAGAAGTGAATCAGGCCGTGGCAGTAGCCGAGCGCTTCGTTCCTGAAGGGGTAATAACCGAGCTGCATTTTAGAAAATACCCGGACAAGGATACCGTTTACCGCTCTTCATTAAAAAAATCCCCTTATAAATTAGTCGTTCTGGTTAACGATATGACTGCCAGTGCTTCCGAAATTCTAGCCGGAGCCATTCAAGATACAGGGGCAGGCAAATTGGTAGGAACCAAAACCTACGGCAAGGCTCGGGTGCAGACCATTATTCCTATTTTAACCCCGGAGGCCTATGAGAAATATGGGAAAAAGACGGGTCTGGTAGATGCTGACGCAGTAGGAGAAATTCAGAATAAAGACTTTGAGGAAGATGATATTTTGGGCTGGGCCAAGATTACCTCAGCAACCTATACTACCCCGGCCGGCAGGATGATCGACGGTCAGGGTCTCAAGCCAGATGAAGCCATCGCCAGCCATGAACCGGTCAAAGATATTAATATTAACAGTATTAGCAAATTACAGCGAACTGTTAAACCAGGTCTTAACGACCAGGGGATTGACGTTTATAATGCAGAAAAAATATTGCGAGTCAGCAATTATGATGTAGATATGCCTGATATGACTTTGGATGTTAAAACTTTTGCAGCCATTAAAAAATTTCAGCAGGATCGTGGTCTGGGTACCTATGGAGTGCTTGATTATAGCACCCAAGATGCACTTAATCAGCAATATTATAAAGTACTGCCTGAAATCGATCGCCAGTACGCCCGGGCTTTGGAAATAGTTAAACAGTAGTAAGCAGAGCGGACGGATTATTTGCCAGTTAACTTGTTTATGTGACAGGTAGACCTTCGCCAAGACTACTCTTGTCCTTAATAGCTTGCCTGGAATGCTTCTTGTAAAAGAACAGCAAGTTGTGTAGAGTAAGTCCAATTTTTATACACTGTTTAAATAAATACGAATAAAAGGCGATATCAGCAAAAGCTAAGATATCGCCTTTTACTATCTAACCACCATGGAGATTATTCCTGCTAATATGGCAGATGTCTGTTATTTGCAGGTATAGACAGGTTTACGTTTTTCTAAAAATGCTTTCATTCCTTCCGTTTGATCGGCACCACTAAAGAGGAATGCCCAGGCTTTTTGTTCGTAAGCCAGGCCAGAAGGCAGATCGATGTTTTCGCTGTTTGCCAGGCATTTTTTAGCCGTGCGCATAGCCAGTGGACTCTTGTAAGCCAAGGCTTTGGCAAATTTCTTGGCTGCTTCCAAAAGTTCTTCATTCGGAACAACTTTAGTGACCAGTCCAATTTTAAAAGCAGTTTGAACATCAATCATCTCGCCAGTTAGAATAAGGTGTCTGGCCCAGCCCGAGCCTACCACCCGTGGCAAGCGCTGGGTACCTCCTGCTCCAGGTATAATGCCGAGGTTTATCTCGGGCAAGCCCAAAATGGCATTGTCAGTAGCAATACGGATATCGCACGCGAGTGCCAATTCTAAGCCTCCGCCCAGTGCCAGTCCAGCAATGGCTGCTATATAAGGTTTAGGCGAAGCAGCTATTCTGTCGTGCAATGCGTGGCACCGCGCTATGAAGGCTTCCGAGTCCAAGGGGCTTGCTTCCATCATGAACTTTATATCGCCACCGGCGGCGAATACCTTGGGACCACCCCATAATATTATGGCTTTGATGTTATCATCGGCCTCAATATCAGCAATAGCATCGGTCAGGTCGGTAACAGATTGTGAATTAGAAGCATTCATAGCTTCAGGCCGATTAAATGTAATGGTGGCGAGATAGTCCACCTTTTCCAATATAAGTGTTTTAAATTCCATCCCTACATCCTCCTCCATTTCGTAAAATACCCATAGATACAGATAGTTCTGTACTTGGATTATATTGTGAACATAATTTAATAATACCAATATAATCCAAGTATGTATAGTATTTACAAAAAGAGTGAAGATGTCAAATAAGCAGCTTATATCTGCGATATCAGACCCAGCGTATATCAAAAAACCCGCTCAATCAACGTACCTATGTACGCCTCAATCACGGGTTTTCCAGATGCTCTGATATATTTCTCCCTAAGGTGTCGATAGAGATGAGCAATTTATCAATCCAGCTTATTTCGCTGGAATTAATACTCTTCCTGCCTGTCGTTAGCTTCATCCTGGATCTCAATCCTCATAGAGTTGAGGGCTTCTTCTCTTTTTTCATTTTTTGCGGCCAGGTTTTTTTTAATTCTGGGATCATCGGTTTGAGCGATTGCTTCCTCAGTTAATTCAATATTTTGGATGGTATTAGTAATGTTATTCTGTATCTTTTCTACATTATCTTGGCGATTATCCGGATTATGCTTCATGTGCCACTCTCCTTTTTATTCTATGAATTAGGATTTACATATATATTGTTTGAAACAGAATATTATTTTATACGGAAGTATACCAATCCTCTATCGGACAGGATTCTGAGCATAACCAAGATCCATAACATAGACCTTGCGTTCTCCCCGAGCAGATGCGGGCATGATGAGTTTGCAGGAATATGAATCTATTTCTTGAGGGGTTAAGCGGGGACGCAGAGTTTTAAAATTAGCTTCACTGACAATGCCTACAACCTTTTGGCCCTGGTAGCGGGAAGGAATTGTCTTCTCCCCGGGTTGGGAATAGGTTAATGTGGTCGGATTGCTTACCAGGTAGGGCTGTTGCGCTAGCGTAAGCAGGTAGGGCAGGGGATCATTTTCCAGCGTTAAGGTTTTATCCAGAACCACCAGGGTGGAACGTCTATCACTCAGTTCCATGGCTTTTTGAAAAACCTGCAAAGCCAGGCGATTGGATTGGTTGGTACTGGCTCTTAGAGAGCAATAGTTGTAAAAGGGTATAATCTCTAGCAGTACAAGTATCAGCAACATCGAGAAAGCTGGAATAATAAGACTACGTTTGCTCCCTAATAGTTCGTAGGCTTGTGTAAAAGCCCATACCATTGCCAGTGCTATTAGCAGCAATGCGCAAAGCATGACTGGCATTATATAGCGGGTAGCCAGGAAAAAGACATAACGATGATTAATCCAGGGCATTATCAGAAAGGCCCCTGCCATGATGTACAGCGGCAGGAATTTTTTTTCTTTATAAGTTAGATAAGTACCGAGCAGCAATAAGCCCAGGGATAGTGTGAACCAGGGATTACTGAAGTAATTCAGCAGCTTATCCTGATAAGCATAAGTGGAACTGACCGAACGCACCAGTTCAATAAACATCTCTTGCAAGTTTTGAAGATAGGAGATTAAGCCCGGTTTTTTTTCTATGGCATAGCCTTTATATTTCAACCAGGTAAAGCTTCCGCCTCTGGTCAGCAAGTTGAAATAGATCATGTTAGCATAAGCTAACAGGAAGCTTATAGCTGACAGTAAGTAATATTTGGTCTTAATAGCCGTTTCTCGAAGGAAGCTGGGACGAAAAACATAGATGATTACTGCCAGGACATAGATGATAACTGAAGAATGAGTTTGCAGGGTTAAAGCCCATAGACAAGCCGAAATAGCCAGCCAGATACCACTCTTTTTCTCTTCCGCATTAAGCAGAGCCAGGAAGGCCAGACAGAAGAAAAAGGGGGTAGTGCAGTTGGACCAGGCCATGTGTGTAACCAGGATGTGCATGCCATTTCCCAGCAAAAGTAAAGCTGCCGTTATTCCTACCCACTGACCAAACAGCTTTTTTCCGATGTAGTATATCAAAACCACGGTTAAAGCGGAAGTGATAGCTACATACAGCCGGGGCCAGTAAATACTGGTTCCCATGAGTTTGAATATTCCCGCCAGAATGTAGTTGTGCAGGGCTCCAATATCATGGGCCATATTGTGCAGCGGCAAGGCTTGACCCTGGTAAATCTGGTAAGCCAGTTTTACTTCCTTAAGTTCGTCAACGTAACGGGGCATTTCCCAAAGCCAGGGAATACGCACCAGCAGGGCCGCTAGAAATAAACTGCTGGCGACTGCCCAGCGCTTAGGCAAGCTTTGCCCACCAGGCAAATCATAGATATTAAAAAGCAGGGCCAATTTGACCTTGAATATATCTCTGGCCATAGCCAGAGGAGCCAGGATATGGTGTACGGTAGAACCAGGACAATCTACACCGGTAACTGCCATTTCAGTAATAGGTAGTTTAATGAATTTCATCAAAGCCAGCAGCTCTACGTCAAAGGCAAAGCCCTTAATACGCTGGCGCGGGAAAATTTGGACTGCGGCTTGCCGGCTAAAGCCTTTTAAGCCGCACTGGCTATCTTTTATACCTGGCAAAAGAAGCATTTGGACCAGAATGTTAAAGGCTTTCCCCTGCCAGCAGCGCCAGAAAGACTCACCCTCCAGACGTTCTCCTACCCGCCCCTGTCTACAGGCTATCACTACCTCATCTCCCTGCAACAATTTATCTGCCATCATAATAATATGCTCGGGGGTATAGGTATCATCCGCATCAGTAAAAATAAGATACTCTCCTGCAGCATGAAACATGCCAGAGCGCACTGCAGCCCCTTTCCCCTGATTGCATTTGTGTTCCAGGCAATGAATAAATGGATATTGTAAAGCCAAATTGCGGACTACTTCTCGGGTGTGGTCCTGGCTGCCGTCGTCTACCACCACAATCTCTAATGGAAAATTATCGGGCAGAGAGGCTGCTAAATGCCGTAACCTGGCTGGTAAGCGCTGCTCTTCATTGTAAGCGGGAATGATGATACTAATCATCCCGGGAAGGTAGCCATCCTTCAGGAAAACCTTTGGTTCTTTATTCACAGCAAAAACCCAATTGCGATAAGCCAGGAAGTTCCAGCTGGTTGATAATACTGCGCCCATTATTTTAGCAGCATTTAATAGCAGGTAGGGAGAAAAAGCTTTTCCTAGCGACAGATTGGATAAAATGATTACTGTACTGCTGTTTATAATGATACCGATTAAAGAGGCGATAATAAAACGCTGCAGCTGCCCCTTTTTTCTATCGTGAACCGGGAAAGTCCAGGTGCGATTCAATAGATAGCTGTTGCCAATAGCCAGACTTACCGCCAGCGTATTTATTAAGCCTATACTTAAGGGACTCTGTGCGCCAGTAAGAATGATTAGGAGATTGAACGCTCCGAAATCAATTAAAGTATTTAATAAACCGGTAAGTGCGAATTTAACAATTTGTACAGGCAAAATAATAACCTCTTTTCATCCAACAGATAAAAGTAGTCTTGCCAATTGAAGGCACCTTTAATACTGAAATAAGAGTGTTATATAAAAACCTGGCCAGTGGGGCAAGGTATAATCAACGTTATTGCAAAGATATGAAGCAAAAGTTAATGATTGTAATGAATACAAGAAATATAATACTGGGTGGAATTCTAATGTTTTGATACAATGGTTCATAGGCTAGGTGATAGCATAAAATACAGATATTAATGATGGAGGGTTGAACCATGCATAAAAAGTTGTTTATCCCAGGTCCGGTTGAAGTTAGACCAGATGTGCTTGAAAAAATGTCTACTCCCATGATTGGCCACCGGAGCAAGAGTGCTTCTGAACTGCAGCGTGGGATTAGTGAAAAAATACGGCAGGTATTTTATACTCAGGAAGAGATATTGTTGTCCACTAGTTCCGGCAGTGGTTTGATGGAAGGAGCAGTACGCTCTTGTACCTTGAAACGGGCGGCAGTTTTTTCGGTGGGAGCTTTCGGCAAACGCTGGTTTGAAATGGCCGAGGGCAACAATGTTGCGGCTGATTTGTTTGAGGTGGAATGGGGTCAGGCTACTACCCCCCAATTGGTTGATGAAGTTTTAGCGACTGGCAATTATGACTTGATTACCATTACTCATAATGAAACATCCACCGGTCTGATGAATCCGGTCGAAGATATTGCACCAGTCGTAAAAAAATATCCCGAAGTAGTGTACTGCTTGGACGCAGTAAGCTCCATGGGCGGAACAAAAATTGAGGTGGATAAGCTGGGCGTGGATATCTGTATTACCTCCACACAAAAAGCCCTGGGCTTGCCCCCTGGACTGGCTATATGCTCGATGTCCCGTAAAGCTGTGGAAAGAGCCAAACTTGTGCCTCACCGAGGCTTTTATTTGGATTTACTGGCTCTTTACGATTATGTTCAAAAGAAGGATTATCAGTATCCTTCTACTCCTTCCCTGTCGCATATGTTTGCCCTCGATTATCAATTGGATAAAATGCTGGAGGAAGGTCTGGACAATCGCTTCCAAAGACATCAAGAAATGGCCTCTTATGTCAGGGACTGGGGACGGAAGCATTTTGAGCTTTTCGCTGAAGAAAAATACCTGTCCAATACCCTGACCAATATGAAAAACACCCGTGACATAGATATAGCAGGTCTCAACCAGGAGCTTGGCCGGAGGGGATTCCAGATCTCCAATGGTTATGGAAAATTAAAAGATAAAACTTTTAGAATTGCGCACATGGCCGATTGTACCCTGGATGAAATTAAAGAGCTTATCGCCAATATTGATGATGTTTTAAAACTCTAAAAAGAGCTACGTAGTAGTTCAATGACAACTAAATATACAGCAATCCGTGTTGTCGTATCTAATTCACTATTTTTATTGATAGCAGTTTGTTAGCAGCAGGAGGTTATAGAATGGTTAGAATATTGGTAACAGACGGAATTGAAGCAAGTGCTGCGGAAAAATTACGCGACGCTGGTTTTGAACTTATTGAGAAATTCTATGAACAGGAGGAGCTGGGTGAAGCGCTTAAGGACTATGATGTCCTGGTGGTTCGGTCAGCTACCAAGGTGAGAATCCCCAGCCTTGATAAAGCCGCCAAGACTGGTAAATTGAAGTTAATCATTAGAGCCGGAGTAGGAATCGATAATATTGACGTGGATTATGCTTTGACCAATAATATTAGGGTAGTAAATACTCCTAATGCCAGCGCTGCATCAGTGGCTGAGCTTACCATAGCCCATATGTTTGCTATCGCCAGATTTTTGCAGCAATCCAATGTAAGTATGCGTGAGGGTAAGTGGGAAAAGAAGGAATATCAAGGTGTTGAACTGAAAGGCAAAATTATGGGACTTATTGGCATGGGAAGAATTGCCAGAGAAGTAGCCCAACGGGCAAAAGCCTTGGGTATGCAGGTAATATATACTGATCTGCCGGAGAAAGAACATGACCAGGAATACGAATACAACGATCTCAATTCATTGTTGACGAGATCGGATTTTGTTTCGCTGCATTGTCCATTTTGTGAAGGTCAGGAAGCGCTTATAGGAAAAAATGAAATTGCTCAAATGAAAAAGGGGTCTTTCATTATTAACTGTGCTCGAGGTGGATTAGTGGACGAACAAGCCTTAATGGAGGCTTTGGATAGTGGCCATCTGGCAGGGGCGTGTATTGATGTTTTTGAAGAAGAACCTACCCATAATCAAGAATTGATAAATCACCCACAGCTTTCAGTTACCCCCCATATAGGGGCCGCGACATATGAAGCACAGCGCCGTATAGGGGAAGAGGTAGCGGATATAATTATTGGTTCTTTTCAAGCTTGATATACAGAAAAAATCATTATTTACCATGGTACTTAATATTTATGGTTTTCTGCAGGGCATTAAGCTTAGAATAAACTAACCAGGGATAGGAGGATTATTAAGATGTCAATAGTAAGACCATTTCGGGCGGTGCGGCCAAGGCCGGATCTAGCTGATCAGGTTGCAGCCCTTCCATATGACGTAATGAATTCTGAAGAAGCCAGGCAGATGGTACAGGGAAATCCCTATTCTTTCTTACATATTGATAAGGCGGAGATTGATCTGGAGCCTGGTATAGACTTGTATGATCCCCAGGTATATCAAAAGGCCCGGCAAAACATGCAGCAGATGATAAATGAGGGCGTTCTGCAGGAAGATAAAGAAGCCTATTTATATATTTATCGCCAGATCATGAACGGTCGGAGTCAAACCGGCCTGGTGGCCTGTTGTTCGATTGAAGAGTATCTGGCAAACAAAATAAAAAAACATGAACATACTCGGGCTGATAAGGAACAGGATCGTATTAATCATGTCAATATTTGTGACGCTAATACCGGCCCCATATTTTTAACTTACAAAAATCGGGCGCAGATTAATCAAATAGTTGAAACATGGAGCCAGAAAAAACCAATCAACAGCTTCAAGTCAGATGATGGTATTGAACATATCGTTTGGCTTATCGATGACCAGCCCACCCTCAAAAATATAGAAAAGCTGTTCAGCGAGGTCGACAGTTTCTACATTGCCGACGGACACCATCGTTGTGCTTCGGGAGTAAAAGTAGGACAACTGCGTCGCCAGGAATATCCTGATTTTACTGGCGAGGAAGAATTTAATTTCTTCCTGGCGGTTATTTTCCCGGACCAGGATCTATATATTATGGACTATAACCGGGTGGTGAAGGATCTAAATGGTTTATCCAAGGAGCAATTTTTACTGGAACTGGAAGCCAAATTCTCCGTGTGCCCAGTAAACAGTTCTACACCGTATAAACCAGAGGAGAAGCATAAGTTCGGTATGTACCTGGATGGACAATGGTATGAATTGGAAGCTCGGCCGGATAGTTATGATTCCCAGGACCCGGTAGCTCGCTTGGACGTTTCCATATTACAGAATAATTTATTAAGGCCATTATTGGGTATCGAAGACCCGCGCACTGATAAACGCATTGACTTTGTAGGAGGCATACGGGGATTGGGAGAACTGGAAAGAAGAGTACAGCAAGGGATGCAAGTAGCCTTTTCCATGTTTCCCACTACCATTCAAGATCTTATGGATATTGCCGATGCCAATGAAGTTATGCCGCCTAAATCAACCTGGTTCGAACCCAAACTGCGCAGTGGATTATTTATTCATAAATTATCCTGATACCGCATACCAAATATAACCCCCAAAAGAGAATAATATAAATTCAATCAAATGGTCTTTCCAAAACGGAAAGGCCATTTTATATATTGAGATTAGAGACGCAGCAAAAGTGAACAGGGGGACGGTTTTCTTGTTCATCCAGTTAAGGTGCTAGGGGGTGAACAAGAGAACCGTCCCCCTGTTCACTTTTGTTGCGCATACTCTATAAAGTGCGAAAATAATAATAAGTAATTTATAAAGGTTGGAGATATAATAATGCTAGATAGGAGGTGTTATGATGCGAGATGAAGTCATTAAAATATCCGGGATGAGCTGCGGTCACTGTCAAGCGGCAGTAGAGAAAGCCATTAAGTCTCTGACTGGTATAATTAAGGTTGATGTAAGCCTGCATGAGGGAGAAGCTGGGGTTAGCTTTGACGAGAGCAAAATATCTCTGAAAGACATAAAAGCCAGTGTAGAGGAAGCAGGTTATGCGGTAGATAATTAACCGATATAATTGGGCTATAATTTTACTTAAACTTGGGGTGACGAAAGCCTGGACTGTGCATTGAGAGTCCAGGCCTGCTTATACCAGATTCTACTCAGTTTATTCTCCAGACCAGAGGTCTTTCAGGGATTGGGCCTTACGAATAATGCGAACTTTACCGTCTTTTTGGATAAGAACTTCAGCTGGTAAGGGACGGGAATTGTAACTGCTCGCCATGGCAAAACCATAAGCCCCGGCATCGTGAATAATAATGCCATCCCCTTCATGGCAGATGGGTAATACCCTGTCATGAGCTAATATATCTCCGCTTTCGCAGATTTGACCTACCAGGTAAACCGCTTGCTCATACTCCTGGTATTCGCGATACTCGGCAGGAACAACACTTACCTCGTGATAGCTGTCATACATGGCCGGACGTATCAGGGTATTAAAACCAATATCACAACCCACAAAGTTAATATTGTAATTATTCTTAATGGCTGTTACAGTTCCCAGAACCGCACCGCTCTCAGCAACTATGTAACGACCTGGTTCGATGCGGACGGTAATAGGCCAATGTTTACTAACCCAGTCCTCAATCAAATTATTAAGTTCTGCACCTAGCTTGTTTAAATCCAGGCGGGGTTCCTGCTCGTGTTGATAAGGAATGCCCATTCCTCCGCCAAAGTCCACTATCTGGATGCTGGGCAGGGAGGCAGCTATTTGCAGGAGTTGAGCCGCGGCGGCTACATAAGCTTCGGTTTCCAAAAATAGCGAGCCGATATGTTGATTAAGACCGGTGATAGTCATATCATAGCTAGCCGCAATTTCCTGAGCCTGGTTCAGATCTTCAATAGCAATGCCGAATTTGGCTTTCTTGCCGCCGGTGATTACTTTTTCATGATGTCCAGCACCAATACCTGGATTTACGCGCACACAAACCTGACCGCCTCGATTAACCTGACCCAGGAGAGCTAATTGGGAGAGCGAATCCACCGATATATAAATACCCCGGTCAACAGCATACTGTAACTCTTCCCGAGAGACATTATTACCAATAAACATCATGCGATCCGATGTAAAGCCAGCCTTCATTTCCAGGTACATCTCCCCGGGAGACATGGCATCTACATCCAGGCCCTCATCGCAAATTATCTTTAATAATTCCACATTGGTATTAGCTTTGGCTGAATAGTTTACCCGGAAATGTGGATACTTGATTAAATTCCGCAGTTCACTGCATCTCTCCCGTAAAATCTCTTCGTCATACACATATAGAGGACTGCCATACTCCTTTAAAAGCTGAATCACATCTACTTTGCCAAAAACCTGCTTTGCGTATCCCACTCTATCCACTCCTTCTTAATTACCAGCTACTCTGTGCCTAATTTTACTGAAATCAGACCCGAAACAAGCGGTCAGTTCGGTTTCGTATTTTTTTCTTACCTCGGCCAGTATAATCTCTTGGGTAAAAGAATGTTTGGCCATCATAACTAGAGAGCTGTTGCTGCTGTAGACCCCTCGCGAAGCTTTGCCACGGCCTAATTCCGCTGTAAGCATGGTATAGGAATCTACAATTAGTTTTACCGGGCGGCCTGAAGATATGAGCCAGGATGCCGGACTTTGGTTTTCGTAAACCAGCATGCCGTTAACGGGACATTTTCCCAGAGCAATAATTACTACCTTTACCCCGCGTTGCTGGGCCCGACTAAGATCCTCCCCCAGTTCAGCCAGATCAGGTGCACCCGCATCTAAATAGATGGTGGAGGAAGCGTTGGCAATTAAGTATATGATTTTATTGAGAATGTGTTCCTCACCTTCCAGGCTAATCACCAGGTCCTGGTCCCATTGCTGAGGTTTAAGCTTATCTATTAGCTCCTGGGCAGAGCTTTCAATCGCACGGAGGACCCGGGCAGACAACTCCCGTGGCGAAATTGCCACATAGCGAGCCGGATCTTCACTGACCTTATAAACAATTCCTTTTTCTAATAGTGAAGCCAGGGCCGCGTAGACATTGGAACGAGCAATTCCGGTTAGATTTGCAATCTCATAACCGGTTTGTTCTCCTTTTTGCACATTGCTTATATAGACCTGGGCTTCATGACTGGTAAGCCCCAGCGATTTTAATGCTTCTACCAGCATATTGTATCACCACGCGTTTCCTAGTAGTTGTAAATGCTACTACTATATTTATAGTATAAAATACTATCATTATGAGTGGCAAGTATTAGCATAAATTTAGCAAAAGTGAACAGGGGGACGGTTCTCTTGTTCATCCAGTTAAGGTGCTAGGGGATGAACAAGAGAACCGTCCCCTTGTCAACCCACCCAGCTCTCAGAAAACCCTAAAAACCATCCATCGGGTTAAAGCAATAAATCGTACTATATTCTAACTTTTGAATTATCCTTACTGCGTATCATCTGTAGAATGCGAAAGCTTAATAAATGAATTATTGATAGGAATGAATGGCTTCTCGTTCTGGTATGAAAGTTGCGACTACGAGATTAATTACGGCTAGACCGCCGGCAACAAGAAATACCGGCATATAGCCATAATGGGCCCACAATAAGCCTCCCCCCAACGGAACCAGCATCGAGACAGCGTGGTCCAGGGTAAGACCCATAGACAAGGTCGGTGCGATATCATCCGGCGTATCCACTATGCGATTGAGATAAGTGGTTCGGGCCATGCGCACGGAAAAAAGCAGCTGATCGGAAATATAGCAGGCCATTATGATAAGTACAGCTATCCCACTGGAAAACCAGGAAGCTGAAAAACCATAAAAGATGCTGATTATGATTAGCATACAGGATTCCAGGATAATTATCATTTTTTCTCCCCAGGCATCAATGGCTTTACCCAGCAGAGGACGAAAGAATAGACTTAATACCATACCCACAAAGCCTAAAATTGCGAAGGTTTCTACATTAGCGTGAAAAACCTTAATCAGCACCCAGGGAGCGAAGGTTAAGAAAATTTGCTTGCGGGCGCCAAAAAGAATATTGAGAATGTAGAAAAGGGTATATTTCTTCTTGAAAACTAAACGCCGGGAGACTCTGGTCAAAGGCTGGGGTTCAATCAGATATAAACAAAGTCCGGCCAGCAGGGCACAGCCGCCCGCCAGGCCAAATATTAACTCGAAGGAAAAATGATAGCGAGAAGCACCCCAGTAGACTACAACCAGACCCAGAAGAGCGCCCAGGGATTCCAAAGAACCTATTTGTCCCAGACGTCGGCCTTCCTGGCCCTCTTCGGCCAGGCGCAGGGCAATGGACGGTGAAATAGCCATAAACAAATGAGCCCCAGTACTCCAAACCAGCATCCAGATGACTACAACCGAGAATTCAGGGGTCAGAAAACCCTGACCCCATAACGCGATGCCTACCAGACAAGCAGATATCGCAGCAATACGAGTATCGGCCAAAAAAAGTAAAGCTGTAAGAATAAACACCACCAGGAAGCCGGGGAGCTCGCGCGGAAACTCCAGGCCTCCTCGGGCGACTTCACTGACATGATGTACTTGAGCCAGGTAATTGTTAAATGAAGGATCATATAGACCTGAATAGACACCCATCATTAAGCTGGACAGAGCAAAAAGAAATAGCGGCGTACCTAAGTTCTTTTTTATTGATGACATAATGATTACTCCTTAATTAGCAGGATTATTACGGTTTAAATCCATGGGCCATTCATTAGGTATAAATTCAATCGTTATCTGCTTCTTAATTATATTAACCCGGCCTAAGTATAATAGTCTAATATTACCTAGAAAGTTTAAGAAACAGTAATAAATAATTCAACTAGTTAATATAATAAAAAACCAGTTTGTTGATTGGTTTTTATTGGAATAACAGAAGTCTTGTTTATATCCGGAAAACGTAGTAAGATCTAATAAATTATTTAAAGCTCGGCTTGAGCTGGTTGGAAACAACTTTATTAAAAATTTATATTTTATTTTTATGCTATTAAACACTGTAAACTACAGTGTTTATTCATTTTATACAAGCTGTGCACAAGGAGATGGTTGTAATGGGGAAAATCAGGATTTATGCTGATAATGCTTGTGACTTGGATCGTAGTCTCCTGGATCAATATGATATTACACTTCTGTACATAACGGTGACCGTAAAGGGCAGAACCTATCGTGATCGAATGGACCTTGACCCAGTTGATTTTTATAAGATGTTGGAGGAGCCCGGAGTTCTGCCTACTACTGCACAAATAAACCCGACTGAGTATCAGGCTGAATTTGAAAAAGTTTTGCAAGCCAGTGACGATGAAATTATTTATATTGCATTTTCTTCGGGATTAAGTGGTACCTACCAATCAGCCTGTATTGCCAGAGATATGGTTGACCCGCAGCGTATAACGGTTATTGATTCCCAAAGTGCCTCGGTAGGTTATGGCTTAACGGTTTTACGGGCTGCCCAGGCAGTACAGGCTGGAAGAAGCAAAGCTGAGGTTATTAATGAAATAGAAGATAATATTAAAAGGATGCAGCATATATTCATCGTGGGCAATTTTGAAATGCTCAAAAGAGGCGGCCGTGTCAATGCAGCCGCAGCAGCTTTGGGTAATTTGCTTAATATCAAGCTGATTCTGCATTTTGTAGATGGACATATTGTACCTTTGGAAAAGGTACATGGTTTAAAAAAGGCCAAGAAAAGAATGCTGGAGATCATGGAAGAAAGAGGCTATGACCTTAAGAACCAATTAATAGGAATTAACCATGCCAATGACCTGGAGGGAGCTCTGCTTATTAAAGAACTAATCCAAGAAAAATATGGTTGTCAAAAATTCGTAATTTCCGAAATCGGTGCTACCATTGGGTCACATGTGGGTGCTGGAACCTACTCGGTATTCTTCTTGACCCCCTAGTAAGAAAAACATGAAATTAACTGAGCTAAGATGATAATTACTAAAGAGCCAACCCTGCTAATAATAGTCTGGGTTGGTTTTTTGTTGCCCGTATCAGATAGTATAACACTTCTGAATGTGGCACCCTTCGGGTATTATATATGCTCCCTGTGGTCGCAATTTAAGGAAACACCCTTCGGGTACTGATATTGTCTTAATTGAATATGAACCAAAGATGTTAATAACGGCAGGGGTTAGTTGTTTTTTGGAACAATAAACCGGAATATTCTTATATGTTTTTTTGAGGTTTGCGGTAAATAATGTAAAGGTGCATAATTATATAACAAATCTGGAGATTATATGCGACAAATATATAAATATTGCTATCAAAGGGAAGGGGATATATTTTGAATAAACCAACTGCGCAAGTTAATTTCTCTACAGGTAATCGGGGTTTAAAGGACCCGGTCAGTGCATTGACCCATCTGCTGGGAGCAGTATTAGCCGTTGTAGGCACGATTGTATTGGTGCAGCAGCCCAGTAATCATTTACATATGCTGGCACTATTGATATTCGGTTTGACTCTAATCTGTTTATATATGGCAAGCGGTATTTATCATGCGTTAGATGTTTCAGAGGAGACTAACCTAATACTCAGGAAAATTGATCATTTAATGATATACGTACTAATTGCTGGAACCTATACGCCCATGTGTATCATTGCTTTGCCGAAAGCATGGGGTATGACAATACTGATTGCAATTTGGACTATAGCTCTGGCCGGAGTGGGGCTGACCCTATTATGGTTTGATGCCCCCCGCTGGTTAACCACCACTATATACATCTTAATGGGTTGGTTGGTAGTAATAGCCAGCGTCCCCTTAAAACAAGCGGTTTCCTTTAGCGGATTAATGTGGCTGCTTGCGGGAGGTATTCTCTATACTATTGGCGGAATAATTTATGGTACCAAACGACCCCGAATAACTTTTTCAGTTTTTGGTTTTCATGAAATCTTTCACTTATTTGTGCTGGGGGGGAGCTTATGTCATTATATTCTCATGTTAAAATATATCCCTTATAATTAAATGCGTTTATAAGATTGGGCCTTACCAGCATTTGAGGATAAGCCGGGCTGATACTTGGCATATATTTCTTTGATCACTGCTTGTTCTTCGAAAAAATTCAGCAGACAGCTTATTTTAGCAACCGTCTCCTTGCTCAAATTATGCTCAATCTTTTCGGTTTCTTCTAAAATGCCTTCTTTAACACCCAGCAAATGCAGGAATTTTTCAATAGTCTCATGGCGGTATAGTAAATACTCGCCCAGCAGCCTCCCTTTATCGCTTAACTCAATCAAGCCATATTTCTGGTAATGAACAAAGCAGACATCAGCCAGTTTTTGAACCATCTTACTGGCTGACGGTGGCTGCACGTTGAGAGCGACCGAAAGATCGCTGATGCGGGTATAACCTTTCTCTCGGGCCAAACGATAGATCATCTCCAGGTAGTCTTCCATGCTGGAAGTAAGGACCTTGCCTTCCTGCTCTATCAATTCATAACCGCGAACAGTATAAAATCTACCCTGTTCATCCTGCATATTTTTATCCCGCTTCCTAAGTTTATTATTCAAGTTTCGTAGTACAGCAAAAGTGAACAGGGGACGGTTCCTCCTAAGTGAACAAGGGAACCGTCCCCCTGTTCACTTTTGCTGTGCATCATCTGTAAAGTGCGAAAGTTGAGTTCATTATATAATTATGCGGGTAAGGGACAGTATAGGCATATAAAAGCTGTAATTTAACAATTGGAGTCCTCTAAAAGATCCTTCTAACTAGCTTTATCATAGGCCTCTTGCCGGGTAGAAATATTAATCTTATGGCGGAGGAAAAACTCCTGCCCCAGGCCCACTATGCCCATAATTAGAAATACACAACCAGCCATTTTGTTTATGGCCGAAGGGGCAATATACTGAGCCAGGGTTCTCCCGACGCTTACTTCCACCAGAACGCAGAGACTTAAGGCCAGGGCGCTGGCTGTAAATAAAAGCCACCGTTTTTTAGGATTGCGGCTGGTTAGGAGCAAAACCGCGACCTGGGTTTTATCCCCCAGTTCGCAGAGAATAATAATTAGGTAGGTAGTTAAATAGGTTAATAATTTTATACTCATGGTACGCCATCTCTCCTTAATGTTTTTAAATAAACAGTTCTTAGGAATAAACATGTTAGTGGTGAGCGTATTTTATGGAGCAGCCATTGTAATGTTTCCTATCACCCCGGTCAGAAGAAGAATACCCAGAATCAAAAAAACCACACTGGAAATAATTCTTATGGTGTCTGGTTTGAGGAAACGCACGATAACATGGGAACCAATGATGACTTCCAGAAATGATGCGGTAATTAAGGCAGTGGCTGAGCCCAGGCCTACCCAGAGAACATATAGGGGCTTTTCCCCTGCCAGCAACAAGGTGCTGATCTGGGTTTTGTCTCCCAATTCAGACAGGAAAACTACTCCTAATGCTGAAAAGAACAGACGCCAGTTAATCCTGGATAATAATGACTGCATAGCTCGTTACTCATCCCCTTTATCTATAATTAAATTAGCCAGATTTACTGTCTGACTTCTATGCTAAGCCAATTTTCAATCCTACTAGGCGCGGATAAAAAAGTTAGCCTCGACACACTTATAGTATTCAAGGAGAGGATTTATGGTTACACTTAGGCCGAGTATTCATGGATATTTGCCGAGATTAGGATGAGCTGATAATAGAGCCACAAAGCCAATAGACTAGCCGCAACGGCTAGTCTATTGGCTTTGTATATGGATTTATCTTGTTACTCTGCCAGGTACTTAGCTAGTCGCTAGCAGCTTTTCATATACCTTAATGTAGTCATTAACCATGCGGTGCTGACTGAATTGAGCTTCTACCCAGCTGCGGCAGTTTTCTCTTTTAAGCTGGCTTATGCTGAACAGCTTACTGACTGCGCCGGCTACATCTTCTACCAGGTAACCGCTGCTGCCATCCTGGATTACTTCCGGCATTGAGCCTCGATTAAAGGCTATCACCGGTGTGCCACAGGCCTGGGCTTCCACCACGCTGAGGCCAAAAGGTTCGGCAAAATGTATAGGATGAAGCAGGGCATAGGCTCCCCCCAAAAGTTTATCCCTTTGCTCGGGACCGACAGGTCCCAGGTAGACTATCTTTTCCTCTTCAAGATGTGGGGCAACCAGGGTATTAAAATATTCCTGGTCCTGGATAATCCCAGCTATTAATAATTTCATACCAAATTGCCGAGCGATTTCAATAGCTTCGGAAGTCCCTTTGTCCCGATGAATACGCCCGAAATACAGCAGATAGGAACCTGTTTCAGCCTGATATGTGAATTTGCTCAGATCAATGCCGTGATAAACATTGGCCAGATAATTTAGTTCGGGGTGACGGTCAGCATAGCTTATAGATACATAGTGGGTATGGTCGTTATAGGTCCGATATACCGGGATAATGCGTGGCGAGGAAAAACCGTGAATGGTAGTGACCACCGGGGTTTTAACCAGACGGCTGTAAGAAAGGGGCAAAAAATCATAGTTATTATGGATAATATCAAACTGCTCAGCTTGCTCGAAGAGATGCGCTATATGTAAGCATTCCCATACTTTTGCATCCAGGTTGGGGTCTTCTTCATAGGCATGCGGGCAGACCCATTCCAGTTTGCCACTGGTAGAGGAGCTGCCGGTGGCGAACAGGGTTACTTCCAGGCCCTGTGCCACCAATCCTTCCGCCAGCATGGATACAATGGTCTCCCAGGGGCCGTAATGCAAGGGGGGAGTGCGCCAGGCAATGGGGGATAGAAGAGCTATTTTCATAAGGGGTACATCCTTTCAGTCATGTAAATAGGGAATGATGATTTGCTTTATCAACGGAGGAGATTCTCGGTGGCGGACTTTGAGGTTGTATCTCCTGAGCGTTTATATAGAACAAAGAGCTCAGCCAGGTTTTGCTGAGGACATTCATAAAATTTTGCTGGTTCGAAACCATTTAACCAGGACCAATGTTTTTTGCCTTGCTGTAATTGGTAGGCAGGGATGATTTTGGCGCTGCTATAATCTCGCCACACCGGGGCACATAATTTAGCAGAGCCATCGTGTCTGAACAGTCCGAAATGTCGTTCATGGGGGTTATTATGTAAAGGTGCTCGATTCCATAAAGCCGGATGGTAATCAGCAAAACACCAGGCCATTGCACCCAGCATACCAGCCTGATCTAATTGCCGCAGAGCCTGTTGATAATAAATGGCGGCCTGGTCTTCGGTCCAGAGGGGACAGGAATATTTTGCCGTATCAGAAGGTATAACATTTCTGAATGTTGATAGGTAAGAAAACTCAGGCATCCGCTGTCGCCTAAAGGCTCGGCGTAAGCCGAGTTTTCTTATCTGACCGCTTATACTATCTGGGGGAGCAATCCTGCTGAACGTCGGTGCGCCAAATTCCTGAAAGAGTACAGGTTTCTCACCCAGCCATTCGGTAATTATCCCCAGGAAGGGCAGAACCCTATAGTCAAAAGGATCATCTACCCAGGTCAGGTAAAAGGGGTAACCGTGCATAGAAAGAAAATCGCAGGACTGAGCAGCATCCTGGGGCCATAAATTGCGATCCTCTTCCAAATCTTCGGCATGCATGCCCACGGTAATCAAGCTGGATGGACTGGACAGTCTAATTTCCGCAGTCATCAGCTCCAACCAAACTCGAGCCAGATGGCGATTCGGGGGAATAACACAGTTGGAAGATTCGTTGCCCAGATCGTAGGCCAGGACAGCCGGGTGATCGGCCAGAGCTCCGCTGATGGTTCTGATCTGTAGTAACTGGGCTGCTATGAGCTCTTCTTCTGCATAAAAATTACGTATGGAGTTATAGCTGAGTTTACCGTTGCTGTAAACGGGGAAACGCTGTTTGCTATGGTCTAATCCCAGCATCCATTCCGGCATCCAGTTGACCCCACTCATATGCCCGCAAAAAAAAGTCGGCATCAAATAAATCCCCACATCATAGGCCAGGTCAGCCAGGCGCTTTAAATGATCGACCATACGATAGGATATTATATCCGGCCGGGGTTGAAAGTCTTCCCAGTTTAGAAAAAATCGCACCACATTAAAATTATAATTACCTAGTTGGACGAAGTCTTCTTCTACTTCATTAAGGTCAAAGGATTGCCACCAATACATAGCCTTGTTTGCTGGCCAATAATTGATACCCCTAAGAAAAGTCTGTCCAAAATTCACAGCAACCTCCCTATAAACGCTGAAATGATCTAAACCACAGTCACAATATGCGTTGGGTTATTTAGTCTATAACTTTGCCGCAAAACGAGATTTCTATACCTTCTATATTGGGAGGCTAGGCGCAAATAAGGTATTAAACAAAACATAAAGCTGGTTCTTTACATGTTTATCACAGCAGGGTCTCTGGTCTATTGATTTGGAGGTGAGACGGTTGTGGCCGGAGAATCAGCCTGGACCATTACTGCGAATACGTAACCGTTATCAACTTTACATAGAATTTTCACCGGAAAATTCTTGGTATTGCGAAACTTGAAATCGGCACCGCCCCAGGAAACTGTGGCATCCCGCTTAGGAGGTGCATAGACCACTTTCAGGGAGTGGGGATAACGCTCCAGGACCTGCATGCCTGCTTCCAGAGCTAGATTGTAGATGGTGCTGGAGGTCTGACATATCCCGCCGCCTATGCCGGTAACCACCTTTTTGCCTGCGAATACTTTGGCATTTTGATATCCGCCCTGGGTAGTTCGAGGTCCTACGATATGGTTGAAAGAAAAAACTTCTCCGGGTTGTAGAATCGTACCGTTAATTTTGGCGGAGGATAAAATTATATTGGTAGTCCTGCCCAGGGGACTATTCACCAGCCGGGTAAAATACCCGGTTACCAGCTTTTCATCTTTCCACAAACTAGCCAGGTTGGGTATTGATAAGACATTGCCCCAGGTTGGCAAAGAACTATAATCAATGCTGACTGGCAGAGCCTGAACTGGGTCCACAACTGCTGGGGGAGGGGGCTGATAGCCAGGGCTGTTCAGAAGTATACTTTGGCTGAGGGGATCATAAATCACCTTATAACCCAGGGCTTCTCCCACAGGCTGCAGAGGTAATAAGAGGTTGCCATCCGTATTTACAAAAGGAGCTACCTCCAGCGTCTGGGAAAGTGAGTTAACCAGCATTTCAGCTTTGCCGGGAGAAATCTGCAGCCGATATTGTTCCCTGATGATGAGCAATTCACCTGCTGATCCCCATTCACTCTGGCAGGGGATAATGTTCTGCAGAGCTGTCAGGGTTATCATTGTACGACCATAAGCTATTTTAAGAGGCGGATTTTCTGTTAGAGTTTCCACCCCATCGACTATGAGGGTCAGGTTATTAGAGATTGGCTGGTTGGTTTCAATTAGAATCATACTATCGACCAGATCCTGACCTTTAGCTGCTGAGCCAGGTAATAAAAGTAAAATAACCATTAAGCTAATGAGCGTAAAATCTTTTACAATACGCACTATCCTATCCACTCCTTAATAGTGATAATAGTAATCCCAGTTGGGGGCACCTTATCCAGGAAGCTGGGCTAACAGCTGACAGAGCCGGTCCCTTATATTGGCTTGACATTTCACTTTATGCACAGAAAGATGGAATATTACAAATATTTGGATAAATTGTTAAGTTTCTATGAAAAACCTATAGCTAAAAAATATTGCACAAGGTAAACTGAAAATAATTGCTAATAGCTCTGGTATGTTTATGGGAAATGAAGGACGTATAGCATATTAAAAGTTCTCTTTTGTAAACAAAAGATACCTAAGTGCTAAATAATCATTTTTTATTAGAAAGGAAGGTTATTAATGGCTAAGACCTACTACCGCGAATATCAGGAAAAATTAATCAGCGCTGAAAAGGGTGCTGGGTTGGTTAAATCTGGTGATAAACTTCTTTATGCGGTTTTTCTCGGCAGGCCGGTGGATTTCGACCTTGCTCTGGCTCAGCGTCAAGAGGAACTTTTTGATGTGCAGATTACTCAATGTGCAGGTAACGTACCGAATAGTGGCAATACTTCCTTTGTCGACCCCAGCCATGAACACTTTACCTGTAATAGTTGGTTTTTGGACGGCACGGATCGTAAATTGCATGATCAAAACATGATGTATTATAATCCAGTTCAATTCGGGCAATTGCAGGATATAATTGCCAGTGATTTATTCCCTTATGATATATATGTCCAGAAGGTAAGTCCTATGGATGATCATGGCTTTTTCTCTTTTGGACTGGCTAATGTAAACAGCCTGGAATCCTGTTTAGGAGCTAAAACGGTCATAGTTGAAGTAAATGAAAACATGCCCCGGGTGCCCGGAGGTTCAGAAGATTGCATCCACATATCCATGGTGGATTATATTATTGAAAGCAGTAACCCTCCCCTGCTGGTTTTGCCGCCTGCGCGCGAGGCATCTCCAGTAGATAAAGCTATGGCTGAGCTTCTATTGCCGGAAATTCCTGACCGGGCTTGTTTGCAATTGGGTATAGGTGCTTTGCCTAACCTGCTGGGAGATTTGCTTTGCGAATCAGATCTGAAAGACTTGGGTATTCATACTGAAATGTTCGTAGATTCCATGGTAAAGATGTTTGAAACCGGTATTGTAACGAATAGATATAAACGTACTGACCGATGCAAAATGACGTTTACATTTTCCCTGGGGTCCAGAGATACTTATGATTTTATGCATGAGAATTCCTTGATGGCCAGCCATTGCGGGCGCCACACCAATAATTCCCGTATCATAGCCCTGAATGATAATTTTATTTCTATCAATAATACAGTAATGGTTGATCTATTTAGCCAGGCCTGTTCAGAAAGTTCAGGTCCTCGCCAGATATCCGGTACCGGCGGACAACTGGATTTTATCAATGGAGCCTGGCATTCACGGGGAGGTAAGAGTTTCCTCTGCCTTAGCAGCAGTTATACCGATAAAAAAGGCCAGCTTAGATCTCGTATTTTACCGACTCTTCCACCGGGAAGCATAGTTACCACTGCTCGTACCTTTATTGATTACCTGGTAACCGAGTATGGAAAAGTTCAATTAAAAGGCAAATCAACCTGGCAGCGGGCGGAATCATTGATAAGCATTGCCCATCCGCAGTTTAAGGATGATTTAGTTAAGGAAGCTGCTGCTATGAATATATGGCGTAGAACAAATAAAATCGAATAATAAAGCAAGAAAAATCTTACGTCAGCGGATGCATTGCGGGAAATTACACCAGTTGGCGTTAAAGTGTGTTATAGTTATAGGAGTTGTGGTAAAGTGAAGGACGCATGTATTTCATTGGAAATATTGTAAAGAGGTCCGTTTTATTGGGAGGTTCATTGTCTAAGGTCGGCTTTTGCAATGCAAGTTCAGGGTTATGATTAGTCTACAAGTCTTAATCTAATGAGTTGATATAGAAGATCTCCTGGTGCCTTTACCCTTGTCTTTATCTTGAACCATAATTAATATTCACCATACCAGTACAGGTATGGTGGAAATTTGCTGTTCAGTGTTGTATAGGATTCAAGTGAGACGAGTAATGTAACATATTTGTAATGGTCATCAAAGGAGGAAAAAATATTTGCAAACCCAAACTTTCAATAACATGGAGCTTCAGCCTAAACTGCTGCAGATGATAGCAACCAAAGGTTTCGAGATTCCGACTCCAATACAGATTAAGGCCATCCCGCCAGCTCTGGCAGGACGCGATGTAATGGGGCAAGCCCAAACTGGCACAGGGAAAACAGCCGCTTTTGGTATACCCATGTTAAATAAAATGATCCCCGGTGGTGGATTACAGGGATTAGTGGTATGCCCCACCCGGGAATTAGCCGTACAGGTTACCGAGGAAATTAATTCTATAGGCAGAGGCATGAATATAAGAGCTGTAACCGTCTATGGTGGTCAGTCAATCGAATTACAAATTAGAGCTTTAAGCAGAAAACCAGAATTGATCGTAGGTACGCCGGGACGCTTAATGGATCATATGCACAGGGGAACGGTCAGCTTAGCGAATTTATCATTTGTGGTTCTGGATGAGGCCGATGAAATGTTGGATATGGGCTTCCTGCCTGATATAGAAAAAATTCTGGAGGAATGTCCTCTGGAGCGGCAGACATTTCTGTTTTCCGCAACCCTCGATGATAATATTCAAAAATTGGGTCGTAAGTTTATGTCTGATCCTGATATTATACTGGTTGAATCACCTGAAAAAACAGTTCCTTTAACCCAGCAATACTACTATGAGGTAAGTCCTCGTCATAAGATAGAGACTATCTGTCGCATCATTGACGTAGACCAACCAGGGGTTAGCTTAATTTTTTGCCGTACTAAAAAGGGAGCTGACGAACTGGCCCGCACTCTAAACAATCGGGGCTATGCTGCTGATGCATTGCACGGAGACATGTCCCAGCGTGAACGCGATAATGTTATGGAACGTTTCCGTAAAGGCAACATATCCCTGCTGGTAGCTACTGATCTGGCGGCTCGCGGCCTGGATATTGACATGGTAACTCATGTATTTAACTTTGATATTCCTGAAGATCCAGATAGCTATGTGCATAGAATTGGCAGGACCGGACGAGCTGGCCGGGATGGAATTGCCATAACTATGGTTGAATCCAAACAGATCAGGCAATTGCGAATGATTGAACAACACATTGGCAAAAAAATTAGTCGCCGCTCACTGCCATCTTTGCAAGATGCCATGGAACGCCGGCAGGAGAGTCTTACCAGCCGGCTTATAGAAGCAGCTCAAGAGGATTTGAACATTTATCAGGATATGGCCAATAAATTAATTCAGGAGCATGACCCGCAGATTATGCTGGCAGCTGCCCTGAAACTTCTGGCAGCTGGAGAACCGGAGCTGGAACTGGCTGAGGTAGAAGTAATAAACGGTGATACGGCTCATGTTGAATTACCCATAGGACGTATGCAAGGTATGCATCCACGTCGTCTGGTGGAATTCCTTACCGCCAATACATCCCTGACCCCCAGGCAGGTTGGAGATATTGAGATTCAGGGCAACACTACCTATGTGGAAATCCCTATGGCTAAGATAGATGAGGTCTACGAAGCCTTCACCAAATTTGAGAACAAGCGGAAAAGTAATCGACCGCGCTTGGGTTTCCCCAAGAACAACCGCAGTAAAAGAGCTAATTAGATAAAATATTTTTACTTGTTGACTAAAAAAGCAAGAGCTGCAGCTCTTGCTTTTTTAATAGACAATTATTTTAACTCAATGGTCTTACCCTTAGGAGCGACGAATGGTTCTTGGTGTTCCAGATAAAAGGCGCTACCCTATGCTACTGGCCTACCTGTGATTTTACCGTCTGTATATCGGTCTGGTCAGCTGGAGCGGCACATTTATAGAAACCCTTTTGCTCAGCCATCTGATAGAGCTGATATTGAAACTGCTCATCAGAATTTCTGATTTGCTGGATGGTCGAGCGCAGCTGTTGGTTGGAGGCTTCACCGATTACATTGGCATAAGTGGCTAGACTACTTTTAGCCATGGAAAGTATGTCGTTGACCATTTCTTTTTCCTGCATCATTTGTGGCATCTTAAATCATTCAACTCCTTATACTAAAAATGACATCAGCTTATTGCGCGTATCGACAGCCGACTGGGCTGCTTGTTCAAACATCTGTTTAACCTGAGCATCCTGAGATTGCTGTGCATAGAAGCGGAGCTTCTTTTCTGCGGTCGCATGGCTCCCGATTAAATGTCTGAGGTTCTGCAGTTCGAGTTGGTTAATCGTCACTATTTTTAACTCCTTTCCAGTTTAAGTTGATAGTTCACTTTTAGGATGACCGAAATTAAAATAATTATGCTTTAAAATTCTGTGCCAATAAAAAAGAGAATCCATTACAGGATTCCCTTTTTTATTGTTTAATTCAGGATACACTTTAAATAGACCAGGCTTGCCCCTTATCCAATCATAATTTTACCTTTAGCATAGCGTATTTCCGGTTGCTTTTCCCGATAAGCGAGGGCAAAACCTAAGGTTAGCGGGCCGACCCGGCCAAGGAACATCGTGAAGATAATGATAATTTTGCCCATCGTCGTTAATTCAGTTGTTAAACCCAGACTCAACCCGACCGTTCCTAAGGCGGAAGCCACTTCAAAGACAATTTTCATTAAATCCACTTGATGGGTGAGGGTGAGCAGGTAAGTCATTAAAATGAGCGTAAAGGCAAACAGCAATACCACCGTTAAGGCCTGCAGTACATCATTACCCTCAATCCGCCGTTCGAAAATCTCAGTATCCTTCCTGCCACGCAACTGGCTATAAACCGCAGCCCAGAGCAGTGCCAAGGTAGAGGTTTTGATACCACCACCCGTTGACCCGGGCGAAGCACCAATGAACATCAAGATAACGATGAGCAGTTGGCTAGACAAGAACAGAGAATTAAGGTCAATGGTATTAAAGCCGGCTGTTCTAGGACTCACACTTTGGAAATAGGCCGCCAATAGCTTCGTCCCCAGCGGCATATTCTTTAGCGCATGATTATATTCACCGAGAAAAAGGAGTATGGTACCAATAATAATCAAAATCGCAGTTGTTATTAGAACGACCTTGGTATGTAAGGATAATTTGCGTATCTTGCGATAATTGTACAATTCATAGCTAACAAAAAAACCCAGGCCGCCAACGACAATCAAAGTACTAATGACCAGTTTAACTGTTATATCGGAGCTAAAATCCATTAAGCTTTTAAAATTACCGAAAAGATCAATACCAGCGTTATTAAAGGCAGAAATCGAATGAAACAGACCGAACCACAAGGATTTTTTTAGCCCCATCAAGGGCGTCCAGCGAATGGCCAGGATTAGTGCGCCCAGTGCTTCAACTGCAAAGGTAAAGCCCAGCAGATACCTAAATACCCTGACGACGCCACCAACAGAAGAAATATTAATCGCCTGTTGCATCACCAAGCGTTCCCTGAGATTTATTCGCCTGCCAAGCAAGAGGGCGAATAAGCAGGCAAAAGCCATTACACCCAAACCACCAATCTGGATGAGTAACATGATTACCGTCTGGCCAAAATGGGTCCAGTGAGTTCCGGTATCAACGACGACTAGACCGGTAACACATACTGATGTGGTTGAGGTAAACAGAGCATCAATATAACTGGTAGGGATGTGTGAAGCCCAGGGCGTCACCAAGAGAAAACTACCCACCATGATGACTGTGAAAAAACTTAATACCAGTAGCTGAGGAGCCGAAATTTTACGATTATTCATAGTGAAATCCTCAATATATAAAGATTAGTCAAGATTGTTTATTTCTTCAAGATCCTCATTGTTGCCCAAAACGACCAGAACATCTCCACGGGCAATTTTTTCATCTGGTCCTGGAGCCACAAGAATATCTTCTCCACGCCGGATAGCCAGTATCGTAACATGCATTTTCTTTCTCAAGCCGATCTCGGACAGGCTTTTGTTGATAAAAATTTTAGGTGCAAATAATTCAATAATGCTAAAAGTAGAGGATAGATTGATTTGTTCCAGAAAGTTGTGGGAAACCAGAGAGCGGGCTACTTTTATGGCCATATCTCTTTCTGGATAAATGATATAGTCAGCCCCGATTTTCTCCAGAACCTTGCCATGTAAGGCGTTTTGAGCCTTGGCTACCACCTTTTTAACCCCTAATTCTTTAAGAATGATGGTGGTAAGTATATTGGCCTGGATGTTGTCCCCGATGGCAACTGTAACGACATCAAAGTTCCGAATCCCCAGGGCTTTCAAAGTAGCTTCGTCCATGGCATCAGTCTGGACGGCGTGGGTGGCAAATTCTATCGCATCATTAACCTTTTCCTCGTCAACATCTATGGCTAATACGTCGTAGCCCAACCGGGTCAATTCCCTGATTAAGCTTTCACCAAACCTGCCAATACCAATCACAGCAAACTGTTTGTTTTTCATTACTATTACCTTTCTTCCTTTCTTCCGGTTTAATTTAAAGCATCCAACTCATAATAGTGACATCTACGAAAAAATGTAAAGTAGTTTATATTGATCGGG
>CAZEDT010000052.1:0-28723 GCA_964510795.1 uncultured Syntrophomonas sp.
AGGGTAAAGAGCTAATTCCTACTGCCAAGGGTATCCAACTAATAGAACTGGCCCCAATGGCATTGCGATCTCCAGAACTGACTGCCCAATGGGAACAGCACTTGACTGATATATCACGAGGGAAGAACAGCAAAGCTAAAGTAATAGCCGGTATTCGCGAGGATGCTAAAGTGATGGTGCAGGGAGTGGTATCAGCGACTTCTGAATATAAACCGACCAATGTGAGCAAGAGTAAGTGTCCCGCCTGCGGTAAAAACATGCTGTTGGTCAATACTCGTCAGGGCAAGATGCTGGTTTGTCCGGACCGCAATTGTGGTCACCGTCAGCCCGAAAAAGAAAAGCAAGAGGATATCTTTCGCAAGAATAAAAATACCGAGCGAGTAAACCAAAAACTTATCTCCCAGTACAGTGATAAGGAGGAGTTAGGACAGAGTCTGGGCGACAAGTTAAAAGCTGCCCTGGAGAAAAAAGAAACTAAGTAAATAATATAACCAAAATATTACCTCTATAGCTATCTTAAGACGAACCGTATATCATAAAGGCTAAGTTAATCCCTTAGGGTTTGCACAACCCTTTGGTAAACATAGAAACCTGACCGTATGCACTCGTACCTTAAATCGGGACATACGGTCATTTTGTGTTTTTTATCACATACTCCCACTGTTTACCTATTGTAGATTTAATGGGTACCAGCTATAATGATATCAAGAAATACCTGAGGGGGGTATGGGTATGGTGGAATTAGCTGCACAACAAAAAGAATATTTGAAAAGTTTGTTAGGGGATCGGGCTAATTTTGATCCCCAAGAGAGAAGATTTTACGCCTATGATGTAGGGACTATGCCGGGTATGATGAAAAGATTTTCAGGCTCAAATATACCTGCCGGGATCGTACAACCGACCAACCAGGAAGAATTGGTTCAAATTATGCGGTGGGCACAAAAAAATGAAATTTCACTGACACCAAGAGGCAAAGCCACATCTGGTTACGGTGGAGCGGTGCCTACCCGCAGCGGTTTGGTGATTGAGTCCAATCGTATGAAACAGATATTGGATATCGATCCTGAAAAAAACACTGTAACAGTCCAAGCTGGCGTAGTCTGGGAAAAACTTGAGGCCGAACTGAATCGAAAGGGTTTGGCTTTGAATTCCTACCCTACCAGTGCCCCGGCTTCTACCGTAGCTGGTTGGATGGCTACCGGTGGTGCTGGTATCGGCAGTTATCAGGCGGGTTATTTCAGGGATAGTGTTGTGGAAATAACCATGGTATTACCTGATGGACAGGTACAGGTATTAGCGGGTGCAGATCTGGCCCTGGTGGATAACGCTTCCGGAATCACCGGTTTCATCACAGAGCTTAAATTTAAGGTATCACCACTAACAATAATGGACAAAAAAGCTCTGGCATTCAATAATTTGCAGGATCTGAATGATTTTATTAAGGCTGTCTATCAGCAGAAGGTACCTCTCTGGTCCTTGAGCTTTATCAACCCGGAAACAGCTCGCTATCGTAATCAGATGCCGCCTAAAGCCGCTCATGGAGATCAACCAATCCATACAAACTTTAAACTGCCGGAGAAGTATATTCTAACCGGAGTATATAGATCGGCTAATAGAATAACCGAGCAACTTATACAGCTAAGTAAAAAGTATAAGGCCGAAATACTATCTGATGAAATTGCTGAGCACGAATGGCAGGAGCGTTTTCACCCCATGAAAGCAAAACGGATAGCACCATCCCTTATACCAGCTGAAGTGGTGATCCCCGCTGAAAAGCTGGGAGTGGTGCTAAATGATTTTGCCGAGCGGATTAAACTGCCTTTGCTGGTGGAGGGCTTTGCAGTCAGGGAGGGTGAAATTGTACTGCTGGGCTTTATACCCCATGACGAACGCAAATTTGGTTTCAATGTGGCTTTCGGTCTTTCCTTAAGCGTGCTCAAAATTGCCTTGCAACATGGTGGGAGAGCCTATGGTTGCGGTATGTATTTTTCCACTTATGCTGAGGATTTGCTGGGCAAGGCTAATATAGCCAGGCTGAAAAAGTTCAAAGGGGAGCATGATTCACATCATATAATGAACCCTGACAAGACTATTGAGACCCAAGCCATGGCCAGGATGATTCGCATGGCTTTGCCCTGGGAAGGTATTATTGCTCGGGTAGCCAACCGCTTCCCTGGTAACCCGCCGGGAGAAAAATATGAATCTGCTAAGGGAATGCCGGGAGATATTAATTGGTTTAGTCATTCCTGTGCTCAATGTGGTTATTGTGTGGATGAATGCGATCAATACTATGGTAGGGGTTGGGAGTCACAGTCCCCGCGTGGTAAATGGAGCTTGCTGAAAATGGTGGCTAATGGTGAAGCCAAGCTTTCCCAAAGAGATGTAGATACTTTTTTGGCTTGTACCACTTGTGAAATTTGTAATGAAAAATGTCAGTTAGAGCTGCCTATAGAGCCATCTTGGTTTAAACTAAGAGGCCAGTTGATTCAAGATGAAGGTTTTCGCTCCTTGCCGGCCTTCCACATAATGGAAGCCAGTGCCAAAAAGGAATGGAATATTTGGGCTTACTATTCCAAGGATCGTGATGCTTGGGTACCTGATGATCTTAAAGCTCATATTAAAGAAAAGAGTGAAATAGCTTTTTTCCCTGGCTGTACTGCTTCGCTGGTAGAGAAGGATATAGCTGAGTCAACCGCTCGTTTGCTTCAAAAAGCTGGAGTTGAGTTTACCTATTTGGGTAAAGAGGAAGCCTGTTGCGGTATTCCCATGTTAATGGCAGGAAGATGGGATACCTTTGAAGAGATTATGGATCATAACATGGAGGCCATGAAGCGGCATGGTGCTAGTACGATCATTACATCATGTCCGGCCTGCAGGTTAGTATGGGATACTTACTATCGGCGTTGGACTGAGGACCGTGGGCAGCAATATGATTTTAAGGCCAAACACTATTCGGAGATCATTGCCGAGAAAATCGCTGAGGGCAGTTTCACGTTAGATAAAGAACTGAGTGCCAATATAACCTATCATGATCCCTGCCATATGGGCCGGGCTTCCGGAATTTATGAAGAGCCAAGGGCTTTGCTGCGAGCAATACCCGGAATAAATTATCGGGAAATGAATTATAACCGTGAACACGCCCACTGTTGTGGGTCAGTCATGAGTCTGGTAGCCGATCCTGATGCTGCTGGCAAAATTGGCAAAGTAAGACTGGATGATGCCTGTGAAGTAGGGGCAGAAACCATCATTACCGCCTGCCCATGCTGCCGTGTACAGCTGCAGGTTTCAGCTGAAAGCAACGGCATGGACAATATTAAGGTTCGGGATTTGGCAACCTTTGTAGCGGAAGCGGCGGGTTTTGATATTCCAGATAGTACCCCGGAAATTAATAACAGTTGGGCCACCTTTGATGTAATGATCAGGATGATGACCCCTCTGGGGATGGCAGAGATGATGGCCGAAATGCTGGATGATATGATTGATGCCATGCCTGGTCCCATGGCCGGTATGATGAAATGGATGAAACGGCAGAGTCCGGGAGTCAAAGGGCCGATGATAGCGGTGATGAAACCCATGATGCCTAAACTATTCCCACTGCTGTTGCCGGGTATGATGCCTAAAGTAATGCCCAGGATGTTGGATATGGTCAAAGCCAAGGTTCCCATGCCAGATTTTATGCAGGAACAGCTACCGGACCTGATGCCGCCGGCGATGGTTGAATTAATGCCTAAGATGTTACCGGATATAATCCCACATTTTATGCCGTTAATGGTGGAATATCTACAAGATTAAATGAATACAAAAACGCTGCCATTATACCGGGGATCTGATTTATATCGGATCCCCGGTTTTATTTGCATAATCTTCTTCGGTAAACGAGGATCATAGATATATTGGCAACAATCTGAGCAGAGTGGAATAGCCTTCACTAGGGAGCAATAACAATTGTAGAATTAGTGCAACATTGGGATGCGGATAATCAAATGCAATAGTTGAGTAAATAATTTCAAGAAAAATTAATATATAAGCAGGAATAAATGGAAACATGGAGAATTTTACCATAATAAACTTTAAAATGTAAGATATCCAATGGGAGGAAGAAAAATGCAGCTAATAAGCCATGAGATTGAGCCCAGGAATAAAGATTCTTACATTGCACACAAACATAGCCAAGCAAGGCTTAAAGATTCCGAAGAGAGATATCGACTGATCGCTGATAATGCCTCAGATATGATTGTAATTATTAAGCCCAAAAGTCTGATTTTAAGCTATGTAAGTCCCTCATTCGAAAAAGTCTTGGGTTATTCTGCGGAAGATGTTTTGGGACATAAATGTATGGACCTTGTCTATCCTGCTGACAAAGCGGACGCGCTTAAAGGCATACGCGAAGGCATCCTGATCGGCTTCGGTATGTCCCGCTATCGCTTGGTAAAAAAAAATAATACCGAGTTATGGGTTGAATCGCTGGGGAAATTGATAAATAGCGAATTGGAAGAAGGAGAGGTTTTAATTGTCATCCGTGACATATCGGAACGTAAACTGGCGGAAGAGGCACGTGTGGAAAGCGAGCAGCGCCTGCGCAGAATTACCGATAATATGCTGGACAGTGTCTGTAGCCTCGATGAGAACGGCCTTTTCGAATATGTTAGTCCGTCGCACCAATCAATGATGGGTTTTGAACCAGCGGAATTAATGGGCAAACACAATTTGAATTTACTGCATTCTGAGGACTTTAACCGTATGCGGCATTTTTTTGCTTCGCTGATTAGCGAAGGATCGAGTGGCAGCATTGAGTATCGGGCCTTGCATAAAGAGGGACACTATATATGGATGGAATCAGTTGCCCGGGTAATTATAAATGAGAATAATGGTACCAAACAGTGTGTGGCAGGAACGAGAGATATAACTGCTCGTAAACTAGTTGAAGCTGAGCTGCGTCAGCGCGAAGAGGACTTGCGCAATAAAGTTACCTATCTGAATACCTTAATCGATAATATGAATGAATTATGTTATACCTTTGATAAAAATTATAGAATAAGCTTTGCCAATCAAAAAGCCCTGGACATCACCGGTTATTGCCTGGAGGAAGCCATGGGAAAACCCCTTTTAGATTTTGTTTCCGACTTTGACCGGGATAAGGTATGGAAGCAAGTCACGAAGCGTATGCAAACAGGTAATACTGGCATTAATGAACACTGCATAATCTGCAGGGACGGACACCAACTGCTTATTAAGGTTAAAAGCTCCCCCATAATTGAAAATGGCGAAATTACCGGGTTGCTTGTCCTGGCTGAAGACATTAGTCAACAACGTAAAATTGAAAAGGAAATGGCTCGTTTAGGTCAGATGAATACCGTGGGAGAAATAGCTGCCAGTATCGGTCATGAAATTAGAAACCCTATGACTACGGTGCAGGGCTTCCTGCAGATGATGAGCCAGAATGAGCAGCTCAGCGAACAGCGCCCCTATTTTGATCTGATGCTGGAAGAACTGGCCCGAGCTAATTCTATAATAACCGAATTTCTTTCCCTGGCCAAGGACAAGGTGGTAAACCTTTACACCCAGAACATCAACCATATTGTACAGGCGCTGGCCCCTTTACTTTGTGCGGATGCTATAAAAGGAGATAAGTATATTGGCTTTAGACTGGAGAACGTAGCTGATATTTTCTTGGACGAAAAAGAGATCCGTCAGCTAATTCTGAATTTAGTCCGTAATGGTCTGGAGTCTATGCAGGCAGGAGGGGCAATTATAATAAGAACTTACCAGCAGGCAGATGAAGTGGTGCTAGAGGTGCAGGATGAAGGAACCGGGATTGATCCCGAGATAAGGGAGCTGTTGGGAACACCTTTCGTAAGCAGTAAAGAGAATGGAATCGGACTGGGACTAGCGGTGTGCTATAGTATTGTCGCCCGTCATCAGGCTAGGATGGATTATGAGACTAGTTTAAAAGGTACTATATTTAGGGTGCATTTTATAGCTGCTAGCAGTAAAGTTAGTAAATCTGCAGATTAAAATGGCGGGAGATTTATTTACAGGGGATTCTGGCTGATGTTGGGATCTCCTTTTTTTTACCCTATCAGACCCCCATGGCGCGCAGCGGCATCACTGCTGAATGTAAATTTTTTTTCAGGGCAGAGAGCCAGGATTACTTCTTGAGGTAATGTGTTGAGCCACGGGTTCTAGCCCATTAAGGAGAGGTCAGAGACTGTCCGTGGTAATAAAATTACAATCGCGGCAGGAATTTGCGATTATATGGAGAAATTTAACAAAAATATAATATAATTGGGACATAGGCTAATGGGGGGAATAATTATGTCATTCGATATGATGGCCAAGGATGGCGAGAAAAATAAGTTTAGTCTTAATTTAGAAGATGTAGTAGAAAGCAAAGCAAGCTTGAATGATTCCTCAGAGCGATATCGTCTCATCGCAGATCATGCCTCTGATATGATATCGATTATTGATTCAGATAGCTATTGTTTTAGATATGTAAGTCCTTCTTACCAAAAAGTACTGGATTTTGAAGCTGGAGAATTGATAGGAAATTACTCCTTTAATCTAGTTCATCCAGATGATCGAGCCAATGTGGTGAAAACTCTGGTGCAGGCTCTCGATTCGGGATATGGCAAAACGGAGTACCGGGTTCTAGGCAAGGATGGCACTGAAATATGGGTGGAGACAATTGGAAAGCAGGTAGATGAGCAGGATAAAACCAGAGGAATATTGTTGATTAGCCGGGATATCAGAGAACGCAAAAGGGTGGAAATGGAGCTAAAGTACTCAGAAGAGAAATACCGCCTTATTTTAGAAAATGCTTACGATATGATTGAAAAAATAAGTGCCGAGGATTTTTCCTACCTATATGTTAATCAGACCACCTTGAAGGTTCTGGGTTTTAATGAGGAAGATCTGCTGGGCAGAAGCAGTCTGGAACTGGTTCATCCGAAAGATCAAGAAAAACTCTTGAAAAAGTATAGCGAGGGACTCAGGAATAGTGGGGAGGGCATTGCTGAGTACCGCTATCAGAAAAAAGATGGATCATATTTATGGGTTGAGGCGACTGGTAAATTAATAATGGCAGTTAATGGGCAAAAGGAGATACTCATTATCAACCGCGATATCAGCCAGAGGAAGAATGCAGAAGAGGAACTAAGAAAAAGCGAACTGCAGTTACGTAAGATTACCGATAATATGCTGGATAGCATCTGCGGCCTGGACAAAAATGGGGTATTTAATTATGTCAGTCCCTCTCACCAGAGCTTGATGGGGTTTGCCCCCGAAGAGTTAATGGGTAAAAAGAATCTATATCTAGTACATCCTGATGACCGCAAGCGAATTACGGAGTATTTTGCTTCTCGCTGTCTGGAGGGATCAAATGGGCAAATTGAGTATCGCGCCCGCCACAAAGCCGGACACTATATATGGCTGGAATCATTTGGGAAGGTAGTTCTTGATAACCACAGCGGTGATAAACATTGTGTAATAGGGACCAGAGATATAACGGCCCGAAAACAAGTTGAAGAAGAGTTGCGAAAAAGTAAACAGCACCTTCAAGATAAGCTCAGTTATTTGAATACCCTAATTTATACCATGAATGAACTGTGCTATATCGTAGATAGGAATTACCGATTAACTTTTGCCAACCAAAAAGCAGTTGATATTACAGGTTTCAGTCTGGAGGAGGGTATAGGAAAATCTATATTTGAGTTTGTTCCGGACAATGATAGGGAAAAGATACGCCAGCGCCTTGAACTGCGATTTAACCAAGGTGACCAAACTCTTTATGAGCATGTCATTATATGTAAAGACGGCAGTGAACTACTTATAAGAGTAAAAAGTTCTCCCATCATAGAAAATAATGAGATTACCGGTATCCTGATTCTGTCTGAAGACATTACCCAGCAGCGTAAAGTGGAAAGGGAAATGGCCAGGTTAGGCCAGTTAAATACGGTTGGAGAGATGGCGGCCAGCATAGGTCACGAAATAAGGAATCCTATGACTGCGGTACAGGGTTTCCTGCAGATTATGGGGCAGAATGAAAAACTCATTGAACAGCAGCCCTATTTTGAATTGATGTTAGAAGAACTGGGACGAGCTAATTCTATAATTACCGAGTTTCTATCTCTAGCCAAGGACAAGATGCTTGATCTGCAATGCCGCAATCTCAATAAAATCCTAACAACCCTAGCCCCGTTATTGAGTGCGGATGCGATAAAAGACGACAAGTATATTAGCTTTGTACTAGGAGACATCGATGATCTGCTCTTGGACGAAAATGAAATTCGCCAGCTTATTCTAAATCTGGTCCGTAACGGTCTGGATGCTATGTCAGCAGGCGGCACAATTAGTATAAAGACCTCTCAGGAAGCAGATAGCGTAGTTCTTGCGGTACAGGATGAAGGAGGAGGTATTGCTCCTGAGATTATAGATAAAATTGGAACCCCTTTCCTAAGCAGCAAGACAAATGGTATTGGTTTGGGACTGGCGGTGTGCTACAGCATTGTAGACCGTCATCAGGCGCGCATGGAATATGAAACCAGCTCTAAGGGAACTATCTTCAGGGTGAAATTTATAGCTGGAAGCAGCTTCAATTAACCTTTAGTCAATATATTCTACATCGTTTATTTACAGGGAACATGGTTAAATGCCGTGTTCCCCGTTTTTATTATGCTTTGTGAGAACTCCTTAATTTGGATAGGGTTTTTGTGTATTTATCAGCTTTGTCTATTGGGTAGGAAAAAGCAGCTGAGCCGGAAAATTATCAAAGCAGGCAGGAATCAAGGGAGTAAATGGAGAAAATTACCAAATATACCTTTAACTGATTAGCGGAACAAATACTACAGCATCGTTTTCCGTAGCAGCTAGTATGGATTACAAAACCGGTATGGCAGTAATTTCGGGGGGTTAACTTTATTGTCAGCAGCAGAACGGTAACCCTAAGATGAATAAAACTGGAATGCAATTAACAGGGGGACGGAAAATGTCAGCCAATATCCTTGGGAAAAAACCTGAGAACACGGATTTCTATCCGTACTTAGAGAGTGATATAGAAATTGAAGGCAGGTTAAATGAATCCGAAGCTATATACCGTCTAATTGCAGAACACGCTTCGGATATGATTGTGATTGTAGATAAAGAAAATTTAAGTTACACCTATGTAAGTCCGTCAGTTGATAAGATACTGGGCTATTGTGCTAATAGTATGCTAGGACATCATTGCCTGGAGCTGGTTCATCCTGACGATAAGGAAGATGTGCGGGAGTTTTTGTTGGCTGGTCTTGAGGTGGGGCACGGATTGGCACAATATCGGGCAATGAAAAATGACGGTACCGTGGTCTGGCTTGAATCGGTTGGTCAATTTATATATAACGAAAAAGGAAAATACGAAATATTGATAATTTGCCGGGATATAACGGAACGCAAGCTAACTGAAGAGGCTCTGCAGAGATCGGAAGAAAAATATCGCTTGATTGTTGATAATGCCTATGATGGTATTTCAATTATCAGTATCGATAATTATGCAGGGGTATATGCCAATCCAGCTATTCTAAAGTCCTTGGGTTATTCCGAGGAAGAGTTTGCATTGAGAAAAGAACTGGTAAATGTTCATCCTGATGATAGAGACCGTATTTTAAAGGCTTTGCAAGAAGGAACTGTAAGAAAGGAAGGAACAGCGGAACTACGATTTATAAAAAAGGATGGAACTTATCTATGGGGAGAGGTAACTGGAAAACTATTACCTGCCAAAGATGAACCCAGCGAAATTCTGATTTTTAGCCGCGATATTGGCGAACGAAAAAAATTTGATGAAGCCCTAATAAGGAGTGAACTACGTTTGCGGCAGATTACTGACAATATGTTGGATAGTATCTGTGTCCTCAATGAAAATGGGATATTTGAATATGTTAGTCCATCCCAGAAAAGCATCTTGGGATTTGAAGTGGCTGAAATGACAGGCCAACACAATCAGCAGCTTCTTCATCCCGATGACTACTTCCGGGTTAAACAGTCTGTCCAAGCTATTATAGATAATGAGTCAAACGGTAAACTGGAATACCGGGCTCAACATAAAGACGGGCATTATGTGTGGCTGGAATCAGTATGTCGGGTTTTTGTTGATAATTACAGCGGGGTAAAACAGTTGGTGGCTGGCACTCGGGACATCAGTGCGCGCAAACAAGCCGAAGCAGAATTGCAGCAACGCGAAGAGGATTTGCGCGATAAGGTTAATTATTTGAATACCCTGATAGATAATATGAACGAGCTCTGTTATACCATCGACAGGAATAGCAAACTTACCTTTGGTAACCAAAAGACGCTTGATGTTACCGGATATACCATGGAAGAGGGACTAGGTCGTTCTATTTTTGATTTTATTCCCGATATAGATAAGGAACTGGTAATGAAAAATTTCCGCAGAAGAATTGAAAAAGGTGAAACGGGTAATTACGAACATCACATAACCTGTAAAGATGGCAGGATAATACTCGCCAAGGTTAAAAGCTCTCCAATCATAGAAGATGGAAAAATTAACGGCATTTTGGTTCTGGCAGAAGATATTACCCAACAACGAAAATTGGAAAAAGAGATGAGCAGATTGGGACAACTAAATACGGTAGGAGAAATGGCTGCCAGTATTGGGCACGAAATTAGAAACCCCATGACTACCGTGCAGGGTTTTCTGCAAATTATGAGCCAGAATGAGCAACTTAAGGAACAGCAGCCCTATTTTGATTTAATGTTGGAAGAACTGAGCAGGGCCAACTTCATAATCACGGAGTTTCTTTCCTTTGCCAAAGACCGGCTAGTAAATTTACAATGCCATGATCTCAATCGAATTCTTAATGTATTGGCTCCGTTACTAGTAGCGGACGCCACCAAAGAAGATAAATATATAAGCTTTAGCTTTGGCAAAATATCTGAATTGCTGCTGGATGAAAAAGAAATTCGGCAGCTTATTTTGAATTTGGTTAGAAATGCCCTGGAAGCTATGTCAGCAGGGGGGAAAGTAATTATAAGGACCTCGCAGGAAGATGATGGAGTGCTTCTTTCTGTGCAGGATGAAGGAGAAGGCATCCCCCCAAAAATACAAGAGCAATTGGGTACGCCTTTCTTAACCAGCAAGGAAAATGGGACGGGACTGGGCTTGGCGGTGTGCTACAGCATTGTAGCCCGTCATAAGGCTAACCTCAGCTATGATACTGGCCCCAAGGGCAGTAATTTTATGGTCAAGTTCTATAATTCTGGAGAGCAGCTATAAATCACCTAGTTTGTAATATCAGGAAAAGGAGTCAAAGCCTTTGATATTAACAAGTACCAATATAGATAGCGAATTGAAAAAAATAAGAATCCATGACCATTGCTGTTTTATATATGAAACCGAACAAGAGTGGCGTGCTGCAGTTATACCTTTTTTACTGCAAGGCTTAATATGTGGTGAAAAATGCGTCTACGTGGTGAATAACCGGAGTGAAAGCTATATATGTGAATGCTTGGTATCCGCAGGAGCGGATGTAGAAGTTGCTATAAATTCGGGTCAGCTTCTATTCCTTCACACTGTCAATTTATTTGCTGGAGATGATGACAACAACATTGAGCATGTTTTGAATTTATATACCAAATATCTGGAGTTATTTATGGCTGAAGGCTATAGTGTTATACGAATTTCCAGTGAGCCGCTTTACCGGTTTTTTGATTATGAGTCAGACGGAAAGTTTCTGGAACTGCAATTGAGACTCAATCGGGATATTTTCCCCCGTTACCCACTGCTAACTCTATGTCAGTACCATCGACGAGAGGATCACCCTATGATATTGCGGGATGCTATAATTTCCAGCAGCTGTTTATTTAGGCGTGGATATATATATCGTAATCCCATTCAAATCTCTTCGGAGATCTATTTCCCTGAAAAAGATACGGGTTGGGAAGCTGAATACTGGATGCGTACCCAGGAAACCCTGATGGAATCTGAAGAAAAATATCGCCTTATTGTAGAAAATGGCCTTGATATGATTACTATAATTGACCCGGAATCTTACAATTTTCTATATGTAAATCCGATGAAATATAAAATACTGGGTTATTCTCCCAATGAATTGATTGCCCAGAGTGTCTTGGCATTTATCCATCCGGAACAGCAAGAGAATATAATTAATGCCTTTCAGGAGGGAATCAGGCAGGGGAGCGGGGAGTTGATATATTCTATCAGAAAGAAGGATGGATCTTATTTATGGATGGAAGGTAAGGGCAAGCTAATTCGTACATCCTCAGGTCATGATGAAATAATCCTATTCAGCCGAGACATCCATGAAAAAAAATTGGCAGAGGAAGCCTTATGGGAAAGTCAACAGAATTATAAAAATCAGCTTATTTATCTAAATACTTTAATAGACACCATGAATGAATTTTGTGTCACCTATGACAAAAATAATGTACTAACCTTTGTTAACCAGAGGTTGCTGGAAACGTTGGGTTTTAGGCTTGAGGAAATGCTGGGAAAATCAATTCTGGATTTTATTCCAGTCGAAAATAGGGAATCAGTTCGCAGACAGATAGACAATCGCCTGCAAAATGGAGAGGTAAGCAGCCATGAAAATGCACTTATCTGTAAAGATGGGAGTGTTTTATTGGTAAAGCTGAAAGGTTCCCCGATATTGGAAAATGAAAAAATTATTGGTGGACTAGTGCTGGCAGAGGATATAACTCAACAGCGCAGGTTGGAAAGGGAGATGGCCCGTCTTGGGCAACTCAACACGGTTGGAGAAATAGCTGCCAGTATTGGTCATGAGATACGTAATCCCATGACCACTGTACAGGGATTTTTACAGATTATGAGTCGGAATGAAGATTTTAAAGATCATCAGGCTGATTTTGATCTAATGTTAGAAGAACTGGGCCGGGCCAACTCAATTATTACTGAGTTTTTAGCCCTGGCTAAGGATAAGCTGGTAGATTTACAATGCTATAATATCAACAAAATCGTGGAGACCCTTGCGCCTTTGCTGGTAGCGGATGCCATTAATGGAGACAAATATATTAGCTTTATCCTTAATAACGTACCTAATCTGTTACTGGATGAAAAGGAAATCCGTCAGCTTATATTAAATTTGGTTCGCAATGCTATTGAAGCAACTGCCGCTGGAGGAGTAATCAGTCTGAAAACCTACCGGGAGGAAAATCAGGTAGTATTGTCAGTTGTTGATCAGGGTGAGGGGATTCCTGATGATATATTGGACAAACTGGGAACCCCTTTTTTTACAACCAAGGAGCAGGGCACTGGTCTCGGACTGGCAGTTTGTTTCAGCATTGCAGCTCGCCACAATGCTAAATTAGACTTCAAAAGCAGTCTGGAGGGGAGTACATTTATGGTAAGGTTTAGCCTGCCTGAAGAGCGAAAGGAAATAATAGCAGGGGCTAATTAATTGAGTATTTTAAATATTGGTGAATTACCCAAAGAGGTAGTTCTTAGCACGCCAAATTTGCTTATTACGTGATAATACTGTATATTGAAGATGCCTTGTTCTTTTAATCAAGCTCCTTTCAGGGGTAATTAGGGTACAAGAGTATCACCCCCGAAAGGTGGTTAATAAATGGCTCAGGATAAATATTTGACTTGTAGAGATTGTGGAAGTGAGTTTTTATTTTCGGCTTCTGAACAAGATTTTTACGCGGAAAAGGGTTTCGAAAACGAACCGGCTCGCTGTCCTTCTTGCAGACAAGCACGTAAACAAGGTAGCAGCAGAGATGGTGGCCGTTCCCGGCAGATGTTCTCGGCTACATGTGCAGCCTGCGGAACTCAAACTACCGTTCCATTTGAACCAACAGCAGGTAAGCCAGTGTATTGCAGAGACTGTTTTCAGCAACGTCGGTAATAAGAAAACTCGGCGTACCTATCAACCTTAATATTGACCTTCCTATAAAAATGTTATACAACCTGATACGGTAAAAAAATAACCGAGCCTGATAAGGCTCGGTTATTAATTTCTGAATTATTATAAATTAATACAGCAAATAATTATAAGATAAAGTAAAGGCTTACTTGCTGCTTGCTAAAGGGCCTACATCTTGAAACGTTATTTATGAGGATTTTACTTCAGGCAGTTTACCGGCTATATTACCTTCCATCAATAGGTCACTTAACAAAAGGGATAAGACGGCCTCGGCCCCCTGGTTCAAATTTACCCCTTGCCTGGTAAGAGCATCATAGCATCCCCCGGTTTTTTGGTTGTATAGTGAAAGACCATTAATGTTTCTGCCTCGATACCATTGGTGAGCTATACTGGTCAGATCAAGATATTCTGTTAATCCGATGGCCTGATAAGCTTCCCGGCAGGCAAAAATAATGGATGCAGCATCTACCGGCTGCTGATCCCATATGGGTATTGTAGAACCGCGTTGATACCAGCCTTCATTACCAATAATATTTAGATAACCCTTGGCAAATAATCGGTCATTAAGAAAATTCAGAGATTCATGGGCTACTTTTAAGCTTTTCTTATCTCCATTGAAAGCATAAACTGCAAAGAGTGCATGGGGGAGAACGCCATTACAGTAAGTCATACTGTTTTCAAACCATTTCCAATCCCGACTGCGTTTCGCAGCATATAAATTCAATAGCTTGGAAGCTAGTAGATTGACCAAATCATAATGGTATTTCTCAGGGAGAAACGAAAAGTGCCCCTTGCATAGTCCGATCAAACTATAGGCGAGGCCACGGGGGGAAGTAAATTCGACCAAACGCGGTAAAGCTTTCTCCAACATCGAAGTACAGTAATGCTTAATATCAGGCCAATCACAAATACTGGCCGCACTGCAGGCCAAAAATGCCCTGCCAATACTATCTTCTGAGTCACAAGAATGAATAAATTGCTCATTCAGACGGAGATTACACCAGCTTCCGTTTTCGCCTTGCGACTGCATCAAGTATTTAGTGAAAAGACAGGCATAAGGATAGCCGGCTTCTCCCATAAAAAGAGCTACTAACAGGGATCGGGCATTATCGTCCAGGGTGTAGCCGCTATTCGGGTCGGGAATATCTTTTTGGGAAAATTGCAGAAACCCCAGTTCATCGGTCATAGATAAAAAATGCTTATAATTTAGCATAGTTGAGCTGTTTCTCCTCCTCTTGCTGACTCTTGCTTAAGATTTTGCTGAAGAAGTCAGTGTATTCAAGGCCAATGTTAGACCAGGTCCAGGTTTTGCCTAGTTTATCAGCACGGGCTTGTAGTTTTTCCGCTAGCTGCTGGCTGGATAGGATTTGCTCTAATAATATAGCTAAATTTTCTGGGTCCGGTTTTTCTGCCAGAAGTCCTCGACCATCCCTTAAGGCCTCATTAGCATAGGCATACGCGGTTGATACTATAGCCCGGCCACAGCCGATGGCAAAAGCCAGGGTTCCGCTTACGGCTTGATCCATATTGGGATAGGGACTAAGATAAATATCAGTCATATACAGATACTCGCCCAGTTCTTCGTTGCTCAAATATTTATTTACAAAAATAACGTTCTGGCTTAGATCTAACTCGTGTACTAAATCTTCAAGCATCTGACGATATTTCTCGCCTTCATGGAGCTGTAGCATAGGGTGGGTTTGACCCAGTATTAAATACTTGAGATCTGGATAATGAGGAACTACCTCTGCTATTGCTCTAATTCCTAATTCCAGGCCTTTTCCAGGACCAATTAAACCAAAGGTACTAATTAACTGTCGCCCATCTAGTCCATATTTTATTTTTAATTCGTTTTGAGAATGTTTCTTAAAATCTGGTACACCATGGGCAATTACTTTAACCAGTTCCGGTGGTGCTTCATATAGATTGACCAATAGGTCTCTGGAACGTTCGGTCATACAAACGATACCGGCTGCTCGGTGGCATAGTTCGTTTAGGATCTGTTTCTGACGTTTAGCGGGCCGTGGCAGTACGGTATGGGTAATAAGTATAAAAGGTTTATGCAAATGTTTGGCTAGTTCTAGAATAAATTCTCCATCTATACCGCCATAAATACCATACTCATGCTGCAAAATTACTAATTCGATTGCTGTGGCAGCGTTAATATAAGCTGCCGCCCTAAGATAATCCTGTTTGTGATTTTGTTTCACATTAAATACTACTTCTGTTGGGTAGTGGTACTCCAGACTATCGTCGGATAAGGCCATAACACTAACGGCATTTTTCGCTGCTAATAGGCTATCTCTCAAGTCCATGGAAAAAGTTGCAATACCACATTGTTTGGGTGGATAGGTACCAATGTTTATAATGTTCATCAGTTATTCTCCTTTTAGATGATACGACCCAAGGTTACTTTGTTCTTCTGTAAGCTATTCTCCCATTTTTTTATCCAGCTTATACCTACGCTTGTTAAGGAGAGAATTCTTAACAACAACCTTTTTGGTTATATAAGATTGTCAAAGGGAGCATTCCTGGGGACAAATGACAGAGAAGGTAGGAAAAAAATACCTCCCATTGTGAACTAAATCGCTGATTCAATCCTCCAGGACCAGGCCGATGGAGCGAAGATATGAAAACATAAGGTCTTTAATTTCGTCCAAGGCTTCAGGGGAATCACCTTCACAACGGAAAATAATCTCCGGACCAGTATTGGATGCCCTCACTAAAGCCCATCCATGGGGGAATAATATTCTAGCTCCATCAATATCAATAACCTCGTATTCCTTTTTGAAGTGCTGCAGCACTTGTTCAACCAGGGCAAACTTGCTCTCCTCAGTACTGGCAATCCTAATTTCAGGAGTGGAATAGTATTTGGAAATATCAGCTAACATTTGATCAATGCTTTGTTCACTCTTGGACAAGAGGGTTAGCAAACGGGCCGATGCATATAGGGCATCATCAAAGCCGTAGTATTCATCAGCGAAAAACATGTGGCCGGACATTTCACCTGTAAAAATAGCATTTATTTCTTTCATCTTGGCTTTAATGAGGGAATGGCCAGTCTTATATATAAGTGGGTTTCCACCCAGTCGTTCTATTTCGTCAATCAGACTCTGGGAGCACTTTACCTCAACAATACAGGGACTGCCTGGATAACGAGGCAGTATATCTCGCCAGAAAAGAATCATCAGCATATCACCCCAGATCATATTGCCTTTTTGATCAACAACTCCCAAACGATCACCATCTCCATCGATCCCTATGCCTAAATCGGCTTGTGTTTCTTTCACTTTGACAACTAGATCCTGCATGTTTTCTGGTTTAACTGGATCAGGGTGATGATGGGGAAAACTCGAATCCGATTCGCAATATAATTCAATAACTTCACAGCCCAGGCGGCGGAGCATCTCGGGAGCAAATAAGGAAGCGGTACCGTTAGCGCAATCTACTACGACTTTGGGAAGATGGGGACCTAGTTTTATTTTGGATTCCATCATTTGCATATAGGCTTCACGAATATCGAAGAGCTGTAGAGAACCTTTGGGAAGGATAGGAAATTGACCTTTTTCGGCCATCCGACGGATCTCTTGGATCTGTTCACCATAAATAGTGGATTCCCCCAGGAGCAGTTTGCAGCCATTATATTCGGCGGCATTATGGCTGGCAGTTATCATAATGCCGGCACCAATGTCCAGGTGCCGGGAGGCAAAATAGAACATGGGGGTGACCACCAAACCCAGGTCTATGACCTCGCAACCAGCCTCAAGAAGAGCATTTACAAGTATATCTCGAAACCGGACCGAAGAATTGCGGTTATCCATGCCCAACAACATTTTAGTACAGCCGTGCTCTCTAGCATATTGGGCAAAAGCACCTCCGATATTGTACATAATTTCATTAGTCAGTTCCTTATCGACAATCCCGCGGATGTCATATTGACGGAATATATGAGAAATATTAATCTCCTCCTTAAAATGGTAAATGCAGATTTGCACAGAATTGCTTATGATTGGCGCTGTAAAAGGTGAATGGAAGATGGTTTTTATATTAGGAGAATTTGCTTGTCAGGGTAACCCTGCAGTAACGTTGCCTGCTTAAGCCATATGATTCTGCTCTATCTGCGTCTCATCGTTTCTTGTTTTTTTATAACAAATCATGACGTTCCAATTCATCGAGCTTGTTAACCAGCTCACGGATATTCTGCGAGCGGTGACGGTCAGTCACTAGGATGACATCATCGGTTTCCACTACCATCAAATCAGCTACACCAAAGAGTATTATTGATTTAGTATTTTGTTTGACCAGGCAGTTTTTGCTGTCCATGAACAAAACATCCTCTCCTAAACGGGAATTTTGCTGTTCATCATACGGGAAAAGCTCAGCCAGGGCATTCCAGCTGCCGATATCACACCAGCCAAATTTACCTGGTACTACAGCCATACGGTTACTCTTTTCGGCTACTCCATAGTCCAGGCTAATATTAGGCAGGGAAGCATAGCTCTGCAGATAGTGATCATAACCCATTTGGAGAGGTTGATAAATATCTGGCAAATAGCACGAGAATTCTTCCAGCAGAGTTTTCACTTTGCCGACATAGATTCCAGAATTCCAGAGGTGCAGGCCTGTCTCCAGATAGGAACTAGCGGTATCAAAGTCAGGTTTTTCGCAAAAGGATTTGACTCGAAAAACGCCTCCCAGATTACCGATTTCCCAGTGGGTTTTTTCAATATACCCGTAACCGGTCTCGGGACGATCTGCTTCGATGCCTATCGTAACTACTTGATCTTGTTCTGCGGCCTGAATAGCCTTTTTAATACTTTGACAGAATGAATCGGTATCCAATACATGATGGTCAGCCGGGAAGATGCCCATTATGGAGTCCTGATTGGTGGCACAATGACGTGCTAAAGCCAGGCCAACTGCTGGGGCAGTATTCCTTCCCTCGGGTTCACTGAGAATTTCAATTTTGTCAGCATCTGTACGATTAAGAATGATTTGTTTTATATCTGCTAAGAGCTCGTCGTTGGTTATGATCAACATTTGCTGGGAACCAGCTTCCACTAAACGATCCAGAGTAAGATCCAGCATCGACCTATTATTTAGAAACTTACAGAGCTGTTTAGGATGCTTACGTCGGCTCTCTGGCCATAAGCGTAATCCGCGTCCTCCAGCCAAGACTACCGCAATCATTTTTTATACCTCCATGTGTCTTACCTGCCTATTGTATGCTGTTCGGTTCAGCTAATATTCCATACTATATTTTTCCATGGCAGATAAATATGGTCACGCCATAACTGCAGATCAAGCACATCAAATAGAACTATTTATGCAGTTCTTAAGTATTATGACCAATTATGCGAAAATATATGAGGGTTTAAACTAAAGACGAAAATTTGTTACAATTGATAAGCAGATATTTCAAAATAAAATAGCTTAGAAATAAGGAGAAACTCAATGCAGAATCTAAAAAATCAATACTTTAAGAACACTGAGCGATTTACTATCATAGACATATTGGGGATCTTGCTTGGTGCATGCATACTTGCTGTGGGTATACAGATAGTACTGGTACCGGTACGCCTGTCTACCGGAGGTATTAGTGGATTAGCCATCATACTTAATTTTTTAACTGGATATGAGGTTTGGATATGGTACGTCATTTTCAATATCCCTATATTTATCGCTGGCTATCGTTTCGTAAGCACTCGTTTTGTTTTTTATAGTCTGGTAGGGACCTTTGGAACTTCAGCATTCCTGGCGATAATGGAGTTTATGCAGCTAAATATGGGCCTTAATAATATGCTGCTGTCATCTGTATTGGGTGGGGTTTTATCAGGATTAGGGATAGGGCTTTGCCTTAGATATAAGGGGTCCTCTGGTGGATTGGATATTGTGGCAGTTATAGTGAAGCGCTACTGGGGTCATAGTTTGGGAGAGACTTATTTTGTAAGCAATATTATCGTATTGGCTTTGATTTTAGTTACTTCTAATCTGGAATTAACGTTATACTCAGCTATCTCCATTTTTATAATTTCTAAAGTCGTAGATACGGTAGAATCTGGCTTGAGTGTAAGCAGGTCGGTCACAATTATATCTGATCAGGCTGAGGAGATTACCGAGCAGATTATGCATGATTTACATCGTGGCTGTACCTTTCTAACCGGCCGCGGCGCTTACGCCGGAGCAGCCAAAAATATCATTTTGGTTACAGTGGCTAAAACCCAGTTACCTCGTTTAAAGGAAATAGTTTTTGCGGTAGATGAACAAGCTTTCATGACCATTAATGAAGCCATTGAGGTCTATGGCCGAGGTTTTAAATCCAGCGATGCGGAGTTTTAGGGACTGGTGCTGGTGACGAAATAATAAAAGTGAACAAGGGGACGGTTCCCTTGTTCACTTTCACTGCACATTTAGTCTACTGTTAACGTTGAGTTATTCAGTGATGGAGAACGGCCCCTGCATGTTTTCGGGTTTGGGGCCATAGAACTGATAGTAATTGCATTGGATACGGCCGTTATAGAGTTTGCGTTTTTTGTCGGCTGAGCGGTTAAATAGCTGTTCGAAACGAGGATGTGAACTGATTATATAAAAGGACCAGGTATTTAGGTCTTTAAATACTTTTCCCATGTCACGATAAAGCTTTTCTACTTCATCAATTTCCGAAAGGCGTTCCCCGTAGGGTGGGTTGCTGATTAAATAGCCGTAACTATATTTGGAGCGTAATTCGCGGACATCCCTCTGTTGGAATGATATTACATTTTGTAAACCGGCTTGTTTGGCATGATAACGAGCCAGATCCAATACGTCACCATCAATATCAAACCCCATGATTCCAAGTGGCTGATGGTGCAGGATAGAATCGCGGGCTTCCTCTCTTGCCTGCCGCCATATAACATCCGCAACTTGAGGCCAGTTTTCAGCCGCAAAGTCTCGCCCTAGTCCTGGAGCTATATTACGACCAATCAGGGCTGCCTCAATGGGTATAGTGCCTGAGCCGCAGAAGGGATCAATAAAGGCGCGATCTGCCTTCCAACGACTGATACTCACTAAGGCTGCCGCCAGAGTCTCCTTTAAAGGAGCTTCGGCAGATAGTTTTCGGTAGCCACGCTTATGCAAGCCGGCACCGCTGGTATCAATGGTTAGGGTGGCGATGTCTTTTAAAAGGGCAACCTGAATTTTATAGCGGGGACCTTTTTCTTCGAACCATTTACGAGGATAACGTTGCTTCATTTTCTCAACTATAGCTTTTTTAACAATGGCTTGACAGTCCGGGACACTAAATAATCCCGACTGAATAGATTTACCTTCGACGGGAAACTCAGCATTCTCAGGTAGCCAATCAGTCCATGGAAGGGCCTTGGTTTGTTCAAATAATTCTTCAAAACTCCGCGCCGCAAACTCGCCCAGCTTCAGTAATACCCGGTCTGCGGATCGTAACCATAGGTTGCAGCGGGGGATAGCGCTTAGATCCGCGGTAAAGCTGACCCGTCCATTTTCAACCTTATAGTTTTCATAGCCCAGCTTTTTTAGCTCATTAGCTACGATAGATTCTAATCCGAAAGCAGTAGTAGCTATTAATTCAATTTGAATCATATACACCTCTCATAATCATCAATTTCGCATTGGCAATAAACCGTATCGGTAGATAATATTTGTCTTTATGGTAAGTCTTTGCTTAATAATCTTACTATACTCATTCAGTTTGCGAGCAATAATAATCTATTTTAGCATTTTTACGGAGTTTCTTCCCTCATATCCTTGCAATTCTGCTTGAGCTAACACCTTCTTTTCTCTCCCTAGTTAGAATTAGGAGGCTAATTAAGCATCTATCCGGATTATCATCTGATCCACCTTGCTAAAGAAACACCACTTGTATGCGTATACTTATTGATACGCCTTCGTTTGTATCTGTGGTTGATCGGATAGTAACTATTGAAGAGTTCCCGGAAAATCACTCATATTACAGAAGTATTCGGCATGAGGGAAAATCCTTCGCATTAGACTAATAACGCGCAGCAAAAGTGAACAGGGGGACGGTTCCCTTGTTCATCCCCAACACTTTAACTGGATGAGCAAGTGAACCGTCCCCCTGTTCACTTTTACCGTCCCCTTTGTCTCGCTTCAGGCCCAATATGCCAAGCATTTTTTTATAAGTTCAAAAGGTTTATTGGGAAGTAATATGGTACACAGTCTGGGTATGAGGATGCGTATAGATGTACTTTTTCTAAACCATGCTCATGAGGTGGTTTTTTACATGGAAAAGATGCCAGCTATGTGTTAGAATTGCCCGCCGGACTAAATATCTAAACCGGTACTGATCTAGGGGATAACCTCTTATGACAGCCAATCTAGGATTAGCCGTTTTTGAAAACCATTCTCTGGAGTAGTATCATTTTAATAGATTCATAAAATCGGAAACATAATTAAAACAGCTCAGGTTGGAAATATATTGATAAAAAGTTGATAAAGTGCGTGGAGAATTCTTTTGAATAATTCTAAAATAGTTTTAATAAATACTATATTGTTCTTTGTTGGGTGGAATGCCATTTTGCTTGCAGGTGCTGATCATCCTCCACCAGTAGGCTTTTTATGGCTGGTATTACTGATTGCAATATTAGATTTTGTTCAATATAAATACTTGTCCTTCTTCTTGCCACAGCTACTTCAAAGTAAGAAAATATCATTTGTAAAAAACCTGTTTTTTTTCACAATGGGTGGAATATTGATTTCACTGCTGTGCATGCTGGTAAGATTCGAATCCATATCAAAGGTTGGTGTATATGATAACTATGTATGGGTTGCTGTTATTACCGTAGTAGGTGCAATCTACGGTATCTGCTTTTGGTTTTTCAATATTCTGCTGGTAAAAATGCTATCTTCAAAGTGAGTACAATAATAGCGTGAGGGGTAAGGAGAGAAATTTGGAACACGAAATAGTAATTTTAGTTCATGGTTTTAACAATGATGATTCTGATATGTTCCCCCTAAAAACGCGTTTAAACAGATTGGGGTATAGGTCTTTCACGGTAAATCTGCCCCTAAGATTTTCTGCGCTGGATGAATGTATATCATCTTTTGAAAATCAATTCCAACAACTAGTACCCAGTTTGGGCTACTATAATAAAATACATTTTATTGGCTACAGTATGGGAGGCCTGGTAATTAGATCTTTCTTGGCTAATAATACGGTTGTGAAGCTCGGAAGGTGCGTATTGATTGCTACTCCCAACCAGGGGACGAAGCTTGCGGACATTTCCGAACAACTACTTAAGCCCTTGGGGCAAATATATAAACCACTTAAATCACTTAGAACCTCCAGTATAAGTATTGGTAAACCTATTAATACACCAAAACCAGAGATTGGTGTGATTGCAGGAAATGCGAACAAACATTTTCTGCGTGTTTTTTTAACCGGTGAAAACGATGGCAGAGTTGAGGTCGAGTCAACCAAATGTGATGATATGATAGACTTTATGATTAGACCTTACGGGCATAAAGAAATTCATCATCAGGCAGAGATAGCGGAATTAATAGATGTTTTCCTTCAGACAGGTAAATTTGAGGATTAACCAACTGATTAGCTTTTGCATCTAAGGCAATTAAAACTTAATACACATCCCTCTTGCAGGAAATATTTGTCTTATTGAGAATATAATAACAAATTGATTTTATTGCTAATTCGCAGGGGGAATAAATTATATGAACATATCGGGGAATACTAAGGGGGTTTATGAGCTACAGGTTCATGATCACGCCTGTTTAATATACGATTCTGAGCAGGAATGGAGAGATGCAGTTGTTCCTTTTATATTTCAGGGTCTGAAAAGAGGGGAAAAATGCGTTTATGCTTTTAATCAATCCAATAGATTGACCATAATAAACACTTTAAAAAGTGCGGGTATAGATGTGGATTTTTATGAAGATTCACAACAACTTATGATTTTAGGTAAGGAATCGCTGCCTGAAGAGAATCAGCTTAACCGTTTGGATCAAGTCCAAGCATTTTATATTCAATTTATAGAACAGGCAGTGAAAGAGGGCTATCCGGCTGTACGTTTCACAGGCGAAGCTCTATATACTATGGGAGATTTTGAACCCTATAAAAATATGGTAGAAGTCAATTCCCGGATGAATAATCTGCTGTTTCCATACTACCCATGTGTAGCCTTATGTCAATATAATCGCTCCCAAACTGATCCTGTATTATTAAAATACGTCATAATAAGTCACCCCATTATCATAAAGAATGGCCGCATCTATAAAAACAATGGTAATATCTGTAATGAACAGGAAATGGTGAATGATAGATGGGAAGCTGAATTCTGGATGAGTATTATTGAAAGAGAAAATCTGGAAAGAGAAAAGATCCAGCAGGTACACCGTCTTATCGTCGAAAATGCTTATGACCTGGTTACCATAATCGATCCTCAGACTAACACCTATAAATACTTGAGTCCCTCGCATGAAAGGGTGGTTGGTTACACTGCGGAGGAGCTTATGGGGAATAATTGCTTTGCTCATATGCACCCTGAAGATCAGTCTAAAGTTAAGGGAATTCTGCAAGAAGGTCTAAAAAAAGGGGGGGGGAGTGCTCAGTACCGTTCCCATAATAAGGATGGCGACTATATATGGCTGGAGGCCACCGGCAGGATTATCGAACAGGATGGATACCAGGGTGATATATTACTGGTTACCCGGGATATTACAGAAAAAAAGCTTGCTGAGATGGAACGTGAACGATCCGAGGAAAAATATCGTTTAATAGTTGATATTGCCTCTGATGGCATCTCGATAGTAGATGCAACCAGCTTTTTAACTGTTTATCAAAACCCTGCTTTACTTAAGATGTTGGGTTATTCCAGAAAAGAATGGCCTTCCAAAACCATATTCGATATGGTTCATCCGGACGATTTAGTTGTTGTATTCGAGGCCGCTACAAAGGGGCTTGTAAAGGGTGAGGGTACTGTCCAATGCAGAGTTGAAAAGAGCGATGGGACATACATATGGCTGGAAATCAACTCAAAGCAGATGAAGAAGGATCAGGCTCATGAAAATCGCAAATTTATCCTTATCCTTAGAGATATTAGCCAACGCAAAAAAGCAGAAGAGGCTTTAATAGCAAGTGAATCTTTGTTAAGGCGTAGTCAACAGGAGTTAAAACAACAGCTCGATTATCTTAATTACCTGATAAATACTATGGATGATATATTTGTTACTTATGATCTTAATAGGTGTATGACTCTCGTTAACAACGCAGTTTATTTTTCACTGGGGTATACTGTTGGTGAATTACTCGGTCGTGATGTGCTCGATATTATTGCAGATCACGAAATAGATAGAATGACCGAGTATACAAAAAAACGTTTAATAATGGGTGAAGCCGGAATATTTGAAACCAGTGTAAAGCGAAAAAATGGCAGCCATGCCCTGGTGCGAATAAAAAGCTCCCCCATTACTAAAAATGGCGTAATTACTGGGGTTATGCTCCTCTTAGAGGATATATCCGAGACCAGAAAAATAGAGAGGGAAATGGCCCGTATGGATCAGTTGAATACTATTGGGGAAATGGCTGCCGGAATAGGTCATGAAATAAGGAATCCTATGACTACGGTTAAGGGCTTCCTGCAGATTTTGAGCCAGCAGGAGGATTTAAAACAACATCAGCACTATTTTAATCTAATGCTGGAAGAACTGGACAGAGCTAATGATATAATCAGTGAATTTCTGTCTCTTGCTAAAAATAAGCTGGTTGATTTAAAGCCCGGAAATCTCAATGACATCATTAATGCTATCTTCCCCTTGCTTCAAGCCGATGCTACCTTGGGGGACAAATCAATTGTCCTCGATTTACACGATATTCCTGCCTTACTACTGGATGAAAAAGAGATTCGCCAGCTGGTTATCAACCTGGTTCGTAATGGTCTGGAAGCGATGAGCGATGGAGGAACCGTATCTATTATTACTTACCTGGAGGCTGATGAAGTTGTGCTGGTAGTTAAAGATGAAGGGGAAGGGATTAGACACGAAATTATGGAACAGTTGGGCAAACCTTTTATTAGCACTAAAGAAAAGGGAACCGGATTAGGCCTGGCTATATGCTACAGTATAGCCGCTCGGCACAAAGCCCGCATCCTTCCAGTTAGCAGTTCAAAAGGAACCAGTTTTATAATTAGATTTAAAAAGCTTTAAAACTTTGCGAATGTGGATGAACCTGGATTAGTCATGATGAACATGCTAAAGTAGGTTGCTCACATAACAAGGTTATGCGGAGTCGGCGTATATTCAGCTTATTCGTCACCTTTCCCAGTAAACCAGTTTGTATCAGGCCAAACAGCAGGGCAGAAATCTATCACAGGTTAATTGTTGGCTGAGTATAAAAACGCCCACTACTAAATAGAAATAAAAAACCCAAAGGCCGCTAATCTATACGCTTGCCTTTGGGCTTTTTTGATTTTGATAAAAGTTTTGGTTTCTATTTAAGAAACCCGGTTTTTATTTTTGCTGCCAGTAGCCCGGTCACGTTCATTTTTATCCAGGATAGTCTTTCTCAGCCTTAGTGATTTAGGAGTTACTTCCAGTAGTTCGTCATCATCTATAAACTCCAGGCATTTCTCCAGGGACATATTTAATGGAGTGATGAGGCGCAGAGCATCATCGGCTCCTGAAGACCGAGTATTAGTCAGATGTTTCTTTTTGCATACGTTAACCGTTATGTCAACACTCCGCGCATTTTCGCCTACTATCATACCGGCATAGACCTCTACTCCTGGATCAATGAAGAGAATCCCTCTCTCCTGAGCGTTATATAGACCGTAAGCTACCGCTGTACCAGATTCGGAGGCCACCAGAGATCCCCGGCTGCGGGTGCTGAGTTCACCTTTAAAAGGTTCGTAGGTCTCAAATATATTGTTCATTATTCCATTACCTTTAGTATCTGTAAGGAATTCGCTGCGGTATCCTATTAATCCCCGGGCAGGAATTAAAAACTCGAGCTTCATAACACTGCCGGTTCCATTAAGCATAGTCAGTAGTTCGCCTTTGCGTTTACCCACTCCCTCTATAACTGTGCCCACAAAATCATCTGGAACCTCCACAAACAGTCTTTCTACAGGCTCATGCACATGCCCGTCAATTCTCTTGAGAATTACTTCCGGGCGGGTAACAGCAAATTCATAGCCTTCCCGGCGCATGGTTTCAATCAAGATTGATAGATGTAATTCACCACGTCCTGAAACCTTGAAACAGTCAGGCGTGACTTCTTCAACACGCAGGGAAACATTAGATAATAATTCCCGTTCCAGGCGGTCTCTTAAATGGCGACTGGTAACATAGTTGCCTTCCAAACCTGCCATGGGACTGTTATTGACCACAAAGTTCATAGATATGGTCGGTTCATCAATATTTACAAAGGGAATCGGTTCAATAGTATCCAAGCTGCAGAGGGTATCTCCAATAGTAATATCATCAATACCAGAAACGGCTACTATTTCACCAGCGCTGGCACTAAGAGTTTCTACCTTTTTAAGGCCCTCATAGGCATAGAGGGTATTAATCTTAACTCTTTGTTGTTTGTCTTGAATATTGCAAAGAATCGCTTCCTGGTTCTTAGATATAGTACCGCGCAGAATTTTCCCAACGCCGATTCTACCCACATAGGTATCGTAATCAATAGATGATATAAACAGCTGCAGTGCTGAATCTGCATCACCTGTGGGGGCCGGAATTTCCTCAATAATCATATCCAGCAAAGGCTGCATATCCTCAGAAGGATCATCCAGGTTAATCTGGGCAAAACCAGCCTTGGCTGATGCATAAGCTACCGGAAAATCTAATTGGGATTCATCAGCACCTAAATCAATAAAGAGATCCAGCAGTTCATCCAGGACTTCGTGAGGACGGCAATCCGGACGGTCAATCTTATTTATAACTACGATGGGCTTCAAACCAGCCTCCAGGGCTTTCTTCAGCACAAAGCGAGTTTGGGGCATAGGACCTTCAAAGGCATCTACTAAAAGTAAAACCCCATCCACCATTTTAACAATACGTTCTACCTCACCGCCAAAGTCTGCATGCCCAGGGGTATCGATAATGTTAATCTTCGTATCTTTATATGAGATACTCGTGTTTTTAGAGAGAATGGTTATACCCCGTTCCCTCTCCAGGTCATTGTTATCCATTACTCTTTCCGGTACGAACTGTCTGTCCCGGAAAGATCCACTCTGTTTAAGAAGCTTATCAACTAGAGTAGTTTTACCATGGTCAACGTGAGCAATAATAGCAATATTTCTGAGTGATTTCTGAGTCATTTAAGCAAACCCTTTCCTAATTCCTACATAATATATACCTATAAATAATGTTTGTTGACATTCCTGCCTTCAAAGTACTAGCATAACACACTGTGGGTAGTGCTAGTGTAGCTGCCACAGCCTAATGATGCAATGTTGTTTGCTATTAAGGTTGTCATTGGTAGTGTGTCACATAGTCTGAACATAGGTACAACACTCCAATTATAGCAGGGTGCTATTAGGTTTACAAATAAATATAAAAAGCATTGTGCTTTCAGCTTATTTTATAAGTTTTCCCTACTATTTATTATAATAGTTATTGCGACAATGATTTTTATCATCTTCCAAAGTTGAGGTTTATTAGCAAGCATAACCTATGTGCTTTAGCTATATTTTGAATTTAAGAACAATAGATATTCATAAGCCAACTAACAAAGTAACAACCCTCACTATTATTTATTGAGAAAAGAGCGGCTATATATTGCCATAATAATGGCGATAAACGGGACACGCGACCTAGTGTATTAATTCAAAAAAAGGGACAAA
>CAZEDT010000053.1:0-28614 GCA_964510795.1 uncultured Syntrophomonas sp.
CCATAGGCTTTAGTTCGGCCTCTTCCTTATCTAGTGCTAAGCGTAAATCACGCACCCTAACTTTCATTACTGAACCACCCTGTCGTTTATTTTTTCAATATTAACCTTAACGTTTACCTGCAATGGAGAGGCGCTTATTCCCTCAGGAACTATGATATCTACCAGCTGAGTAAAGCTCTCTTTACGATCAGTAAGCTCAATTTCCCGGCTGGATAACTCGGTCACGGCATCCAGCCTGATTTTTTCTCCCAGCAGACTTATCTCAGCAGGGTCGGTGCTTATATCTCCCAGCCGATAACCTTCAGCTATTTTACCTTTAAACAGTGGTTTTACAGCCAGCTTTTTCATTTCTTTCTTATTTTCCACCACCACATAGGCTTTAACCGTTTCAGGCAGAAGTTTAATCCCCTCACTAATAATATTACCTTGGGCATCTCTGGCTTCAAGTTCGGCTTTTATAGTACTAATACCTTTATTATCCCCCAGACTAAATGGAGCAACTACTCTGGCTACTTGATTTACAACCGCCTCTTCTCCTATTACCATGCATTTTTCAGTCGCTAACGTAATTTCCAACAGCTCATACCCAGCCGGCGGATTCTGTTTAAGCTCATATTTAATCGGCATTACATGCTCTTGCATTTCCTCTAGTTCTATCTTTACCTTATCGGGTTGAACAGTAGCCAGCATAGCACCTTTAACCGGCTGTACCTTGACCGGAACCGTATGCCGGCCCTTTTCCAAGCCGGCCAGGTCAACATAGGCCACTATATCTCCCCCCTCACGGAATGAACCCCATAGTTTAACAGCTACGGTCTGGGGGCCAATTACCGTCAAGCCGCTCGGTATATTATAATAATTAAGTTCAGCCTGCACCAGATTTTTGCCGCTGGCTAAGCCTCCCTGGTTGACTACATAAAACCAAAGCAGAATGGCCATGAGCAATGATAGAATCTTAAGGACATTGGATTTATTTCTGGCGTTCGGAGCTTTCATCGCTTGGCCCACCTCCTCCACATGGCTGACTTTTTACTATCATCTGTTAGTATCAGTTCCTTTTCCAATATTTCCCTAAGACTCTGAGCATCCAGATACCGCAGGAGTCGTCCTTCTCGTCCCAGCGATACCGACCCGGTTTCCTCAGACACAATGATAGCCAGAACATCCGATACTTCAGCAATGCCCAGACCAGCCCGATGCCTGGTTCCCAGTTCCGATGGCAGTTCCGGGTTATTGCTGAGAGGTAAAAAACACGCTGCCTTGTATATACGACCTTCCCTGATTACCAATGCTCCATCATGCAAGGGGGTGTTAGGAACGAAAGTATTAATCAGTAACCCGGATGAAACCAGGGAATCAATTTTGATACCGCTTTCCAAGTATTCTTCAATACCGGTTTCCCTGGTAATAATTATAAGAGCTCCGACCCTATTGCGGGCTAATATTGCCACCGCATCGGCAATTTCTTTAATGATAGACTGATAGCTTTCTGGATCTACACCCGAATTACTGGTCTTGAAAAAATTCCCTTTGCCCAGCTGTTCTAAAATTCTGCGTAGTTCAGGCTGAAACACAATGGGTAGGGTAATGGCAAAGATAATCCACAGTTTTTCCAGCAACCAGTTCAGCATATCTAACTGTAAATAGCTGACCAAAACAGCAAACACCAGCAATATCAACAAGCCCTTGAGGAGTTGAACTGCTCGTGTTCCTTGGATGAGTCCCAACAGACGGTATATAATATAGGCTACAATAGCTATGTCCAGCAGGTTACGAAATATATTCCAGGGATTTGCGAATACCCCCGATAAAAAGCTCAGATCCAATTTATTTGCTCCCCTACATATTGATCATTACTAGAATTATCATCCCCATTATGTGAATACCTAAGTCCTGAAAAGGGTGGTCGGTATCACCTATTCAGCCCCTAACCTTAATCAAAAACCTATAAAATGGAGGATTTTATTATTTCTAAAAATAGTGAAATACTGCCAGGATTCCTTCATCCAGGGTAATTAAGCCGTGACTTTCAGTCAGGGTATTGGAGATAGCATAAGGAAATTTTTTTTCCAGCATTACATGGTCCAGTGAATATTCTAATCCTCTAGTGGTTACTCCTCGAGCTGCTTCTGAGAGGCATAAAATTGAAACCAAGTCTCCGGGTTGACCCTTAATTTGAATCTCCTTGTTCACTAGATGAATAGTTCCGCGCGGTGAGAGGTGAGTAATTTTTATGCCCTGCTGAACCAAATCGATGCAGCCATAAAGGTTAGACATAGTATGATCCAGTCTTTTGCCCAGTGTACCTAGCATGATTATCTCTGTGGCTCCCATATTATGAGCTATAGTAAGTACTAATTGGGTATCGGTAAAATCTTTACGGCGGGGAAATTTTTTAAACGCTACTTCTTGGGTTGTAAAGTATTCTTTTACCTCAGGGAGAATGGAGTCCATATCGCCGACGATAAGTTGGGGAAGCCATCCCAACCTATAAGCAAAATTGGCTCCGCCATCAGCACACAGGATAACGTTATCAGATGAAAAGCGTTCTTTATAAAAATTAAAATCGCCATAAATTCCATTAGCCATTACTATACATTGCATCGTCTTTGTCTCCATTCTTCTTTAATGTATTGTATGATACCATAAATATAAACAGCTAGGGATGTACTCCTCTCGAACTACCTGTCCTGGAGTAAATTACGACGCTCAGGTTTGTTTTCTTGCATTGATATTATAAATCCAATGACAAAATCAATCAATTTGAAGGTTAGGAAGTTGACTTAAAGTGCTTAATACAAGCGTTTTCTAAGCTCTTTTTTTTATAATTACTAAATTGACAAAAAAAAATGCGTTCTTTATAATGCTAATTAATTGATTGTAGCAAAGGAGGCGAACATTAATGAGTTATATCATTACAGATGAATGTATCAGCTGTGGTGTCTGCGTTGACGAGTGCCCTGTAGAAGCCATTACTGAAGGCGATGACAAATATGTGATTAATCCAGATCTCTGTACCGATTGTGGTTCATGTGCGGACGTATGCCCAGTAGAGGCACCTGTACCAGCTGATGAATAAAACCCCGGGTAAAGATTGGGATTTATAATAACAGAGCTTAATAAGAGGTATAAATCTCCGTCTATTACACCCATCGGTAATAAAAATGTGAACTCCGTTAAATACTAATTACATAGTATAATTGCAACCCGGTTTCGCCAAAGGCGCATCGGGTTTTCTTTATTATCTTCAAAACTCATTTGCATATTACTACCCGGTTACGCCCCTCCTCTTTGGCTTTATAAAGACCACCGTCAGCGCGATTTATCAAAGCATCCAGGTTCTCATTATGGTCTAACTTCAGTTCTGCTACCCCAAAGCTAGCTGTTATACTTACATATTTCATTAATTCAGGAATTAAGATTTTTTGGCTGGCAATCGTTTGGCGGATTCGTTCGGCCACCTGAGCACTTTCCTCACCGTTCGCTTCCGGCAAGCAAACAATAAATTCCTCGCCTCCATAGCGTCCGATATAATCATAAGGACGGCAGGCGCGAGATATACTGCGGGAAACCTCCTGCAGCACTAAATCGCCAGCCTGGTGTCCGAAATAGTCATTAACTTTTTTAAAATGGTCAATATCTAATATAATAAGACTTAACTTTTCCTGGCTGCGCTTTATACGGTTAACCTCAACATTGAGCCGTTCAATGAAAGCACGACGGTTTAAGAGCCCTGTCAAATAATCTGTACTGGCGAGGCGTAATATACGTTGCTCCAGTTCAATAATTCTCTGACCAATTTTTATGCGATATTTTAACTCCTCTGGATTAAAAGGCTTTACTATATAATCGTCGGCTCCAGCATCCAAACCTTTAATAATGTCTTCTCGACCAGATTTGGCGGTAAGCAGTATTATGTAAACATAATTGCGCGTAGTACGAGCGCGAACGTTCTTACAGACATCGATGCCATCCATGCCGGGCATAACCCAATCCAACACCACCAGATTGGGAGCATCATCTCTTTGCAGGACTTCCCAGGCTTCGTTGCCATCCCGGGTTACCAGTACCTCATATCCCCATTTAGATAATGAATCCTCCAGAATCTTTCGGGATACACGCTCATCATCAGCTATCAAGACTCGCACTGTTCTACCACCCTCCTTAGACCTGCTCAAATTAATATATTCTCGGCTGCAGTCAGTTTATTCTCTAACTATCGGCGCTATGGTCTAACTTAATTCTTTCAGTCCATCGGGTTTGGTTATTCCCCTTAATTCCCAAGCCTTATATTCTGCCTGATGGGATTATATACCCGGCTCCTATTCATGTCATAAATAGGTATATATTCTATTATTCTCTAATATTTATATATATTCCTGCACTATCAATCCAGGCATTCATTTATTTCGACTGTTTTTCTATAGAAAAGATCCGTCTCACCTTGAACCTTAGCGCGCAGCTGGTCCATTTCATAATAATACTTATGCGGGATAGCTACCAGGTCACCATTCAGACTGTTCTTTCTCACCTGGCTGTCCAACACCAGCAGGGCACTATTTTTATCCATACCTAATCGGTAGGGTCTATCTTCGCAAACAGCCGTTAAAACATCAGCAACCGCCATGATTTGTGAGCCCAGGGGAAGATCTTTCTCTTTCAAATGAAAAGGATATCCGGATCCGTCCAGGCATTCATGATGCAGCGATGCCCAGGCATTAATTATGTCCGCCTGACTTATTTTCCCTAATATCCTGTAAGTATGGTAAGCATGGCTTTTGATTATATCGTATTCAAAGCGAGTAAGCTGACCTGGCTTTTGGAGTATAGCTGGAGGTATCGCTAATTTACCCAGGTCATGCAAATAGCCAGCAATCCTCAACATCTGGCACTCCAACTGAGAAAAGCCCAGCTGCTTAGCTATATACTCGGCAGTTACAGCCACTCCTCTTGAATGGTACGCATTCAGCGGAGTACGTATGTCAATCATATGGGCAAAAAACTGAGCAGCCATTTCCATTTCCCCAAGTTCAACCTCCATATTCTGGGATTGCAAACGACGGGAAATAATGCTCCCCAAGGAAGTTGACACAATATCCAGCCAAAAATATTCACAACGGGCTAAGTTACTAAAGGCATCTACCTGCTCAGGATTAAACATAGTCCCTGAATAACGCTGGATTGTTTTTATTATTTCAACACTCTGGCTTAATATTTGTTCATCGTCGTTAATCAGTACCGCCACCCGGTCAGCCAGATGCACCAGATGACTGCCTATGGGCACCGGGTTACCCCTATATTGCAAACCTTTCCCCTGCTCCCAGGGCAAGTGATGATATCTTATCATTACAGCAGCTTGGTCCAATGGTTTAAACTCCTGTAAAAAAAGGTATCCCAGCTCAGCATGTTTTTGGACATGATGATCCTCGAAGTTCAGTGATTCCATTCTTTCTTCCAGGGATAAGGCACCTATATCGTGAAGGCCTGCTGCCATGGTAATGTCTTTTTCTTCCTTCCAGGGCAGTTCCATTTCCCTGGCAATACTGTAGGCTATGTAAGCTACTCGTTTGTGATGGTTCGCCACTACCGGACTAATCAAATCGAGTGCTTCAGAGAAACAAGATACTAGATCCAGCAAACTAACCTGTGGTCCACTAAGAATCATCATTACACCCACCTTTATATTAAAACAATTAGAACATAATAAAATCAGATCTTATTACAGCAAGTCAGGCTTTTTAGCTTATATAGTAAGCGGCAGTAAGCAAACACTTAGCGGCAGTCAACCAACCCCCATTACTGCTTATTCATATAGACAGACATTACGCAGCCGCACCGAAGGAAGCTCCTCCGGTGCCATCGGTAAAGTTAGCTTGGATATATGATAGCTTAACGTAAACCAGTAAAATCATTTTGCCGCAAGGCTTCATATAGAATAATTGCGACCGAGTTGGACAGATTAAGGGAGCGCCCTATATCCATCATAGGAATGCGAATGATTTGCTCCGGGTAGCTATCCAATAACTGCTTACTTAATCCCCGGGTTTCACAACCGAAAACAAAAACATCCTCGGTTTGATACTGGATTTGTTCATAACTGCGTGATGCTTTGGTACTGGCCAGATATAGCGTACGGGTACTATAGGCAGCCGCAAAATCTGCAAAACTTTCCCAGATGCTAAGCTCTACCTGATCCCAATAGTCCAATCCAGCTCTTTTCATATAGCGATCTTCCAACGAAAAACCCAAAGGTTTAATTAGATGTAACCGAGTCCCGGTCAATGCGCAGGTACGGGCAATATTGCCCGTATTTTGAGGTATTTCTGGTTCTACCAACACAATTTCCATTGATTATTTCACATCCTTAGGGATTTATACGGAAAGGCTGTAAGCTAACGGCTCTCTTGACCAACTCCTTGTCTTGTACAACCTCACTGGCAAATAATTCTTATTCTTATGGTAAATAAAATTATACATAAGTTTGCCAGTCATAACAATTTAGCAGCGGGTAAAAACTATTCTCAATCTACAAATGATGAAGGAGATGTTATTTTGCTGAAAACTCGCAACAAGAGATTTGTTTGGCTGCTAATGTCACTGCTGGTATTGGCTTTACTGAGCATAAGCGGATGCCAAACTACTGCTAAAAAGCCTCTGTCAGAACTTCAACCTCCAGCCAAAAAACCTGTGGCACTAGCTCCCGAGGTAAGTAAGATCAAACAAGAACCCACTATCTCCCTGTATCGAAGTGCAACCGGTCAAAAACAGCAGCTTAAGATGGAAGAATATATTAAAGGGGTAGTGGCGGCTGAAATCGGTCCCAAATTCCCCATGGAGGCCTTGAAAGCTCAGGCCATAGTAGCAAGGACCATGACTCTGGCTCTGATAAATTACGAGCATGGTACCCGAGGCAAGCACGGTACTGATGCCAGTGATGACCATACTGAATTCCAGGCTTATGATGAAAAGTTAATTACCGATAATATCTCGAAAGCAGTAGACGCAACCCGGGGAGAAATCTTAACTTACAACGGCAAATTTGTGTATGCTGAATTTCACTCCGTATCCAAGGATAAAACCGCCAGCATCGAGGAGAGCTTTCCCAAACTCAAAAACAAAGTTGGTACCTATATCAAGCCCGTCCCAACCAATGGCCTTAAAAATGCTCCCGCCAAGTACCGGAACTGGACCATAAAAATACCTCGCTCGGAAATTAAAAACGTTATGGGACCCAAAGCCGGTTCTTTGGATGATATTAGAGTCAGCAAGAAAGGACCGTCTGGTCGAGCCTTAACCATTACAGCAGGATCAGCTTCTATAGCTGGGGTGGATTTCCGTCAAAGTGTAGGTTTCGACCGGCTCTACTCCACTTACTTTACCAGTATTACACCTCAGGGTAATTATATAGTATTCAAAGGCAGTGGTTGGGGACATGGTGCCGGCATGGAGCAATGGGGAGCTTACACCATGGCTCAGGAAGGCAAGCAAGCCCGTCAGATAGTAGAGCATTACTACCCCACCACCACCTGGACTAAACTGTATAAATAATAGTTGAGAGGCTAATATAAAGCAAAACGCCGGAATAGTTTTTTCTGTTCCGCTGCTCAGTTATCTAAGAATGGAACACATAAACTCTCCCGGCGTTTACTTTTTTATGAGAAGCCGTCCGCCCTAGTCGTCTACCGTCTGCCTTCCCTGGCAGCTGCTGTATATATACCCGCTAAAACCAGTACTCCACCTATGATTTGATACCAGAGAAGGAGTTCGTGGAAGATTAACCAGGCCATGATACTAGCCCCCACAGATTCTCCCAGAATAGATACTGCGACGATCGGGGCCTGTACATATTTTAGTGACCAGTTGAGAATGCCGTGTCCGGCTATACCTGGACCTATAGCCAGCAGTATAAATAGCAGCCATTCCTGGCGCGGGTAATCAGTGAGGTTCAAGCCCATCGAGACTGCCGCCAACAGTAAAACCAACGCCGAAATAGCGGAAACCAGGGTGGTATAGGTCCATACCCCCACCCTGGTTCTAACCTGTCGTCCGATGATGAAGTAGATGGCCACAAACAAACCGCTGGCCAGGGCTAGCATATCACCCATGATTTTACCATTCGCCAGGTCACCCTGAGCGATGAGCGAACTGCCCAGAATGGCTATCACAATGCCGCCTATGATCCAGGCATTGATTTTTTCATGTAAAAAAAAGATGGAAAAGAGCAGCACAAAAACCACCTGCAGATTGGTGAATAATACTGAACTGGAAATACTGGTATATCCCAGCGAGGTAATCCAAAATGAAAAATGCAGGGCCAGGAAAACACCCGCTCCCCCAATGAATAAATAATCCTGCCTTTCGATCTGCCGACATTCCTTTAACATCTGGGAGCTCCCCAGAGCGGCTGCTAAAATAGCGGTGAAAACCAGTCGGTAGAGGGCAATAATCATAGGCGGAGCCGAAGAATAGCGGATAATAATAGAAGCTGTGGCCATACATAGTACGGAAAAGGCAATTAAGAGGTAAATGGGGGTACGCCTCACGCACCTACCCCCAGGTAGGACTCAATAACCCGGTCATTGTTCTTTATTTCCTCCGGACTGCCCTGAGCAATTTTTCTCCCGTAATCAAATACCGCAATGCGTTCACATATATTCATGACCAGGTTCATATCGTGTTCCACTAAAATAATCGTCAGTTTCCAATCTTCTCGAATTTGACGAATTAACTTCATTAGGTCTTCTTTTTCCCCCGAATTCATGCCTGCAGCTGGTTCATCCAAAAGCAATAGGGAAGGTTTAAGTGCCATAGCCCGGGCTATTTCCAAGCGGCGTTGTTCGCCATAGGCTAAATTCTCAGCATACTCCTGTTCCTTACTGTCCAAACCAACCAGTTTCAATAATTGACGCGAGTTTTCCAGTATTTTCTTTTCTTCGCGGCGTGTAGCCGGCAAACCCAGAAGATCGCCAAATAAGGCACTTTTAGAAACTCCATGACTGCCCACCCGAACATTGTCCAGCACCGATAGTTTGTTAAAAAGCCTTATATTTTGAAATGTCCTGCCTATACCGAGTCGAGCAATCTCGTATGCTGACAGCTTATTTATCTTCTGCTCCTTAAATATCAAATCACCTTCGGTCGGAACATAGATGCCGGTAATGATATTAAAAAGAGTGGTTTTACCAGCTCCGTTAGGTCCAATGATTCCGAATATCTCTTGTTCTTCTATGCTGAGGTTGACTGAATCCAGAGCCCGTAGTCCGCCAAATTCCTGGCTTATACCCTCCAATGCTAAGATTGCCATTTTTTCACCTCTTTTTTGGACAGACGCTTTTTAATATCGTAGAATCGAACGTCGCCCAGTAGTCCATTGGGTCGGAAGATCATTAATATCACCAGCAGGGCTCCATAGAAAAGCAAACGATAATCCTGCACGATTCGCAACATCTCAGGAGCTATGGTCAGAATAATAGTGCCCAGAATGGTACCCGGAATACTGCCCATGCCTCCCAATACCACCATATTTAAGATCTCTATCGATTTCATAAAGCCGAAATTGCCTGGTTCAATAAAGTACATATAGTGAGCAAAGAGGCCGCCCCCCAGACCACCCAGGAAAGCACCAATAGTAAAAGCGATTACTTTCGTGCGGGTAGTATCAACCCCGCAGGCTTCAGCGGCAATTTCATTTTCCCTAATCGCAAACATCGCCCGACCGCTTCGTGAGTTCAGCAGTTTATAATTTATATATATAACCACAATAACGATTATCCATACAACGGTGAAGGTAGTTGTCTGAGGTATGCCTGAAAAACCCACTGCTTTGCCACCCGGTTCGAAGTTAAGAAAAAACACCCGAATGATCTCAGCAAAACCAATCGTTACCATGGCCAGATAATCCCCTTCCAGCCGCAGGGTAGGCAAACCTAAAATGAAACCAAATAATGCAGCTACCAATGCTCCCGCCAGCAGGGCCAGGAAAAATGGGACAGCAAAATGCACCGTTAATATGGCTGAAGTATAGGCGCCCAGACTCATGAAGCCAGCATGTCCCATTGATAGTTGACCAGTTACCCCGGTAGTAAGATTTAAGCCCAGTGCCAGGATAATATTTATCCCAATAAAAACCAATATGCGCAAATAGTAAGCATCAACATACTGTGTGATAAAAGCATCCAATCCAGTTCACCTACACCTTTTTTGATATCTTTTTGCCCATTAAACCCTGGGGCCTGATGATCAGTACTAGAATAAGAATAGCAAAGGCAATAGCATCTTTATAAGAAGAAGACAGGTATGCTACTCCCATAATTTCCATAACTCCCAGGGTCAAACCTCCCACCATGGCGCCAGGAATGGAACCAATCCCGCCCAGTACAGCCGCCGAGAAGGCCTTGAGTCCTGCCATAGTACCCATATAAGGCCAAACCGCATTGTAGTAGATTCCTACCATCACCCCACCAGCTGCAGCCAGCGCTGAACCGATGGCAAAGGTAAAAGATATAACCCGATTGACATTAATGCCCATTAAGGAAGAGGCATCGATATCCTGAGAACAGGCTCGCATGGCCTTACCTATGCGGGTTTTCTGAATTAATAACTGCAATCCCACCATTAGCAGGGCTGAAACCAGCAGAATAATAATCTGCAGAGAAGAAATTTCTATCCCACCCAGATGAAAAGTGTTTTGCCCCAGCATTTCAGGGTAACGGGTGGTACTAGGTCCTCTCAGTAAAGCCATCAAAGTTGAAAGAAATATTGACACTCCGATAGCACTGATCAGCGCTGATAACCGGGAAGATTTGCCGCGTAAAGGGCGATAGGCAATACGTTCAACTAAAATACCCAGCAGCATACAGAAAACCATAGCTCCAAGCAAAGCTACGAAAATATTCAAACCCAAAGACGTAACCAGAAAAAGACCCACAAAAGCTCCAAACATATATATTTCCCCGTGGGCAAAATTTATGAGTTGTACAATACCGTAAACCATGGTATATCCCAAGGCTATGAGCGCATAAGTACTGCCCAGGGTAAGCCCGTTCAGCAACTGTTCCAGGAACATAAGATTCCTCCCTAATAAGTGAATAAGCAATCAAAGCTATTTACTAACTATATTTAATCCAAACATAGATATTATATCATCTATTAAACGGTAGTAGGTGATTTAACTTATCCCAATTTATTCAATGTTTAAATGTTATTATGTAATTCTACTGGAACAGTTTAACTGTGCTCTTGGTTTAATTTTTTAATAATGTTACCTGCTTACAGTTTTCGCAAGCTAAAGTGGACGAATAAAACAATGGCCCGACCTGGATAGGTCGGGCTCATCAGACTGTCGAAAAAGTCTAAAATCAAACAGATTAGTAATTTAGTATTATTATTTAATCGAAATCCTGTCTACCAGTGCCCATTTCCCATCCTTAACCGTCTGTAGGAAGACTGTGTTCTTCAAAGGCTCCCTATCAGCCCGGATAGTAGTCACACCGGATACGCCGGGATAGTCTTTCAACTTGGCCAGTTCATTCTTAAATACTTTAGGATCAGTACTCTTAGCATCGTTCATAGCTTTAGCCAGTATCATAACTGCATCGTAATACTGAGCCGAGAACATATCCGGCTCTTCTTTGTATTTAGCCCGGTAGGCTTCAACAAATTTGGCCGATTCTGCACTGGGTTTGTCGCTGGAGAACCCACAGTAGAAAATTACTTTCTCTTCAACTGCTTTTTGTCCGAGCTTGGCCAGGTCCTGACCATAGAGGCCGTCTCCGCCAATCAGTTTAAGGTCCAGACCTTTTTTCTGTACTTCATTCATTATTAGAGCTGCTTCAGTATAATAACCGGTAAATACCAGCACGTCAGCCTTGGCATTCTTGAGCTTGGTTACCTGGGCCGTGAAATCAGTATCTTTATCGTTTATGCTTTCGTCAAGAACTATCTTGCCGCCTTTATCTGCAATAGCCTGCTTGAATACAGGTGTTAATGCCGTACTGTAACCATTGTTCAAAGAAGTAATGACAGCGATGTTTTTCCATCCCTGTTTACTAATCATCCAGTCTACAACTACCGGAACAGCAAATTGATCCAGAAGCGTATTTCTGAAAATGTAATCGCCTATCTCCACTACGCCGGTTCCAGTTGCTCCACCCGAGAAGACCACCACCTGGTTGGTCTGAGCTATCTTGGCTGCTACCTTGGTTAAACCGGTACAGGGATCACCAACCATGGCTACAACTTTGTCCTGGGTAATATATTTGGTTGCAATGTTAGCAATTTCACTGCTGTCACCTTTATTGTCATCATAGATGCCTTCCAGGTTCTTGCCCAGAACTCCACCTTTACCATTGATCTCATCTATGGCCAGCTTCATGCCTTTTTCAGCAGGAATACCGTAATTAGCTACGTCTCCTGTTTTCGCGCCTAGAAATCCGAGCTTAATGGTATCAGCCTTTTTCTCGCCTGTCTTTGCTCCGCCGCAGCCAGCCAATAGAGTAGCCAGCATCAATACGCATAAGACCAGAGCTATTTTCTTGTTACCTTTCATTTTCAAACCCGTACCCTCCTCAAAATGTTAATTACGGATGTATAATTCCGTATAATTATGAAAAATCCTGCTTAATAATGAAATACTTTAGAAATATAACTTCTAAAGTATCTCATCTATCGCATATATCAGCCGATATTTTTTCCCAGTTGCCGGACAAGTTATGGAGAGCAGGCGTGAAGATTTCTCTTCGTATTTTCTTATCACCCGAATAGGGTCATCAGTAGCTACGTTCATAATAAACATTGGCTTCCCCCATCTGTTATTAGGGTAAAGTACCCTAAATGGATATTACTCACAGGATTACGCGATTGTAGTTGAATGTTTTCTCTGCCAGATTAATGTTTCTAAGACAAAAACAATCCCAGCGGAACATCCCGATAATCGTGGGCTTGTAAAAAGGCCTCTACCATCTGCGTTCCCCGATACTCCTCCAGCAGATTACAAAAAAGCAGATCGAAACTGCTGCGTCCTACTCCCTGATCTCGATTCAGCAGACCCTGATTTTCGGCAAATATCTGGGTCGCGGCTGCACCTGCCCAGCTCAGCTTATAGATGAGTTCCTCGGTCTCTCCCGCCAGGGGAGTACAAATATAAAAACGACAAATTAATGAGCGTATAGGGTAAATGCTGCAGATATTCTGGTCCAGAAAAATACAGGGGTTAGGCTGCAAACGGATTAATCCAGCGGCCAGTTTCTCCGGCTCGAAATAGGCTTTAATAAAATCTTGCTGGTCCAAATTAAGTTCCCGCGATATTTTTTTAAAAGCAATAATATCTGGAATAACATACGCGGTATTACAACAATTTACCTGACACCCCTTGCAGACATCATGAAAGCCCGGTGCATACTCCTTGTGAATAAGGTTATCATCACATAGCGGTTGCCATATATCCAGTAAATCCTGTAGATTGGCTTTATCATCTTTAATCTTAAGTCCCAGAACTAATTTACCATTGTTTTCACTTTGATATACCTCAATTTTGTTCATTCCCAGACAACATCCTTTTTTATAACTCGGGCGGGATTGCCACCTACCATGGTAGCCGGAGGAACACTCCTGGTTACCACTGCATTGTTGGCAACTATCGCCCCTTCGCCGATTGTAACTCCTTTGAGAATGACCGCCCTACATCCGATCCAAACGTGGTCCTGCACCCGGATGGGAGCAATCCTGGTACTAGCTTTCTCTCCTTCGAAACCCAACGGATGTGAAGAGGTATCCATAAAAAGCACATGCCAGGAGATAGCACAGCCCTTGCCGATACTGATTTCCTCTATAGCCAGCACATTGGTAAAATCGCCCAAATAGGTATTATCACCCACAAAGACACGGGCATTCTCACCCAGGGAAAAACGAACTTTCCTTTCGAGAAGAACATCGTTGCCTATATGTACCTCAGCACCCTTACCCAGAAAAAACTCCCCCGGATTCCTGGCCCGCAAATTAGTCCCACAGGAGGCTAACTTTTGCTTGACCAAAAAGGTGCTAAACGTATCGGTGATATTTTGCCTCATTACTACCCTCCCCCTTAACTCCAATGAGTCAAGGGGACGGTTGTCCTGACTCATTTAGCTTAAGTTGCGATAGATTTCCTCCAATACCTCGCCCGTAGAGCTGGCCCCGGGATCAATTTTTATCCGAGCGGCATGATCCAATTGCGTGGGGCCACGGTTAATAATCACCAGATCTTTAGTAAAGGTACTAAACTCAGCCACAAAGCCTGCCAGCGGATAAACCGTTAGAGAAGATCCAATGACTATTAGCAGGCGAGCATCCATGATCAGTTCCTGAGCCCCCAAAAAGTTGTTGATGTTTTCTCCAAATAGGACTACATTGGGCTTTACGATAGCTCCACAGTCCGCACAGCGCGGAACTGTTTCCGGGCTGTTTTGGTAATAGTCGCTATCATATAGCCGGCGGCAATTATAGGCGGTACAAATAAACTCTTCCGCATTGCCGTGGATAGGAATAACGTTCTTACTGCCAGCTTCCTGATGCAGATTATCTATATTTTGAGTAACTACACCTTTAATATACCCTTTATCTTCCATTTTTGCCAGCACTAAATGGGCCTGACTGGGGTCCACCGCAGGAAAATTAAAATACTGACGATAAAATTTGTAAAACTCATCTGGATAGCGTTTAAAGAAATCTATATTAATTATCCTCATAACCTGGTCTTCACCTAATTGGCGGTAGATACCATTTTGGCCGCGAAAATCCGGTATTCCAGCCTCGGTACTGATACCCGCTCCAGTTACAACCACGGTATGACTAGAATTCTTCATCAGTTCTGCAATCTGCTTTATTTCACTGATCGCCATCTTTATCCCTCCCCGTTAAGCTCCGTTACCCCCTGGCGAGCTAACTGGTCACAACGTTCATTCCAGGTGTTACCCGCATGTCCTTTTACTTTTTCAAAGTGAACTCGATTGCGCTGCATTAGCGGAATTAGCTCTTTCCACAAGTCCTGGTTAGCCACCGCTTCTTTTTTGCTGTTTTTCCAACCATTCCTTTGCCAGTTCTCGATCCAATTCTGTTTAAAGGCATTTACCACATAAGCACTATCTGAATAAACCGTAACCTCCCAATCAATTACCTTCAAGGCGCGCAAGGCTTCAATCACCGCCTTGATTTCCATGCGCTGATTAGTAGTGTTCGGCTCTCCGCCATATATTTCCTTATGCTTGTCTTCGTACATGAGCACTGCCCCCCACCCTCCTGGACCAGGGTTCCCCGAACAGGCTCCATCAGTATAAACAGTTACTAGCTTCATTATATTTTCCTTTTCTTAGGGCTTATTTATGGTGTGGGTTAGCAGACACTATCTCCACCGCTTCGCTGAGGGCTACAATTACCGTTAAATAAACCTGGTTGTCCAAGTACTGCGCTTTAGAAATGGTTTCGCCTTTGGATGTGGCCACATACTTGGGCTTCAGTTTATTAAGAGCATATGCGGCAATGTCAGCTCGACAGATATCACAGTTACAGGCTCCGTCTTTGCGCCCAATAACTATGTCCATATTATCCCAGATAATTTTTTCTAAAATATTAAAGACTTCCATAGCTTCCCTCCCAATCGTACTACTCATTCCTGTTCGCTAGCCTTATCTATAGATCCTTCTTTTTGCAGCAGAAAAAATATCCAGGAAACCGTAGCAGTTTTTATTATTACGAGTGGTCTATTGGTTAAGAAAACTCGGCAAAAAAGTTATACTCTCTGATAGTATAAAAAAAATCCCCGGTGGGGGATTTTTAGGCTTCTTGAATTTTGGTGGTGGTTTGCTCGGCTTGTTCAACGTAGGAGCTCACATCACCGTCGAGAAGGGCTTCATTGTCTTTTTGCCTTTCATGGTTCAGACTTCTGGCTCGGTCTTTTAGCTTATTATTATCAGTTTGATAAAAACCCGAACCTTTGAAAACTATCCCTACATTCTTGCTAATCAGCCTTTCAACCTGGCCTTCACAGGTAGGACATTCCGTAAGTGTATCTTCGCTGACCTTCTGTAATTTTTCAAATCGCCCACAATTTTCACATTTATATTCATATATCGGCATGTCTTTCACCTCTCCCAAACATTTTAACACATTATAATTAATACTTTTCAAGCAAATTTGTCAAGTACACACAGATTAATATCATCCCAAATATGCTTTAGAAGCTTGATATATATATGGCGGAATAGTAATATGAAGACAATAATTATCCATTTACTTCTTATTTATCCTTATTTTTCTATTTTCTGTAAGTATTAGTTAAAAGGGGGGCTTTGCAATGGAATACAAGTATCTCGAACTGGAGAAGCATGACAATATTACCGTAATTTACATTAATCATCCACCAGTAAATTCTGTCAATGAAGGTCTGCTGAACGATCTGGATCAGGTATTCGACGATCTGAAGGAAGATAATGAGCTGGCGGTCGTAATCCTGACCGGCAAAGGTAATTTTTTCATAGGCGGAGCTAATTTACCTGATGTACAGGAATTTGATCAGCTTCAAGCTAGAAATGCTGCCCGATGGGGCCAGGAAATCACTAATAAAATGGAGGCCTTCCCTCACCCCATTATCGCCGCCATCCCTGGACCGGCAATGGGAGGAGGAGCGGAAATCGCCTGGGCTTGCGATATCCGAATCGCCAGTACCAAGGCAATATTTTCTCAACCGGAGGTCAGTTTGGGATTCAATCTAGGCTGGGGAGGCAGTCAAAGACTTCCTTACCTCATCGGTCGAGGCCGAGCTATGGAATTTATGTTAACCACTACACCTGTAAGCCCTGCCCAAGCGCTGGAATGGGGTCTGGTTAACCGGGTGGTGGAACCGGATCAGTTGATGGAAGAAGCTTTAAAAATGGCCAGGAAAATTGCCCGTCACTGCAAACAAGCAGTAACTTATACCAAAAGATCAACCGTGGATGGATACAGAACCGGCGGAAATAGCATGCTGTTAGAGTCTGAATTGTGGGGATTAAGTTTTGTGAGTGACGAACCCCGCAATCGGGTAGGGGCTTTCCTGAAAAAGCTGCTGGGGAATTAATAATGCGCAGTAAAAGTGAACAGGGGGACGGTTCCCTTGTTCATCCAGTTAAAGTGTTAGGGGATGAACAAGAGAACCGTCCCCCTGTTCACTTTTGCTATACCATCCCATTTAATAAACTCAGGTAGACAATTATCGAAATTACCCCGTTCCATACCCCATGGGCTAAAGTTGAAACCCAAATGCTATCGGTTTTTTCATATATATAGCATAATATGGCTCCTCCGATCGAAAGTGGTATAGCCCGCCACAGATCGAAATGGGCCAGGCCAAAAACCAAACCGGCTGCAATAGCCCCCCCGAACGGCCCAAGATGCTCTCTGAATACGGGATAAACCATACCGCGATAAAACAGCTCTTCGGAAAACGGAGCCAGAACCGCACCCACTATAAAAATAACCAGGAAAACCGGCAACCTGCCAGCCGAACGAAGCATCTCTTCATAATACTGAGGCGGTAATTCTGGTTGGAATTGCTTTATCACCATTCCCAGGATAACAACCATAACAATTAACAGCAAGCCACCCCAAACGCCATATTTTAAGTAATTAGCCGGCGAGGTACTTCGAAGTCCCAGTTCAGACCAGTTACCATGTGCCAAAAAGACCGCCAGAACATACACCAGGCCAATCGTTACCAGGAATTGGATCAGAAATGCAAACAGAAAAAAGCCCACATCTCCCATACCGAAACCATTTGCCAGTTGTGGAATTTCGTTACCCAGGAAGGATACTATTATACCGGCGCCCATAATTCCAAGATAAACCAGTATAATTTCAAAAAAACCCCAGCGTGGTTTTTCAACCATTACATAACCTCCCTTCGATCTCTATTATTATACCTTAATAATTCCCGAGCAGACCACGTTATTAAAAATCAGACTATTTAGATCTCACCTTACCATACTTAAAACAAAAGTAAATTGGGTAAAAAATCTGCTTATTAATCAATTTCAAGGGGCATAATAATGAGAAAGAGCCAGGTTAAGCCTCATATATAATTGGGTATAGATATCAGCAATAGGCATTTAAGAGTTGTTCGATACACTGTTTTTCATAATTGAACCTTTGGGTAAGCAGGTCAAAAAATTTGCAGATAAGGTATACCTGGCGTGCATGATTTAATTATATTAAAAGGAGGTTCCTTAAATGACTCCCTTATTTTTTATTATTACCGTAACAACCGTTCTAATTCTCCTCATATATTGGGTACTCTCTACTGTAAAAGAAACTGAGAACATCCGTACTAAAATACCTATTTTCAACTATGAATTGGCCTCAGAATTATATACCTATGGAGAAAGCGAACTGTACCTGCCACATAACTCCATAAAATTCATCGGTAATGACAGTAAAAGCTTATTTGCCTACTGGAACCTCAGTAAGGAAAAATTCTTGGAAGTGGCTGAACAAAATAACACCGCCCCTGACCCGGAGCGGATTATGTTACGTCTCTATGAAATCAGTGAATGGCAGCGTTATTCTGATATTCAAGTTAAAAGCATATCCGGTAGGTGCAGATTCGAATTGCAGGCAGGAGTTTCCTACTATGTAGTGCTGGGAATAAGTCTAAAAAACCAATTCATTCCAATATTAACTTCCCAGACTATACGAAAATCAATGTAGAATTACGGCACCCGAGGACTTAGCTCATTAATATGCTCAGCTTGACTTTTCTTGGCAATTATTTTTTGTTTAAACCTTAAATATTCTAAAAAACCAGCAGTGTTATCAGCACTAATAGGCTATGGGTAAAAAACAGCACCGCACTCATTCGTTCCATGCTCCAATTGAAAAGCTGGGAAATCGTGGTTTGGCTGGCGAAGAATCTTTTAAAGCTCACGGCTGTTGACGAAAAGTGAAATGATTCTACACCAGCTAACATAACGGTAAAAAATTGAATAAAGGGGTTGGCTATTAGGGTAAATACCATTATAAAGTAGATAACTTCGATCATCAGAGACATTAGGTACATTAACCAGATTTGTCCCTTACTGGATCGGCCGCGTTGGACCATCCATTGGGCCATGGCTTTCATCAATTCTATCTCAAAGTCCTTAGGATTACCCTTAATAATGCGAATAAAGTATAACGAATAAAGCATTAGCAATAGACCGGCAAAGAATCCCAGGGCCATGGTCATACGGTCAACAACCTTTCTGTAAGAAGCAGGAAACAACCTCAGGCCCGCATCTATTTTTAGCGTAACAGGGAAGTTAAACTAGAGAATCAATTCCGTCCTTTCCAAAGATCGCAGGGTTTTCTTAATTTCACCCATAATGTACTCACGATCCTCGGATATATGCACATAGTCAAGTTTATCTACTTCCAAAACCAAGAGTTTGGCCAGGTTAAAATCATTGTAATTAGCTTCATAGAACTGATTGAGCAGGTTCCAATACTCGCGCTCCACCTCAATCTCATCAGGCCGACCCCGCTTATGAATGCGGCGAATGGCTTCATCAGTATTTACCTTCAAATAAATAAGCAAACGGGGTGGGTCTACATGTTCCAGAAGGGTATTTAACAGATTATTGTAAACCGCATATTCTTCAGGATTCAGATAGCCGTGTTCCAAATACATACGGGCAAATATCCGATCCGAATAAATGGAGCGGTCCATAACAGCATGTCCCACTTTCATGGCCTGTTGGTATTGTTTAAAGCGATTAGTGAGAAAATTCGTCTGCATGGGAAAAGCCCATTTTTCACGATCATAAAAGAATTTATGCAGAAGCCGGTTTTCATCCTCAAACATCTCACTAAACGGCTTTAAATGCAGTTCCTCACAGATAATCTTAACCAGACTGGATTTTCCTACTCCGGTTACTCCATCGACAACTATTTCTACCCTGTTCCCATTATGCAAGTTTATTCCCCTCTCCCCAGACAATTAATAAATGCTTATATTCTCTATAAAACATTATACTCCTACTTGCTGGCGAATTAAAACCATGACCTAAACAGGCTGCCGTGATGGCTTATATTATTTGTTTACACCCTGTATTTACCAGTAAAAGTATCTATTAACACTTTGCCTGTTAAGGCGAAACCTTAGGCCTCAGCTTCCAGGATTTGACCAGTGTTGCGAACCTGGGTACGCAGACGGACCCTGCCTCCCCATAAACGGGCAATATGTTTCAAGGTTTCATGCGCATATTTTATTTGTAACTCCTTGCCTTCCCATTCGTGTTCCAGATAGAGAACATTTTCTGCCTTCTTTAATTCCATCACTTTGATATTAGGTACCATACTAATACCAACCTGATTGGCCAGGGTATCTCTAATCTGCTTCCATCCTTCTTCATCAGCCACCTCACTGACGATAAAATCGCGGGAATTCTTACGATATTCGAAAAGATTTAATTGCTTGCATAATTCTTCAGTTAAATACCGGCGGATGAAAGAGGCATCTCGCTCCTGTTCCCGCACCGAGAAAATAAAGCCGGGATCGTCCGGATGACATTTTTCCAGCTCGCTAAAGATAGCGAAACCCAGTTGATAAGGATTGAGGCTGCCCTCGTGTGGCCTGATTACTTGATTATGACGGGCCAAAAACTCCAGGTGCAGGCCCTGAGGCAGATCCAGCTTGCTCAGGATTCGATAATGCCAGAAGCTGGCCCAGCCCTCATTCATTATTTTAGTTTCAATCTGGGGCAGAAAGTACTGGCTTTCCTCCCTAACCATCTGCAATATATCTTTTTCCCATTCACTTAATGGTGCATGCTGGCTGAGGAATAAGAGTATGTCTTCCTCCGGCACCAGAGGAAGACGGCTGAGATCGGGCTGTTCTGCCTCACTTCTCTTTTCCAGCAGGGGGTGCTCAACCAGACCCTGGTTAGTATTCTGTATGAGACGATCTCTTTGTTGGTCTTTATTCAGATGCTTTTCCCCAACCCATCGATACCCCTGCAGGCGCAAAGCGTGGGCGGCATCCAGAACCCTCTCTACCCGGGTATAGCCGATACTGGGATCGCTAATATAAGCACGTACCCGCCGGCCATGCGACTTGAACATTTCCAGCACCAGTTCAGCCCTGGTCCCATCTCTAAACATGCGGTTATTGCGAAAGAAATCATTATGGCCATAAACATGTGCCATGGTTAGAATCTGCAAGAGCAAGGTATTGTCTTTCATCAGGTAAGCCAGGCAAGGGTTGGAATTTATCACCATCTCATAGGGCAAGCCGCTGAGATTATATCGGTAGAAGGTTTTTTTACGCTCATAGGCTTTACCAAAACTCCAATGCGGATAACGAGCCGGCATACCCAGGTAAGCCTCATAGTTGATCATTTCTTCATAATTACAGATTTCAAACTCCTGAGGGTAAGGGTTGAGACCACTTTGCTCTACCAGGGCTTCGATTTTTTCGTTCCAAACCCGCAATTCCTGCATGCTGAATTCGCTGCTCATCCCTTCACTCCCTTTCCGCCATGCTTAAGAGTTTTTTAAAGGCTGGCCAAATATCTTCCTTGCTGCCCATTTTAACCGCCAGAAAATTTTCGGCTTTTATTTCTTGTTCGAAAAGCTCCGCCATGGTGTCACCCGGTGTCCAGGTGGAAATTATCTCCCCATAACCAAACAGATTGCAGGTACGGCAAAGCTCATGGGCTTTTTCCAATGCTTTAGGATTGTCTTCGGGCCAGTTATCACCATCACTGCAGTGGAAGGCATAAATATTCCAAACACTGGGGCTGAAGCGTTCGGATATGATCTCCAGCGCTTTTTCATAGCCGCTGCTAATCTTGGTCCCCCCGGATTCACCGCGATGAAAGAAATCATCTTCGTTGACTTCCTTAGCCTCAGTGGTATGATTGATGAAAACCAGCTCAACATTTACATAACGATAACGTACGAATTGGTAAAGCAAGAAAAAAAAGCTCCGCGCTAAAAACTTCTTACTCAAGTACATCGACCCCGAATTATCCATAATGCAAAACACTACGGCATTAGACTCCGGGCGGAGTTGTTCTTTAAGACGCTGATAGCGCATATCATTTTCGCTGAAAGGAAAGCGCTCCTCGGGAGTGGTAACCAGGCTGTTCTCGTACTCCTCATCGTCACAACGCTGACTGGCTTTCATCCTTTTTATACGCTCCATCATAGTGCGCTTTTTTGAGAGCCGCGGCGGAATGCCCTTACGTTGTATCCCCCAGCGCCGGTTGGTTATTTCAGTTTCCAGCAGGGATAATTTTTTCTTTTCCATAAAGGGGAGTTTTAGATCTTCAAACAGGTAGTTTACCAGTTCTTCCAGGGTAATCTCGGTTTCATAGAGCTCGTCGCCTTCGCTATTACCCGCCCCGTCACCTGCCCCGCCCCCCTGCTTATCCGCTACTCCAGGAATGCGCTGCCCGCGTTTCTCTTCCCCCTTGCCGGTAGCTACTCCAGGTCGATTCTCCCCATAGATAAACTGGTACTCTTTTAAGCCGCGGATAGGTATCTTAAAGGTCTTACCCTTGCTTTGGCCGATAATACTCTCCTCAGCAATAATGTTGCCCAGGTTGCGTTTTATTAAATCCTCTACCAATTGACGGTGACGCCGGCGGTCCTCAGCACTGCGGTCCCGCCCTCCGGTGTCCGGTTCGCGAAATATTGCCATCCCTCTTCACCTTAATCCTTCCACAGATTATTGGCGGCATATTTCAGAATCACATTACAGCAGTGGTCGCAGTAACCATTGTTTTTCATGGCTTCCACCATAGCATTGTATTTTTGGCTCTGCTCAGGGTCGCGCACCCGCGACTGGGTAACAACGCGTGACAATTCGCGTACTGAGGTTGTCAATTTTTTCTCTATAGCTTCTTTGAGAGGCTCATAGCTGTTAAAATCTATTTGGCTATGATTACGTAAAAGCGAAAACATATAGGCAGTTACATCATGGCGAAACCCTTTGGCAGAGGTCCCGCTGATTCCCAGCTGAGATTCAATGGATTCCATAAACTTTTCATCCGGCTCCAATTCTTCACCAGTATTGGCATCTTTGATTCGCGTTTTGTTTACATAGGCTTCAGCATGATCGAGATAATTATTGAAGAGGGTCTCGGCTTGTTCCTGATAGCCATGAATGAACGCCCGGGTCACTTCCTTTTCCAGGATGCGATGGTATTCTATTTTCAGGGTCTCCTGGATTAAAGCCAGGAGTTTTTTCTTGTCTTCATCACCCATATCCGTAGCCCGAACTGCCTTAACCAGAGATTCCATAACCAGGATTGGATTTATACAATTGCATTCTGATTCTGACAAAGCATTGTCAATAGCTTTCATTATAAAGCGAGTGGAAATTCCGGTGAGACCCTCCTGGTTAGCCTCGTCCCGAAGTTCTTGAATATCGACTTTTTTACTGGAGTCCTTCTCTACTATCTCCTCGCCATTATAAATACGCATTTTAGTAAGGCTATCAGCTTTGTTAGAAGGGCTAAGCCGGCTCATTATGGCAAACATAGAAGCTACCTCTATGGTGTGGGGGGCGATATGGGCTTTGAAATTACTTTTCTTTAAGATCTTCTGATATATCTTCACTTCTTGATCCAGCTCCAGGCAATAGGGAACCTCCACCTTAACAATACGATCCAGAATGGCTTCGTTAGTATGGTCAGATTTGAATTTATTCCACTCGGCCTCATTGGAATGGGCCAGTATGATTCCATCAAAGTAGATCATGGGCCCTTTGCCTGGAGAGGGTATGGACTTTTCTTGTGTGGCTGTAATAATGGTATGAAGATATTCCACATCGTTCTTAAAAATTTCTATAAACTCTACAATCCCCCGATTACCAACATTGAAAGCCCCATTTAGTGATAGAACCCGGGGATCATCTTCCGGATACAGATCCATTTTAGATATGTCCACCGAGCCGACCAGAACGGAGGCATCTTGGTTATTGGGATCCACCGGAGCGACTACAGCAATACCCTTACGGCCCCGGATGGAGAAGTCAACGGTTTGCACCCCGAAGCGTTCGTATTCACCCCCGTATTCATTAATTAAACGATAACGACAGATGGGGCATAGATCACCTTCAATTTTGACTCCCAATATTTCCTCAAACTCGGGGCGAAGATGCTTGGGAATAAGATGCAAAGGTTCTTCCCGCATCGGACAGCCTTTCAGTGCAAAAATAGGCAGGCTGGTCTCGAGAGCTCTTTTCAGAGCCTCCATGATAGACGATTTACCTGAACCGACTGGCCCTACCAGATATAATACCTGCCGGGATTCTTCTCCCCGCATGGTAGCGGAATGAAAGAAACGTATTATGTCCATGATGACTTTATCAATACCAAAAAAATCCTGCTCGAAGAATTTATACTTCTTGATCGTATCGTTGCCATAAATTCTTCGCAGGCGCGGGTAATCTTCGGTTTTGATGGTTTCGACGCCGGGCGCGGCTACCAGTTCATACATCCTTTCATGGGCTAACATAGAAATATGGGGTTTCTCTGTGATAATTTCCAAATAATCAAGGAGGGTTCCCTCCCAGAGTTTATGCTTTCTCTCCTGCCGGTCTTTCTGAATAAGTTCCTGCAAGTTGCCAGTCACCAGTATCCCTCCTTTATTAAAACCCACCTGTTGGGTGCTTAATTATTGCAGTGAGTAATAGTATATGTATATGCACTCGGGCTGATATGTTGATTGATTCAAGACATGTAAATATTTGGATTTTTTTGTGAAGTGATTTTTAGCAAAGCCGCACGAATAGGCGTGACAAGGGGACGGTTCTATTGCCGCGCTTGTCACGCCCCAGTCAAAAGCCCTGGAGATTCAACTGAACCTCCAGGGCTTCGCTATAGTTTCATTATTAATATCAGGTTTTTAGCATTCTCTCAATCGCTATTTATTTTACACTCAGCGCTGAGCCGGTGCTCTGTTTGGTCTTGAGCTTGCGGATGGCTCGCTCCAATCCTTCTACGGTTAGTTCCTCCATCGGAAATACCCCACCAATGGTCTTGATGGTAAAAGTGCCTTCCGACCAATCCCAGTATTTCGCGGGAACTGGATTAAGCCATACCGAATATTCGAAATGTTTACGAATACTTTTTAGCCATTCAATACCGGGACGGCTATTATATAGATCCCAATCTATAATTCCGCCATCACGCATTAATTCATAGGGAGCCATACTGGCATCACCTACTATGATTACTCGGTATTCAGAGCTGTAAGTTCGCAGTACATGTTCGGTCTCGGTAAAGTCACTCTGCTTACAACTGGGATCATGGTATAACCAGTCGTAGATACAGTTATGAAAATAAAAGGTTTTAAGGTCTTTAAAATGATTGGACTTATTAACCGCGGTAAATAATTGGTTGCACAAACGGCTGTAAGAAATCATTGACCCGCCGGCATCCATTAAAAGCAGCACCTTCATGCCGTTGACCTTGGGCCTATCCCACACCAGCTCTAAGCGTCCGGCATTTTTGCTGGTCTGCTCAATAGTCCCATCCAAATCCAACTCAGTCTTTACTCCGTCTAAACGAGTAGTAAACTGACGCAGCTTGCGCAGCGCAATCTGAAACTGTCTGATGCCCAGAGTTTCATCGGTTCGATATTCCTGAAAACGCCTCATACCAGCTACTTTGACAGCTGACATATTGCGGGATTCCCCACCTACGCGGATGCCGCCCGGGTGATAACCTGAATGTCCAAAAGGCGAAGTGCCCCCTGTACCAACCCAACGATTACCCCCATTATGCTCCTCGTTCTGCTCTTGCAGTCGTTCCTCCAGCATGCGTTTCATTTCATCCATGTCTAATTGACGATGGTTTTGTCTCATTTCATCGGTTATTTCAATGGGCGGTAACTCTTTATTGAGCCAGTCCCAAATCTTATCGGGCATTCCTTCCGGGGTTGCAATATCCCCGAAGAAACTGGCAAAGGCCAGGTCAAAACGATCATAATGTGCTTCGGTCTTAACCAGGACCGAACGGCAGAGGTGATAAAAACCGGTTAAACTGGAACCAGCCATACCCATATCCAGAGCATCCATCAGGGTTTGCCATTCGTTCATGGAAACCGGCACACCAAAATGTTTCAGGTAATAATAAAATTTGGTAAACATATACATCCCCCTCGAAGAAGTCAGGCGGTCTGATTGCTGTTAGTTATCGTGTATAGAAACGTAAGGCTATTGGATTTTCTCCAATAGCCTGCAATTGATGCATAATTAATTTAGCGATAGTAGCTGCTGCCCGCACGTGGTTGAGGCTTATTCTGGGTTTTGTTGTAGAGCTGGTTTAAGAGGGTATCCAGATCTTCATTCTTCTTCAACAATACACCCAAGAAAGGCAGTTCCTGCTTTATCTTGGCAGGGCTCATGCCACCTACTACCAGAGCCTGCAACCAGTCAATTAATTCGCTGGTGCTGGGCCTTTTTTGGATATTAGGTATATTTCTCAACATATAGAAGGTTTCCATGGCCTGTTCCAGGAGGCGCTTTTCTACGTTGGGATGATGCACCCGGATAATTTTTTCCATCGCTTCCGAGTCAGGGAAGGATATATAATGAAATATACATCTTCTCAAAAAGGCATCTGGCAGTTCTTTCTCGGCATTGCTGGTTATAATAACTATCGGTCTGGTTTTAGCACTAATGGTTTCTTTGGTTTCCGGAATATAGAAAGTCATCTGATCCAGCTCCCAGAGCAAATCATTGGGGAACTCCAAATCAGCCTTGTCTATCTCATCAATCAGGAGCACCACTTGCTCGTCAGCTTGGAATGCTTCACCGAGCTTGCCCAGTTTGATGTACTGCTTAATATTAGCTACATCCTGCTCACCAAATTGACTGTCATAAAGCCTCTGTACAGTGTCGTAAACATATAACCCCTCCTGGGCTTTGGTGGTAGACTTAATGTTCCAGATAAAGAGGTCCTTACCCAAAGCAGTGGCAATACTCTGCGCTAAAACAGTTTTCCCGGTACCTGGTTCACCTTTGATAAGTAATGGTTTACCCAGTGCTATAGCAATATTTACACTGTTTCTTAAATCATCGGAAACAATATAATCAGCCGAGCCCGTATATTGAGACAAGTTTTTACCCATGCTAATAATTCCTCCAGTCTTGGCTTAGCTTTAATAATCAAATTTCATAGTAGCAGATCACTGGCTGCTAGTCAACGAGCAGCATACTTCCCGGCTACATAGCCGGTGGAAAAGGCTGCCTGTAAATTATACCCCCCGGTATAACCGTCTATGTCCAGCACTTCGCCAGCAAAGTAGAGGTCTCTTATTAGTTTGGATTCCATGGTTTTGGGATTTACCTCTTTTATACTTACGCCTCCGGCGGTAACAATGGCCTCGGCGATGGGGCGGGTAGCATTGACGGTAAAAGTAAATTTTTTCAGCAATTTAACCATTTGCAAGCGCTCGGCTCGGATGATTTGGTTACAGGGTTTCTCCGGATCAATGCTGCTCAAGGTAATAAAAATAGGGATAAGTTTCTGGGGCATGAGATCATTTAAGGAGTTTTTAAAAAGTTTACGGGAATACTTTTCTAAATCCCTTAAGAGCCTTTCATCCAGTTTTTCCTCGCTTAGAGCCGGTTTTAGGTCCAGTTTTAACTCTACGTTTTTTTTGCTGCGGTACATGTATTGACCGATATCCCGGCTCATAGAGAGAATAATGGGACCAGACAGACCGAAATGAGTAAATAAAAGTTCACCAAAATCGCTATTTATTTTTTTTCCCTCTGCAGTGTAAGCCGCAGCCGCTACATTTTTTAAACTCAAGCCCTGGAGTTCCTTTATCCAGGGTTCTTCCACGGTCAGAGGTACCAAACCTGGACGGGGTTCAACTATGTTATGCCCCAGCCTTCGAGCCCAGCGGTAACCATCACCGGTAGAACCGGTACCCGGATAAGATAGGCCACCGGTAGCAATAATAACAGCGTCGGCGGCTATAGCGCCACTTTTGGTGTCTATACCTTTTACCTTTCCATCATCAACCCGTATTCCTTCTACGGTTACCGAAGTCTGTATGTTAACTCCGGCCTGGGAGGCATAATTATAAAGCAGGTCTACCACGTCCTGAGCATTGTCTGATTCCGGAAAAACCCGATTGCCTCTTTCAACTTTCGTATTTAAACCCCGTTCGTTAAAAAACCTGATTAAATCATAGTTTGAGAATTCATGCAGTGCACTATAGAGAAAGCGTCCATTCCCCGGAATCCCCTTGATGAGACTATCCTGGTCTACATCCGCAGTAATATTGCAGCGCCCCTTGCCGGTAATCCTCAGCTTACTGCCGGCCTTATCCTTTTTCTCCAGAATAGTTACCCTGGCTCCCTGCTCAGCCGCCTTACCCGCAGCCATCAAACCGGCAGGCCCAGCTCCGATCACAATAATTTTTTTCATTTCTGCTCCTCCAGCTAACCATACTAAGGTTTATATTCTAAAACCAAGTTTGCTTGATTCATTTTAATCATATTAATTCAATTGTCACAGTTGACTAAAGATGCGACGTAAGGGGGGAATGTATTAGACGCGGATTAACGCGGATATATTTGTGGAGCAAGTAGGAACGGTTAGGGGT
>CAZEDT010000054.1:0-27742 GCA_964510795.1 uncultured Syntrophomonas sp.
ATGGCAAGGAGCGACCGCTGTCGCCTAAAGGCTCGGCGTACGCCGAGTTTTCTTATTTTGACAGAAACGTCTATCCCTTAATTTTAATTCTTTAAAATTAAGCAACACCATCAGTCCCTTATATTCCTTTAAACATTATGTAAGCTATTATTATTGATAGGTAAATTTCTTACTGCTGCAGCCGGTCCTGCAGTTCATAAAATGAGGTCTTCGGCTGCGCCTCCGTTAAGCTGCCGGTCTATTGCCGTTAGCGTCATAGGTATATGACTCAACCGGAGGACCGTTGAGCATTACTGATCCCATCGTCCCCGTTCAGGGTAATATAAAGAAACAGCCTCTTATGCGAAACTGTTAAAAGACTGTTTATTGCGTTAAACAAAACTACTAAATCATCTTATTAAAATCCTCTTGGGAAACTTGAAGCTGTTTGTTTAGAATCTCTTTCCACAGATGACCTTGTACTTCACCTGTCCCCATTGATACCTTGGTTCTTTTTAATGTGCCATCCGCCATATATTTGCGATAGTACCAATGATTTGTAGTCTTGTATAGCTCCCATCCATCTCTTTCACAAAATCTCTTTAACTCTTTCCAACTAGGCATAAATCAATCCTTTGACCTCGTTTAGATCCTTCGCTAAAAGAACCCTCAATACATAAGGAAAATGCTGTTTTCGATTGTTGGAGCTATAGTATAATTGAAACTGGTCAAAATATTCTTGAGCATATTCGACAAGTTCATTAGCTAATTCAATATGCGCTTGTTCCGGATTTTTTTCATTGACTACCAAATCGAATCCATCCAGTGTGGCAGTGGTTGAACCATCATCCTCACTAATATACGTAGCTTTGAAGTTACATTGCTGTACCAAACCCAATACTTGAGCATCTGACATAAGCATAATGTTATCACGGTTCCGCTTAATCATCACCGGCTTGTCTCTTACCACTGTATCTATCACAGTTGAAAAACTGTTTCGGACTTGCGTGGCCTGTATCGTTTGAATGAGGCTCACCTCCCTCACCTCCTATTGTACATTATGTACATAATGTACGCAATGATAGACTTATTTATGATAAAATATTTGCACTGTTTTAATGAAAATATGTATTCCTGAACAAAGTCCAAACTAATATTATGCTAGTAGTCAGTATCGAAAATGCGCGTTAATATCCAATTGCGCTGCCAGCTAGTTTTTTGTGGAACTGAAATTTATGTATTTTACATGATCGCAATCCAATTCAATCACATACCCAGCAGTCAGGTACTCCTATGAAATATTGTTGAGTGCACCGGAGCCGGGTGCTATTCCCTTTTGGCGTACCATTTATGAAGACCTACATAATAACACTTTCGTATATCAAAAGTGTTATTATGTGGTCGGAAGCTAATATTCAGAGTACATTGAGTTATTCAATGCATTCTTCTATCCCTGTTCCACATAGATTGGATTGCTTATTACCTTGGAACCATCTGAGAAATAAGCTCTCAGTAGATAGAATCTTGCATTAGCAGGTTTTTTAAAAGTAGTATTTGCAGGAGGATTGGCGGATTGATAGATGGCTTGACCGTTTTCATTCAATACCTCTATTTTAATACAGGTCACCCCACTGCAAGCCTGCTGAATCAGAGTAAAAGTCAGCATGGCACCGGAAGGCACCTTTAGTGTAGACCCGATGGTCTGACCATTAATTGCAAAAATCCCCAGATGACCCTTTTCACTTACGGTGGCTCTTCCCATTTTAATAGCCTGCCATACCGGATCAAAACTAACACTAGAATAATCAGGAATATACAGGTAAGTCATTCCATCTGGATAGCCGAGATGACAATCACTGCTGCCCAGAGCGGTAATCTTTTCGCCACTTCGGAGCTTTCCCATCCATTCTGAAAATGCTTGCTCATTGATTGCCCCACCACTGGCTAGTTCCATTGCCTTAAAATTGCCATTATTTTTTATATCCTGCCACATAGTCGAGCTATAGGGATGGGCAAGAACTGTAAAGCTTTGTTTAGGAGCGATATTGTTTATATGATCGATCAAGCCTTGACAAGTATATTGCGTATCGTTGGGAAGCATTTGTGAATTTATATGCTCATTTAAGCCATAGGCCAGAGCGTGTCCACGATTGCCTGCGGCAATGATTTCCATTCCCGGTGCCAAGGGTAACCCGAAAGCCTCGGAGCAACTAGCAATAGCCTTACTATAAGCTGCGAAGTGTCCCCGCAATAATTTTTCATGGTCAGTAAGAACGCCCCATCCCAAGCCGGCATTTTTTAAATAGGCCACCCGTTCATCCAGGCGGTCAAGCCCATCACTCCAGGTGGTATGCATATGACCATCGCCGCAGTACCAGCCTATCCGCGTTGGTAAGGAGCGAAAAGTTAATCTGGATTTAGCCTCTATAATGCTTATACTACCATCTGCTTTACTAACCACTGCACTGATCAGCAGTGTTTGTGGTTTTCCTTTTTCAATATCTTCAGGTAGTCTTAATGATTCAACGCTCATCTTAGCAAGGTTTTTTAGCCGGGAATAATCATTGCTATTCTTTCCCCATGTAATATCCAGCTTATTGGCATCATCAGGGTTTGCCACGCCCGGTAGTTTGATTTCGGTTACCTTTTTATCCTGATAATCATGGCCTTCAAGCCTCATCACAAATTCACTAATTTTAATGTCGTTTTCCCCAGACAGATTAGCAAATACGATAGGCAGTCTTACCTCCCCGGGTACCTCTCCGGCTATAAGGTAATTAATCTCCTTTTGCACACACAAGGCTACTTTTCCATCATTTGATATGGCAATACTGCTCCTGGCCAATAAGTCTTGGTAACTATCCATTTGGGCAGAGGCATTGGAAACTGATATAAATATCATGCTCATCGCTAGAGCAACTAACAGAAAGACTAAACGGGGGCTGAATTTCATGTTATTCCCCTACCCTCCAATTCACAAATATGTACTACTGTTCTGTAAGCAAATTAAAACAAAGTGGTGGTCAACTTCATAGCCCGGTACTCCATTATGTAATCATGAAAGGATTACTATGTCATTGCTTTTTATAGATATTTCTGTATTTAATTGGAAGCTCCTGCTTAAATAAAGGCAATGGTAAACACAAACGGGAGGTTTAATTAGAACAATTAAGAAAGACGTGCTTTGGGGCGGCAAAATCAGTTACGATCTCTGTAAGTAAATGTCATCTATTGCTCAGCTATTATTAACCGTTTTCTCTGGATGACGAACTTGGTCCGTCACCACAGAGACACTGGATATTATTCGTAAGCACCACATTCGGGCCACCTTTTTCGTAACTGGCGGACATACCTTTAATCTCTTTAATTACAACTGAGCAGCGGCAGAATCTAACTGCACTGCTAAAGAACTCATTTCTTCAAGACTGGCATTGACTTCTTCAGTTGTTGCTGCAACCTGTTCCGTATTGCTGAGGGTTGAATCGGATACTTTCATAGTATTCGCAATTGAAAGGTCTACCCTTTCAAGCAGTTCCTTAATTTGGGCTACAGTCTGTTTGGACTGGTCAGACAGTTTCCTGATCTCTTCGGCAACCACACCAAACCCTCGTCCGGCATCTCCGGCTCGGGCTGCTTCAATGGCTGCATTCAATCCTAGCATCTTGGTTTCATCAGCAATTTGCTTAATGAAGGCCAAAACTGTAGTTATCTCATCAGCATTGGATTTTACTTTTTGAATCTCACTATGCAGGGTGTCTTGATTACTACTTACTTCAGTAGCTGAAGCGGCCATTTCTTCCATGGCTGCAGATACTTCTGACAGTCCTCTTTCCAGATTATTTGCCATATCTTTTAGTGTTACCTGTAGTTCCCGTGGTACAGCCATAGTAAATGTCCCCACCACGTCCTTGCTTTCCTCGTCGATTAAGGGATAGGCGCTGATCCTGCCTGCAGCCCCATATACTTCCCGAGAAGTATCTCTGGAAACATGCCTGTTAGTACGCAGGCATTCGAAGGTCAGATCGCCTTCTTTTATTACAGTACCTTGCGGTATTATGTGTCCACTAAAATTGCTGGAACCCTGATTCTTGATAAATTTTTCTTTATCAGTCAGATACATTGCGCCTCCTCCAGGAAACATTTCAATTATAATAGGAGCAAAATAATCGAAGGCTCCCAACATCTTGTGAACTTTAGGTAGAACCATCACCCATACCCCAAGTATATCTGACTCATCATCAGACCAAAGTGGGCCAGCCACAACCTTAACAGGTTTGCCGTACATTTGGCTATCCATATTTAATTCTATAACCTGCTTGTTTCTTAAGACCTGGTCTGTCACTCCACCAGCTTTGTTAGAAACCCCTACGTTCACATCAGGTAGATCAAATTTGGGGGAAGCTTGCTTGTAGACTACTTTTTCACGGTCGGTAATAAAATAGATTGCTCCCTCCTCGTAAGTTTCTACCAGCAAACTGCAGATCTGTTTTACATCTTCAATGTTATTCCAGTGCATCTTAATCTGTTTCATAATATAACTCCTTTTTTATACAGCTTATAGATCCTAATTTTCATTACACATATTATAAATTAGGTACCATTATATGTTATAATATTCCTTATTTAGATAAATTTCAATATTTATATTACCTTTTCGAAATATTATCCAGCAAATATTATTAAAATCCATTTAATGCTTTGACTTAAAACCTTTATAGGACTGATATACATCTCGGTTTATTGAGCAAAGCAAGTTTTTACAGTGGATTTAGTTTTATTATGTCTTGGCAGTTTAAGGTGAGCTAAGAGCAGAAGATTGGTGATACACTCGATGAGCCTAAGAACGACAATTATCTAAGCAATAAATGGTCCTTCTTATTTTTATTACCTATAATTAAATCATTAAATGACGTATCTAATCCCATTTTCGTCAGATTTCGCCCGTACTTACGAAAATCTATTTCAAGCAACTCACTGGCTAAAGTAATAACCAACCCGCAGATATTCATAGACAAGCCTAATTTCCTTCCTATCGCCTCTAAAGGTACCAGGCCACAGCTCACATCTTCGAATATATAACGGTGTTGTAGTGATGTAGGTGCATATATAGTATGATAGGCTGGGTTATTTTGAATGCATTCGTATAAACTGCTACCTGTTACTTCATAGCTTCTACATATCCAATCAGCTGTTGATTCTACCGGTACCCCCAATATTCTTGCAACCTCAAGTCGCTCAACGTCGACCTTTTCTAATAAACGCGCAATACTAGGACTTATACCGTCGTAATAATGTAGAAATGTTGCTTGCGGGCTCTCTATCCAGCCACTGTTTAACAATACGGGTGCACAATGCAATACCATACCTACATTACCTATTGATGTTTCGATCATAGATCGAGCCGGCTTAAAATATACTTGTAAACAAAAAGGCAATTTGTCAATAATCCCTTTATTCTCCGATGGATTAAAGGTTGATATTAGCACTCCCTGTTTCAATGCTATTATATGTACTGTGAGTGGATTTATTTTTCTACAGGTGTAAATAGTGGTCTGTGTCTCAGCCATCTGGGGCAGGTTATTACAACCGCTTATCTGAAGTGTATTTTCGAACTCAAGTATACCAAAAGTTCGCCCCGGATTGAGGATTATTAGGGTTTCAGGCTTTACTAATAATGCCAGTTGTTTAGCAATATCACGATGAGATTCGGCTGGAGTAGTTACAAATATCAAATCAACATCATCTATAGCTTCTCTAAGATCATTGGTCACCAGTTTTAATCCTGCGTGCCCCTCAATGCACCCATAACAGTAGATTGATTTATCATTTTTAATTTCTTTTATAGTATTAATTGACCTGGCCCATAAATTAACTAAGAAGCCGTTCAAAGAAAGATGTGCTGCCATCGCAAAACCAGAATTACCTGCCCCGAGTACTGCAATTGATTTCATGTATGTTGTCCTCTCTAACCCAATTAAGTAACAGGCATACCTTGATTTATTCTTTTTATTCTTTCTGCTTCCGTAATTCTAATACCATAGTTATCTACAGCATCATATCCTCCCTTGATGGGCAGCGTACGAATTTTCCCTAATGCCGCCGGGTTATTTCTTAAATGTGGTGCATCCAAAAGTCCCATCCCAATAGCCAGAGTGAGACATCCAGGATCAGATAACGGATCAGGAGATAGATTAGCAAATGTTTCTCTAATATTATTTACCAGAGCACGAGCTTCCATAAGCAATAATTCTTTGCGTGCCTGAACATCTGGATCCAATGTCAGGTCAGGAAATTCCCTCCAGGTATTGCGAAGCACGCCTTTTACAATTTTGCAGCTTTCAATAACATCCTCTGGCTGAGCGGCATGATCTGCTTCACTAAAGCTGACTACATGTATTATTTGTGGTTTTAGTGCCAATGACAATAAAGTTGACGAAGCTAGTTGTCCCTTGGCAACATCCATATCAATTGAAAAATGGGTTAGACCAGCTCTAACTTGCCTGAGGCAAATAAAAGAATCATCCTCAAGTTCAGCTGCAAACTCTATTTTTGCTAACATTTTAGCCAGATCCATTTTGCCTGAAGTAAGACGGGGAGTATTAAACATTAGCTGGGCAATATATATTTTCACCCCCATCTTCTTAGCGTTATAGGCTGCTATATAGAAATCTGCAACCGCTATAGTGTCTGATGATTCTCTAAGGCTCCAGTGATGAGATTCGTTAATTTCCACAGGAATGCCTCTATCAGCATACCACCGAATAACCTTCTGGTTCTCTGTGATGGCCTCTTCCAAACCGCGCTTTGCTCTTCCGTCAAGAATGCTGTACCAAAAGAGAGGAATGGCTCCCCAGGCATTTTTAATGGTACGTAAACTCATATCCGCCCACTCCAGCAGATTATTAGTTCCCGCATATATTCTTAATCGCGGATGATTGCCAGTCTGGGCTGCATCCCACAATTGTTTTAGATCACTCTCACTACGGACGGGGATTCCTCCGCTGCCATCAAGCTCCTTGTTCATTTTATGGGGATGAAAAAAGAATTCTTGAGCATTTTGGTCAGGTGCCAAAGAAATAATATCCACTTGTTCCGACTTGGCGATTAATTCTATCCCAGTAATGGTTTCGTTCAAGGTTGGCAATCCAAAATGGTGCCGCAGCATGGGTACATAACGGTGTTCGTTTATTATATTGCGAACAGTTTGTACATCCATATCATTACTATCAACTGCTAGTCTTTCATGAGTTTCATGATAGCCATTGCCGCTGAGGTCCTTGCACAGTAAAGTTTGTCTTAAAAAGGATAACTTTTCTTCACCCTGAAAGAACACACTAAAATGATGATATCGCTTAGCTACATCGATACAACCAGGTGTTCCCCCAAAATAATAGAGTCGATTTAAGCGCTTATCTCGATTAGCTAAGCAATCAAAAAATCTGTCCAAAAGTGAACGTAAGACTGCTGGTGTTAATCGATAGCTCACACAAACGATATCGGGATTAAATTCCATCACTGCTGCGGCAAAGCTCTCAGGCTCAACTGCTGCTCCCAGAAACATTGTTTCCCAACTGTGCTGCTCTGCCAATTGCAGGTAAGTAAAAACGCCTGCTACGTGAACACAGTTTCCTATTGCACCACCCAGTATTCTTTGCTGACTGAAATTTTCACTACACATGTTGGTTTTCTCCATTACAATTTGTTCAGCGCACTACTTTTTAAAGATAATGCGGTAAAATTTTACCCCTCACCTAATTATCTATTTAGTTTTTCAATACAATGACTATTTTTAAATACCCTTGGCAACTATATTTATTATGCTTCCGTTTCCGTTAGTCGATTCTCAGTAAAAACAACCTTAATGTATTAAAATTGCAGATTGTTAACCAGGCAAAAGACTGTATGTGTTATAATATTAGGCATTCTAAGAGGACAACTTATATGAAGTTCTATATACTAAATTAAGGAGAATAACCTGATATGCAATGGGAAACCCTTTCATTGGAGATAAAAGATCACATCGCCATTCTGAGTCTGAACCAACCCGAGACACTAAATGCTTTAACCTTTAAAATGGCAGATGAGTTTCAGGAAGTTATTGACCTGCTGCAATCCGACCTGGAAACCAGAGTGCTTATAATTACTGGCCAAGGTCGTTCTTTTTGTTCAGGAGGAGATTTAAAATCTACATTTAAGATGTATAACGACCCTCCTGCTCAAGCTCAGCAGACTGTCATCAATTTTTATAAAGCCTTTCTTTCAATCAAAAACTTGCAGATTCCAACTATTGCAGTAATTAAGGGATATACCATAGGTGCGGGACTATGCTTAGCTATGGCTTGCGATATGCGGATTGCCAGCAGTGATACTAAGCTATCAATGTCATTCATTAAGCTGGGCATCAATCCCGGTATGGGAGGTACTTACTTTTTGCCTCGCTTGGTAGGTACTGCGAAAGCCCTGGAGATGTGTCTAACTGGAGAACCAATCGATGCCGAGGAGGCTTATCGGATTGGTTTATTAAATCACGTAGTTGATTCAGAACAGCTTACACCATTCTCACTTAATCTGGCTGGTCGCATAGCAAAAAATCCTCCTGTACCAGCAAATTTGATAAAAAAGGCTATTTATCAAGGTCTGAATAATAATCTGGAAGACGTGCTGACTTTCGAAGCCCTGGCTCAGATAACCTGTGCCTCAACCGAGGATATGCAAGAAGGTATTGCCGCAATTATGGAAAAGAGAGCCCCTTCTTTTAAAGGTTGTTAAAAGAGTGGATTATGGGGTCATATTTGACCCCATATCTATATAGTCTACCTTCAATCACTTATCGTATTCATAAACTCCCTTGCCTACTTTTTTGCCTAAGCGACCAGCCTTAACATACTTGACCATTAATGGAGAAGGTCGATAGGCTTCACCTAAGATCCGTTGTAATTCTTCCATAATCAAAACCCTGGTATCCAGTCCAACTAAATCAATCAATTCAAAAGGTCCCATTGGATAGTTCAAGCCAAGTCGGCATGCCTTATCAATGTCTGCCGGGGTGGCCACCCCTTCCATAACCATCTTAAAAGCTTCATTAGCCAGAACCGCATTCAGACGGGTAACCACAAATCCGGGCGACTCATTAACAGCAATAGATTCCTTCCCCATCCTCCGTATGACTTCCTCCGCTACCCGAAACGTTTCATCGCTGGTATCCATACCTCGGTTGATTTCCACCAGCTTCATTATGTGAGCAGGATTGAAAAAGTGTAAACCAATTACCTTATCGATTCGTTTGGTCACTGAACCAATTTCTGAAATACTCTTAGCCGAAGTACCGGTTGCCAAAATGGTATCAGCAGCACAAATTTCATCTAATTGACGAAAGACTTCCTGTTTTATTTGCAGAACTTCTGGAACACTTTCGATCACCAGTTCGCTTCCAGCGGCAGCCACGACCATATTGGTCGTGGTATCAATACGCTTGAGGGTTTCTGTAACCTGCTCGGCTGTTATTTTTCCACGCTCCATATCTTTGTGCAGGTTGTTTTTAATAATGGAGATCGCTTTGTTCAAGGTGGTTTCCTGGCGTGACATCAGCATAACATCAAATTCAGCCGCCGCCGCTACTTGAGCAATTCCACGTCCCATGATACCAGCTCCAATGACGGCAATCTTATTCACTTTCATTTACTCTTATCCTCCAATTTAATTTTTCTAAATTAAGTAATGCAAAATTGATTCCATTAAAAGCTAAGTACAAAGGTATATAAATATACTGTGTTCCAACAGTATCTTATCGATTGCTTTTTCCATTTCACTCGATACATATTGCTGTAGCCTTTTCAGGTCATGTGTACGGTTTTCCGAACACCCAAAGAGCTCACAGTCGCTATTGAGCGACTATGAATTCGTTTGATTATTCATTAAATATTTTAAATTTTTAATGTTTTTAGACGCAGACATGTTTCCATAATATTTTGACACTCAGGCTTGCTATAGAACTTTTTCCGGCATCAAGAACTGTGCTCATAATTACATTTTTTTATATCTGGTATTATTTAAGAGCAAACAAATACTCTTTCATATGTTTAGTATTTCAATGTCCAGGGATTTTTGGCACACTTTTTGCGTGATATTATGCAACACACAGATACAAACATTTCTGCTTTTATTTTAAAACTAAATTGGCAAAAGAGGGGGGGCAATGGTAAGCAAATCTTAATCTCGTAATATTTCAGAATTTTCCGTTAAAGTTCTTTCAAATAATAAAAAATATGGTACACTTATTAAATTGAAATTAACTAAGTCATAAATAAGGGGGATTTTATTTTGAGCAGAGAAGTAGTTATTGTTAGTGCATGCCGTACACCGGTTGGCTCGTTTGGTGGAACCTTAAAAGACACTCCAGCTGTGGAACTTGGCTCTTTAGTTATGCAAGAAGCTCTTAAAAGAGCAGGACTTAACGGGGAACAATTAGATGAGGTAGTCTTTGGTTGTGTTTTGCAAGCTGCACAGGGACAAAATGTGGCCCGTCAGGCCATGATTAAGGCAGGAATTCCTAAAGAAGTAACCGCCTTTACAATCAATAAAGTTTGCGCATCGGGCTTGCGCTCAATCAGTCTGGCAGCTCAAATCATCAAGGCTGGTGACGCCGATATCGTTATGGCCGGCGGAATGGAAAATATGAGTGCCGCTCCTTTTGCATTGGAAAAAGCCCGCAATGGATATCGTATGGGCGATGGCAAGCTGGTTGATATTATGATTAAGGATGGATTGTGGGAAGCTTTCAATAATTATCATATGGGGATTACAGCCGAGAACATCAATGAACAATACGGTATCACCAGAGAAGAACAAGATGAATTTGGTTTCAGAAGTCAGGAAAAAGCTGCCGCTGCAATTGCCGCAGGAAAATTCAAAGATGAAATCGTACCGGTTGTAATTAAGAGTAAAAAAGGCGACATCGTATTTGACACCGATGAATTTCCCAAGCAAACTACATTAGAAAAAATGGCTTCACTAAAGCCGGCCTTCAAAAAAGATGGCAGTGTAACTGCTGCTAATGCATCCGGTATTAATGATAGTGCCGCCGCGGTAATTGTTATGTCCAAAGAAAAAGCTGACGAACTGGGAATTAAACCTTTAGCCAGAATTGTAAGCTATGCTTCCGGTGGAGTTGATCCTACAGTAATGGGCCTGGGTCCAATACCAGCCAGTCGCAAAGCTCTGGAGAAAGCTGGTCTAACTATTGACGATATAGATCTTATTGAAGCCAATGAAGCATTTGCAGCTCAATCTATAGCAGTAGCTCGTGACCTGGGTTTTGCTGATAAGATGGACAAAGTCAATGTTAATGGCGGTGCCATAGCTATAGGTCATCCCATTGGTTCATCTGGTGCTCGTATATTCGTAACCCTGGTTCATGAAATGCAAAAGAGAGAATCCAAATATGGTCTTGCTACTCTATGCATCGGTGGCGGCATGGGCGCAGCGATGATAGTAGAACGGATGTAAGGTACCAATTCACAATATAGACGCTTATTTTAAATAATTATTGGTTGATATAACGGGGAAGGGCTCTTGCTTCAAGAACCTTCCCCGTTTCTATAATTTGTTTATTATATAGAAATTGTGGAATGGCATTGGCAATAACAACCGTACAGAATTTCCAGCACCGCAGTGCGAACTCCTATTTCCCACAATAACCACAATCCGTTTTTTTGTGGTTAGCTTTATACTTACCTTTTTTCCTAACATGTCTGCTAGTTTTTAGCCTATAAGCGGGCTGTATATAACAGCCCGCTTATTTATGCTTTATACAGGCTTAGCTTTCTCTGACTGTGCTTTTATTTACATATACATTCATATGATCTTTAATGGCTCTCGGAGTGATCAATTGATGTACAGGACATATTGATTTGGGATTCTGATATACTCCGCCTACGAATGCCTGTATATAGTTACGTAATGAAGGCATCTTAACGATTTCATCTACAAAACCTTTTTTAGCACAGTATGCTGGTTTAGATTTATCACTGTACAGCTGGATCAGGTCATTCATCTTAGCGATGGTACCATCTAGAGCTTTGCCATCATCTTGATCTTTAACCAGTCTACGTGAATACATAGCTGCTGCAGCAGTTTCCCCATGCATTACATTTATCTCAGTTGCTGCAGTACCAATACTGAAAGCATTAGTCTTCCCACCTTGAGGTCCACCTAAAACATAGTGAGCAGCAGCGGTACCTTTTCTAAGGGTAATCTCCATTTGAGGTATATCAGTATTCTGGATAGAATAAATCAGAGACTGACCTAAACCCAGCAGTTCAGCTTGTTCGGCTATATCGCCAACATCAATACCAGTAGTATCCTGAATCCAGACAATTGGCAGTTTATCGCGGTTACATAAGGTAACAAATTCACTCATTTTAATAAGACCCTGATGATATAGCTTACCACCAACACCTATATATTCTTTGGTGTATTCTGGATAGTTCATCAAAACACCCTGTTTGTTAGCAATGAAGCCGCATAGTAAACCATCTATTTTGGCTATTCCAGTGTACATTTCCAGACCGTAGTCAGGTTTATATTCCATATGCTCACTGTTATCAAAGAGACGAGCTAAGACTTCATATATGTCATACCCTCTCTTCTGATTAGCAGGAACTATACTGTGAAGATCTTCACCAGAGAATTTAGGTTCGGCTGGATCAGCGACTCTGAAGAATTCCGGATTATATGCAGGTAGAGCCCCTACATATTTCTTAATGGTGTCCAGAACTTCTTCTTCACCTTCGGCAACTTCACGGAAGAATCCGGTAACATTACGGTGAATTTCAACTCTTCCGGGAGGAGTCGATTTGAATTTACGAGTAGCATCAATTAATGCCTGTGCAGCTTCTTCATCAATATAACCCTTAGGACTCATACCGCCAACTATTCCGCCACCGCCAACGGCCATGTTAGCTTTTTTATGAGCAATCAGAATAGTGGGGCTGATGCTATGATATCCACCACCAGCTGGATTAGTCCCATAGATACCTACGATAACTGGCAAACCCAGTTGTTCCAGTTCATTATGTCTGTAGAATGGTGTTCCTCCACCAATACGGTTTGGATATACTTCTTCCTGCTGGCTTAACTTAACACCACTGCAGTTTAATATCCATACTAAAGGCAGATTCATTCTCTTAGCTATGTCAGTTACTCTGGTAATATTATCAGCCTGCCCTGGTATCCAGGCGCCAGCCATATATTTATTATCAGAAGCAATAATCACTGCCCATTTACCGTTAATTTTACCGAGACCATCGATAACCGCAGTGGTACCTTCTTCATTCGCAGTAGGATCATAAATGGTATGCAGTGGGCACCAAGAACCTGCATCTACTAAATATTCAATACGCTGCCAAGCAGTCCATTCTCCAGCAGCATTTACTTTATCGCTAGGTTTGCCACCATTTTTAATCCGCTCGACTTCAGCATCTATCTGAGCTTCAACTGCTAACAGTTCTTCGGCATTTTGCTTATTAACTCTTTTTAATTCAGACCCCAGATCATCCATTTTTTCAAAATATCTAGGCATAGAATAGGTAAATTCACTCACAAAAAACACTCCCTTCGCGTACACGTATATTACTTCAAATACAACAATGTTTATTAGAACAATTAGCTCATATAAAGCATCTTAAAAGCTGAATAAATATTCAACTTTTAAGCGCTTTGTTTAGGGTAGATTTTTTATTAATAAAAGAACTACTCCAAACTCATTCGTTAATTAATAGATTCTTAAATTCCTCCTTAATATATTTTGGGTTTATATACTAAAGTTAAAGGATTCCTAAATAGTTTGTTCTTATCATATACAAATATACTTATGATGAAATTGCGGTAACATCTGCCAGTTAGACATATATGACTTAGGATTATCACATTAACTTCAGGAACAGATTCATTCAAGACAGGACCACAACTAGAAAAACCAATATAAATTAAGCACATAGCATTCTATAAGCTACGATGCTTGACCCCAATAGAAAAAACTATACCATCAAGCGCTGAGGATCCACTTTCTTCAAGAGAATATCGATAATCTCCTGACTGGGAGGTTCAGCTTCTACAGCTCTGCTTAAATCCATTTCAAAACCAGTGTTTTCTTGAATATGCTCAGGCGTAATTCCGGGGAAATATTCGGCTAAATACATACGTTTGGTTTTCTCATCAAAACGCATAATTCCCAGTTCAGTAACCAAAGCTTGCGGCCCTACCTCAGGCAAACCAGTTTTCTTACGGCCATCCGGTCCATCTATCCAACCGGGGCTGGTTACATAATCAACTTTTTCGCAGAAACGACGTTTTTGATGTTTCATCATAATGACTGTATTACAATTGGTAGCAATTCCATTAGCTCCGCCACTGCCGGTAAATCTTGATTTAGGATGCCAATAATCACCAATACAGGTGGAGTTAAGATTGCCATACATATCTATTTGAGCACCGCCCAGGAATCCTATATCGATAGTCTGTTTCTTATAGGCATTAGCCTGGAAACCAAAATAACGATATTGCGGCCATAAGGCTGAAGCATTGTAGGATATTCTCATATCGCTAACACTGGTTGGTACTTCAATAGGACCTCCATCAATCATTCCAGTTTCAAAACACAGACACACATTAGGGGCAGTGCTGTTCTTGGCCAGACTGGCAGCTACCAGAGGCAGGCCTGTCCCAACAATAATTGTAGATCCGTCTTTTACTTGGCGGGCCATGGCAACCGCCATCATTTGACTACTTGTATACTCAACCACAGTTCATCATCTCCTCTTCAATCCAGGTACATAGTTAAAACCATTTTTAACGTTGAGTCCGTTTAGACGGCTAGCACCAAGTTTGTCCAGGTATTCATTATGATCTTTGGTACCGCGTATCCACTCATTAAGAAATTCTTCAAAAAGCTCATCATCGCCGCTAACCTTGTCATACATACGCATGTACATGGCATCATAATCATAGTAATTAGCACACTGACTGGGATGTGCGCCATAATGTACTTCAACCACTGCATCAGGAACTACTTTAGGTAATTGATTTCTCCATGGTTCATCACGCAATTCATCTGGATGCACTATTTCTTCGCAAGTGATAATACAATGGGTAGCAGCCATAGCTACATCAGTATCCAGGAATATAGGCCCATCTATTCTACAGGTACCATCCGGAGCAGCTTGCTGCACATGGATAATTCCTACATCAATTTTAGGAGTAGGTAATAAACATACTTTATCATCGGGATTGAACGGGTTGACTTCTACTTTCAGCTTACAGGGTGGAAGTTTGGGATCGCTCTTATAAACCTCTTCAGGAATACCCCATTTATCTATCAAGCTTGATCCCAGCATGTTCTTCACAGCTACATAAGGAAGACCCAGAGCTGCAGCATGGTACATAATTGGTTGTACGTCCAGGGAATAGTCTTCCCAGAGGATCTTGCCTTCCTCGATATACTTGCGGAAACGCCGACTTACCTGGGTAAATCCGGAATTGGCCATATAGGAATTAAACAACACCTTGACACAGCCAGCTCCAATCAGCATGTCAGTGTCTCCTCCTCCAGGTCCACCTTCGAGATACAAGTCTTTTATATCCTGACGTATGATTTCATGTACTGCCGCATACGGCTTTTTGTTGGTTACAAATCCGCCTAAAGCAATATGATCACCATTGTGGACATACTTGCTTATAGCTTCTTGCATTGTCATTACTTTGCTCTCAGAACTCACACAACTCACTCCAATCTCAATAAATTCTCTATTTGAAAATTTATTTTTATTACTACCATTGGGGAATAATAATTTAAGTAAAGAAACTTAATAAGACTCTCGTAAACAGACCTGCCTGCCTTTCAGGTTTGCATACCAGCATGCTTATTAAAAAGACCAGATCATAGTATTGATGGGCATTGTTACAACTTAATGTAATCAATCGGAACGCTCCACCGTTTTCATATAATCCACAAACTTGTCTTTACCCGATCATATAATTATCCAAGTTATATACCAGGATAATTATCTTAAAACAATCCCTCCTCACAATATGGTGTTCATGATCTTATCGATCTATACTGGTGTTATATTGCAATATGTATGCCAAATACTCAGGTTGTTGAGTTGGGTTAGATGATATGTTTTTTGTTTTAATTGGCTCCACAACTCCAAAAGATTGGGTATTAGAGAGATCCTGTGCAGAAATATCTAACGTTGATTCTTAGTGAACATTCAACTTGAACCTATTCCCTTTTTTTCGGTGTTTGGCAGAACCATGAACAAAGGTTTAAGGGTCCTGTAAGAGATGACAAAAAATGTGGTAAAGCAAGGTAAGTTGAATAAGAATTAGTTGATACAAACTGTAGAGGGGTTTTAGAAAATAAAAACACCATAAAGCGGTATGTTCTATAAAAGGTGAAAGAATGTTGCTTATTAAATATGGTTTAAAGCCGTGGCTGAGCAGTGTTGTGTTTCCAGGACACGTGTCCGAAAATAGTAGCAGCTTTTCCGTCGTTATTCTGAATTTTTTGACGATATTCATAAGGCATATTCATTTTGCCATTTAATAGCTAATTTACAAGTGCAGCTTAAATAGACCAGGTCAATTATTTCATTATCTCTATATAAGGAAAGTAGACTCATTTACTTGCTCTAATTTTTTATATAATAAGGAAACGATTATTAATTTCTTGCTGCGCATTCAGTGTTATTGAACTTAAAGCAATCATCTAAAGCGATTTAAAATTAACTGCCTTGTTTAAGTTTATTTTCAAATATAATAAGCAAGCTCCAGCAATTGAATCATGCTTACGCCTCCCCATTAATACTCGGGTATACTTTAACAAGTTAGCTCCTTAGCTCTATGTGTTTCAACTAATCGAACAACTCTTCCTGGCGCCAGTCTTTGCATATGGCTTTTTGCTTCTTTATATGTGCAGTTTCTACAAACCTCCTTTACAATTCATTTCCTAACAACTGATAAGTTGTTCGCAAAACCGGATAAGTGTATAGCTAACCTTACAACTCAGTATAATAATCCTTAAGTTCTGCCAATGAGCAAGATATTTCTAGGTTTTAAGTTGAGTGTTCTTTCCAGGGTATCTATAGTTTTGTAATTAATAACTTAGTAGGTGGCACAGTTATTGCATAATAAATATGCAACGGTGATTGTTTTTAAAATAATCATTTGGTCGGCAGTAACAGCAGACATATTTATTGATGTTTTTGAACTGTTACATCTACTGATAACGGTCACATTAATACATTTTGATGGAGGTGAAATGGAACCAAATCATTATTAGATAACAATGCTCTTGCGTTACGCCGGAAAGCAACTAGCCGTAATAATAAATCATTTTAAGGAGTGACAAATAATGAATTTTGCATTGACTGAAGAACAAAAAATGGTACAGGATATGGCTCGTAATTTCGCTGAAAAGGAAATTGCTCCTTTCGTTGACCAGGATGAAGAAAACCATTACTATCGCAGAGAGATCCTGACCAAAATGGGTGAACTGGGCTTACTGGGCTGGAGCATCCCCGAAGAATACGGCGGAAATGGCATGGGCTGGATGGAAGGCGTTATCGCTCTATATGAAATAGCCAAGGTTCATACTTCCTGGAGACTGGCCATCAGCGGAAACTGCTGGGGCCCTGCTATGACCATTAATGAATATGGTACTGAAGAGCAAAAACAAAAGTGGATCCCCGGACTGGTAGACGGATCTTTAGTTGGCAGCTTTGCTATCACCGAAGCTAACACTGGTTCTGACGTAGGCAGCATGAAGTGCTCTGCTGAAGATAAGGGCGATCACTGGGTAGTAAATGGTTCCAAGATGTGGATTTCAGGCGGACACTCTTGCGATGTCGGACTTCTGTATGCAGTTACTACCAAAGGCGCAGGAGCCAAGGGAATCTCATGTTTCATAGTTGACTATAATAATACTCCTGGCATCACCAGAATTCCTATTCACTCCAAAGTTGGAATGTGGCCTGCACCTACTTCAGAACTGGTATATGAAAATGCCATTCTTCCTAAGGATGCTCTCTTAGGTCCTTTGGATAAAGGTTTCCAGATTTGTATGTGGCAGTTAAATAATACCCGTATGGGTTGCGCAACTGGTTCAGCCGCACTGGCAGCAGCATGTACCGAAGGTGCAGCTAAATACGCTATGGAGCGGACCCAGTTTGGCAAACCAATTGGTCAATATCAGATGATTCAGCAACAGCTTTGCGATATGAAATTAGAAGATGAAGCAGCCAAATTCCTGGTTTACTATGCTGCATGGTTAAAAGACAATAACCTGCCCAGCCAGCAAGCAACTTCAATGGCTAAATTAACTGGTTGTCATGCAGCTGTTAATGGTGCCAACGCTGCTATGAAACTGTACGGTGCATATGGATATTCAACTGAATATCCCTGCGGCAGATGGCTGCGCGATGCCAAACAGTTTGAAACTCTGGAAGGAACCTCCAATATCCATTCACAGATTGTTGCTAAAATCGAAATGGGCATCCAACCTAACAGATAGTTTATCTATTGTACAGATAAATAGCATCTTTAATAATTCTAATTATTAAAGACCAAATATTTGACAAGACAAAACCATATTATTCTCTTCTCTTTAAATTACCACTTTTCTTATGTGACCCGATTTTGCCTTTATGGTTGACGGCAAGCATAGAAAGGTGGTAATTTTTATACTACTTCCAATGTTCTACAATAAGGAGGTTTAGCTAAAATGGTAAATATCAGCATCATTGAAGAGGCTTCATTGCCACATAAGCACCTCAGCCTCTTGGGTAAGGAAATACACCTTTATCGGGAGCTTTCTTCTACAAACAGCATTGCCCAGCAAATGGCGATATCCGGTGCTCCCGAGGGTACCATAATAATGAGTAAATCACAGATTAGTGGTAAGGGCCGGATGCAACGCCAGTGGGTGTGTCCACCCGGCAAAGGCCTTTTGATGTCTATGGTGCTGAGACCTAATATTAGCGGCAAATATGTTCCTCAACTAACCCTTTTATGCGCTGTGGTTGTTGCCGATACCATAAAAAAGGTTACTGGATGTTCGCCCGGAATTAAATGGCCTAACGACATTCTAATAAATAATAAAAAGGTCTGCGGCATACTCGCAGAGAGCAGCTTTGCCGGTAGTGGTCCCGAGTATGTAATCATTGGTTTAGGAATCAATGTAAACCTGGATACATTGCAACTCCCTGCCGATTGTCAGCAGACCAGTACTTCTCTCAGCCTGGAACTGGGACAACGTGTTTCCCGTATCAAGCTGCTTGAGCAGTTTATTATCAGCTGGGATGAGCATTTTGAGGGTTTTTTACAAGCCGGTTACCCATATCTCCGCAGCAAGTGGATTGAACACAACGTCACCCTGGGACGCCATGTTAGCATTAAAAAGGATAGAATATCCATTCATGGAGTGGCTGTAGATATTGGCGAAAACGGTGGACTTATTGTGGACTTACCCGACGGATCAAGGAAGGAGTTTTTGGCTGAAGATGTTAGTCTGGGAAGAAATTTTTACGAGAATTATTCTTAAATACATTTAAGCACCTTAAATTACACTAAATTAAATACATAAATGCAGGGGTACCAATCCTTGTACCCCTTATATACCCTCCTGTCATCAAACCATCTTGGTTGACTCTCAAATAGAACTACATTTCTTCACCAATATTCAGTTTATTTATAATACTCAGAAAATATTACCTGTATAGATCCAAAGTGTTTTATTATAATATGTTTCTAAAGCCTCGCAACAGGTTTTCAACATTTGTTGGGTATAATAAATCTCAACTAACACTTTGTTTGTTTTTGATTTTCAAAAAATACTAGTAGGAATTTTATAAAGTTTGTCGTATTATGTTGTTTGTTATAGCACGACTTTATGTTAGGGAGGATATTGCCATAATGATTCCCAAAGAATTAAACTCTGCTTCGTGGTTAAACATCCAGCAAATGATGAATAAGCAATTTAAGGTAGTTCATTTAGGTGATTCCCTGCGAACTATAATAGAGTATTACCAGGATTGTAGGTTGGATACTCTGCCTGTAGTTGATAATGATGATAAATTAATCGGTGTTTTTCCTAAAAAAAGACTATATAAGGCACTTACCGATGGTTTAAGTTTAGATGAACCTTGTAATGCTTATATAGTTAATGATCCTATTTTTATACCATCTAACCTTAGTTATGATGAAATGTCCCTGGTAGGACGAGTGAACAACAGTCAGGTTGACCACGTAGCTGTCGTTGATGAATGTGGCAAGGTGGTTGGCATGATTGGAACAGCCGAATATCTTCGAGAAAGTCTGAACCTGATTATGACTTCATACGCTCTGCTTGAGTCGATATTCCGGGCTAGTTACGAAGGTATTATTGTTGTCGATAATGATGGGCTAATTTTGCGGATCAACCCTACTGCTGAAAAAATGTTCGGACTGGATCTTACTAATGTTAAAGGCTTGTACCTGGAAAATGTTCTCCCTGATATTTCCGTTTCAAAAAATCGTCTTATAGGAGTTAAGCAGACAGTGAAATCAATTCCCGTCTTTGTAAGTCAGGTACCGATTATAGAGAACAATATTCAAATCGGTACTAATATTGCTATTTCAGACATGTCAGACATCGAAAAAATTGCTCATGAACTGGAAAGCGTTAAGGAGTTGCAGACAACCCTCAGCGGAGTTCTTAGTGCTTCCTCTGATGGTGTTTTTGTTTCCGACATTTCAGGTGCTGTTAAATATATTAATGAAAGCGCACGCAGGCTGGTTGCTGATATACCTGAGCCGATGGCGGGTATGCCGGTCAAAGACTTTTTAAGGACATCAGTTCCTCTTCAGGTCGGTAAAACCGGCATTGCTGAAGTTGAAGCATGTAATATTAACGGTAGAAATTGCATTGTTTCTCATATCCCTATACAAAAAAACACTAATGATACGTCTCAAACCGTAGGGGTTGTAAGTACGGTCTATCTTGATGACAATTCCCTCACAGAGGAACTTACGCGAAAATGGCTTTCTTTGAAACAACAAGTCCAATACTACCGCGGCGAACTTGAGAAGCAAGGCGGTGAAGTAACTATTTTTGATCATCTAATATCTAAAAGCCCTGAGTTTAATGGTATGAAAAAAGATGCCCAGCGCATTGCTCGCAGCAGCTCTACGGTTCTTTTAACAGGTGAAAGTGGTGTCGGCAAAGACATGTTTGCCCGTGCCATCCATGGAGCCAGTCCTCGATCAAGTCACCCATTTGTAAAAGTTAACTGCGCAGCCATACCAGAATCGCTATTGGAATCAGAACTTTTCGGTTATGCTCCAGGTTCATTTACAGGAGCATCCAAGAAAGGTAAAAGCGGTTATTTCGCTCAAGCCCATGGAGGAACCATATTTCTCGATGAAATTGGAGACATGCCTTTATCCATTCAGGTTAAGATATTGCAAGTGATTCAGGACAAAGAATTTATGCAGGTAGGCGGAATAGTTTCAGAAAAAGTGGATGTTCGTATTATAGCTGCCACCAATAAGGATCTGCGGCAGGCCATAGGTAAAGGAGAGTTTAGAGAGGATCTATTTTATCGTCTAAATGTCATCCAGTTCTATCTGCCATCACTTAGAGATCGTTCCGAGGATATACTGCCTTTAGCAGAGGTTTTCATCGAAAAATACAACCATATTTTAGGAACCAATGTAATTGGTATAGACCAATCGGCCGTGGATGCATTGGTCAATCATTCTTGGCCCGGTAACATCAGGGAATTGGAAAACGCCATTGAGCGCGCGGCAAATTATGTTTGGGAGGGAGAAATTACTGCAGAACACCTTCCTGCCCAGCTGTTTCAATCAGGACACGTCTTTGAGCCGTCATCCTATCGTGCTGTGTTAAGCGATGTTGATAAAGAAATGCTTCTGGAAGCTTTAAAAAAAGCTAACGGCAATAAGAGTGCGGCCGCTCGATTACTTAAAATGAGTCGCTCCGCATTTTACGAAAAACTAGCTAAATATAATCTTTCATGAAATAACTCCTAGTGGTAACTTAATACTTTAGTTTTAGATCTGGCTAATTTCATCCGGCACAGGTTATACGACGTTCTAGATTACGGATGGCCATGCCAGTACGGCCACTAATATTACGATGATAGTCGCTATTAAGCAATAATCCACGCGGGATAAGACTAGCTCGCGCAGGTAGGTTCTGTGACCTTGCTGATATCCTCTGGCTTCCATAGCATCCACCAGCTCATCACAACGCCGAAAGATATTTAACGATAGGGGCACTGCCAGATAGCTGATCGCTCTAATTTTCCCGCTCATGCGGCGCGGGTTGAAATTAGCGCCACGAGCCAATTGAGCTTCGCTGACGCTGTCCACTTCTTCCAAAAGCGTGGGCATAAACCTCAATGCCAGAGATATTAACATAGCTATATCATGAGATGATATACCGATAAGCCTTATAGGTCGCAGTAATTTTTCTAACCCAATGGTAATCTCAGATTGCGTAGTGGTCATGGTTAGAATAGATGCTGCCACGACTAGCAGGAGGAACTTAGAAACCTGTACAACACCAACATTCAAGCCCTCATAACTGATCTGCACCGGACCGATAGGAAACGGAGGTATCGGTCTCCCCGGGGTGAAAAAGATGTACAACAAGAATAGGCAGAAGAAGAAAGGCAGCACTGGACCCAAATTTTTCAATAGTGATCCAAGCGGGATACGGGCCAGCTGCGAGATGGCCAGCACCATACCGGTAATTACTAAAAGACCTATACTGTGTACGTTAAATATTATGATGCTAAGAGCAACAACTGCTATTAGCTTAACCCGAGGGTCCCGGCTATGAACTGATGATTCCCGAGGAATATATTGACCCAATTTATACATGTCCGCCCGCCTTTCGGGAAATATAAGCATTGTTTGGTGCTCTTAGCCGTGTCAGCAAGGCAGTTATTTCTTCAAATGCATCGTCAATAGAAAAAATATTTGTGTCTACATCTTCTCCCCCCTGCTGCAGCTGCCACATCAGTTCGGTGATTTTGGGAGGAGCCAAGCCTAACGATTTCAACCATTCTACCCGGCTTAATATCTCGCCGGGACTTCCATCCGCAATCAATTCACCCTTATCCATGACCAGTACCCGATCCGCCATAGCGGCCTCATCCATGCTGTGGGTTATTTGTATTATGCCTATCCCCTGGCGCTTTAATTTCTTCAATAAATTCAGTACAACCTTTTTTGCTTCCGGGTCTAAAGCTGATGTAGGTTCATCCAGTACAATTACTTTTGGTTCCATAGCCAACAGACCAGCCAGAGCCAGGAGCTGTTTCTGACCTCCGGAAAGTGTATGGGGAGGACGGCTTTCCAGTCCGGTGAGACCCACCATCTTGAGCGCCTGGTCTACTCGTCGGCGTACCTCTGCTGATGGTAAACCAAGATTGCCAGGCCCAAATGCCACGTCTTCTTCAACGCTCATGCCTACTATCTGATTGTCGGGATTCTGAAATACCATACCCACTCGCCGCCGTATCTCCAGAAGGTTTTTCGGAGTGTTGGTACTTAGATTATCGATCTGCACCTCGCCGGCTGATGGAATCAGTAAAGCATTGAAGTGCCGTATAAGGGTCGTCTTGCCACACCCATTGGGTCCGATTAGAGCAACATATTCACTCTCACCTATTTCCAGATTAAGCTCATTCAGCACCGGTGTCCCATTTTCATAGGCAAAAGACAGGTTCTTAACCCTGATCATATTTTTCATAGGGACCCCCTAGAATGTGAAATTCTTGCGTAATTTAGAAGAAATCAAGACCGCCGCCACAATCTTCAGCACGTCACCAATTAAAAAAGGAACCACTCCTACAATCAGTGCTTTAACTACAGATAAGTGAGCCATTAAAGACAGCTGCATAACTCCCAGGGTATATATCACCAGATGCCCCACCACTAATGACATTGTTATCCATGCTAAGCCCGGTTCTTTCTTGGCTTCGACAATCTTGCCAATAACATATGCTGCAACAATAAATCCAATCAGATAACCCCCGGTTGGGCCAAGCAAAGTCCCTAGGCCAGCTTTACCACCCGCAAATACGGGCAGACCGATTACACCCAGAAGCACATAAACAATCTGGCTTAATGCCCCTGTATATCCGCCCAAAAGGACGCCGGCTAAGCAGCTAAAAAGGGTTTGCATGGTAATGGGTACAGGTTGCATGGGAATGACTATTAAGGAACCGATAGCAGTCAAGGCTCCAAACATGGCTGCATAAACCATGCGCCTCAATTGAGTATTAGTTCGAACCATTAGTATATACCTCCCAATATCAAGTTGATTATTATAAATAGGGACACCCAATTTATCCTTTACCCACTGCTGGAGTGTGACAGATAACCGTCTCCTGTCACACTCCAGCAATTGAATAACTGATTATATTATGATATTATCCATATTTATTGTCAACCTAAAACGAAGATATATGTCGACGATGTTTTTAGCGGGATTCGGAGGAAGGCAAGAGACTTATCTCACCTGACATAATGGTATGAATAAGGCCGGACTGGTCACGAACCAGTAGAAACCCATTATCGTCAATATCAACTGCCTGGCCTACTAGAAAGCCGTTTATTGTATCCAACTTTACTTCCTGGCCTAATACCATCGAGAGGTTTCTGCCCTTTTCCAGGGTACAAGCAAAATTGCCTTTTAGTAACTGGTAGTAGTAACTCTCCAGATTTAACAATAATGCTTGGAGTATTTTAACCCTGGAAATTGGATCCTTGCACTCGGTTAGGGCAGATGTAGCAGGCATGCGGAAATCATCCGGGAAGTTCTGAACCTGGTTGGTAATATTCAGCCCGATACCTACCACTATATACTCAATACTATCCATGTCGGTAACTATTTCTGATAATATTCCAGCAATTTTCCTGTTATTTATTAATATATCATTGGGCCACTTAATGCGGGGCAGTAAGTTAAGCTCCGCTTCCAGGGTTTCTGCCACAGCCACCCCAGTCATTAAAGAAACCCGTGATATCTCTTTCAAAGGCAATGGCGGGCGTAATATTACCGACATGTATATACCCTGGTTATTGGAAGAGAACCAGCTCCGTCCCCGACGTCCCCGGCCGGCAGTCTGCATCTCTGCCACTACCACAGTTCCCTCAGGATATCCTGCTGCCGCCAGTTCTCGAGCTCGATTGTTGGTAGAATCTATTTCGCGGTAATAGAAATAATCCTTTCGGCCAAATGTTTCACTTGCCAGTCCAGAACCTACTTCCTCAGGCGATACAAGATCTGGAGGAGAACTGAGCCGGTATCCTTTTTTTGAGGAGGACTCTACTTCATATCCCTCACTTAATAGCGTCTTGACTTGCTTCCAAACTGTGGTACGAGATACGTTGAGGATTTCACTCAATGCTTCTCCAGAAATCCATTCTCCCTGGTTCTCCTTTAACGCTTGCAGAACCGCTTTGCGAACAGTCATCCACGTCCCCCCTTTAGATATGACCAAGATACTTCCCCTGCCGCACTAACTACACTTTAGTTATTATAAATGTCGCTGTACCAATGGCAACCATTTTTCCTGCATCATCTCTAATTTCCCCTTGCGCAACAACCATCTTCCGGCCTTTTTGTATAACCTTACCTTCGCCCCAGAGGGTTCCTTCATTAGCAGCACGCAAATAATTAATTTTTATTTCCACTGTTGAAGCGCCTTCCCCCGGATCTAATTGTTGGTTGACCGCCACAGCAATAGCGGAATCCATCAAACTAGCAATAGCTCCTCCATGAATGTTTCCATAGAACTGTTTTAAATCCTCTGTTAGTTGCATTACAACTTGAGTCTTTCCATCAGCCCCAGCTGTAGTTGTCATACTCATGTGTTTCCAATAATTACCTGCTTCTAAATCAGCGATTCGAACCACCATGCATCATCTCCCAATATTAGTTCTTTAGAATTATATCACATAAGGGTAATTAATCTCAGGCAGCACTTCAACTCTTTACGCCTAAGACATCACAAATCATATTTTGCTTCTGATTTTCAACTCTTACTTTTTTCGGATGGTTTGGCCCTATATTTAGGAAGAAGCTTGCGGAAATAATAGATGCCTATGAATGAGAATAAGAGTATAAGTCCAATGATGGTCAAGGTGGTTGATATGTTTTTGGACTGCATGAAGTAGTTACCCAAAGCTACATATATGATTGCCCAGGGTATTTTACCAATAGCCGATGAAGACAGAAATACTCTAAGGCTCACTCCTCCCAGTCCAGATCCGACATTAATAATCGGTGTTGGTACCACCGGGAAAATCCGGCAAACCAACAAGACCCAGAAGATATAGCGTTCATCAATACTCTTAAGATCAAAATCGTAACGGCTTTGGATGCTATTAATCAAACGATTGCCGGCCATTTTTTTTGAGATCCAATATAAGAACCAAGCGCCGGCTACCGCCCCAAGCCATGCTAATAAAAAGCCAATCAGATAGCCGTAAATCATACCCGCCGCTCCGGCAAAAATAACATAAGGTATTATCGGAGCAACTGCCTGAATAAAGAATAAAAGGAAGGCTACTAGAGGCCCATAAGCTCCAAAACTCTTAAGATATAGCACTGTCGAATCAATGCTGGTAAAATCAAAATGCACAGATATCCTCCTGCTAGTTAGTACAGCATATATGCTATTAACAAGATTTTATTATCCCATCATTTTTGAAAAAGTCAATTTATTTAATGGGCTAGCCTGTTAATTGTCTTTACAAATTATTGTTATGTAAATAACTTTTAAACGGCTCTGGCATGTTCTGGACGTTCTGCCTGGCATTATAGTACAACGCCAGTATTTTGGTTCTACTCTGGTTGATTGGTTATCTGTTTTAGCCAGGTTAGGGTGAGATTTTCTCTTTCAGCCGTTTTTGACAAGAATCTATGCCCGGCATTTTTTATCAAGAAAAGTTCTGCTTTATTAATTTTATTTTTAATATATACAGCATTCACGGCAGGCACTAATTCGTCATCCTCGGCATGAATTATTAGCACCGATTTGGCACTCATAGCCTCTAAATACTCGTCCATATCGTGACGAGCAAAATCGGCAATAAATCCAGAATTCAGGTCATAATCCCCAAACTCATCATGGATATGCATTACCTTTCCCCTTTGCAGGTTTTTATACTCGTCAGGAATTATCAGGGTAAAGGTTTCAGCCAGAAAAACAGGGGTTGACCACAACACATATGCCTTTACCCGCTCATCCCCGGCTCCTCCGGCAATAATGGTACTCCCGCCAAAACTCCGACCCAGCAGTACCAGCGGCAAATGGTAATGAGAATCCAGATAATCAATAACACATTGCAAATCATATGCCTGGCGCGTAAGTGTCATACTTGCAAAATCCCCTGCGCTCTGACCGCTGCCGCTAAAGTCAAAGGCTAAAACTCCTATTCCCAGCTCGTTAACCCGGCTGGCAAAATCAAAGATCTTACCTCCATTTTCCTTTGCACCTCGAAAACCGTGACAGACGATTAAAAACGTATGCAGCTTCGAAGATGGTATACAAAGATATGCTGCCAGCTTATTACCAGATTTATTAATAATATCAATTGATTGCATAAACACATGTCTCCGTTCTGCTGGAACTCTAAGAAAACTCGGCTTACGCCGAGCCTTTAGGCGACAGCGGTCGCTCCTTGCCAT
>CAZEDT010000055.1:0-27473 GCA_964510795.1 uncultured Syntrophomonas sp.
TGAACGGTAGTTGCTCCTTTTGCCACGGGGAAAATGAATTACCTGACAAGTCGATATCTCAGCACAGCATTGACCATACTCTTTACCGCTTCCACATGGACATGGATTATAAAGTGGTAAGTTAGACATCCATAATTCCTCCCGATATTCTTTGTGATACCTGGTCAGAATTGCTATCGCGTTCTACTTAAGTAAACTAAAAACGTATATATGGTTATTATACAGAATTTTTAAAAAATTTGGAAATAACAAAAAAATCCACCCTATTGAAATTTTGTCATTATAAACATTATTCTCTATCACAATAACTATACCTGCCGTTATGGAAAATTATGTTAAGAAATGAGGCTATGAATAAATACATCCGAACCGGGTAGGAGTACAAAGCTCTTAATCAGCTGAATCTTTACTCTGGCCTTCCTTAGAATCAAATCTAAGCCGGCTGATCTTACCGTTTTCCATTATATTAACCAGTTCTCTGTCATGGGGCGTTAATTGGATTCCCACCCCGTAAAGTATATAAACACTGGTCAACAATATAAATACCATAATTATAATCAGACACAGATAATTATGTTGACGGGCATGGAAAAATACCTGCCTTGATATTTCCCCTTGAATATAGCCAATCGTAATCCCATCTATATCCTGAAGAGGAATTACTTCCAGCATTATTTTTTTATCCTCGCTGGGTCGATAAAATGCTTGGCCCTGTTGAACCTTTTCTATATCAGCCGTATTTAATACCAATCGACTGGCCTTATTCTCCCATAGCAAACTGCTTCGGATACCATCCAGTTTAAAAATGGCATAATTGTCTGGTCCCTTTGTTTTTATTTTTCCTCCCAAAGCACTTTCTAAAGACAGGCCCAGCTCACACAAACCTAGGAAGTTATCCCCGCTAAATATTGGAACCGTACTCACAATGGAATTCGTTTCCTCACTAGATTCAATTGCTGCCTGCTTTTCCTTCTTATTAATTGTATGCTGAATAATCCGCCGATAGCTAAAATCATTGCCTGAGCCCATAGGACTGTTGATATCCCAAACCCCTATTCCTTTTGACGAAATAAGTCTCATTTGATTTACCCGATATTTATCCTGCCACTTTGAATAAGCAGGCAGCATTAACGTGTTTATACGTGAACGGTCAGCACTGATAAAAGCCTTCTGCACTGAAGAATCCCTGGCAATACTGGTACTTAAGGACTGACATTCCTCTGTCAGTTCCAGCAGACTGGATTCCATCTTATGTAATTGTTCCCGCATATAAGAAGCTTCTGCTTGTCTCAGTAGATTTTCGGACAGAACTATAATATTCCAGTATAAAAAAGCTCCTGCAATGAGGTTAATTACCAGTATAACCAGGACTCTCGGCCATTGAATGTGACTAAAATTATTTCTGTGCACAATTCTTCCCTCTTCCCCAATATTACCCATTTATTATTATATTTTAGCATTAGTTTCTAAAAGCTACCACAAGATACATCCGTGCATTATTTTTGTATATTTGTAACCAATTCCGTTACTGTCAATAAAATATATCAATAGATACAAATCGAGAGGTTTGATAGCGATGTTATATGCCAGCAGGTTTATAAGATTAAATACAGTTCCCATGAAAGGACCAGATGTTTTACTGATTCAGAACATATTAAATACCGAAGGCTTTGAAGTTGGCGCTCAGGATGGGATCTATGGGGAAAAAACAGCTAAAGCGGTAGAGCATTTCCAACAATGGGGCGGACTAGAAATTGATGGTATAGTAGGACCAGATACCTGGGAACTTTTATTGAAACAAGAAAAAGTACCCAGTAATAAACGCAAGCTTTTTACCCTTAAAACCTTGCCCACAATCAATGTGCATGTCGATACCAGAATTCTCACCCTGGTATCCAATCAGCAGATCAAGACCTACCCGGTAGCAGTAGGCAGACCTGCCACTCCCACACCTCCCGGTGAATGGACCATCGTTCAGAAGGCTCTTAACCCAGGTGGTCCATTTGGAGCCCGGTGGATGCGCTTAAGTATAGCCTGGGGCGGATACGGAATACATGGCACCAACAACCCCTCTTCCATAGGCAAAGCTGTCAGTCATGGTTGTGTAAGGATGTATAATCAAGATGTGATTGAAGTTTATGATTTAGTACCGATCGGTACTCCGGTCAATATAACCGGTATAGTGCATAAGATTCGCAACTTAAAATTTGGTTCCAAAGGCAATGATGTAAAGGAAGTACAAGAGATGCTGCGTGATCTGGGCTACTATGGGGGAAGGATTGATGGTGATTTCGGAGAACGCACCCAACGGGCGGTCCTGAAGTTCCAGAAGGACCAGGGGCTGGTGGCAGATGGAATCGTAGGTAAAATAACGCTTAAGGCCCTGCAAATTGCCCATGATTTAGCAATTGGCGATACCCAGCCCTGATAAAGATCATCCTCAATTACAGATAATGTATGTGCAGTAAATATCTAAATTGACAACTCCCTTAAAAAGATGTTATTATTTATGAGCTCGGGGCGTAGCGCAGCTTGGTAGCGCGTCTGGTTTGGGACCAGAAAGTCGCAGGTTCAAATCCTGTCGCCCCGACCATTAAACAGCCCTAAACCCCGCATAAATTGCGGGGTTTTTATTTTTCTGGCCTCACTAAATATTGTTATAATTTAATGCTTTTTAATGACCTTTAATTCACCTGTAGCAGTCAGTAAATAATCAGACTTAGCATCTTAATCCCCATATTCATTTACTTTAATTGCGGTCAATTCCTTATTGCACTTTACCACCTTCAATCCCAAATAAAAATGCCCCCGTAGGGGCTGATAATATTTATCCGTATGTAGGTTTGCCATCGCCTTTATCATCCTCGTTGTTTTCTGAAATAATCTCAGATATTGCTTTGATTAAGTTCTCATCAACGATATTGTTCTTCTTACAGATTTCTTTGATTCTAGATTTAGATATTCCAGCCATTCCAGGTTCCCCCTTTTCAATTTTCCTAATTCTGCTGAAAGGAGAGCGGAATTTGTTATCCTCTTAGCTATCCCTCCTGTTATATGCTTTCCCTTTAAATCAAATCATATTGCATTAAATATACGTTTTCTCATGGATAAAATAACATAAACACATCCAGCCAAGTATTCGCGGCATTTTATTTTCAGTCTAGTATAAATCCAAATTTATTGTATTGCCTGCTAAGTATATTTATTAAAAATGTTTGGCAAAATTATTTTATCAAATGAAAGATGAGGTATAACAATGACAGTAAAAAGTGATTTGGAAAAAGCTGTAGCATCTGCTGAATCAGCCAAGGGAACTTATTTGATGGCCGCTCAATCTACCCAAGATCCGTCCGCTAAAGATAGATATGAACAAATGGCCAATGAAGTTGATACCCATATATCCTATCTGAACAGTCGTGTTCAATATTTAAGCAGTTCCAATAGTTTGAATAATTCTCAATCTTGAGAGACATTTAAACTATAAAAATCAAGGTTTATGGGATGACATCTCACCAGGAGGCGTCATCCTAATTCCTCGTAAAGCTAGTTGATTAACCAGTACCCTCATTACCTACGATATTTTTTCTATTTCTAATCAGCCTTAGTAATACGCATCGATCTGCCTAATAATAGCGTGATTATGAATCCTATTCCGGCAATTATAGCAGCAGCTGTAAACATATGCGTATAACCCTGATTTAATGTGCTCTGAAATACATTTTCAATGCTAAAGCGCATCTTTTCGATGCTCTGCATGATCATTGGAGCGAACTGATCTGGTACTAATTGCTGCATACTATCTTTCAAGCGATCAACAATAGTGGTAACATCAGCTGTCTTAAGGTTTGAAAATGCCTGCGCTGTTTTCCCACTTCCCATGTCTATAGGCATAGCCATACCAGGATTAGTAGACGCCATATTCTTTTGTAGCAGATCACTTAAACGTGGCTGCAAATTACTCACAGCCTGAGCGATAAACCCAATCATAATATTCGGGGACATCGTGGTACCGATTGATCGAATTAGCGACATAGTAGCCATGGCAGTAGTGCCTTCCTGCTCAGGAACGTTTTGTAATACCAAGTAGTTCAAAGGTGCTCCCATGGTAAATCCTATACCTAGTCCAACCATAGCCAAACCCACCAGAACACTAATAAAGCTCAGCGAACTAGTAGCCACGAATCCTAAAACCAGGCTCCCGGATACAATAAATAAAAAACCAATTCCCAATACCAAAGGCGCACCTTTCTTATCCAACAACCGACCGCTAAGCGGTGCAGCTACACCGGAGAAAACAGCCAGCAGGGTAATCAAGTAACCACCGGTACCAGTTTTAATTCTTAAGACATTTTCGGCAAACTGAGGAATAAACACCGTTCCCATCATACCCACACCGGTAATGAAAGCTATTATGAATACCAGAATCATCTTTTGATTTTTAAAATATTTTATATTTAAAACCGGATCAACAGCACGTTTTTCAACCATAACGAGCAGAGGCAGCAGCAGGATAAACGCCAACAAGTATGGATAAGCAGCGACATCCTGCAGACTTCGGCCTAGATGGAAGAAGTCCAGATTAGTAAGTCCATAGAGCAGACTGGCAATAACCGCTGATATGGTGACAGCCCCAGCCAAATCCATCGTTGGCTTTGCTTTAACGGGCATATTTTTCATATATCTGCTAAGCAATACAATGATTAAACTGATCGGTACATTGATAAAGAAAATCCAGCCCCAGTTATCATTACCAGCCAGACCAAGTATAGCACTCCCTAGACTCGGTCCAATAATAGTAGCAACCCCGAAAACTGCCCCAACCATGCCCAGGGCAGTTCCACGTTTTTCCTCTGGAAAGCTTTGCCCAATGTAAGTAGTAGCTATGGGTATAATTCCACCTATTCCAACTGCCTGTATAACCCTGGAAACAAGCAACATTCCGAAATTATCGTAAAAATTACTGATCCCACATAGCAAGGAACCCAGTCCAAACATGGCGACGCCTATAACAAATACTTTTTTGTGTCCATTTCTATCAGCCAGCTTGCTAACAATAGGCATGGAAGTAGCATAAAAGAGGTTATAGATGGTGATCATCCATATTCCGGTTTTGGCACTTACTCCGAAGCTATTCTGAATAATTTCTCTAGCTGGGGAAATTATGCCACTGTCAATAGCCCCCATAAAAATCCCCAGGATCAATATTATATATACAACCTTTGATTTTTCCGATTTCATATTACAGAGCTCCTTTACAATAAATATGCTGATAAGACCATAGCCTTACTGCAAAACCTTACGCAGCAATAGCTCCAAAGAGGGATAGGACAAATTTTTCATATGACAAATAGAAAGATCGTTCTGGATAATAAAGCTAGCCATATCTCGTGCAGACAATGGATAATGAAATGCAGCCGTCTTTCGTTGCATCTCAACCAGGAGTATTTGCTCCACCTTTTCTATCAGTCTTCGCATGTAATCATGGTTATGGTGTAGATTTTCCGCCTCGTTAAGATCATCACTTGCTTGGTGCATATTCATCCAGACTTTACGATAGTTAAGTACAAACTTTTCCATGATATCAAAAATATATCTAAGCTTGACAAATAAATCTTCATCACTAGAGCTAATATTATCTATGGTGACGAAATGCATTTCCCAGTAATTAGTCATCATTTGTAAAAGAAGTTCTGTCTTGGTAGGAAAGTAATTATAGATGGTACCCGTAGCTATCCCACAGGATTTAGCAACAGCTCTCATATTTAAGGCTTCATATCCCTGCTGCTCAAGAATTCTCTCAGCATGCTCCAATATTATTTGCTGTGGGTTTTCAATAATTTTTGGCATATCTTTATTCTAGCCTCCTTTTTATGAACTATGTTCATTATAGGGTTAAAAATATGGTGATAGCAATGGAATATGCTACCACCCGTTATTTTACCTGGCGATTGGATAAGAACCTAATACCCGGAGTCCTGCGGATACATCTCTTAAAGCAGTCAATACATCTCGAACCCTGGCTTCCTGACGATGCCCCTCTATATCAATGAAGAAGAGATATTCCCCCATACGGGTCCGGGCAGGGCGGGACTCAATTTTGCACAAATTAATATTGCGAATATGGAACTCCCGTAATAATTTAAAAAGTGCCCCAGGCTGATCCACCAAATATACTAGCAGCGAAGTTTTACATCCAGGAGCATAGCGGCTGTCTTCCCGATCTAAAAGCACAAATCTGGTGCTGTTGTTGGATCGGTCTTGAATATTCGCCGCCAGTATTTTTAACCCGTAAGCCTCAGCTGCTGCCAGGTTTGCAATGGCTGCCCAGGTCTCGCCGGATGTAGCAACCAGGCGGGCTGCTTCAGCCGTACTGGGAACCTCTATCCGTTCCACACCTGGAAATTTAGCATGCAAATACTCCTGACACTGCCCGAAAGCCTGGGAATGCGACAATATGCAATCAATCTCTCGATCCGATACGCCAGGGTGGGTTAATAGGTTCTGTTTAATTGGTATAATTATTTCCGCAGCTATACTGACATTAGAATCACTGGTCATCAAATCCAGGGTTTGATTCACAGCTCCTTCGTAAGAATTTTCAATGGGTACTATCCCGCTCTTCGCCCTTCCCTGTTCCACAGCCTGAAAAACTTCCCTTATTGACCGGCAGGGCAACAGCTGCCAATCCTCCTCTCCCCGATATTGGCGGGCTGCTTCCTCGCAGAAGGTCCCGATTGGTCCCAAATAAGCTAACTCTTCCGGCATTATCAAATCACTCCTTCTGGCGCTTTCATACTCCGCTGCACAGCTGGAGCAATAGCCTGCAATTGTTGCATCAAAATATCCAATCCCTGAGGAGTCAAGGATTGGGCTCCATCTGATACTGCCTTGGCTGGTTGGGGATGCATCTCCAATATTAATCCATCCGCACCTGCGGCTATAGCTGCCAGGGACATAGGGCCAACCAACTGACGATCTCCCGTGCCATGGCTGGGATCAACGATGATGGGCAGATGACTGAGTCTCTTTACAACCGGTATAGCACTTAAATCCAGGGTATTGCGGGTATAGGTTTCAAAGGTGCGAATACCTCGTTCACAAAGAATTACCTTCTGATTGCCTTCCGACATTATATATTCAGCCGCCATCAACCATTCTTCAATAGTTGCCGACATACCGCGCTTAAGTAAAACCGGCTTATTAGTCTGTCCGACTGCCTTCAGCAGGCGGAAGTTCTGCATATTACGAGCGCCAATCTGCAGCATATCAACGTATTCCAGGGACAATTGCAGACTGTGCTCATCAATAACTTCAGTTACCGTAGGCAGATTGGTGGCTGCAGATGCCTCCTTAAGAAGCTTTAACCCTTCTTCCTCCAGGCCCTGGAAACTATATGGAGAAGTACGCGGCTTAAAGGCTCCTCCTCTTATCATATTGGCTCCGGCATGTTTAGCAGATTGAGCCGCGCTCATTATTTGATCCCGATTTTCAACCGCACAGGGTCCAGCTATAACCACAATATCCTTACCGCCTATCCGTACATCTTTGATTTTTATTATGGACCCTTCCTCCTGCGCTTCCCGGCTAACCAGTTTAAAAGGCTTCATAATCGGCACTATTTTCTCCACTCCGGGCATATGCACCAGTTCTTTTAGTGCGTCGTGGGTCAGGGGGTCCCCGACGGCTCCGATCACTATTTTTTTCACCCCATGGATTATCTGATTCTGAAAGCCCATAGTTTCCAAGCGCTCATTAACCGTAGTAATTTCCTCTACCGTTGAATCAATATTCATAACTAATATCATTTTACTGCCTCCTATAAAATAAAATCGCCCATAGCTGCTGTCCCTCGTAGGGACGAAAGCTATGGGCTTCCGTGGTACCACCCTGTTTGACTCAATAAATGAGCCCACTCATTTGGGGCTGTCACCAGCCCCGAGGTACGGGAAATTGTTCCTGGCGGAAAATAAAAAAAGCCTTTCATCCTCAAGGGACGAAAAGCTCTCGCTAACCGCGTTACCACCCTAGTTAGTTTGTCTTTTACAACAAACCCACTCTTACAAAAGGTGCGGGAACTAATATGTTCCGATACCTCCTTCCAATTAACGTTGGAAGACTACGGCCCGGCCTACATGTCTCCATGGAGATTTCAGCTGGCAACTCCCGAGAGAACTTCGGTTAATCATGCTTTAAGGGTGCTCCCAGTCGACGACACCCTCTCCCTGTGAAAGCTGGGTTTAACTTACTTTGCTCGTTCATCGTTTTTACTGTTTTTAAAATTAGGATTAATTATAACACATTCAAAAGTGAATGCAAGATCTTTTTAGATTTAGGCCTAATATTTTATAATTCCCCGATCAAACCAAGGTTTGCCCTTACACATAGTAAGAAAATAATTTTATCAGGAAACCGTCCAGTATTAACCCTTAAGTACTGCTTCAATCTGTGTATCACTGACACCGCTTAGTAACATACTCTTACCAATCCCTGTCGGTAAAACCAGGTTAATGTTTCCGCCTACACTTTTTTTATCAAGATACATTCGCTTCACAATCTCACCAGGGTTCAAATCGCCATAATTAATCGGCAAACCATAATTGCGAATGAGAGCGGTGACCCGTTCTGCCTCCTGTTCTGACATCATATTCAGCGCAGCAGCCAAACGTGCAGCATAGACCGTGCCAACAGCCACTGCTTCACCATGGGTGAACTTCTGGTAATCGGTCAGGGATTCAAACGCATGTCCGAAAGTATGCCCGAGATTTAATAAAGCTCTGATCCCGTTTTCCTTTTCATCCTGGGCAACAATCTCCGCCTTGATTTCACAGCAGCGCGATACAATGTGGATCAGGCACTCCATATCTCTACCCTTTATTGGTTCAATATTTTCCTCCAGGTAGTTGAAGAATTCAAGATCCCAGATAACACCATACTTGATTACTTCTGCCAGCCCAGTCTGGTATTCTTTTTCCGCCAGCGTATTTAACAAATTAACATCGGCAAAAACCAGTCCAGGCTGGTAAAAGGCTCCCACCAGATTTTTACCCAGCGGTAGATTTACTCCCGTCTTCCCCCCCACACTGCTATCCACCTGAGCCAAAAGGGAGGTAGGCAGCTGTATGTATCCAATCCCTCGCATAAAACTAGCTGCGGCAAATCCGGCGATATCTCCGACAACTCCTCCACCCAGGGCAAATACCGTTGACTGGCGGTCCAATCCCTTCTCAATCATCTGTTCATAGAGCCAGCTCAGAGTAGACAGACTCTTACAGGACTCTCCCCCTTTAAGCACGGCAATTTCAATCTTCAAGCCTGCCGAGCTCAAGATTCTCACAAACTCTTTGCCATAAAGACTAAAGACCAGCTCATCCGACACCATGATAGAGCAACTGTTACGGGATACACCGGCTAATAATTCTGGCAGGCTAGACACAAAATTCTGGCCTATATGTATATCATAGGATTGATTCCCTAGGTCTACTCGAACCATTCTACTCATAAGGCACCTCTTTTCAAATGCGCAGAAAAAGTGAACAGGGGGACGGTTCCCCTGTTCATCCAGTTAAGGTGCTAGGGGATGAACAGGGGAACCGTCCCCCTGTTCACTTTTTCTGCAGATAATTTGTACACTGTTCATATTAATGAAATCTATGAGTCCTTTATCCGTCTATCTATTTCGGCGATACTGTCACCACTAAATTTCTCCAGGAAAGCTGCCGCCAGCTCGAAGGCCACTACAGCTTCGCCTACTACTGCTGCGGCTGGCACTGCACATATATCAGAGCGTTCTATGGATGCCTGGGCTTCCAAACCGCTCTCCAGATTAACGCTGCGCAAAGGCTGGTATAGAGTGGCAATCGGCTTCATAGCTACCCGCACCACGATGTTTTGTCCATTGGACATGCCGGCTTCAATACCCCCGGCATTATTTGAACCTCTTCTAAAACCTGTCTGGTCACTAAATATCTCATCATGTACTCTTGATCCCGGCAATCCAGCTGCTGCAAAACCAAGACCGATTTCTACTCCTTTGATTGCTTGAATGCTCATCAGCGCACCGGCTATCCGTCCATCCAGCTTACGATCCCAGTGCACGTGACTGCCTATGCCTACCGGAATATTGCTGACGATAACTTCAAAAATTCCTCCCAGGGAATCACCCTTTTCCTTGGCCTGATCGATTTCTTTTATCATCGCAGCTTCGGCGGTGGCATCAGCACATAATAAACTTGATTTAGGGGCTTGCTCTCTAATATATTCAAGCTCATAGGATTCGGCTCGTACGCTTCCAATCTGAATAACATGACTGGTAATTTCCATGCCATAGTATTCTATTAGTCTTCTGCCCACTGTACAGGCGGCCACACGAGCTGCGGTTTCCCTGGCACTGGCTCTTTCCAGAATGTTTCTTAAGTCCTGATGGCCATATTTAATATGTCCCGCCAAATCACCATGGCCAGGCCGCGGTACCGACACTCGTCGGGATTCCAAATCTGCCTCTCCCGCCGCCATAATTGCTGACCAGTTGCTCCAATCTCTATTCTTAATCTGCAAGCTTATTGGACTACCCAGGGTTTTCCCTCCCCGGATACCCGCAAGAAATTCCACTTTATCAGTCTCAATCTGCATGCGCCCACCACGCCCATAACCCTGCTGACGGCGTGCTAATTGCCGATTAATATATTCCGCTGTTAGCTCCAAGCCGGCTGGCATACCTTCCACAATAGCGGTCAAAGCCGGTCCATGTGATTCTCCTGCAGTTAAATACCTTAACACTTGTTACACCTCCCACAATTGAGCCAGTATTTCCTGAAAGCCGGGGAACGAGATGTTTATACACTCGGGGTTGTTCACTACGGTTTGCCCCCTGGTCGCCAGTCCCATGAGAGTGCAGGCCATGGCAATGCGGTGATCATGATAGGATTCACACACTGCCCCCCGATAATCTTGACCGCCCTTAATCAAAAGACCGTCTTCAGTCTCACGTATATCCACTCCGAAACGTTTTAACTCGGTTGCTACTGCCTCCAGGCGATTGCTTTCTTTAACTTTTAATTCACCCGCATCTCTAATCACAGTTTCACCTTCAGCCATGGCCGCAGCTACTGCTAGTACGGGGACTTCATCAATTAAACGAGGAATCAAATCCCCGCCGATTTCCGTCGCCTTTAAGCCATCGCTTTCAACTGATACATCACCCAGAATCTCGCCGGAAATCACCCTCTGATTCCTGATTGTGATCTTCGCCCCCATAGCTTCCAGCACATCCAACAAACCTGTACGAGTCGGATTCAACCCCATGTCCTGGACCGTAATTTTCGAGCCTGGTATGATCGCCGCCGCCACCAGAAAGAAAGCGGCAGAAGAAATATCACCGGGCACTAATACATGCTGGGCAGTTAGTTCCCCCGGCTTAATGGTTGTGGTTAATCCATCGACCTCAATATTGGCCCCAAAACCGGCTAACATTCTTTCGCTATGATCACGTGATAAAGCCGGTTCAGTAACTGAAGTCACTCCCTCTGCATATAGACCCGCCAATAGAACGGCTGATTTCACCTGAGCACTCGCCACCGGACTCTGATAATGTATACCTTGCAGACGACTGCCTTTTATGGCTAGCGGAGCCAAACGACCTCCTCCACGCCCCCATATTTGAGCACCCATCTCTCGTAAAGGTATGGCTACTCGGGCCATGGGACGATGCCGGATGGATGCGTCCCCGGTTAAAACCGAAAAGAATTCCTGCCCGGCCAGCAGTCCCGATAATAAACGAATGCTGGTACCGGAATTACCAACATCCAAATAATCCCCGGCTTCAATTAGTCCCCTCAGACCCCGCCCATTGATCTTTAAACTAGTAGGGCTGAGCTCTTCTATTTCTGCGCCTAACTGGCGCATACAGCTAACTGTACTTAGACAATCCTGACCCGGGAGAAAATTTTCAACCGTACTTATGCCATTAGCAATAGAGCCAATCATTACACTACGATGGGATATGGATTTATCCCCCGGCACTTTTATTACGGACTCAAAAGGTTTTATTTTTTCTATAGTCAGGTTCATAAATATCGCCTCCCAAAATGGTTTCAGGCACTAACTTCTAACTTTTGAATGCTTGATGAACTAGCTATAACTGGCTGGAAATATATTGGGATATAAATAATTATCTTATTATAAGGGACTAACAAAAAATATACTAGTGACGTCCACGGAGTATTCTGCCTTGTATATTATTTGATAGCCCCTAAACCAAATCCGCCCAATGTAAAGACACGCACAAAACTTTCCCCTTGTTAATCAGTATTTGCTTATGATAATATTTTAACTGTAGGATGGTATTAAATTTGGGTTGTTTTTGAAAAATGGTAGTATGGCGAGAACGGAAGGCATAGATGGTCTGCGGACCTTTGTGTAACCATGTGCTTTGCCCATGGTTTTTCTGTTTTTAGTCACAAAATTTAGGAGGTTGGTAGTATGGTAGTAGTAATGCAAAAAGGTGTCAGTCAGGCACAGATTCAGTTAGTTGAAAATCGTCTTAAGGCTGAAGGGTTCAGCGTGCACCTATCTCAAGGAGTCAATCGTACCATCATGGGAGTCATTGGTGAACCAGGACAGATCGATCCACAGATTCTGGCTTCTTTGCCGGGAGTTGAGAAGGTTGTGCCCATTATGCAGCCTTTCAAATTGGCTTCAAGAGATTTCAAACACGAAAACTCGGCGATTCAGGTAGGCAGCCACCTAATCGGTGATGGTCAAGTTACCATAGTAGCTGGTCCCTGCGCTGTTGAAGGACGAGACAATTTTCTGGAAACAGCTCTGGCAGTTAAAGAGGCTGGCGCTGACATGTTGCGGGGAGGAGCCTTTAAACCCCGTACCTCACCCTACTCTTTCCAGGGTTTGGGTGAAAAGGGACTACAAATAATGGCCGAGGCTCGAGAGTTAACCGGATTACCTTTAGTAACTGAAGTAATGGATCAGAAATCGATCGCCATGGTGGCTGAATATGTTGACGTTATTCAAGTAGGTGCCCGCAATATGCAAAACTTCTTTCTTCTGCGGGAACTTGGCAAGATAAATAAACCTATTCTTTTAAAACGCGGTATGTCTGCTACCATTGAAGAATGGTTAATGGCTGCTGAATATATTTTAGGCAGCGGTAATCCCCGGGTTATCCTTTGCGAACGTGGCATTCGAACCTTTGAAACCTACACCCGGAACACCCTGGACCTTAGTGCTGTACCCCTGCTTAAGCATTTGACTCATTTGCCGATTATGGTTGATCCCAGTCATGGGACTGGTAAAAGAGAACTGGTTGAGCCCATGTCACTGGCCGCAGTAGCTTGTGGAGCAGATGGAATTATGGTTGAGGTGCACCCGAACCCGGCTGAAGCCTGGAGTGATGGGCCGCAATCTCTAATTCCGGACGATTTTGCCAGATTAACCAGAAAAGTGCATCATTTGGAGAGCATTGCTCTACTGGATGATTAGGAATTGCATAGAGAGGATAGTCAGATGATTAATCAAGTAGGCATAATAGGTCTGGGAGTAATTGGCGCATCCCTTGGTATGGCTCTGCGCAACAGCCGTCCCGGCATCAGGGTGGCAGGCCGGGATATAGATATGGAAACCGTTCTTCAAGCCATTGAAGTTAGGGCAATCGACGAATTCCTGGATGAACATCTGTTGGCAGAATCCGATCTAGTCATAATTGCTACGCCGCTTAGGATCATCCCCCAGGTGGTAACAGAAATTCAGGGTCAATTAAAACCCGGATCGATCGTAACTGACGTAGGCAGTGTTAAAGGCTGGGTAATGCATATTTTAGAAGAATTACCGTCTGACGTGCACATTATTGGTGGGCACCCAATGGCAGGTTCAGAAAAAAGTGGACTAAGTGCTGCAGATAAATTTCTTTTTCAAAATGCGGCTTATGTTTTAACTCCCCAAGCTGGCACACCTGTGGAGCTGGTAGAGGAAATAAGTGTATTAATAAAAGCAATAGGTGCTCGCCCGGTTATTATGGAAGCTCCGGAACACGATCGGGTAGTCGCCCGGGTCAGTCACTTACCGCATATAATGTCCACCGCCCTGGTTAATAATCTGCAGGATAAACCGAGTGCTATGGCTCTAGCAGGGGGTGGGTTACGCGATGCTACCCGAACAGCTTCCTCCGACCCTGAGCTATGGCAGGATATTCTCAGGCTAAATTCTGAGGCCGTAGCCAATGAACTAAAATCTATGCTGGAGCAATTTCAGAATTACCTCGCAGCCTTGCAGGCGGACAATGCTGAGCCAATCAAGCAGTATCTGGAGAGTGCCCGGGAACTTAGAAAGAACCTTCCCATTATCCGACCCTGCCTGGAAGATTCCTGCGACATTATTGCGATTATTCCTGATCAACCGGGAGTTATCGGAGAATTAGGCTCTTTGCTGGGTCAAGCGCAGATTAACATTCAAAACCTGCAATTACTGGGAGTTAGGGACGAGGATGAAGGCACTATAAGAATTACCGTTAAAAGAGATCATGCCACTTCCGCATGCCAGTTGTTAAAAGCCAACGGATTTCGGGCCTGGCTGCGGGAAATATAATTTACGGATATAGCCATAATTATTAATGCAAGATAAAACATATATATTGCTCCAAGGACGGAACGCCCCCAAAATAATGAATCGAATAGTTAAAAGCCGGGATTTAATTCCCCGGCTTTTCTCATATTTATAGGGTTTACTGTTAAGTCATTTGACCGCATGAGTTTAAATATCGGCCAGATAATAATAGGTTTGTGGTCCTACTACTCCATCCACTTTGATCGCATGAGCTGCCTGTAAGGCTTTTACTGCTGAACTAGTCACCATGCCGAATTTTCCATCCAATGCTCCGTCATAATAGCCCAGGGCTTTAAGATGGACCTGTAGGAAATAAACATCATAGCCCTGATTGCGTTCGAAGCGATCCTTTTGCAGGTACCTGCCGCCCATATAGGTATGGAGAAATAGCTGCATGTAGGTATTGGACCCTACTATTCCATCTTCAGTCAAACCGCGGTCCTTCTGGAACATTTTCACCGCCGCCTGGGTTTTGGGTCCAAAAATGGAGTCAGCTGGCGCGCCAATCGCCATAGCATATTTTTTCTTGGTACTGGATAGACGATTCTGCAGTACCCATACATCTCGACCACTGGAACCTTTGCTCAAAGTCCGTGAACCAAACACAGGTGCTCCAGTTGGAAGATAAGGCCCGGTCTGCTGACCCATGAACAGGAAAGTGTTTTTGCCAACTATGCCATCCACCGTCAGGTTGAAGTAACCCTGGAATTTTTTCACTGCAGCCTCAGTTTTGGGACCGAAGGTGGACTCGCCAGAAATCGGCAAACTCATAGGGCTGGGCAGGTTATTAAGTAGACATTGCAGTATATCGACATCGGTACCGCTCATACCCAACTTCAAAAGGCGACTTCCAAAATTAATATAAGCCAACGTTCTAACCTCCTTTTACAGATTTCAATGTATCTTATGAGTAATTTCAATGAATGGTTACCAAAGTAGGTCCTTATTTCCAAACAATTATTTAGTTATTCGATAACCAGCCCATAATATCACTCATATACATGCTCTAATTCCCCTAAAGCAAAATAAGTAAAGGGGACCCCTCAAAACTTATACTTTCTGATGCACTAAAAAAACCTCCACCATAAGGTGAAGGCATTGTTTGTAATGTATATTAAATCTTAAATCCAGTATTATACTAAGATCTATATGAGCCAAATTAGAAAGTAATAATAACCAGGCTCACCAGATCATGTTTTTTTTGGATTCATTGCGAAGGTAATCCCTAAAATTGGGATGGGCAATATTTATCAATTCCTGGATGCGGTCACGCACCGAACGGCCGCGCAAGCTGGCCACCCCATATTCCGTCACAACGTAGTCCACATCCACACGGGACGTAGTAACAATGGTACCCGGCTCCAACCACGGTACAATACGAGAGACCGTGTCATCTTTGGTGGTAGATTGAAACGCCAGTATAGACTTCCCACCCGCAGATGCTTGGGATCCAGTGACAAACTCCTTATGCCCGCCGGTACCGCTAAAAAGACGTGGACCAATGGATTCCGCGCAGCACTGACCGGTAAGGTCCATTTCCAGAGCTGAATTTATTGACACCATCTTATGGTTTTTGGCTATTACTGCCGGATCATTAACCACACTGGCTCGGTGAAACTCCACTGCCATGTTATCATCTATAAAATCATAAAGACGCTTACTTCCTAAAGCAACGGTAGCAATGAATTTATCCTTCCAGATACTCTTTTTCCGATTATTAACGGCACCTGCCTCGTACAGGTCCAAGATACTATCGTTAAACATCTCGGAATGGACTCCCAGATCCTTTTTGTGACTGAGGCTTTGTGCAACCGCTGAGGGTATACTACCCATACCGATCTGAATGGTCGACCCATCCTCAATAAGGTCAGCTACATAAGAACCGATCAAGTAATCTTTTTCCCCCATCGGGCTGGGTGGCATAACCGGCACTTCACGGTCGGCCTCTACTATATAGTCAATATCAGAAATATGTACATGCGTATCTCCATAAGTACGAGGGAGATTGGAATTCACTTCAATAATTACTATATCTGCCTGCTCAATAAAATCCTTCTCCATTACCGATGACAGGGAAAGGGAGAGATAACCGTGTTTATCCATTGGACAAGCACTGCCCATAAAAATATTTGGAGAACGATAGGCCATGCGTCGGCTGCTGAAATTGTGCAGTTCCATGGGCACATAGGTCACTGTACCATGAGGATGACCTTTACGAGGTCCTCCTGAATAAAACCAGCTATTTAATAGAAAATGTCCTTTCATTTCAGGATTCAAAAAGAACTCATACTCCCCCATCATCAGGGCATTAACCACCGAAACATCAACAACCCGATCCTTAATGGTATGTAGCTGGCTAAGCAGTGCCCCGGGCTCACTTGCTGCCAGTGCACAAATCACTTCATGATGGCTTTTCACCTGTTCCAGTGCTTCCTCAATGGAAACCAATTTGCGACGATACGCTTCCGTATAGTTCATTTTTTCACCTCATATTAATGATTCAGGAAACATCAACATATTATTGCATATACCCCGTTGTTATAGCAATCCTTAATCATAATAATTAGGTCAAAACTGTTCATTTTTTACATCCTGAAGTATAAATAAGCTATTTTAGTCATATAATATATGATGCCCCTGCAGGGGTATATTTTACTACTTATGTCAGTAAGCAAAGATTTTCAGGGATAGGATCAAGTAATTACCCATTTAAAAAATAGTGAGTATCGTAAACTTTTTTATTTTATTCTTGAAATGCTTTTTGAAAAGAAGTATAATACTCTTTGCCGGCGGGTGTAGCTCAATGGTAGAGCCCCAGCCTTCCAAGCTGGTCGCGCGGGTTCGATTCCCGCTACCCGCTCCATTTTTATGTCCCTATAGCTCAGCTGGACAGAGCAACGGCCTTCTAAGCCGTGGGCCGGGGGTTCGAATCCCTCTGGGGACGCCATTTTTCCCTGTGCCTGACGTCGAGGTGGGTGTAGCTCAGTTGGTTAGAGCACCAGATTGTGGCTCTGGGGGCCGTGGGTTCGAGTCCCATCATCCACCCCAAATTAATCCTTGACAGCCACATGGGTATGCTAGTATACTCAGTAACGTTGGGGTTTGGTGCAGGCACCAGGCGAGTATAAGGTGTTTAATACACTTAACACGTTGGGGTGTGGCCAAGCGGTAAGGCAACGGACTTTGACTCCGTCATTCGTTGGTTCGAATCCAGCCACCCCAGCCAATTTATAATCAAGGGCCATTAGCTCAGTTGGTAGAGCACCTGACTTTTAATCAGGGCGTCCCGCGTTCGAGTCGCGGATGGCTCACCATTTAAAACGCAGAACCCGCAAGTGATTGCGGGTTTTTTGTTTTCATGGATTTAACCAAATTTCTGTTAATTAGGTGGCTATCCCGCTCCAGGCCATGACGTTGGGAAGATCGAAATCGCTATCAACTTCAATAAAGGGCTGTATTGTTGACTTGCTACAATTTTCATGGTATATTTTATTTCAAAATCATCAAGGAGTGTATTTCATAATTGGACGATTTACCTTTACCTGAGCGATGTATACCAGAATTTAAAATTGAAACCTTTAAAGCGGCACGTATTGGTTAACAGATAATATATCTGTTGTCTACGCGTTGCTTTTTTTTAACGGTAAATTTTGGAGATGAAACAATATCTAAACCGATGCTTTAGTTCCTGATTTTGTGTGTATATTATTATACCTGCCACCTTATCATTAAACTATTATTTAGGAGGTTATTCTTTTGCCTGACGGAGACCCTATAATTTGGTTGCTGCTTTTGCAGCTGATCTTGATTTTTGTTAACGCTATCTTTGCCTGTGCAGAAATAGCAGTTATTTCCATGAACGATAACAAGCTTGCCAAGCTTGCTGCAGCAGGCGATAAACGTGCGGTTAGACTTTCAAAGCTAACCGATCAACCAGCGCGCTTTCTGGCTACCATACAGGTTGGTATCACCTTGGCTGGTTTTCTTGGAAGCGCCTTTGCTGCTGATAATTTTTCCGACAAATTGGTAAACTGGGTTGTGGGGTTAGGACTTACAATTCCAGCTTCTACGCTCGATACATTAGCTGTAATTATAATTACCTTGATCTTGTCCTATTTTACACTCGTATTGGGAGAACTGGTTCCTAAACGAGTTGCAATGAGGAATGCTGAAAAATTGGCACTTGGCATGTCGGGACTAGTGTATATCATTTCCAGGATATTTGCACCGATCGTTTGGTTATTAACCATGTCCACGAACGGTTTGCTGCATCTTTTGGGGATTGATCCACATGCTGATGATGATGCGGTCACCGAGGAAGAAATTCGTATGATGGTGGATGCCGGCAGCGAAAAAGGCGCAATAAACCTGAATGAAAAAGAAATGATTCATAATATCTTTGAATTTGACAATAAAGACGCCGAGGATGTTATGACGCATCGAACCGAAGTTTCTTTTTTATGGCTGGAAGAAAGCGATGATCAATGGGATAAGACCATCACTGAAAGCAGATATTCAGTATATCCGATATGTGATGAAAGCATTGACAATATTACTGGGGTTTTATATACGAAGGATTATTTCCGGATAAAAGAAAGAAACCGTGAGAATATATTGAAATATGCTGTGAGACCAGCATATTTTGTGCCGGAAACCGTACGTACTGATGTATTGTTCCATAATATGAAGAGAAATCGCAATCATTTCGCCGTCGTAATGGATGAATATGGTGGCACAAATGGCATTATTACCATGAGTGATCTGCTTGAGGAGCTGGTTGGAGATCTTGACGACGATAATTCTATTCCTGAGGAACCACCACTGATTGAGCGTATTGATTCGCAAACTTGGAAGATACAAGGAGCAGCTCCTTTGGATATGGTTGCACAACAACTGGGTGTATTATTGCCAGATGATGACTATGATACGTTTAGTGGCTTCGTATTTGGTTTGCTGGGCTTCATCCCAGAAGAAGGAAGCACACCTGAATTGGAAGAATTCGGACTTACGATTAAAGTAACCGCAATAAAGGATCACCATTTAGAAAGAGCAATTGTTGGCATTGAACCAAAGAACAAGACCAATAAGCATGAGCAATAACATGGGTGATGATTCTCATATCATGATTGAAATGATTTGCTCGGCAAGTTAAACCCAAAAAATCTGCGCCTACTTTCATAAACTGAACAAAAGCCCCGAAAACGAAAGTAAATTGAAATCCCCCTATGGTAGAATTTTAAAACTATCACAAGGGGGATTTGTATTATGTTTAATATTAAAGAAAGAATCACACCAAATACTAATGAGAATGGATATGGTGCATATCAGGTGCTGACTGATGCCTAATAAAACCGGGTTGATCACTTTGTTCCCAGACCCGCCGCTTCCCAATAAGGATCGCGCAGTTGCCGTTTCAAAACCTTCATCAAGGCATTGCGGGGAAATTCTGCGCGAAATTCTACTGTGTGAACCCGCTGGTACTTGCTCAGTTGAGCGTTGAGCCACTCCTTAAGCTCGTCTTCAGAAGTGGTGGCACCGTGCTTACGTATAACTAGGGCTAGTGGAGTTTCACCCCACTTTTCATGAGGAATAGCAATAACTGCTGAGTCTTGAACATCTGGATGTTGGTTAACGATGATCTCAATGTCGGAGGCATAGATATTGTTGCCCCCAGAGATGATCATGTCTTTCTTACGATCCATAATATAGATATGCCCTTCTTCATCGATCCTCCCCATGTCTCCGGTTTTCAGAAAGTGTCTGCCAGCTGGATCAATCCAGGTTACGGACTTGGTATATTCCGGTTTCTTATAGTAGCCTTTCAACATGGCGTTTCCATAACCCACCAATTCTCCAATTTCATTGGGAGGGAGTATGTTACCTTCCTCATCAATAATGTAAAAGGCATGGAAGTTAGCCGGTACTCCAACCGAAGCCGGTTTGTTGATTGCAGTCTTGGGATCCAGGGCGGTCGAAGGACCTTCCGTCAGGCCGTAAAGTTCCCAAAATACCATACCAAATTTTTCAATGATCTTTATTTTGGCATCGGGCCTCAGCAGAGAACCGGTGGAGGTCATCATTTCGAAGTAATATTGGTGCTTGTCAAGGTCAGAGTGATTCAAGATCATGTAATACTGGGTCGGAACCATGAAGGCATGAGTACACTTTTCAACTTCGGCCAATCTCAGCCACTCCCCAGGTTCAAATGAAGGCATAAGCACTATAGTACCACCGATCTGAAGAGTAGCAATTACAAGCATAGTGGTGCCACTGGTGTACAATGGGGTACTGCTCAGAGTGATAGTATCGCTGTGTACTCGGTAGCCTTCAGCACAGCTCATAGAATACATAAGTCTTCCGTATTGAGTGTGCATAACCCCTTTTGGAACCCCGGTGGTACCCGAAGTATATAGTATTGACCACAGCTCATCAGGGTAAAACTTAAGGAGTGGATTTTCCGGTGAGGAGTCGGCAACAAAATCGGGATAAGATATGTAACCCTCTTTTTTAAAGCCCACTGAAATGTAATTTTCCGACGGAATGTTGACCAATTGGTCGCGAATCGGGTCAATGAGTTGATCCATTCCCGGGCCTACAAAAATCAACGAGGCATCCGAGTCATTGATCATCAGAGCTAAGGTTGAGGAACTCATAAGGCCCGAAAGCGGAACCATGCACGCCCCTCCTTTTACTATGCCGTACATTACCTCAAGGGTCTCAGGCATGGTCGGCAACAGAGTACATGCCTTTTCCTCTTTACTGACTCCTATTTGAATCAACTTGTTGGCAACAAGATTGCAGTGTTCGTTAAACTCCTTCCACGTGATGCGGGCATCGCCGCACACAATGGCGGTCTTGTTAGGGTGAGCTATAGCGTGGCGCATAAAGGTTTCTTGAACCGAACGAAACGCAGTTTCAAATGGTGAATTTACCGGCATTTTTAATCCCTCCAAATAATACATTACAAATTTGCTGCGAAACAGTTAGCATTAGATTTAGATTCCGCAGCAATTGCGCGAAACCGGCGATATGAAAAGTGCCTGCGCTATTACTTGAGGACAAGGGTACGGAGTACTGTGATATAAGGCCGGTTTAAAATCCTGGAACCTTTTCAAGACTATGACAACTCCATGATTTCATCACTGCGGATTGAGTAACTCGTTCCGGGAAGGATGGCTGAATGATATTTCCTCGATCCGTACTCACCTCCATCCATGAGATATTTATTGCCCAGACATATGTATATTATAGTTAATCTTTGGTTTTATTTCCATATTTTACCTTTTTAGATATGAGTTAGTTCTGTATGTAACTGCTGTTTTTCTGCCAATACGTTATATTCGAGAAGGAAAAGAGGCTTACGATTATTTGAGCATATTGACAGCTAGCGGCAAGGTGGCTGGATAAAATATAATTTTTCTCTCCGTTTTTACACCCTTGAATTTAATTGCTCCCTCGCATTAGTTGCATCCAGGGAATCACAAATTACAGCTTGCTTAGTGGCCCTGCAGTCATGTCCTCTAAGGCAGCAAAAGCCTTGCTCTGGTACGTAATACAGTGATAACCCGCACTTTTCACATAGCTGTAGTTTCTCACCGGCTCTGAATCCACTGGCCTCCAGCCCTGACTCCGAAAACATTGCCACCCGTAATCCTCCTCTACTTCTTTTTCCTTCTACCAACAGCCGCAGACCGAGCTCTCAAACATGTAGTTCAACCTGGCAAACCGTTACAATAGTCGGCGGGGTAATTTCCTCTTACTTCTTTTTCATTTTACCGTTTGCCGTTTTTTTGAAGCCAGGACGGTTATTCGAAGGCATAGCGGTCATTCATCCTTTTGGTTAAGCACATATATAGATAACGGTATTTGTATCTCTAAAGGGCAGCTAACCAGGACAATTGTAGTTGTTAGTTTTCGTAGGCGAAACGTTTTTGATTATGGCTCCGGTTACACGGGGTGTTTGCGGTACTGAAAAATGGCATAAAAGAAATAACGTTACAAGTAGATAGCTACTAATATAGAATTGAACAAGCTTTGCTGCATGAAATAGTTTAAGGAACAATAATGAGAAAGCGGTCTTTCAAACCGCCTTCTCACTTTTCATCTTATTCTATTGGGAATAGTTTTTTAGTTCGGGCATTTGCCTATGTATACTTTTTAAAAGCAAAAGCATCCTTTTCATTATTCTCCTTTACCCCTCCTGTACTATTGGGGTTATTAGCGGCACTTAGTCTAATAGATCCATTCTTCAGTAACTTTTTTGTAAGCCACTATTTCTTCTTCCGTGAAGAAAATGCCAATTTCCCGTAAAGCGCTTTCTGGTGAATCTGATCCATGAATTATATTTTTATCAATGGTCATAGCAAAGTCACCACGAATGGTCCCTGGTGCTGAATCTTTAGGATTGGTTGCACCCATCATGGTACGTACGATAGGAATAACATTTTCACCTTCTAAAACCATGGCGGCAACCGGACCGGAAGTAATAAAATTAACTAGATCAGCAAAAAAAGGTTTCCCCTTATGCTCGCCATAGTGTTTTTCAGCTAATTCTGGTGTAATCCTCATTATTTTTAACGCGGCAATCTTTATGCCCCTATTTTCAAATCGGCTGATAACTTCACCTACCAAGCCTCTTTGCACTCCATCTGGTTTTACCATAGCAAATGTACGGTTCATTTTGTAATCCTCCATTAATATTTATTTGATTATTTCATTATAGAAGTTAGTACATTTTAAGCATATTGGCAATTCTTTTATCAATTATTGAGCAGTAATTCCATTTTTAACTGTAGTATTATCTTTTCCCGGCTACATAATAATTATCAACACATACATGCCCTGACATTTATTAAGTACACGTGTTGAGTTATCTTTCAAAGCAACTAAGGCAGCGGAAAACCAGAGATATAATTACAAATAATGGACACTTAAATTTTTTCTCAATGGGAAAGATATAAATATCTTACGAGTGAGGAGGCGGAAAATGAAATCACCTAGCTTGAAAGTGCAATGTAGCGTAGACAACTGTCAGTATAACAAAAGCCAGGCCTGTTATGCCTCACAACTGATGGTTAAAGCGATGGGAGACGGCGTGGCAAACACTGCCGATGGAACATGTTGTAGTACCTTCAAAGATCGATCAGAGTAAAATGTGATTGCTCAGATAGTCATAGCTTATTCTCCCAACTGTAATATTTGATATATAAGAAGCCTTCTGAATTAGAAGGCTTCTTAGTTTGTTGACAAAGTCTGTAAGCTAAGAAGCTGGTGACGGGGGTGAAAATCTATGTATAAGAAAAGCCCGTGATTAAGACATACACATGTATAATGAATCGGTCTGACACCGCGGAATTATGCAGTAATATAGTTGGGAAATCCCGCCAATAGCATTCTATGCTTGGCCGCTGCTTGATGCATCAAGAGTGTCACTCATATTACATAATTGGCGAGGTCATTACAACTTTGACACATACTAATTAGCTGCTGCAATTTATATTTTTATAAAATATATGATAATGTCCCGGATAGGGGCATTGTCTGCGTTTAAGAAAAGAAATGATGTTGAATTTAAAATGTTGGCATGTAAGTTGCTGTATATTGGTTAAAACATCCATATTATTAAAAATGCTCAGTGAAAAAACCATGAAAGAAAGAGAGTGATATTATGCTTAGTAAAAATGGCGTTCTTATTCGTTACACTTTTTGTTTTTGTTGTTTCATTCTCTCAGGAACTGAATTAATTACTGGTTGGCTGGGTACGATCTGCGGAATTCTGGGCACGATTGAATTAGCTACTGCCATGCTTCGGTATTCTCCTCTAAATGATATTAAGTTCTATTTGAATCACAAACCTGAACCGAGAACAGATAAGCTAATCCATAAACTCAGTTAGAACACTAAATCGGATCGATCGGTTTTTTCACAGAGCAGCAATCGCCAGTATAAACCCTTCCCGTCAGGGAAGGGTTTATTGTAAGGAGACGTAATGCTATTGTGAGCAGTGCATTAGAAGCCGGATGGGAGATTTTTTGGCATTATAATTGGCTTATCCGGTTTCATTTGATATTTAGCTGGAATAACCGGCCCATTATCTATTATTTTTCCGCCAGCAACGTATGCGCTACTCGGCAGGACTCTCCGCACCTGATATAAGTTTGAACCATACCAATAGGAAAAGTCACTAATAATTCCTATGGCAGTTGGGTTTCCTTTACACGTATTAATAATGCATGGTTTGCCATTCACTACCCCCATGTATAGCGCCACATGACTTATATATTTTTTCCCATTCGCGTCCTTTGCCCAGAAGGTAAATATATCACCCGGTTTTAGTTTCTCCACGCCTACCAGGGTATACTTTGAGGAGCCAGGTATCTTCCTGGCATAAACACCTTCAACCCTGACCCCAACCTGGCCATAGTTTCGAGCAGCAGAGGTAATGGAATACCCGAAATCTTTGTAAACCAATGACACAAAGTTGGAACAATCAATATAGCCGGTAGTAGGATATTTGGAATGACCATATACCATATAACCATATTCCATATACCATATGGCTCTTCCAACCAAAGTCTGGGCTAAGCTGCCATTGTAGGTTTTACGCAGGGAATCTACGATTGGTTTCTCGTCCTTATTGTAATTGCTGATAGTGCTTGCAGTGGCCGCCATCACCTCTGGAGACCAAAACATTGTCATCCCTAAAACAAAGGTAAGAGATAAAATAAGTGCAGCTATTCTATTTTTGAATTTCATCTGTGTTTTCATAAGTATATACCTCCAAAAATGTCGATTAGCGCCTCCTTGTTATAATAATTCGACTCTTTTTCTTTTCTGCCTTTTGGTAAATATGGGCATTGGTTTTATATCTGGTATTGCATTGGGGCTAACAGACGAATTGTCCAATGTTTGAAGCTATAGGCAAATGGCGGATGGTAAATGATGGGGGTAATTTTGCAGGCTAGGTAACAACCCTTTTAATTTAAGAAAAAAGGTATTTTCTTGGCAGAGAGGCCAAAGTATTTAATCGCAAGAAAAAAAGGGGAGAAAAAAATGTATGGAACAGCTAGGTCCATACATCTGTAACTAAATCACTAATCATCTGACAAAAAAATCGGATTAATATCCAGGTATGTAAGTTATAATTCTTTTTCTACGTATAATGTTTCAAATACGAAAAAGGTGGTTTTTTTGATGAAGCGCAAAATATCCTATTTATTAGTTGTTATCTTCTTATGCTTGTCTCCTGCCGCGGCACTGGCTAAGTCAGCACCCGGTGATTTAATAGACATTAAGAGCCATTGGGCAGAGCAAGACATTCAGAGCTGTTGTAATCTCGGCATTATGAGCGGCGTAGGAGTAAATGTCCAGGGACACAAAATATTCGCACCCGACTCCCAAATAAGCCGGGCTCAGTTAGCAGTTGTTTTACAACGTACTTTCCAACTCGATTACGGCAAGACCAGATTCATAAAACAGCCTTTGGCCAGTGATTATTATTGGGATGTCAATGATCATAGCTGGTACTCAGAAGCCCTGGTAATGTGCGCTATTAATAATGTCCTGGATAGCGGCTGCAATCTGCAGCCTGACGGTGCAGTGAGCCGCATAGAACTAGCTCGGGCAGTTTACCGCGCCTTCAATGCCAAAAACATTAATCTGCCCATGAACCGGATGATGCCAGTTTTTGCAGATACCCAAAAACTAAATCAGGAAGATATGAACGCCCTAATATTTGTAAACAATACCGGCTTGATGACTGGCAGCGGAGGTTATTTTCACCCCAATGATGCAGTCAAGCGTGGTGAATTGGCCAGTGTGTTAAATCGCTGTGCCAGAGCAATAACCATTGATGAAAACTACAATGGAAAAGAATATAACATGGGAGTTGGACAAAGTATTACCCTTTCGCTGGCCAGCAACCCTACTACCGGTTATACCTGGAATTTGTCTGACAGCTATGACAAAAACATAGTATCGCTTGGCGGTGAAGCCTTTAGCAGTCCTGTCCAAAGCCCAAGAATAGGCCAGGGAGGACGTCAGTATTATACTTTTAAAGCCTTGAAACCGGGGCAAACTGAAATTAATTTAATCTATGCCCGTCCCTGGGAAAGCGTACAACCTTTGCAAAAGTTTAATTTGAAGATCGTAGTAGGTGAAAACCAGGACGACCAAAGCGTTTTAGTTAAAGTTAATAAAGTAACCAAGTCTTCAGATTTAATAAATATTGACCTGAATATTCCCCAGATTAGTGGTATAAAAAATGAAAAAGTCCAGACATCCATCTCAAGGAATCAAAACAGAACGACTTCCCTTTTCGCAAGTATGAACTGTTGAGCCGTTGTCCGCAATACCACTGCGATGGCAAGATCCTTAGTTTTTACGTGGACTACTATTCCTACACCGGTGGAGCCCATGGCATGACCGAACGCCGAGCCTATAATTATGATATCCAGACCGGGCAAGAAGTAACTCTTAAAGATCTTTTCAAGGCAGACTATGCATATAAAGCCACAATTAATGATGCCATAAAACAGTCTATCAGCAGCCGACCGGATGTTTTTTTTGATGGAGATAGTGGCTTTAAAGGCATATCCGATACTCAGAGCTACTATCTGCAGGATAACCGCCTCATAATCTACTTTCCTCTTTATGAGATAGCCCCCTATGCCTCAGGCATACCTGAGTTTAACATCGCGCTAAATCGTTTTGGAGGCGGGCTTAAATAATATAACCGGTAATTTCATAAATCCAAAAATCAAACCACACGGCATGATCATATTAAGCCGTGTGGTTTAATTTTGCCCAATAAGAAAACTCGGCTTACGCCGCTACCTTAAAAGCGACCAGTGGGAGCATCAGTA
>CAZEDT010000056.1:0-27245 GCA_964510795.1 uncultured Syntrophomonas sp.
GCAAGGAGCGACCGCTGTCGCCTAAAGGCTCACCCTCCGGGTACTACTGATGCTCCCACTGGTCGCTTTTAAGGTAGCGGCGTAAGCCGAGTTTTCTTAAGCTATGCCCAAGCTGCGCAGCAGGTTGTTAATAAAATCTATGATCCTTTGGATAACGCCGCGGGCCTTGCCGCTGCTGGTCTTTATATCTTCCAGACCTTGCTGAACCCGATTAAGTTGTTGGTTTAGCTTGGATATATTAAGGTTAAGACGGTTGAGGTTCTGCATTAATTCTACTATTCTGTCGATATCTGATTCGGAGAGGCTTACCTTTAAGTTAGCACTAACCTCTATAATAATGCGCCGTATTTCCTCCGGGTCAGATAAATTTTTTTCTATAACCTGTCGTTTTACTTCATAAATTATTTTTTCCGCGTTATCTTTACCAATCTTCTGACCCAGTTTGGAGCTTTCCGCCATCTCCTGATGTGCTGTTTCTTTCGCAGTTTCCGATAGTTTAGTTCCGCTGGCCAATTCAAAAGCCTTTATGATGCCAGTAAGGGCGGCCGTTCCGGAAACCTCAAACGGGGCTGTAACTACCACCTGGGCATCTTTTACTCCTGCGGTAGATAAAGCATTCGCGTACATAAATTTTGTAACCCAACTGATATTATTGATCTTGACATCGATACCCTGCCCATTTTGCATAAGCTTCACATAGGCCGAAGATATAGCCCGACTGCCGATAAGCTTGGAATCAATTTTACCCTCTAAGTATTTTCTTTCCTCTTGATTGCTTACTGTTATAAGGCGGGCGTTGGTTGTGTCCCCGTTGTTACGGAAGTAATTCATTACTTCATCTCTCTGGCTGGAGGTTAAATCCTGCCCCAGGCTTATAACTGGTTCATTTTGATTCCCGCCGATGGTGCTGACCAACATTCCCTTTCCATAAACGAAACCCCACAAAAGCAGAATCGTGACGATGAATACGCTCAATGTCTTACGTATATAAATCAGCTCCCCAATGTTTTCTTTTAGTATTCCAACTTGTGGAGCTAAATATTAGATCAATTTAAATGCCTTAGATCTATTTGCGCAGGGCACAGCTTACCGTATAATCCTGCAAATTAATCTACAGTATTGTTCAGCGTGAGGGTATCCCATATTTTAATGGCCATATAGAGATTTACCCGGGTTTCCATTCTGGATAGATCGAGATTAAGCAGTTTTTCAATCTTATTTACCCGGTAGTAAAGGGTGTTGATGTGTATAAACAGACGATCTGCAGTCAACTTCCAGTTCATACTATTATCCAGTAGTTGTCTCAGTGTAGATAATAGTTCGCAGTGGTTGCTTTTATCATAATCCATCAGTTTGCCCAGGGTTTTGTAGCAAAAGCTTTTTAGCATCTCACTGTCCTGCGAGAAGATAAGTGAGGCTATTCCTAGCTTGGAAAACTGCTGGCTAAAATTGTTGCCACCCATAAGACGGGGCAGCGTCAAGGCAATGCGAGCTTCATGGAAGCTTTTTTTGATATCTATCAATGGATATGGTTGTCCTATACCCTGAGAAAAAATTAGCTTAAATGCGCTTTCCATTGATTCCTTGTGCTTAAGCAACCGGGGGCAGTCGGTATCAGTTTCCAGACTATCGTTTATATTGCGAGCTGGGATGATCGCTATAAGACAATTTGACCAGGCCAGGGGAATGAACTCCAACTGGTCTCTTTTCTGATGGTCTCTGGAATAGGCACAGATTGACTGCCAATCTATATCGCACCTGACTTCATCAACTTCTGTTATGGCTACATAGTAAGCCGCCTGGAGATTTAAATCGGCATCACTCAGTTTTATGATATCCGCAAGGTTCTCGTTACTGGGCAAGAATAGATATTCACCTAGTTTACGGGCAAACGTTTCAGCATTTTTGCCTGACTTATTCAGGTTGGAGAAATAGCATTTTATGGCTAACTTGGCTTCAATCAAAATTGCCAGGGTTGAGGCCAGCATTTTAATGGGGAGATTTTTAACGATTATATAAGCGGTTTTTCCATTGTATTCAACCGGATAGGAGAGGTATTTTTCAGCTTCCTGGTAATAATAGTCCAGGTCATTATGGCTGGATGGAAGCTGAATAAAGACGTTATCAATCCCGGCGGAATTTATGGGCAGGATAGGATAGTGTATCAGGCCGTTGTGATCCACAATTATTATGGATCGCCTTATTGATTTTTCCAGGTATGAAACAACAAAGCCTAGTCCCTCTTCAAGCAGTCCGTCAATTAACTGATATGAGCTTCTTGCTGCTATCGACATAATACATCACCTCATAGGTATCCTTTTGCAACATGCGTGCCAACCAGAATGATTTGGCTTCAAGGGGAGCATTTCAGCGTTTGTTGCATATAGACGTAAAATTAACCATGTTCAAAATAGTACATACGCAGCTAAAATATGACATGAGAAGATATAAAATGTGCTATTATGAGAATTGATAGAGGGGTCCATAAGAAAAAACAATAAGGGGTGGATTATCATGTGGCCTCTGGAACAGATGCTAAGTCCCATCAGGGACAATATCATTACGCAAAATCCGAATAATAATGAAATTGTCCTGATGGAACGTATTAAAAAGCAAAAAACGGATGTGCTTAACCAACGTATTAGCCCGGCCCAGGTAGATTTGGTTCGTCCTGAGATAGTTGCCTCGTGGATCAGGTCGTATAATTACGGATTGGACCCTTTTACGTATAACCACTGCCATATAATAGATGAATATGCTTTTGAAGAATTACTGCGTGAAAAAGACTTCTTTATAAAGGCGGCGGACCCATATATACATCAACTACAGACGATGGACAGCAACTACTTGATTTTCTTAACTGATGAGAAAGGAATTATTCTGCGTGTAGTTACCGGCAATCAGAAAGTTCTGGAGCAGGTCAAGGAAAGGTTTCAACTATCGCCGGGTGCAGTATGGACTGAAGAATCAGTAGGAACCTGCTCGCATGTGTTAAGCCTCTTAACGGGAAGACCCATTCAATTATGTGGACCCGAGCTTTACCTGGAGACCTGTTCGTATGTGCTGGGACTTTTATTGGGGAGTGCAGATCAGTTTAATACTCCGGAGATTAACGCATTAAGTCTCAATCAGACCGCCTGCTCATCGGCTCCAATTTTCGACGCCTATGGTAATTTGGCAGGTAGCCTTACGATAATCAGTCCCTATCTGCACCATCAGAATGCCCATTCATTAGGCTTAACGGTTTCTACGGCTTGGGCTATTCAGAATCAGTATCAATTATCCTTGAATAGTGAACTGCTCAGCGTTACGCTCGAAGCCGCTGATGATGCGGTAATTACCATTAGTAGTTCTGGCGTTATTACCAAGGCTAATATGATAGCCCAAAAACTATTAAGCTCCCTGGGGCAAGAACTGAGCGGAAAGCCAATAAAAAATGTCTTTGGCAATCAAACGCTTATTAAATCGGTACTGGAGACGGGACGTCCGATTTTCAATACGGAGATGAAAATTGAAGGCTTGAACCAGAGCCTGCACCTGCGTTCTGCCCAGCCAGTAAAAGACCCTTACGGTATTATTTTTGGCTGTGTATTAAGTTTTAAACAAAGTCGGCTAAGCAAGCTAACCGGCCCGATCAGCGGCTTGGAAACCAGGTTTACCTTTGATAACATGGTAGGCAATTCTGATGTGATGATTAAATCAATAAATATGGCCCAAAAGGTTGCTCGGCTGGATGCCAATATTCTTATTCAGGGGGAAAGCGGCACCGGCAAAGAAGTCTTGGCTCAGGCTATTCATAACGAAAGCAGGACCAATCAGCCTTTTATCGCTGTTAATTGTGCGGCCATTCCTAAAAGCTTAATCGAGAGTGAGCTCTTTGGTTATGAAGGAGGAGCCTTTACCGGCGCCGAGCGGCAAGGCCGGCCCGGTAAAATTGAGCTGGCTAATGGCGGAACCCTGTTCCTGGATGAAATTGGAGATATGCCGCTGGACCTGCAACCGGTACTACTCAGAGTACTGGAAGAGAAAACGGTCATGCGGGTGGGCGGCAGCCGCTATATACCGGTTAATTTCAGACTGATTACGGTTAGCAATAAAAAGCTGGTCGATTTAGTAGAGAATAAGCAATTTCGCGAAGATTTGTACTACCGTTTAGCCGTATTTACCATTCATATCCCACCCTTGCGGGAAAGAGCTTCCGATGTAGTTAGCCTGGCCAAATTCTTTGTTAAGACAATAGCCGAGGATCAAAACGTTTCCGTTCCTATTTTGAGCGATGCGGCAATTTATCGCTTATTGCAATATAGCTGGCCGGGCAATGTAAGACAGTTAAAAAATGCCATGCTCTGTGCAGTTACCATGGCGAGTGATGGGATTATAAGAGCCGAGGATCTCCCCGAGGTGATTAGCGGATCAACGGTTACGCCTAACCATGTTATAGCTGGTTATTCAGAGCCGATTTCCGGTAACTCCAAAAGCGGCCAAGAGCTGTCCTTGAAAGAAGTGGAGAAAATAACGATTATGCAGGCTTTGCTCCAAACCGGCCATAACATAAGTGAAGCTGCCTCCCGATTAGGGATGAGCAGATCCACCCTTTATAGAAAAATAAAGGGATATGGACTGCTGGATGAAATGAGAACCGGCGTTTAACTCTAAATGGCCGTCAGGATTTTGACAGAAGTGAAGATCAGGCGTGAAAAAAGGCTGCGAATGAGGCGTACTTTTGTACGTTGATTGAGCGGCCTTTTTGCCGTATCTTTTCAATATAACGTTAAAGATTAGCTTTTGTCGACAGGCAAAGAGCAGAGAACCTGAGCGTTTAAGCGCTCAGGTTCTCTGCGGTGAGGGAATTTATTTATTCATGCGGAGAATGTGTTTTTAATGAAACTTAGGCCTTTTGGCCGGCAGCATTTTGTCCGGCCAGTCGGCCAAAAGTTGCTGTGCGACCTAGAGCCAGACCACCTATCATTTCGGGATAGTTCAATGCAAAGAAGGAACCGCTATCGTTTCCAGCTGCATATAGACCTGGAATAGCATTCAATTCAGTATCCAATACCTGTAGTTGAGTGTTGATCCTTAAGCCGTTGAGATTACAGATCAGCATACCAGCCATATTGGCGGCATAAAACGGTCCTTGCTCCAGCGTTGATAAACGGGAAGCCATCTTACCAAAATCTGAATCTTTTCCCTGCTGGCTTAGTTGGTTATATCTTGCTACCGTGGCCTTTAAATTTTCCGCAGGTACCTTCATTTGCTGTGCCAGACCTTCAATAGTGTCAGCCTTTTTCACTAATCCCATTTTAACCAGTTTATTAATTTCAATTTCCTGTAAGGCCAAGCCGCCTCTAGGAGGAGCCTCCGGATCGGGGATTATTCTAGCGCAGACAGTGGTATGGAAACGGGCGACATCTTCTTTCCATTTGCCGTCCCAGACCTCCCACCAGACCTTACCGGGTTCCATCAAGGCAGCATCCCAGGCATAATCGTAGGGCAAGTCTTCATTGACAAAGCGTTCTCCACGCAGATTAACTCGCAGGAAGGGTTGACTGCCTAACTGTAAATAACCACCCTCCCAAGGTGGCCCAACTTTTTTACCCTCAATGACCAAGCCGCGATCGAAAACCATCATAGCATGGACTGGATCCATGGCTGCACCAGCCCAGAGAGCTGCCTTGATCCCATCACCGGTATTGGTTGGCGGGCATACGCTCAAGCTGGTTGCTAATGCCTCAGGGCATAGTTCCTCTACCATTTTAGCGTCCCGCGCATAACCTCCGGTACAGAGGATGACTCCCTTGCTGGCCTTAAAGCGGATGTATTCACCTTTGGTATTCTGTGCGATGGCACCGGTTACCCGACCATTCTTTTCACGATCCAGTTGCATCAGAGGAGTCTCGTAGCGAATATCGACCCCCAGTTCCTGAGCTTTTTTCACTAGAACCGGAAGGTAATATACAGAGCCAATAGCTCCGGTTGGGAAACTGGTTACTTCCTTACCGGGTGCTACGGCTACGTGGGCAACCGGATAATTTTTATAGAAGCCTTCTTTGACGTCAGTTTCCACCATCATCTGAAGCCCACCGGCTTCCGCAATGGGAACAAACCAATCCATAACTTCACCGCTCTTATCGGCCCAAAGATTAATCAGTCGCTGATCAACCAGATGGCCTCCATAGCGGCATATCTCTGCTACTATTTCATCCCGATCAATTTTTACCCCCAGTTTTTTTTGCAGACTGCTGTTAACCGCTGCCATCCAGGCTGGGCCAGCCGCACCTATAGAGCCTTTTTCCAGCAGGATCGTCTTGGCGCCTGCCTCGGCAGCTGCTATAGCGGCAAACATTCCGCCGGTTCCACCACCAACTACTACTACATCGGCGGTTACAGTAGTTTTAATCTTTTTCTCTGGAATTGGTGCAGGTGCTACCTCGTAGCTGGCCTGGTCGGCTGCTGCACCTGAGCTGCCATTAGGATTAACTTCATCCTGCCCACATCCGGCTAAAAGGCTAACGGAAGCTACTCCCACAGCACTGATGGCAGTACCTTTAATAAAATCTCTTCGATTGATACCTTTTAGATCTTTTTCTTCGTTACTCATACCCAGCCTCCTTTGAATATTTGGATAATACCAGCGTAACATCCATTACTTCACCAAGTCATTGTTGCTTTACATAGAAAAAACTGTAGGAATCTCCATAGGCAAATTTAGCGATAGGATTGTATACTGCATAAACCCCGACTTTTATTAAACAGGCAATGCAATTATGAAATCACAAGGATGGACAGGAGGATGTATATATGGAGGATAATGACAGGCAGCGGAGAGGTTTTCGAGCCCGGTTTCTTAATAAAAAGGTAATGTTAATTGTTGTCTTGGTGATGGTGGTGGTTGGAGCGGGAGGGGGTATATTTATGGTGAAAGCCAGTGATAAACCTGCCTTCTGCAGTAGCTGCCATATTATGAAACCCTACTACGAATCCTGGCATGATAGTAATCTCCTGGCTAATAAACACGCCGATGCGGATGTGCAATGCCATGATTGCCACGAAGCATCAATTTCAATCCAGGCTGAGGAAGGGGTCAAGTATATCACCGGGAATTATAAAACCCCGTTGGAAAAACGTGCTTTTTCCAAAGATCTCTGTTTGGAATGTCATGATTTCGAAAAGGTGAAAGCCAAAACCAAATTTGCAGAGTCTAATCCCCATGATTCCCATAATGGTAAACAGGAATGTAATTTGTGCCATAGCATGCACCAGGATTCGAAGGTAATGTGTGCCCAGTGTCATTTATTCGAATGGAGTCAGGAGCTGGATGATAGCTGGGCTAAATAAGGAGTGGATATATGATGGGAACAAGCCCGTGGGCAATTATGAAGAAGATTTATCAGTTCATGGCAGCAATGCAAACTGGTTTAGTCCTATTGGTAATGGTAGGTTTGGCTGCAGCCCTGGGCAGCACGTTCCTTCCCGATATATTTTATAAGACGATAGCTTTTAAACTCCTGATCCTATTGTTGCTGCTTAATCTGACCTTATGTACCTTGAGGCAGCTAAGTTGGCTTTATGTAGTTTTTTCTAACGGTGTTCCAAGCAGGCAATTGCTCAGGCAGGTAGGTCTTTGCTTGCTGCATCTGGGAATGGTATTCATTATTGCCGGGGGAGCAGTGTATGCGTATTTCGGGCAAAGCGGTGAAATCCATATGCTGAAGGATAAAAGCGTAGATATTAGCCGGGTTATGAACGTAAAAAACGGGTTTTCCTTGCATTTGGATGATTTTAAGATCCAGTTTAACGAAGATGGCTCTACTTCACAATATTATTCGTATCTAACTGTATTGAAGAACGCGAAAGCCGACAGACAAGCTGCCATCAGTGTAAACCACCCTTTGAACTATGGTGGAGTTAAAGTATACCAGATGAGTTTTGGATATTTGATTAAAGTGAAGCAAGGTAATGCTGAGGGCCAGCAGAACGAAAACATGTACAGGGAAGGCGACTTGTTGAAAATTCCAGGTACCCAACGAGTGTTGAAGGTTTTTCGTTATCTACCTAATTATGATCCTCAGCAGGGAATGAACTCAAAGACCATGCGGCCTGATAATCCCCGCATAATATTTTCGGTATATGAAAATGAGCGCTTCCTGGGGGTGGGTGCAGCTCGATTTGGGGAAAGGGTTAAACTGGATGCTGACAATTATGTGGTCTTTACCGGGGTGGAGCCTTACACGGTGCTCAAGCTCAAATCAGATCCGGGTGTGCCACTGGTATTAGCTGGGGGAGTAATGTTAACCCTGGGAATTGTTATGGCCTGGCTGGCTGCAGTCAGGAAAAGAAAGCTAAGTCAGTCAGGCATTCGAATTGATGAACGGGCTAGTTTATTAATACCCAAAAGCAAGCATGAACAGGGGGATGACATAGATGACAGCGGTGATTAAAATAACGATTTACCTGCTTTGCTTAGCATACGCACTGGCAGCTGTACTATATTGGCTGGGAGCTCGAGCCGGGCAAAAGAAAATCCTGAAAGTAGCTTTTTACCTGGCCACCAGCGCTTGTCTTTTCAACCTTCTGGCATTAATAATGCGTACTATCATGACGGGGCGGCTGCCTTTGAGCAATGGCTGCGAATTTATACTTACTTTTACCTGGATAACGGTGGTTTTCTACCTGATTTTAGAAGCCCGCCAGCAGCTTAAAGGAGCCGGGGGAGTAGTAATGCTGACCGCAGCTTTGCTAATCTTGGCCGTGCTAATACTGATGAAAGATCAGTTTACCCAAATAACTCCGCTAATGCCTGCCTTAAAGAGCCCCTGGTTAACGATTCATGTTCTTACCGCCGCGATGGCCTATGCCGGTTTTACACTAGCTGCCAGCCTGGCAGTAATACCGTTTTTTAAGGCCGTTCCAGGTATACGGGATAATAGTATCTACCGCATGGTTGCGGCTTCCTTTGCCCTGTTGACCTTATCAATTGTTTTTGGAGCTATCTGGGCGGAGCAGGCCTGGGGCAGCTATTGGACCTGGGATCCCAAGGAAACATGGGCACTTATCACCTGGATTATCTATGCGCTATATTTACATCTCCATCAAAAGCGGGCCTGGCAAGGCAAATATGCTCGCCTGATGGTAATAGTAGGATATCTGCTGGTCTTATTCACATTTTTTGGAGTCAACTTGCTCCTGCCCGGCTTGCATAGCTATGCGTAATTATGGATGGATATTATAGTTGTGTAAGCCAAGAAAGATATTGAGGCGATTATGATTATTACCCGGACAGTGGGACAAATTCCCGGATCAGCTTAATAATCATGTCGCTGTCGAAGCGAATTAAGATTAAAGGAGGATTCTCATGTTCGGATTTATCGGTAACTTTGGCCCCATGGAACTGGTTTTTATCCTGATAATAGTACTCCTTATCGTAGGACCAGGCAAGCTTCCCCAGGTAGCCGAATCCATGGGCAAAGCCATTCAAAACTTCAAAAAAGCTAAGGAGGAGCGCTTTGAGGAATTGGAAGAAAAAGAGTTATAACAACTTTCCAGTTGACCATGCCGAGTTTTCTTATCCAATTAGCCTAGTTATTTGTCATCTTATGAATGATATGTTTTAGAAGGAGCAGTATTATGGCAAACAATTTAATGGAGAATGCACGGGTGATTCTTCCCTTAATAGCTGAAGGTTTTGAACGGGTAGCTTTTGCTCTGGCTAAAAATGAAACAACCATATTTAAATATGAACACAATTTTTCCGTTCCAATTGTAGAGGGGCGGGAGCTGAATAAGGATGAACCGGGCTATCAGTGTCAGCAACAGAGGAAAACCATTAAAATAGATTTACCAGCTAGTGTTTATGGAGTAGCTATGAAGAGTATTAGTATCCCTCTCTATGATGATGACAACCCCAATAACGTGCTTGGTTGTTTGGGCATAGCAGTGCCACGTGACGAAGCCTATAAATTGAAAACGATTGCCAGGGTGGTAGCTAAAGGAAGTTCGGAAATGGTTGCAGCCATTGAGCAGACTGCCACGGCCGCGAGTAATATTAATCAGGGAGAACAGGATTTAGTTCAGGAAATAGGAGCTATCCGTAAAGCTAGCAGTGAAATCAGCAATGTGCTTGGATTTATTAAGAATATTGCTGATCAGACCAAAATGCTCGGTTTAAATGCAGCAATCGAAGCAGCTCGCGCCGGTGAAGCAGGACGGGGGTTTGGAGTGGTGGCAGAAGAAATACGCAAGCTGTCGGATCAATCTAAGGAAACTGCCAGTAAAATTGAACATTTTTTGCAAGAAATTATGCTTAAAGTTGAAGTAGCCGAAAAAACCTCCCAAGTAGCACTAAAGGCCAGCGAGGATCAAGCTGCAGCTACGGAAGAGATATCAGCTGGTTTGCAGGAGCTTGCTAATACAGCCGAGGAGTTAGAAAGAATTGCGCTTATAATTTAAATGGTTTCTCAGCCGAGAGAAGCGCGGGGATTTTGCTTAGCTTGGTTGCAGGCTGAGATATTGAAGAAATACCGAAAGCGTGATAAAAAAACAAGTTGGGTGCCTGGCACCCAACTTGTTTTTTATCTATTAGCAAAATTTATTTCAGGAACTTAAACATCTTGTTAGTAAGACTGAGTTTTCACAGAGAGGGTATGCACCAGAACGGATGCGCCCTCGCCACGGCTTACTGTATGCCCTGGGTTAAAATTTTTACCATCGGCTTTTATTATCCCCAGCCCCCAGGTCAGAGCAGCACAGGCTTGGGTGGTCGATGACAGACTAGCAGCATCCTTATAAGGCAGCTTATATATACCCTGGACCTGAGTTAGAAAATCAATATTAAGGAAACGCACCATCAACTGAGCTAGTAATTCTCGGCTTACCGTAGTGTTCAAGGGCATATCGGCCTTTATCCAGCCCATATTTTGACAACGCCTGCTGAGTTCTTTATCATCGATATCCTTAACTCCGTAAATTCCTTCCCGGGCAGCCAGCATAGCTCTTAATAGAGAGTTTAGTTTAAGGTTTTCATCGGGATGAAAACTGTCACCATACTCAGTGAAAATGCCTGCCTGACCTAACAGGGCAATTTCTTTTTCACCATAATGACCTTTAATGTCTTTAAAATCACAGGCTTTTAATTTGGGTACTAAAATACTGCCCTCCGAATCCAGAACCGTTCCGCTTTTAGCATCTATCATACTTACGCCTTGATCTGATTGAGGCATGTAGACCAGTTTGGCCTCTGGCTGATTAGCCTCTCTTTGGGGGAAGATATAGCCTAACTTTAAAGGAGCAGCTTGTAAATACAGCTGGTTAGCCTTACTGGTATCGACTAATCCATCGATACCCGGGAAATCGGCTTTGGTCCAATTCAAGGAATAGTTAATGATCTGTTGGCTGGATGCATCTATAATAATTCTTATTCCGTCGTCCGGGAAGATGACGCCATTAACCAGGCGCTGATAATTGAATGACCAGCTGGCCGGACTGGTTTTGGGCTGGCTGACCTGTATATCGCTATTATCAAGCTTCAGTTGCTGCCAGCGCTGAGATTGAATATTCTTAACGAAATTATCGGCCAGTTCCTGGGCGGCTGCCTGGTTCAAGGCGGATTTATTATCAGCCGGAGGCTGGCTTATATTAAAAGATATTAGTTCACCACTGCTTGCATCTACCTGAGCCCACATATTGGTTAACGGAACCTCTCTAAGGCGTTTAATTGATTCAGCTGCGGATTTTGACTGCCAACTGAGATTCCAATTACGTAACCTGGTTTCGCGCCAGTTTGGTTCCAGAATGGCGGATTGAAGTTCTAGTTCGGGGGGAATGTTAACCCATTTTTTCACCATCTGGATAGCTTGTTCCTGGCTAATAAATTTTTTGGAGGTCTCTACTTCACGTTGTTCTTCCGGGCTTAATATCGCAGTGGGTGCTTGACCGTCAGGCAAAGCGAGCATTTTTTCATTATTTTTTCCCATGCCTGCGGCTTCATCCCAATAACGGAAATATTCACCGCTTATCGGAATACCGGTAAAGGCATCAATCATTCCTTGGGACGGATCTTGCACCGCGTAAACCAATTGAGGCTGAGGTACCAACTGCTGACCTGATCGATAGGGCTTTATCCGGTCGGGGCAAAAATATTTTAGTTTTAACAGCTGTTTATCAGCAAAGATCTGACGAGCTTTATCCGAGCTTATTACCTGGGCTGGTTCGGGAAGCTTAGTATCCGTCCAGGAGAGATAATAATTTAGTACCTGCCCATTTTGCATGTCAATTTCCATGCTAACCCGGTCATTCCCCACCGGTATGTTATGATATATTCTTTTCCAGCTTAACCTATAGGTTGAGGGTGAATAGCTGTCCAGCGTTATTAGATTAGTGTCTTTCTCCATCTGCAGGTAAGCTGTCTTGTTAGGAAGCAACCGATTCAACAGCTGCTGGCCGGTCTGTTGTGCCTGCATTACTGTGATGCCGGGAACCCTGCTGTCCGAATTATTACGCGGCTTCCAGTAGTTAATATTGGTTACCTCGCTCGATGCAGCATCCACAGCTGCCGTGAATTCACCTTTATCCTCAACTTTGGCGCGCCAGTTTAATCGCCAGACTTGATTTCCATCTGTATCTTGAAAGCTGGAACTAAATTCGCTCAGGTCTGAGGGAATGGTAAAATTACCTTTAACTATTTCAATTGCTTTTTCCAGAGAAATGCTAGTCTGTGGATTAGGCTTGACACCTGGGCTTGCTCCCAACACAGCAGAGGGCAGAAGGGTAATCAATAATAGTGCTATCAGTAGCCAGTGCATAGGTTTTCTTTTCTTAACCATCGGATTCACTCTCCTTAAATTTTTGATAAAAAATAACCTACTCATTTTTTGTTGATACGGTTACGGCCTTCCGGCAGACAGCTGTAAACCACCGGTATAGGCATATTATATTAACATTGTATCTATATTACGATTATAATTAAGAAAACCTGACAGTATGGAAAAAATTAATTCCAGACCTAATAAGGAGGAATTGAACATGCCTATCATATCTATAAAAATGACACGAGGCCGTAGTGCGGAAAAAAAGCAAGAATTGGTGGAAGCTTTAACTGGTGAGGCAGCTCGCATTTTAGAAGTGAAACCGGAATGGGTAACCATCCTTATTGACGAATATGAACGGGATAATTGGGCTTCAGCTGGCGAGCTGCATTCGATTAAATTTGGACCAGGTTATGGTGCGCAAGGTACCGGGAAGTAATACCTGGTATGTAATGAGTAATATAGGTTATGTTAGTACATACGAAAAAACAGGTAGGCAAAACTATTTAGATATTATGATATGGCATGCTATTGCATCTTAAAAACTTGGAAAGGATAAAGGATATGAAAAAAAACGGGGAAAAAATTGTTTACCAGGGGCGCTGGATCAGGCTGAAGGAGATTTATTATGAAAAGGAAGGGTGTCAATTCAGCTGGGAGAGCGTAGAAAGAGTAAATGAGTATGGAGCTATAGTAATGATAGCTCGCCTATTGCCATCCCGGAGAGTTATTTTCCTTAAACAGTTTCGGCCCCTAATTGATAATTATATTATTGGTTTTCCAGCAGGATTAGCGGAAAGCGATGATATTGAAGCAGAAGCGCTAAGAGAACTGAGAGAGGAGACAGGGTATAGGGGTGTGATTAAGCAAATCAGTCCACCTTTGAAAAGCAACCCGGCTTTGCTTAATGATACTATTTATATAGTAAATGTTGAGATAGATGAAGCGGACCCGGTGAACCAGCACCCAACCCAGTCCCTGGAGCCATCAGAAGAAATAGAAGTCTTGCTGGTCGAAGAGCCGAATATCACCGCATTTTTAACGCAAAAGCATGAGGAGGGCTATGAGATAGGGATAGGGCCCTGGTACGCGTTTGCGGTCAATTAAAATGGGAAGGCATGAGGACGGTTCTTGGCTCGTACCCCATGCCTATTGACTGCTTATGTTCCATCCAGGTATGTGATTAGCATGCCTGCTGATATATCTACTATCTATTAAATCCTAAAACCACACCGAAAACTAGCATCCCTGGAAGAGATGCTAGTTCGCTTTTTACTCCCTGGGGACTGTCCTGTCCTAATCCAGATAGATATCTAACACCTGAGTACGGCCATGCCAGGCAGTATCCGTCACAATAAAATCTGCCTTATCAATTCTAATTTGGGCACCGATCAGCTCATAGCTGCTATTGCTATAAGTAAAATGGGCCGGATCGGGAACCAGGATTTTACTGAAGTTGGTCCAGCTACCGGATGCCTTGATGAGAACGGTATCATTAATACCCTCCAAATATTTGCTGCTATTGCGATAAAAAACATACTTAACGGGTTGGTTGGCCAGATAAGCATCAGTTGACTCAGTTACTTTTAAAACATTAGCTTGCAGGGTGCTGTCAAAGTCAATACGGTTGATAGTGTAGACCTTATTGTCATAACGACATTTAAATGATGAATCCAAATTGTATTGTTTGCTTCCTATGCGAAGCAGATTGAGACTGACCACCATAACCTGGTCCACGTCATACAAAATATTATCTTTAAGAATCTTAACATCTTTGGCATCTCTATAAACATCATTAATAACTACCCAGTTGTTTGACGTGCTTTCACTGCAGTAAAATATAAACTTATTGTTAGTCAGTTGAAAATTATTTAGTTTGTAGGCGATGCCGTCAATAATCATGATTACCTTATTGGGAGAATAGACTTTCTGGCTAATGGAAAAATTACCATTAGCATCAACAGTGACTTCTGATAAGCGATAGCGACTGCCATCAATAATAAAGTCCATTGAACGAATACTACTCAGATTCAGTGTAGCTGTACCCGTGAAAATAGCTGAAAAATCGGCCAAAGATAGACCTTTCTTTATTACCGGGTCAGTTAAGAGTAGTTCTAGCTTAGTTCCGCCAGTACTATAATTTATGCTTTTGACATCGTAGAACAGGGTGCCCAGTTCAAGGGTGATTTTATCCCTGGTAAGATCATAAGTTTTGTCACTGATTTTTACTGTCTGTTTATCTAATAACTGCATATCAGCCAGATAATTATTGCTATTGGCTGAATTAATGTAGAGTTTTACAAAATCAGCATTGTATTTGTAGGCGTTTATCGTTACTGAATTAATGGTGGTAGAGCCGGGGTAAGCCAGAAGCTTGTTGCCCGTAATAGACAAACGGTTAATTTTGTAACGCAGATTGTTAACGATAATATCAGGATTGTCAGTGGTAAGATCCAGTTTATAAGGATATTTTCCGTTAACAACCACATAGCCGGGAGAAGCTGATAGGCTTGTTGCAGTTATATCCTCCATACCTCTGCGGAAGATTACTTCGTTGGTTCCTAACTTGAAAAGCTCATCTCCAATAGCTACGGTATCTATTCCTCCGCTTACTGATGGGACAGGACTGACACTGGAGGTTGTACCACCTTTTTTATCCAGAAACCCGACTAAAACACTGCTAACTTGGGAGCGTGTCATATTAGCAAAGGGATCAAATTTACCCCCTGGAAAGCCTGACATCAAGCCCAAATCAAAAGCTACTTTGATATAACCACGATAGCTGCTTTTTTCCACGGCGGCTTTGTCCTCAAAGGGTGGCAGTGTACCGTTGTCAGCTTGTTTTCCCAGGGCTCGAACCAGCATAGCCGCAACCTCGCTGCGTTTTATGCTTTCATTCGGTTTTAACCCATTGGGATATTCTTTGGGTACTAAAATCCCGCGTTTTACGGCTTCCTCAATTCGCGCTTGAGCCCAATGTTTTTTAACATCGACAAAGCTGCTGGTTGTTGCGTTTCCGGTTGTGACGCCTAGGCAGGCCATCAAAGCACTGGTGAATTCAGCTCGGGTCATGGTGCTATCCGGCTTAAAGTTGCCATCGGTATAGCCATTTATGTAACCCAGTGAAGCTAGGCGCAGAATAGACTGTTTGGCCCAGTTATTATTAATATCTTTAAAAGAACTGGCGGCCTGAGCCTGCCCTGGAAAAACACAAGACAATACCAAAATAGTTAATAGTAGATAACTCCAGACTTTTTTCAAGACGTATCCCTCCTAAATAAGTTATATAACAACTAAGGCAACGAGCAGAATGGTAGTCATTCTCCAAAGAAACCCATATTATCTTATGAATACGTAATTACACAACGATAACTTACACAACTGGACAAAACTCGTCATTACCAATATATTAGCTAATCACAAAAAATTTCCTGCTTTTTCATAATAAATAGTAAATGATGATGTAGAAGGAGAGAGCCTATGGAGAAGATTAGTCATAGGAACAAGATGAAGCAAATGGAAAGCCAGTTACTACCTGAGGCAGAATGATGGTAATTATAAAAATTTAACAGGGAATTGAGTTGGGGAGTCAGGTTACAGAAGAAGCAATCAGGGAGCCAATTTCTAATGGCCCCCTGAAGCTATCATCATGCATGCTAGGATTTAAGACATATTGCTTGAGAGCAAGCTAGGCAAGCCTTAGATTTTCTCAACCTCGCCATATTCTGCACCGAAAGTGTCAACGCTAACGTTCTTAATACGTTGATCTTCAAAAGGTTTATCGCTGAAATTACGATCCACACTGACTATCCGATCAACCTCTTCCATTCCGGACAAAACCTTGCCAAAGGCAGCGTATTCCCCGTCCAGATGAGACGACTTTTTAGTCATAATAAAGAATTGTGAACCAGCGGAATTGGGAACAGCTGTTCGTGCCATGGATATAACCCCGCGGTCATGCTGCAGGGGATTAGGAAATTTATTGGATGAGAATTCGCCTTTAATGCTGTAACCGGGTCCACCGGTGCCGGTTCCCTGGGGACAACCTCCCTGAATCATAAAACCAGGAATTACCCGGTGAAAAATTACTCCATCATAGTAGCCGGATTTAACCAGAGAAATAAAATTATTTACTGTATTGGGTGCGATTTCGGGGTAGAGTTCAATAACGATTTTATTGCCATTTTCCATTTCCATAGTAATTTCAGGGTTTTTAGCCATAATAATCTTCCTTTCTAAACATAAGCTGAATTTTAGAAATCCTGTAACAGGGGTAAATGTTGGAGTGATTTACAGGGTCTCCATTTTGGGGAATGCCATAAGATTATCCTAAACTCGGATGGTATGCAAGTTGTTTGACAAGAATAAAAGAGATGCAATTTCCTGATCAGAGGAAAACCAGCCTGGTTTAGGAGGCAAGACCTCACAAACAGGGCATAAGTCTGGCTAAAAGAAGATATTAATAGAGATAAATGTGCAGGCTAGAGACAAGCCCTAACCTGCAGATAAAATACACATTTTACGACTTTTTTTCAGCCTTAAATTTACCGATGATGTCTGGTACCATGCCCATAATTTTGTCCATGGAACTTTTACTATTGAGCGGCAATACACTAACCTCGTCATCTTTAATAACGATAACCGCTACTGGGGTTATTTTGCCCCCAGCTCCTGCACCGCCACCAGAATTATCACTGCCTTTGTAATCCTGGGTACCCCCTCCAGCGTTACCAGCCCCGAAAGAAACGCTGGTAATTGGAATTACAGTTACATTGCCAGCTACAATGGGCTCGCCAACTACTGTATTGGTGCGAAAGATTTTCTCCAGTTCCTCAAATAAAACCCCGATATTTTTAGTAAGATCCATATAATTTCTCCCCCTAAATGTATTTGCAAGAAACTGCGCGTAGATAATTAAGTGACTAAACTAGGCTTAGACTGTCTTTTGGGAAAAAGATTTGGTTGGCTCACGCATTTGCCTTAGGTATGATCTGATTTTAGGTCTAAGTATATATTTTATCAACAACCCTATAACCATAGCTGGTATTACCCGCCCCGACAAGCTTAGCTCGCCTTGCATACAGGGCTCATCCCAGGCCCCTTCAATATTAATGCGGTAAGAATTACTCTGCCTTTGCAAAATTCCTGCCATACCCATCATCCATCCAGTATAATGAGGTTCATCAAATCCGACTCGTGCCTGGATAAGTATTTTATGAGGGCGAATAATGCCCCATAATTCTGTTGTGAGCTGCCAGGCCTGTTTCCTCCAGTCCGAATCCAGTATGGACTGCAGCCAAAAAGCAGGCGAAAAGGGTTCCTTATCGGTTTTGGGATTACTTGGTTGCTGAGCTGACTCCTTGGAAGTGGTTTTATGGGTTACTGGCACACCAAATCCTAATAGGAGAAAATGCCAGTGCATCTCACCATCTATTCTTCTGATTTTACAACCATAACAAAAGTTATGAAGAGAAAAACTGAACTGCATCGGCAGCTGTCTAAAATTCAAGTCAATGTCATATTTAAGCGGGATAAACAATAATACTAAGGTCAGGATCAGGATAGTAACTATAACTGCCAGGAGAAAAGCAAGTACTGTAAGCAAAGAATGCTCTCCTTTCGCCAGCTATTTCATTTGCCCGACCAACTCTTAGAAAACCAGTTTATTAGGTGAGAAAATAAGTCCAATCCATAAAATCAACCGAATAATATAGCTCTCGCTTAGAGCCTATGAAGGGCGGCAAATGATATCTATAGTATAGCCTATTCGTAACCGCAAGCTATAAAATTAATATACTTTTCTAATTAAGAACCAGCATGTAAATTTTTAGGAAATAGCTTGAACAAAATTTTCCTTGTGAAAGCCATAGTTTAAAAGGTATTTTGTTTATTAATGAAGAAGCTTATCATGCTAGATTATTAAAAGTTTCTAAAAGCCGTTTTGCCAACCAGTAAATCCAGTATAATTAAAACTATAATCGACATTCGAAAAGCAGCAGTAAGAGATGAGCAACATAGAAATATATTTTGATATTTTAATTAAGCTGAAGGTTTAATTAAAATTACTTTAATTAGATACACTACACAGTACAGGTGGGAGAATTTTGAACAAAAACCATTTTTATATAATAATGATCATTATTGCCGTCCTGTCTGCATCAGTTTTTTTCTATCTGGACCAGAAGGGGATGCGGCATGACTCTCTTGCCGCAGTTCAAAAGGAACAGGCTCCGGCATCCGTTTCCGTGTTTCCTGCTCCAGACAAAACCTACTATCAGATGCAACTTTATCTGGATGTCGAAACCCGTACTTTGTATGGAACCACCGTACTTACCACGAATAATAGTTCGGGTAAAGACTTGCAGGAATTATGGTTTACAGTTTACCCTAACTGTTTCCGTAACAGTGCCGACACACCTGCTCCACCAGAGGCATATTATGCCGGTTTTAACGAAGGCTGGCTGGAATTTGATTCTTTCAAAGTGAATGGCCGGACTGCAGAAATTAGCGGTCAAGGTGCTGGCTTGCGAGTAAAACCAGCTGCGACGGTACTTGCAAACAGTGATCTTAAAATTGAAATGAACTGGAAAGTAAAAATCCCCCGTCTCATGTATCGTTTTGGCAGTAAAGATATGGTATATATGCTGGGCAATTTCTATCCTACTTTAAATGTACTTAGTGAGGATGGCTGGCATAATTCTTATAACTCAGGTTTTGGTGATCCTTTTTGTTTCCATACTGCTGATTATCAAGTTACTGTAAACATTCCCACCGGCTATAATTTCGTTTCCAGCGGTAAAACTGTAGATGCTCAGGCCGAGGATGATGGGCGAGAAACCTACCTGGTTCAGGCAGAAAATGCCCGTGACTTTTGCCTGCTGGTGATGTATGATTACACGGAGATTGAGGAAAAGATAAAGGGTACTACAATTAAATGTTATTTTGCCGGACAGAATAACCGGCCCGAAGCGGAGCAGATTTTAAAACAAACTGCTCGGATTGTAGACTATTATGCATGCCAGTTTGGGTCTTATCCTTATGAAGAATTAAAAACAATTTTCATACCCATGCAGGGTTTTCACGGTATGGAGTATTCTGGCTTGATTTTTTTACAGGAAGGACTTCTTAATTCGGATGCCGAAAAACAACGTAGTGAGTTTATATTGGCCCATGAAATAGCTCATCAATGGTGGTATGGTATGGTAGGAAATGACCAGTTAAGAGAGCCTTGGTTAGATGAAGGTCTGGCTAATTGGTCAGCCTATCAGTTTTTACATGAAGTAGAAGGGCAAAGCTTACCTGCATCAAGCAGCAGCAAGGGCATGAATCTGGCTAAAGAACTTTCCCAAATGAATTCCCGTCAGGATTACTACCTGACCGCCTATCGCGGCGGGGAGGCATTTTGGTTTGGTTTAGAAAAGCAACTTGGACATGAAGCCGTAATTAAAGTTTTGCGCCATTATTTAGCTGATTATAGATTTAAAATTGCCACCACCCATGACTTGATAGGCATTATAGAGACTGAAGCTCATCAGAATATGGATGACTATATTTATCAATGGTTTCCACCCGAATGAGAGCCTGAACCTATAATTAAAGGTGAGTATTGATAGGCGAGAACTGAGATGCGAGAAGTGATAATAAGTGAAAAAAACAAATTTTGTGATTTCCACATTGTTTCACACCTCTAACATCCCACCTCCCATTTCCCCGGTCCCGACTGTATTTATTATTAGACTCTAGCTCCGTAGTTTCTCAGTACAGTGAGTACTTCATCGGTTTGCGAATTGGTAGTTACCAGGGTGACCATATGGGTAAAGTAAGCAGCGTCATTGCTAGCCAATCCACTAACTAGGGGGCTGGCGGCGAGCAGGGGACCGAATGAGCGGTAGTGCTCAGGGTTGTCGCCAGCTGCAGTCATGGCAGAAATCGAATTAGGTGCCGATGAAGTTCCCTTTCGAGTATAGTTGGAAATTCTATCTACCTGGGTCTCATAATAGCCCATGGCTTTCAATTGAGCCACAGCCCTTAGGGCATCTTCTTGATTGGAAAAGTAGGCTAGTATAGATCTTTCTCCTGGTTGAAGCTGCACCAGGGGCACCTCCCATCATAATAGATTTAGTTTTAATTGTTGCAGTAGGGAAATTATGGGGATCGGGTTATACTAGTATTCCCTGCTTTCAGACATAATATAGATGTAATTAGTAAAATAAGGAGGACCAAGATGAATCCCATCCAGAAGTTACGAGATAATATAAACACCATCATTATAGAAGCCCTGAAAAAAGCCCAAGCAGATGGAGTTTTACAGTTTCAGGCCATACCAGAATTTGTCATCGAGGTACCCAAAGACATTGGACATGGTGATTTTGCCAGTAATGTAGCTATGCTTATGGCTCGTGAAGCGCGTATGGCACCTAAGAAAATTGCCGAAATAATTAGTGAAAGAATTGAACCTCAGACGATAGAATTTTTAGAGAAAATCGAAGTGGCTGGAGCAGGTTTTATCAATTTCTTTTTAAATGATGACTGGCTACATGAAATTCCCGAATTGGTGTGCGGGATGGGTGAAAAATTTGGCAATAACCCCCGGCTAAATAAGCGGGTGCAGGTGGAATTTGTAAGTGCGAATCCTACTGGCAATTTACACATGGGCAATGCCCGGGGAGGAGCCCTCGGGGATACCCTGGCGAATGTTTTGGTGAGATCTGGTTATGACGTAGAAAGAGAATTTTATATAAATGATTGCGGGAATCAGATTGAGGTATTTGGGCAATCACTAGAAGCAAGATACCTGCAATTGATGGGGCAGGATGTTGAATTTCCCGAAAACGGATATGCTGGCCAGGATGTAGTAGATACCGTTAAGAACATTATCCGTAATTATGGAGATAGTTTACTTTCCATATGCTCCAGCGAGAGGCAGGAAAAAATAGTCCAATATGCACTGGATGAAAAGATAAGCTATATTAAAAGCACCATGGCAGACTTTGGAATAAAATACGATGTGTGGTTTAGTGAAAAGACCTTGCATGAAGCCGGTAAAATACAAGAGATAATTGACTTCCTTAAAGCCAACGACTATATCTATGAAAACGAAGGCGCTCTGTGGTTAAAGACCACTTTATTTGGGGATGAAAAAGATGAGGTTTTGATCAGGGCTAATGGTTTGCCTACTTATTTTGCGGCAGATATTGCCTACCATAAAGATAAATTTGAACGCGGCTTTGACTGGGTAATAAATGTATGGGGTGCGGATCATCATGGACATGTGGCCCGTATGAAAGGCGCTATGCAGGCGATCGGTTATGACCCAAATCGTTTGGATATCATGCTTATGCAACTGGTCAGATTATATAGAGGCGGACAGATCGTACGTATGTCAAAACGTACGGGTACGACTGTTTCTCTGGATGAACTAATTGAGGAAGTTGGCAAAGATGCGGCTCGTTTCTTATTTGTAATGAAAAGTCCGGAAAGCCATCTAGATTTCGACATGGAGCTGGCCAAACAAAAAAGCCAGGAGAACCCGGTTTATTATGTTCAATATGCACATGCTCGTATTATGAGCATTTTTAGGCAGGCGCGAGCAGCTGGAGTGGAACTTCCCAAGCCCAATCAAGTAGATTATTCCAAGCTGGGTTTGGAGGAACTACAAATATTAAGGAAGATTGCTGATTTTCCCGAAGAAATAGCTGTAGCCGGACGCACTTTGGCTCCCCATCGAATAGCCCGGTATGCATTGGATTTAGCCGGATTATTCCACAGTTTCTATAATCACCACCGGGTATTAAATGAAGATAAAGCATTACAGGATGCCCGACTTATACTTTTGGAGAGCATTAGAATTACCATTAAGAATTCACTGGATATTCTGGGTGTCAGTGCACCCGAACAGATGTAGGAGGCGATAATATGATAAAGAGGAAGAAAAGTGAAGCGGATTGGGCCGTAGAAATTCTATCCCAACAGGCAGAACCCATTTACTATAACGATTTATTAAAAGAAATTGCCAAAAAAATGAGCAAAAGCGGTGATCCAGATAGTTTGAATTCAATTTATACCCGGATAAATCTGGACAACCGTCTGGTTTATCAAGGCGAGGGCTTCTGGTATTATGATACTAGCAGAATGCAGAGGGAACCCCAATAATACCTCATCTGTCCTGCTCCCAGGTGTTAGTGAAAGAATCGTTGTCATAATTGAGCAGGTGTTTAAACTGTTCTGTTTGGAAGTCCAAGGATTATAATGTTAGGCTCATCTTTTAGGTTGCCTCTTTCTATAAAGAGAGGTAAAATGCATAAGGATTTGCTGTTTGAGTTATGGGAAAGAGAGGGACTGGTAGTGACCAAGTATATTTTTATTACCGGGGGTGTAGTATCGTCGCTGGGTAAAGGAATTACTGCTGCATCATTGGGAAGGCTTTTAAAAAGCCGAGGGGTGAGAGTCTCCTTACAGAAGTTTGATCCCTATATTAATGTCGACCCCGGCACCATGAGTCCCTATCAACATGGAGAAGTATACGTCACCGAAGACGGTGCAGAAACCGACCTGGACGTTGGACATTATGAACGCTTTGTAGATCAAAATTCGAGCAAGTATGCCAACGTAACTACAGGCAGAATTTATCAGACGGTTTTGGACAAGGAGAGAAGGGGCGATTATTTAGGTCAGACGGTACAAGTTATTCCCCACATCACCAATGAGATTAAAGAACGGGTGATGATGGTCGAAAAGATAAGTCCAGACAAGCCTGATGTAGTAATTACCGAAATCGGAGGTACGGTAGGCGATATCGAATCCCTACCTTTTTTAGAAGCCATTCGTCAGCTTAAAGTAGAGCTGGGCAGAGACCGGGTTATGTACATTCACGTCACCTTAGTTCCCTACATTAAAGCCGCCGGAGAATTAAAGACCAAACCCAGCCAGCATAGCGTCAAAGAACTGAGAAGTATCGGCATACAGCCAGATATACTGGTGTGCAGGACCGAGAAGGATCTTTCTGAAGACATTAAGGCCAAGCTGGCTTTATTTTGTGATGTCGACCGTAAAGCGGTTATTCAATTGAAGGACGCTGCTTCAATTTATGAGGTTCCTTTGATGCTGGCTCAGGAAGGCTTGGACTGTGAAGTTATTAAACGGTTGGGCTTGAGCTGTCATGATGCCGACTTGGCTGAATGGGAAGAAATGGTACAAAGGGTCCGGGGATTGGATAAGAAAGTTACCGTAGCCCTGGTAGGGAAATATGTGGAGTTACCTGACGCTTACTTAAGTGTGGTAGAGTCACTGAAACACGCTGGTTTTCAATACAATACAGAAGTAGAAATTAAATGGATAGATGCTGAAGAAATCGAGAAGGATGGACCAGCCAACCTTTTACAGGATATCGATGCTATCCTAGTCCCAGGTGGTTTTGGTGAGCGGGGTATTGAGGGAAAAATTGCTACAACCGGATACGCCAGGAAAAACAAAATACCATTTTTGGGCATTTGTCTGGGAATGCAATGTGCTGTGATTGAATTTGCTCGTAATGTCTGCGGTTTAAGTGGGGCTAATAGCTCCGAATTCGATCCATCTGCGCCTCATCCCGTAGTCCATCTGATGTCTGAGCAAGAAAACATTGCCAATAAGGGAGGTACGATGCGTTTAGGCGTATATCCCTGTAGACTGGTTCCCGGAACAGCATCCCAGCTGGCTTATGACCAGGAGGAGATAAGTGAGCGGCACCGGCATCGTTATGAGATAAACAACAAATACCGGGAACAGCTGGAAATGAATAATTTAAAAATAAGTGGGCAATCTCCGGATGGTAGTTTGGTAGAGATGATCGAATTACCTGATCATCCCTGGTTTGTAGCCTGCCAATTTCATCCTGAACTAAAATCCCGTCCTAACCGTCCCCATCCATTATTTTTAGGACTAATAAAAGCTGCCCTGGGATAGTAAATAAAACGGGGACAGTCCCCTGTCGAAAGATTGCCTTTCGACAGGGGACTGTCCCCATTTATCCTATTAAAATGGAATCCTATTGGTGCGAGACCAGATTTTCATTTCTTTGGCTGAATTAATCAGATCATCACGGAAATCAGGATGGGCTATGTTTACCAGGGCTTCCGCTCTACCCCAGACGGAAAGGGCTTTCATATTGGCTTTGCCGTATTCGGTGACCAGGTATTGAACCTGGGTTCTGGGTACGGTAACTGCTGCGCCCGGGGTTAATAAGGGCCTAACCCGGGAATGCAATTTGCCATCTTTATCTTTGTAAGTAGAAGAGAAGGCCAGAAAACTCTTGCCCCCCTTGGAATGAAAGGCACCAATAACAAAATCCAATTGGCCGCCGGTTCCCGATATTTGTCTTAGACCTGAGGTCTCAGAGCATACCTGGGAAAGCAGGTCTACCTCCAGGATGTTATTGATAGATACGAAATTATCACTTCGGGCTATATTGGTGGGATCATTAGTGTAGTTTACCGTACAGGAAGCACAACGAGGGTTATTATTTAGAAAGTCATAGGTTGCTTGAGTACCTAGGGAAAAGGAATAAGTGCTCTTATTTATGTCCATGGCCTTTTTACTGTTAGTAACCTTCCCGCTTTCGTACATGCTTACATAAGCATCACAGAACATTTCACTTTGTACTCCCAGATCCTTAAGATCAGATTGGGCAATCATATTACCAATAAGGTTGGGCATGGCGCCAATACCTAGCTGAATGCAGGAACCATCAACTATTTCGGCTACAATCTGTTCAGCAATTTTAGTTTCCTCAAGGCTGGGTTGCGCAGATGGCGGGGTACAAAAAATCGGAGTGTTGGAACTCTCTATTATATAATCAATTTCACTAATATGAACATATTCATCATTGCCACCCAGACAGCGGGGCATATTTTCGTTAACCTCAATAATGGCAATTTTGGAGTTTAAGGCTAAACCTCGATTGTGTGAATTACCAAGACCAAAATTAAAGCATCCCGCGTTATCCATGGGCGTAGCTTGACAACACCAGAAATCAGGCCATAAATGAGAAAAATCAGGGTTATAAGCTAAAATAGTAGCTTCATGATAATTGAAAGGATTATGGCAGGCCAGACCATAATCGCCCGCTTTACGATCAATTGCGGTAAAATACCAACAGAAATACTGAAAAGTATTCTGCTGGGGATCGTTTTTAATCACTTCGGGCACCGGTAGAACTGTTCCTGTACCTCGAACGGACACATTTTCCAGACCATCACCGGCCCGTTTGCTTAGAGCCAAGTCAAAGTCAACCGGCTTACTGGCGAACATGCCGTAGTCAATAATAGCATTAGATTTTACCAGCTTGGCGGCTTGTTCCGCAGTTATAAGTTTACTTTTGTACTCATCCATATAAGTACCCAATAGTCTCCCCCCTCCCTTTTTTGTGGGCAAACAGGCCCTGATCAGTGAAAACACCTTTAACTGAATATTCAAAAAATAACCCTATTATGAACAATTCTAAGTAAAACAAAATATTCCTCTTTTTGAGTGAATAACCATGAAATATATTTTATTACAAAATATTACATAATGATATATCGCTTTTTGTGACTGAAAAATTACCATACTCAATAGAAAGCTAACGAAATAGTATCCTATCAGCCAGTTTCTAAAAAATATCTGCACCTAGCAGGCATAATACAGTCAGTGGAGAATTAAATTAAGGATACTTGTGGAATTAATCGGTTAGAATAGCAAAGAAAAAACTATTAGGGAGTTGCCAATGTATACTAACAGAATAATCGATATAAATGAAAAAGATCGCTATAATAGTTTTGTCAAAAATCATCCCAAAGGACATTTTCTGCAAAGCTGGGAATGGGGTGAGGTAAAAAGAGGTATGGGCTGGGAGCCGTTGCCCCTGGTACTCGAAGAAGATGGGGATATTAAGGCATCCATGCTTATTTTAAAAAGAAAACTGCCAATTCCAGGCCTAAAAAAATGCATATTTTATTCTCCGCGGGGACCGGTGGTGGATATAGAAAGCCAGGAGCTATGTAGTGTTTTGTTCGAAGGAGCCCGCCGAGTGGCCAAGGATCATGGAGCTATTTTCCTGAAAATAGATCCAGATGTACCGATCAGTAACGAGAAATTTACTTCTTTACTTAAGGAATGCAAGTTTATTAAAAATCAAACTGGATTAGATTTTGAAGGGGTGCAGCCAGCTTTTGTATTTCGGTTGGACATTAGTCCTGAACCGCAGAAATTATTAGATAATATGCATTCCAAAACTCGCTATAATATCCGCGTAGCTGAGAAAAAGGGAGTACACATCAGGCGCGCTTCTGGTAAGGATGACCTGAGGAGGTTCTATACTATATTAGTGGAGACTGCTGAACGGGATCAATTTCTTATTCGTGGTTTTGAGTATTTTGAAATGATATGGGACCATATGGTTGAAAACGGATTAGCAGAAATATTCCTGGC
>CAZEDT010000057.1:0-25141 GCA_964510795.1 uncultured Syntrophomonas sp.
CACAATATGAATGTTGAAATCCAGGCCTTAAATAAGGGCGTTTCCATTGTTACTGGAACACCGGGCCGGATATATGATCATATTAGTCATGGAAATCTAGTAACCAAACATATACGCTTTTTAGTAATTGATGAAGCGGACAGGATGCTGGACATGGGTTTTCTGGATCAGGTGGTAAGAATCATCAAAACCCTCCCCAAGAACAGGGTGACTCTACTTTTTTCAGCCACCATACCCGCTGAAATCCATACAATATGCAGGGAGTATATGAAACATCCTGTAACTATTGAGGTTGAATCGCAGACCAAAACAGTAGATACCACCCAACAAGTATACTACCGTGTGGAGAATAACGAAAAGAACAAACAGTTGAAACAGCTGCTGCTGGCTGAACAGCCGGAAAGCTGCATGATCTTCTGCAACACCCGAATCGCTGTTGATAGGGTTCAAATATTTTTATCCCGCCAGGGGTATGCTTCTCAGGCGCTGCACGGAGATATCCCCCAGGTTAAACGGCTGAAGACGCTACAACAATTCAAGCAGGGAGAGTTTCATTTGCTGGTAGCCACGGATGTTGCCGCACGCGGTATTCATATCGACGATTTATCCCTGGTGATCAACTATGATGTACCTAACGAGAAAGACAGTTATGTCCATAGGATCGGACGTACCGGCAGAGCTGGAAACGGAGGGCGCGCCATCAGTTTGGTTACAGGTGAGGACATTATGAACCTGTATGAAATTGAAGAGCATATTGGAACTTTGATTACTGAAGCAGATTTGCCCTCGGAGGCTTTTTTCAATGAGCACAGATCTTCGGTCGACAAATGGATACAGGCGAATTCACTGAAGAGCAAACCGCCTCAGGCTATTGCTGATGCTAACTTAACAAAGACTCAAAACAAGTCTCAAATAAAGCCTACTCAGCATTATAAGCAGCACAGCGATCAACTGCCCGAGGTGAAAACGGATCATAAATCGGCTCCAAGGGGCAATACAGTGCATCCTGCTGAGCAGGCAAGACCAGTCCAAGCAATCGCCAAGCCCTTGCCTCCCCGTTCCACGGAAACCGATTCGTTCGATGCCAAACAAAACACTGAGATCGTGCAGAATCAAGATTCTGCAACCAAGCAACCTTTCTTTCAGCGTATACTACAGCGTATACTTGGCAGGTAAGGTACCTCTCCTACCTTCCCCCTCGGCTCGTGTAAGGCTTTTGCATTATAAGTCATGTAAATATCAACAGGCCAGATATTACAGCTGGCCTGTTGTTATTTCTAATCTATTCAGTAAGATGAAGAAATTTTATTCAAAAGCCACATCTGCTTCAAATCATTTAGGTTTCCATGAGAACTGTATTAAACTCATCGCCAGACATATTTGGTTCATTTCTATTTCACTATAATTAACTGTAATTTACAACAAAAAAGGAGGCCAGCCTTTTGGGACAGCCTCATCATTGAACTCGGAGTTTTTAAAAAATTATTGATTTTTATCTTCTGCGGATATTGTTTTTGTCTTTCCATTGCAAATCCTAAACTCGCCAATAACTTTCTTGCCGTCTGCAGCATAAAGAGGAATTATTCTACCTTCAGCGGGGAATGCGTTCTGCATAGCTAGAGCTTCCTCCGGAGTCTTGGGTTCTTCTCCATTTAAATCATTTTTTAAAACATATCCTTCTGTACCATCAATACCCATGGCCTGAATTAAATCTGGTATTGTTTCAGGCGAAGTGCAATATAGGCTAGACCCATATGTCTGTCCATTTTCGTTCATTGGAAAAGATGGAGTTACTTCTATAACTTGCTTATCTTTATTGTAGAAATCATTAGCTATTACCTGTCCAACGCCAAAGACACCTATAATTAATCCTACAACAAGCATTATACAAATATATACTTTATTGTTAATGAATTTGATTTTCATATATAGTCCTCCTTAATTTTTTGTTTATAGATCATCAACTGGCATTGTGATCACAATTTTGTATTCGTATTGATAAATATTTAATTACACACTTCCATACCATCTCCTTTATAGATTCCGTGAAATCCCGCTTTCATGGTCTGAAATCCCGTTTTGAAGGTGTGAGTATCCACCTGAGTTATCGTCGACGGCACAATGGTCATATCCCGTACCATAATGAATGGTCATTAGTCGATTAACACTAGAGTATTCAAATTATTTGCTTTATAAGGTTTATTCATTATAATGCATCAATAAAATATTGACGAAATAATGTACTGCTATGAATTTTTAATGCAAATTTGCTTAATGCAATTCTAACTAAATTCAATTTCATCTTAGTCTTATATTTCTGTTAATTTTTGGCATGTCCTTCCTATTGCGAAGATGAATCGCCTTTTGGTTTTATCTCTGCACAAAGCCACATTTACTTCAAATGATATGTATTTGCATAATCCCAGTATAAAAAATAGGCTACTACACAATATTAGGATGGAAAGCACTATTAATAGTATTAGATTAAGTAATAAATCATTAGGAGCGAGATAAGTTGGAAATGAAAACAGATAATGGGTTAAATCAACATCTGAATATTCTTCTTTTCAGTGCCGATTATGATAAGTGTTTAGCGGCTTTCATTCTAGCTAACGGAGCTAGAGACATGGGGATGAACGTTACTATCTTTTGTGCCTTTTGGGGATTATTGATTCTGCGAGATGATAATAAAATAAGTCCCGGCAATAAAGATCTTTATGAAAATATGTTTGCAGCCATGACGCCTTCTAATGTTGAAGATCTACCCCTATCCAAAATGAACTTTGCAGGCATAGGCAAAAAAATGCTGGTGAGCATGATGGATAATCAAGATGCCCCTCATCTTACTGATTTTCTAAAAGGAGCACGCAAAAAAGGAGTTCGTTTTTGTGCATGTCAGCTTTCGATGGAAATTATGGGTTTTTCTAAAGAAGAGTTGTTATCAGATATAGAAGTTGCAGATGTGAAGGTGTACCTGGAGGATGCCTCCAAAGCGGATATTAGTTTATTCATATAACATCCATATAATACCACAGTATATTTGTAGCGGAAGATTCCCCTATTCATAGTATATACAAAAGACCTATGAATAGGAGTAAATATGTTTACTATAAATATGCCGAAAGAAGCTATTAAGCTGCGCAAGAACATAAAAGGCATCGACGAAAAGGTTCTGGGCGCGAAACATCGAAAACACCCCTATATTAATTTTGACAATTCAGCCAGCACCCCTATGTTGAATTCGGTCTGGATTGAATTAGAAGATTTCCTGCACTGGTATGCTGGCGTACATAGGGGGACAGGATATAAATCAATTATCAGTTCCAAGGTTTATGATGAATGCCATGAAATTATCGGGAAGTTTGTAGGCGCTGATCCTTCGTTGGATACCGTTGTAATGGTCAAAAACACCACGGAGGCAATTAACAAACTATCCTACCGACTAGCCCTTAAACCTGGTGACATTGTGATATCCACAGACATGGAACACCATTCTAACGATTTACCATGGCGTTCCAAGGCAACCGTAAAGTATATTGGAGTCAATGAGAAAGGCAATTTAAACAACGTTGAGCTTCAACAGATCTTAAAACAATACTACCCTCGCGTCAAACTACTTGCAGTCTGCGGTGCCTCCAATGTAACTGGACATGTGAATGATGTGTATTCATTAGCTAAAACTGCCCATGAATATAGGTGCCCCATCCTGGTAGACGGTGCTCAGTTAGTTCCGCATCGACCTTTCTCAATGCGCCCCCACCACGATCCCTGCCATATAGATTTTCTGGCCTTTTCAGGTCACAAGATCTTTGCCCCGTTAGGTGTAGGGGTACTCATTGCCCCTACATCTTTATTTAATAAGGGTCAACCTGAATATTCAGGTGGCGGAACTGTAAACATGGTTTTTGATGATCAAATTCACTGGGCAAGCCCGCCTGATAAAGAAGAAGCTGGCTCTCCCAATGTTGCAGGCACCTTTGCGCTGGCAAGAACGCTGACGTATCTGGATAATCTAGGTATGCAGCAACTTTCCCAATATGAAGAGAGTTTAACTGCATATGCACTGGATAAAATCAAAGCGCTCAATGGCGTTCAGATATATGGGGATAAACACCGAGTTGGGGTTATCAGTATCAATATTGATGAAATGCCACATGCCCTGGTCGGTGCACTTCTATGTTTTGAAGCAGGAATTGGCGTACGTACCGGATGTTTCTGTGCCCAAAAATATGTTCGCCAGCTTTTGGGACTGGAGCAAAACCCAATGATGATAAATAATGAAGCAAAACATGACTATCCTGGCATGGTTAGAATCAGCCTGGCTGCCTATAATACGAAACAGGAGATTGACGATCTGATTCAATGGCTGATACTTTTCTGTGATCGAGCTAATGAGTATAAAAAGCGCTACAGCTTTTCATCCAAGCATGGATGTTATTTCCCATCAGATAGAGATGATAAAACTATAGAAAGGACTTATAAAAAGTACTTGTCTTTCTAATTATTCTCTCCCAGAGGGTTTATGAGAATAGATAGAAGCTACAAAGTGATTTTGCAAATGATCTAAAATATAGTACATCCCAATCTCTAAAGCAATCGGGAAAGCTTTGATCTTGAGGTAGTACTGCTTATTTGGGACGTTACCTGTTATGATTACGAGCCAGAAGGTTCGAACTTTATTCGTATATTTAGTATTTCCGGCCTGTTGCCAATCCGGATAGGAGGCCCCCAGGTACCGAAACCACAGGAGACGATTAACTGCAGGTTGCCTTTGCGTAAATATCCCCAATCTTTTTCGAAAACTGCCTGGGTGATGTAATTATTGGGCCAAATTTGACCTCTATGGGTATGCCCGGATAGTTGTAGATCTATCCCCGCCTGCTCGGACAACTGCAGATTAGAAGGTTGATGATCCAGCAGCAGTATCGGCAGTTTATCTTTTTCAATGCCTTCCATGATAGCGCTTAATTCCTGCCGTGGAGACCCGCGGTAATATCCACTGGACTGATCGTCCCTGCCGATCAAGTAGATACTGTCGTTAATCTTTATCCATTCATCACGCAGAACTGTTACTCCCGCCTTTTGCAGGTATGCTTCAACTTTCTCCGCGTTTCCACTGATATATTCATGATTTCCCATGATTGCGTAGGTTCCCAGATCAGGATGTAAGGTTCTTATTACTTCGGGAATCTTTTGCTCGGTGGATAAATCAATGCCTTCATCTATAATATCTCCTGGCAATAGGACCAGATCCGGACTCAGATCATTAATCATATCAGTCATCAGCTTCATCTGTTTTAGTCCGTTGATCCATCCCAGATGAATGTCCGATACCATCACGACTTGCAGTGTTTCCAGGCTGCCTGACTTTTTATTCAATGTTACTTCATAATCCTTGATTATCGGATGATTAGCGTTCCAAGCTCCGTAGATCACGATAGCGGTAACGACAATGATAACGGACAATCCCACCTTAACCGGAGTTATCGTCGTCGGCAGAATGCCTGTCCATCTGTCAAGCACGCGGATTACATCAATGGCAAGGAGCATAATCATCAGATAGTACATAATCGCCAGCCAATATGATCCAAAGACAATCATGATTCTTCCCAGATCATGGGGCAGCATGTTAGCCAGAAAACGTCCCAAAGGATATGATATTGATAAAAACGCCACAAAGATGATCCAATACCATCGCAGCATAGGATTTGAAAAGCAGCCATTCACAAATTGCCAGCCACGTACTCCAATATAGTAGTGGATCAAGGCATAAATAAAGAAGAATATGCCAAAGAACATAAGAAACCTTAAATTCATTGCTTCGTACCTCATCCCTATTATCATGGAAAAACCGCTTAATGCCAATATACATTTGTTGAAACATTATTCTGCTTTTTTATTAAGAAACTATCCCCAGCTTAAGGCATCTAATCCTCAAATCACAAAATACATACCTATTTGTCTACAGCAAAATTCGAGCTGTCTATAACTGAAAAACTAGTGCTGATAGCACTCTGGGGGCAGGTTTTGATACATTCTCCACAGCGTATGCATTCGGGGTCATTGGGGCTTTCACAAACCTTCACGCCCATTTTACAGATTTGGACGCAAGCTCCGCACCGGGTGCACCGGTGTTCATTAACCTGGTACCGGTACATACTGACACCATTAAAAAGCGCATAAATCGCACCCAGCGGGCATATGAACCGGCAAAAGGGTCGGAATATCAGAATGGAAAAGACGATAGTCAGCACTAAGAGGGCCATTTTCCAAATAAAAAGATACCCCACTGCTGACCGCAGCGATTCATTAAGCAGCACCAGCGGTATACCCCCCTCCAGAGTACCGGCCGGGCATATGTATTTACAAAAGGTGGGGTCTCCCATACCTACTATATTAACCCACCATGCAGGCAGGATAATTACAAATACCAGGAGAATACCATATTTCAGGTACTTAAGAGAACTGACTCTCCCACTGATGCTCATTTTGGGCGCAGGTATTTTGTGCAATAGTTCTTGGATTAAGCCAAAAGGGCATAACCATCCACATACCAGCCGTCCCATAATACTGCCTATCAACATCAGAAAGCCTATAATATATAAGGAAACGGTGTAATTGATGCTGCCGATCACTGCCTGTAGTGAGCCTATGGGACAGGAACCCAGCGCTCCAGGGCAGGAATAACAGTTTAACCCAGGAACACAAACTTTCTTTAAATTGCCCCGATAGATGTTCCCTTCCTCAAAGCCTTGCCAATATGAGTTGGTACTCAAAGTGGCAGCGATTTGCACCAACCTTCTTTGCAAGCTAGCCAATACCTATACACTCCAAGCAAATATTTATGGCCTTGCTAAAAACCACTCCCATTTCCCCCCGGTATATACCGAGAGCGATCAGAACTACACTGCCTGCCAGCAGGCATAATCTAATGCGCTGGCTCGGGTTATTCGTCATCAGCGGCACCTTCCCTGCTCTACAAATTGTCTTCAATAATCTTCTCGAATTCTTCTTTACTTCTGGCTCCTACAATCTGTTGGCCAATTATCTCACCTTGGTCGTTGACTAAAAGCGTTACCGGTACTACCGACGTCAGTCTCACAAAATCATCTATAAACTTCTGGTCCGGTACGATATTGGTATACTCCACATCCTGTTGGTGCACTATTTGCAGCGCATTTTCTTCATTACTCATTCCATCGGCTACGATACCCACGACGTTAACATCTTCGGACTGCATTTCCTTATAAAGTGCCTGTAACTCAGGCATCTCGTCTATGCAGCTGCCTCACCCGGTGGTCCAGATATTTACCAAGGTCAGCTTGGTATCGGAGAAAACGTTATTATTGACAGCGTTGCCATTCAAATCCTTACAGGCAAAGGCAGGTACTTTGGTTAAGTCATTGAAAGATCTGACCTTGTTTTCCCTGGTATTAGAACCGCATCCTGTAACCCCCAGGGCTAAGACCAGCAATAATATAAATACAATCGTTTTTTTCATCTTATTACCTCCGATTATATATTCTCTAGCATATAACATAATAGTATTTTACACATAGGTTAGTTGTCTCCAATATTGCAAAATAAAACATCCACAAATACATCAAGTGTATATTGTGGATATTCTATCATTTTCAATCTTATGTTTTCTGTTTTTTAAGTAAAATAAGTACACATTTATTATTTTTCCATCAAAATCATATATATAAGCCCCCAGGGCATTATTTGCACACCTGGTTCCTGCCGTTTTTCTTGGCCCGATAAAGCGCCTTATCTGCGGATGTCAAAACCTCTTGTACTTTTTCCCGCGGTTGGCTTTTTTCGGCAGCACCTATGCTTACCGTAACAGAAGTCTTTTTTACCGGCTTGGCTGTTTTGCCTTTATCCGGTTTCTTTTTGGGTCGGTCCTGACCTCGAATAGAAAAGTCAGCCTGAGCAATATTCTCCCGCAGTCTTTCCAGATGAGGCAATACATCGGCCAGTTTTTTCCCCGCAAAAATAACAACGAACTCTTCCCCTCCATAACGGAAGGCTTTCCCCCCACCGGTAACCTGGTCTAATTTGGAGGCTACCATTCTTAATACCTGGTCACCCACATCATGATCATACTTATCATTGAACTTTTTAAAAAAATCGATGTCCACCATAGCTACCACATAGTTTCCGCTAAGCTTCATCATTTCTTCACGCATGGCACGTCGGCCCGGTATTTCTGTAAGCTCATCAAGATAGGCCATGCTGTAAGAGTTTTGGATAATATAGATGATCATCAGCAGACCGATGCAGCTTATAAAGATCGATCCTGCGTAAGTCATATTCCGGAAATAGGTTAGCAGCGCTACACTAAATAATATGCCCAGAGACGTCGCATTGAAGTAAGCTTTAGTAAATTGCAAAAGCAGCAAGACAGCTATGATACTCACACTAAACACCAGCAGGCTGAGCGGTGCTATCCCAGGCAAAAAGGACAAACTTACCGGAAGAAAGCGGGTGTTTATTATGTTCAGGATAGCAGGCGGGGCAGAACTTACGATCCAGGCAGCACCGACAAATTGCCCGATTACAAAAAACAGTTTCAGGAACCCCCACAGACTGAAAATGCCTCGTTCTTTTATGAGACCCAAGATCAGTATATTGAGTGGCACCAGGATGCCGATCAGTGAGTAAATCAAATCCAACTGAGCACTGTTAAAGTGAAAACGCTGATAGATGCTTGCTCCCGTCATAAACTGAAGGAATAAAAAAACCACGGTCAAATAGAATATCTTGCTCTGGTTAAAACGGTAAGCCAGAACGCCGGCAATCAATAAGAACAGATAAGGCAAAAAAGGAAGCATGTTGATTAGCCAGGGAGGCAAGCTGTTTATTCTAATTAAACTCAGGTAAGCCAGTATTAATAACAGGACTGGCCAGCTAAGAGATATCAAGATCTTGGTACTTTTATTCATCATTTTACCCTCATGCAATATATATTTCCACATCACCGTGATATAGTATTGTTTGGTAACATACTGCCTGGCACGCATGACATTCCAATTTATTCTTTCGTTTTGAGCCGGTCATTTTCATCAGGCTGTCCACCATACATAGTTGTATCGTAAAATTTTCATCATTACTTCATCTCCCAGGTGTTTAACGACATGCTGAAGGAAAGCAGCATGATCAAGCAGGCATCGATGGGATTCTGGTCTGTGGTGATACATTCTTATCAGCAGTAAAACTGCCCATCAATGCATGAACTGCGTAGTTAATTATCCTTATGAACCTTGCAACCGGGTGGAAAGCAAGATAAAGGTCTAAATGGCGTTAAGTTATTTGGACATATTAGCAATATTTAATATCTTGACTCCGGCGGGTATTTGTAAAAATGGTTCATATCTGCCGGGCGAGCTGGTTTTTCTAATATTATAATGAGCATAAATCAAGTCACCCCGAGCATTTTGGATAGATTGGCAGGTAGGATATTTCTTGCGAAAGGCCTGATAGTCTTCAATACTGCCGGTGATCTGCCCTTGACTGTTTCTTTCATCAAATCTTACGAACCGGCCATTATGGACTACATGGCGCTTGTTCGAATCCAACTGGTTTTTCAGGGCAAAGGCGACGGCCGGATTTTTAGTATAGTTCGGATTCGAACCCTGGGTTTCATAAATCTGATTTAAAAGATAAATATCGCCTATTCTTACGCCTTTCAGTGTCCCCTTCTTAATCCGGTCATAGTCTTTCAGATAAACGTCTCTATTGTAATAAAAATATACGGTGCGGGTATTCTTATTTATATCACAAGGATCTATTGCATTACCGGCATGCTTGATATGATACCTGGTACTTCCTTTTGACATATAGACCCCGTTATGAATTCCTACCGTCCATTTACCTGCCTGGTTCTTTTGCCCGTATAATATACCCACGGCATCGCCCTTTTTTAAACTCATATTAGCCCCCGCCTTTTTTCTGATTCTTATTGCAATATATTCCAGTCATGAACAAGAAGTTAAATAAGAACCAAATGATTTCTTTTGTTATGATTCAGGCCTGGGTGAGGTAGCTAAGCTCATATCTACTTCAAAGATAATCCTAGAGCTGTCTTGCACTCATCAGGACCGTCAAACTCAAAATCAGCAAATTTGATGTGGATTACTGGGTACAGGATTGTGCTGCAAACATACAAAACCTTCTTTTTGAGGCAAAAGAGCTAGCATTAGGAGCGCTTGACCAGGAATAATTGGTCTAATTACACAGTATAACCAGGAATTTATTGGGTTTTTAGGTGTTATTAGCTTTACGTTCTGTTTATATGGTATATTTTGGTATACTTATAGTGTGTTAATATATTTGTTAGTAATTAGATGTTTTCCTATATAGTATTGATTAAATTAGTTAAACGGGGAGAGTAATGCGGAACTTTTATTGTAGAATGCTTTTAAAATTACTACAGTAATTTTAAAATAACAATTAGAGGAGATTCGTTATGTTTAAATCAAGGTGGATTCGTATACCCCTAAAGATTTTATTAATATGGTTGGCTATCACTGTATACTTCTATTTTCAGCATCCGGTAATTTACCGTTACAAAGACATTAATGTAAAAACACCTATTGGTGATGAGCAATTGATTATAGATGAAATAAGCGTCAACAATATCGACGAAGACAAACGTAGTAGCTACTTCTATAGCCGAAAAATACCCTGGCAATATCAATTGCTATGGAAATTAGACCTTCCTCAACCCTGGAATATCTATGTAGGTAAAGCAATTTCTTTTTATAGCCGACCTCCGCTGGCGAAAGATTCAGGCACATTGCTGGTATCTGGTACCTACATCTATCCTAAGACGTTCAGCGCTACAGATATCGAAGCCCACAGAGATCGCTTTGACATTAGTGTCTATCCTTGGGGATGCAGCGGTTCTGGTTACCTTGAGGAATTTTTCAAAAACGCCTTAATAATACGTAGTCGAGGTAAATTTCCTCTTGGGGCTATGGATAACCCCATTATTATTACTATTACGGATAATGTGACAACTAAATCAACCCAATTGGTGCTTACTCCACAATGGCATAAAGAACGGCTCATTTGCTTAAGAGACGTTTGGGAAAGCCCCGCAGATCCGGTTAGAAACTTCATTGGAGATATATATCAAAACAAACCACAACATGCACTGGAACATGTTATGCCAGAGCTAAAAGAGAATTTTCCCATCCCCAGCTCAAAGCAAACCCTGATCGGCAAGAAAATTCAAATAGAAGGTAATTTGGGCTGGATTGATATTTTTGAAGACTACTTTGGTGTATATCAAGTGGATGCGGAAGTTGGGGAATTTAATGAGGATAGTACAAAAGATTTTATTCCTCAGGATAGAATCACTTTTTATACACGCAAAGATAATGACGGTAACTACAAAATTATTTATTGGCAGAGAGATGAATAAAATGCTCTTTTAAAGAGGTTTTAATTTCTCATTATAGAATGTGGTAAACAATAACAATCCTAAGGAGTTTTTATATTGAATATTTTACTATTGTTACTATTTGTGCCCCTACTGCTGTATGTAGTAACTTCATTACTTCAATATCTCTGGAATACTACCATGCCTGAAGTATTTAACCTAAATCCAATAACTTTTTGGCAAGCATTCAGACTTCTGCTGATAGCTGGAATATTATTTGGCGGATCGCATTTCAATTTCAAACTATAGACAGAAAGATCTTCTTCAAGGTGGGTTTCTTTCACTGCGCAGCATAAGCAGAGTGCGCAGTTTTAAAAATGACTTGCTTCTTCGTTAGAAAAGGATTGTATGATTATTGGACCCACCATCATATAGAAAACGAGATATCAATGATATCTCGTTTCAGTATTTTGATTAAATTTTTCTCCTTGGTCGCTATACTCTGTGCCTAATGAAAAATCGGTTTACATAAACTCTTCCAATACCTCTGCGAGGCATTCCAGCCCTTCTATAATCCTGTTATCCGACATGTTGGAAAAGTTAATTCTAAATGTGTTTTCTTGGCCGCCATTCGGAAAGAATGAGCCACCTGGAACAAATGCAACATTTTTCTCCAGACTTCTTACCAGGACCTCTCTGGCATTTACATGTTCAGGCAGTTCAACCCAGGCAAATAAGCCACCTTGTGGTCGGGTGAAGGATATTCCTTCAGGTAACGTTGTTTCCATGGTTTTAACCGTTATATCTCTGCGCCGTCTATATACCTCGCGTATTTTAGCAATATGCTCATCGATATCATATAACTCCAGGTATTTGGCTATTTCTCTTTGGGCAATGGTATTGCATTGCAAATCGGTCCCCTGTTTAACAAGTACATATTTTTGGATTGCATATTTATCTCCGGCAATCCATCCTATCCTATAACCAGGGCAAAGTATTTTCGAGAAGGTTCCTAAACAAAAAACACAGCCTATGGGGTCAAACGATTTTACTGAAGGCAAGGCTTCCCCTTCAAATCTTAGCTCTCCATAAGGATTATCTTCAATAATAATGACCTGATGTTTGACAGCCGCTTGCACCAGACGCTCTCTTCGCTCAAGACTCCAGGTCCTCCCGGTTGGATTCTGGAAATTAGGAATGACATAGATGAGCTTAACTTTTTCAGTATTTTCGAGAATCTTTTCCAGTTCATCCGGAATCATCCCATCGTCATCGGTTGGTACTTCAATAAACTCACAACCATAAGCCCTGAATGCACTTATGGCAGCAAGATAGGTAGGAATTTCGCAGAGGACAACATCCCCCTCATCCAGAAATACCTTACCGGAAAGATCCAGTGCTTGTTGTGAACCGCTCGTTAAAAGGATGTTTTCAAAATCAAAAGAGGTACCCAGCTTAGCATTCATTCTGTCTGCGATCCATTTCCTGAGCGGGGTATAACCTTCGGTGGTCGTGTACTGAAGAGCCTGGGCGCCTTCCTCTTCCAATACTATTCGGTTAACTTCTTTTATCTCTTCAACCGGGAAAAGTTCCGGGGCAGGTAAACCACCTGCAAACGAAATAATCTCCGGCCGTTCGGTTATTTTTAGAATTTCCCTGATCTCAGAAGCTTTTAAGTGCTCCATTCTGCGAGCATAATTAAATTCCATACCAACATCTCCCTTAATATCTTCACTTAATTTCTCCGTAGTCTTCGCTAATATCGGAAATATCTTCAATTGCATTGGCTATGAACATAGCCTGACCACCTCCCAGTCTTTGATCTTTTGGGAAAATTTAAACGACAAAAAGCTTTCGTTCCGCAAAAGGAACGAAAGCTTGTAACTTTCATCATACCACCTATTACGACATACCATCATATGCGTTCCCTTTAACGGTGGAAAGCCGTCATAACTTACTAGCCAAGTACCCTAAAAGGCACTTATTACTTTCGGTCTGCAACTCAGGAGTGATTTTCAGCTGTTTTTCTAATACTATTAGGCTCACACTATCCCTAACTCGCTGGAAGGTTCGAAAAGACTTACTCTCTCCATCACTGTCTTTATATAATCCTATATTTTATAGCAGGGAACTACATTTGTCAAGATTGATAGCTGAGCATATTGCATGACCATAAAAAATAGCTAAGAGATTGGTTGATTCAATCTCTTAGCTATTACTCCTAAAATTGAAATTCACATGATCTTGTTGGTCATGTAAAGTGATCAATATAATTGCTTTTCCTTTACGGTTAAAGCTTGCTATTGCCTAAAAATCCCGGCTTCTTCTGCGACAAATCCTTTCTGCCTGGCGACATCTGCGCCGTCTACGTTCATCCCTTATCCTTTCACACCGAAAGTCGCAGCGTCTTCTTCTTCTCCGTCTTCTCTCTCTCTCATCCATGGAAACACCCCTTTCAAAAACAAAATGGTTATAATGGTTTATAATTCATCTTATTCCATAAGTTTCATAAGGGTTACCTTCTTAGTGTACGAGTTGTAACGGGTGATTATTGGCCGTATTTTTCAAAATGAAAAAAGCTCCCATGGTCTGGAAGCTTTTTTATCTTTTTATCTTTAATACATTTATTTTGACATGCTGCCAGTCCCGACTGCAGGCCGGCTCTTCGGGATTACCCCCTGGATGAAGGCTAGTTACCTGCTGCGGCAACTTGATAAGCTGATTTATCCTAGTTATAAAATACCAAGGATTAATAGTTTAACCGGTAATTGCCCACTGATTATCTAGGGCGTAGGAGAGCAGCCCGGGGTCAGGATTGACCGCGACTGGTTCACCCACCAATTGCATCAGATCAATGTCTGCTACGCTGTCTGCAAAGCACTTGCTGCCATCCCAGTCAATATTCTCACCGGCAAATGCTGACTGCAGCAGAGCTACTTTTTTCTTTCCGTTAATAAATGGGACTTTTACCCTAGTATCAAATATGCCTTCCCGAAAATCTATCTCTGCACCAATTACAGTGTCCATACCCAGGTCACTGGCCACTATCCGTAACAATTCCGCATAAGACCCAGATAGAAGAACACAGTGAAAACCTTCCTTACGCGCTGTTTCTATCTCCTTCAGTACCGCGGTATTGAAATTGATTTTCAAATTCGGATAGGCTTTTTGAAAATACTCAATTATTTCTGCTCTGCTCATCCCCTTATAAATCCGGTTGAATTTATCAAATGCTAAATTTTTAAATTTTTCCCGACTTATAAAGCCCAATTTAAACCAGGCAAGTATGGGTATAACGGCAAGAAATACGAAATGATATCTGTTTCGGGATCGTTTCTGCCTGATCCATTCCTTACCCAGACTGGGCAGGGTGTCCTTTGTTAATAGGGTGCCATCAAAATCAAAGATCGCCAGCTTCATATTTTCCTCCCATAATCACATGCTATCCTCTTGATAAAAGCGCAACTACAAACACTTTTAGAGGCTGATGACTAGAATTATACTGCTATCTTTCCACAAGTGCACTAACATATACAATTTTTGTGAATATATATTTATCGTAGATATAAGTTTAGCAAGCTGGGTATTAATTGTTTCGACTCTTCTGTGTTAACAGTATAAGTCGTTTATTACCAACCCCGTGAAGATTTCAGGAATAATGTATATAATAAGATAACTTGGCCAAAAAAGTTCTTCAGGTTTCGGGTGAATAAGCATCGGTAGATATGGAGTTATTACAATATGGATAAGACAAGTTTTAAGAAATATGGTTTCTCGGAAGAAATATTAGAAGCATTAGAGAAAATGGGCTATGAAACGCCCACCGAGGTCCAGGAGCAGGTTATCCCTTATGCAATTCAAGGCAGAGATCTCATTGTGAAAGCACAAACAGGCAGTGGCAAGACCGCTGCCTTCGCGATACCAATTTGTGAAAGAATCATTTTAGAACAAAGGAAGCCTCAGGTATTAGTGCTTGCTCCAACGCGAGAACTGGCTGTACAAATCCAAGAAGAAATTTCGAATATTGGCCGTTTCAATCGCATCAGAGTGGCAGCCATTTACGGACAACAGCCGATTTATATCCAAAAAAGTCAGCTCAGCCAGCGGGTTCATGTCATTGTTGCAACCCCAGGAAGATTGCTGGACCACTTCCAGCGAGGAAATGTGAGTTTTGATGAAATCAAATACCTGGTGCTTGATGAAGCAGACGAAATGCTAAACATGGGCTTTATCGAACAGGTAGAGACTATTCTTAAGGAAATTCCACCCCATCGGGTAACCATGCTATTTTCAGCAACCATGCCGGATGCAATTGAGAAAATATGCAATCAATATATGCTCACCCCCACGAAGATAGAAGTTGCTTCCCAAAATCCAACCACTGCGAGGATTGAGCAATTCTACTATACCGTTGAAGAACCAGAAAAGTTAGAGCTATTGAGTCGAATCCTGAATGCCCTGAAACCGGATCTTACTATAGTCTTCTGTGATACCAGAGAAAAGGTGGAGCATTTAGTTCATCAAATGAAGGCGAAGGGGCATCACTGCCGGGGCTTGCATGGCGGTATGGAACAAAGGGATCGCTTAACTACTATGCAAAGTTTTAAAAACGGGGTATTTCCTATTCTCATCGCTACCGACATCGCCGCTCGAGGTATCGATGTCGAAGCTCTTCGTTTGGTCATTAATTATGACATCCCTCATGATAAAGAAAAATATGTACATCGGATCGGACGAACTGCTCGAATAGACAATGAAGGTACCGCCATTACTTTCGTATCTTCTGGTGAATTCAAGATGTTGCAGGAAATTGAGAAATATGTGGGCTATCAGCTTGCAGAAAAAGAACTCCCCTCTGACGAAGAACTAGCCCAGGAGAAAGCTCATTTTGAAAACAATTTGGTGGTCAGGCCAACGCCCAAGCGTGATCGCCGTGATGAATTAAATAAGGATGTCACGAAAATACGGATTAATGCCGGCAAAAAAAAGAATATGCGCCCCGGCGATATCCTCGGCGCACTTACCAACATTGAGTGCGTAAGTGCACGTGATATCGGAATTATTGATGTGCAGGACTATTATTCTTATGTAGACATCCTGGCAAACAAAGGAAGCCTGGTTTTGGAAGCTCTCCAGGATCTGCCGATTAAGGGGAAAAAGGTGAATGTGAAAGAGGTGGAGTAGAAGTATAAGCTTTATGCCGCCCATTACTCTTGCACCTTTTTATAACACCATCATGTGAAAAACGGGACATCGATGTGATATCCCGTTTTTCTCTAGTAAATCGTATAATTACACCAGTAATTATTGGCAAGGCTGCAAGGATAATTCTTAGCTGCAGGTATTGAATAAATTTAGCAGGTTAATCATCCCCATAATTGAAAGGTGATCTCACTTACTGTCATATCCCATCGCTACACCGACCACAGTAACCAGAGCAGCCAGTCCGTTGGCGATACTGTTTACCTGCTCGTCAGTAATAAGCTGATAGCCAAAAGCATCCGCTACCAGCTTGGCAGCACCCAGAAGGGCTATGTAGAAAGCCGGCTTGGTTAACCGGCTGAAGAGTTTACCCTGATTTTCATTCATGCTATCAGCCTCCTGCTAGTTTCTTTTTATTAGGTTCAAGGCCACAGCCAGCGTAAACCATTTGGATGCTGCTTCGTCCGGCTGGTGATTCTGGCTGGGATCGATTAGCCCAGCAGCTGTTGCCTCCTGCATAATCTTTTGTTTCCAGTCCACCTGGCTCTCCACTCCTTTTAACAGCTGCCGTACCGCCTGTAGATCAAAATTTTTCCCTGGGCAGGCAGTAGCCATATAGTCGCGATGTCCGCCAATTTCCCGAATAGGATGGCGGGCCATAATATCTCTGCATTTGGCAGCTACGAAACTGTACAAGTCGGCAGCGGGGATCTCCCGTTCAAAGTTGCCGACCACACAAACACCGATCCCGTCCTGATTTCTCCCCGTACAATGGGCTCCCACTTCCTCTTCCGAACGCCCCGGAATAGCAACCAGACAACCGTTTACTCGCTCAATCACCCAGTGATAACCTATATCCCGATAACCCCGAGCCAGGTGTTCGCGCTTGATTGCTTCAAAATCACGCAGTACCCTGCCATCAGTCGTAGCTGAATGGTGCAGAACTATGTATCGCTTGTCCATCAGTTTTTACACCTCCTCACGAAATCAACCACTTCATCCAGTTTGGCTTCCTGTTTGGCGAAGTTGATCTGGAAAAGGGTGGATAGCTGTTCAATAGCCCGGGTGTTATTCTCCACTACTTCAGCCAGGCATCTGCTCTCATCCGGTTTTACTGTATCTGCTTCCGTCGACTGGTGCTTGGGCCAGCTCTGGCGAATAAGAACGATAAAGGCGGCAGCCAATGAAGCCACCGCCAGCATACCAATAGTCCAATCCTTCACCTGTTCCCAGGGCACATGACATCTACCCTCTCATCTAAAATTATAGCGACTAAGGTGACGAGGTTTGTTGCGTATCATTAGTCAACTACGGCGCAACTGGTTCCGATTCAGCTTCTGGTATCGCCTTATATTCGTACCAAAGCTCACCAGTTCCTTTATTGCCCTTCAAAATAGCATACATACCTTCTGAGGTTTCTGGCATAGGTAAGCCAACAACCTCAATACCTAATGCGCGCTCTTCTGGGGTTAAAGTATCAGGACGATAAACTATTGAGCAAGTTCCTTCACTATCTGGAAATATTAACATATTAAAACCTCCTATATCCTACATTGACATATCCCAATGCATCGTATTTAAATACCCTGGAAATGAATGACATAGTTGTATAAACATAATTGTTTAATACCAAAATACAACCAATGGTTACACCAGGAGTAGCACCCGACTGCCCCGAGTACACATTATTACTAATGGTGTACATGTAAATAGCACCACCTATCCCTACATAAAGATAAGTATTATCTACATTTATAGTACCAACGGATGAATCAAAAGGAAGTTGTAATGTTACTGCTAAATCTGATTGATTCATCTTTACAACGCCAGGGTTCATAATCCCAACAACATATAATGATGTACCACTTACTACTATTGTTGTAATTGCAGTAACACCAGCACTACTTTCTGCCACTTTCGACAAATCAGATACATTAGCTTTATACACTTTTAAGGTGCTAGCACCCCCATAATAAACATAACTACCAAATACAACTATTGAGTATATATCACCCCCATAATCTGGGGATTCTGCTTGTTTCACTAAATCAGAAGTATTTAATTTATACACTTTATATGTGCCAGAGCCACCCCCACAGTAAACATAATTTTCAGATACAGCTATTGACCTGATGAGGCCCCCATATGCAATGGATTCTGCTGTTTTTGCTAGATTTGAAGTATTTAATTTATATACTTTTTGAGTACTTCCTCCTCCAATATAAAGATCGCTTCCCGAAATACACATTGCGTAAATCATTCCACCGTAAGAAGCACTTTCAGCTACCTTCTCAAGGGTTACAGCATCTAGTTTATGTACCTTAAACATTATAGCATCAGCGACATAAATGTAAGTGCCATCAGTTACAACCCCTTGTATACCATTAGAATTGCAAAGAGGTGCACTTTCCCTAACTTTTAATAATGCAGGGGTATTTACAGCTGTATAATTATAACCGTCATTGCCCGCAATTCCACCAGCAGGAAAATTATATCTAGGCATTACACCGTCACCTCCTCAAGCCCCATGACTGCCACATTTACATCTGTGCCAGCATCTTGTTTAAGGGATAGTGTCTCTGTAGGAAGTAGTATCCAATCCAAACCTGTTAATATCTCACTACCACCAGCGACCAAAGGAATTCTAGCAATTTCGTTATTTACTGCCGTACCGTACAAATATACTGAAATCGTCCTCGCTGTTGTCCCCGTATTAAGTAATGTTATGCTGGTTATAGTTGTGGTTTTACTTGTTGCCCCAGTTACCGCACTACCAGTTGCCGTTGTGGTTAAAGCTTTCTGGAGTAATTTCTTTTGAGTTACATCACCTATCGCCATTTATACCCGCACCCCCATTCTAAGTTTGCGTTTAAGATTGATTCGATATTGCGCTTCATCAGCCTTATGCGAAACAAGCTCACTATTCATCTGCTCTAATGTCTTCACCGGTGCATCCCACCAGTTTGGTTTTCCAGTGATGGCTTTAATTCGGTTAGGTAACCAGTTTATCCACTGGCCTATTTTTGCGGGTCCATTACCGGTGGGTACCTGACTTGGATCAGCAGTTCTTGTCCCGATGGCATCGTCGGATACGGTGCCTGCTCCTGGAACGGCTTCGGCCTTGTCCTCAATTACCTTTAGTTTGTTATCAATGGTATCCATGTTCTGATTTATTACGGCAATGTCAGCCGTTTCATTATCAAGAGGTTTAATTAATCCATAATTAGTTGTTTGATTTGGCATTATATGTCCTCCCTTCTAGGCTATTTCTCTGGACCGCAGCTGGTCCCAGGTACCGGTTTTTACCTGTCCCCAGCTTAGCGCCTTAACCTCACGCCAGGTGGTAAAGGTAAACTCGTATTCTACTGCTAAATGGGCAGGCTTAGCTTTCTCAATTGCTGCCTTTACATCACTAATACTCGATGGTACGCCGCGGGAATCTACAAACTTAACGGTAAAACTATACTGATCCGGGTGCTCTATAACCGCAACCTTTCCGTATATATAGCTTTCAGCTACGTTTTTAATTAGGGGCACAGTTACAGTTCCCATTCCTCTGAGTTTGGCAATTATCCGGCTGCGACGCTGATCAAGAGGTTGGGCTGCATAACCGGAAAGCCCCAGCATCTCTTCCCAGCGATCAAGTCCCCGGCCGTCAGCAGTTTCAACATAGAACTGCTTAAGGACCTTCTGCTGACTTGCGATAACTTCATCCATCTCGGTTCCTTCTACTGAAAGAATGGTAGAAAATATCAGTGAGCTGCGCAGCAATTCCGGAATATAGCCTGTCATAACACTGCTTTTACTCATGCAGGTTCACCGTCCCTTTAATTGCCACCTGGGTTTCATTTACCAAAATGTTAGCAGTTCCGCCGTTTAAAGTGAAGCCACTGTAGTCCATCACCCCGGGGACATCCAGCAGCAAGGTTCCCACCTGGGCATAACTGACATAAGACTGCCGGAAAGCGATTTTTTGCAGGTAATTTACCAGAGCTGTCTGGAAAGCACTCTGAACTTCACTTATTACTGCACCGGCTATCAAAGTAACAGTGGTCGCCACATTGATGCTTATTTCGCTGGCACTAACCACGGTTACACTGGCCCCGACCGGTCGTACCTCCTCGATGTGAGCGGCAGCCATCTGAACCAGCTGGGATGTGGTGGGCTGCTTATTCGAATCGATCAGTATTACCTTGACTGTTCCCGGCCCGTTCCAGGTGGGAAGAACTCTGGCATCTCCGACCCCGGGTACTTCTAGTGCCCACTGCTTGTAATGAGAAATGTTGCCACTGGTAGCTGGCTCTCTAACCTTTTCCAGTAATCTGCTGAGCAAGTCAGAATCATTCTCCTGATCAGTGCCGCCGTAAGTGGGATGGGGGTTATTAACAGACGTTACTCCCAGCAGAGAAACCGGTATTTGGTTTATAGTAGAACCAGGTACATTGCCTTTTATCCCGGCATCCTCAGCTACAATAGCTGTAGCTATTTCGCCTGAGACCCCGATTGACACTTCGGTTGTGGTTACAAACTTAAGTCCACCACTGGTGGCAAAGATCGAGCCTGCTGGTATGATTGTTCCTGCCAACCCGCTAATAATTACCTGTCCGCTAGCTTTGGCAGCTGATTTACGGTTTATACCATGCTCGACTGCCCGATAATCAAGATATTGACCGTGTGAGGTCGGGGCGAAACCGAGGTTTAAAACATTGTCCATTTGCACATAAACCTGGGCCAGTTCTAAAGCCGCCGGGGCCAGAGCATCATAAATAAAAGAACCTTCCGATTTTTGCACATCGGAAGGCACTGCATCAAGAAGTCTTTGCAATATCGATTCATAGGTTTGGTTCTCATACATGGACTATTACCTCCCCATAGTCAGTTATGGCCGTAAAGCTTATAATTAGCTTTTCTGCCTGGAAGCTGGTCTGCAGGTCTTTGATACCCTTAATGTAAGGATTAATCAGCAAGCATTCTTCTACATAGCGTTTCGCCTCACTCTGGGTTGCAGCCCGGGAATAGCTGGTTCCGATCAAGGTTTCCAGCTCACTGCCATAATTCCAGGAATATATGGGCCACCGGTACCGGGCTGTAAGCAGCGCCTTGTAGATCCATACCTTAATTGCTTCCCCGCCTTCCACGATAACAATTTTCCCATCTTCCCGGACAAACTCCCTGTCTTCGAAATCCCAGGCATACTCTTTTGGTACCGGCAAGGAAACAGATATAACCCGCACATCTTCAATTGAGTCTATAAAAGGGAAAATACTCATATCCTCACCACCCTGGCCAGGACAATATAGGTTTGTCCGTCGTAGGTTGGAATTACCGCTAAAATATCTCCCTTTTTCAATGTATCCGTCCACTTAATTTGTCCGGTATCAACCAAACTCTCCAAAATGGTATACTCAGAATATTTTTCCGGGCCAGGCGGCGTCTTGGTTATAATAGTTCCATCCCCGGTCTGGGAATACTGTCTTTGATAGCCTGGCAGCAGACAATCGGATATAAGAATATTGGGCTTTCCAATCTGTATATCCCCTACTTTAATCAGCAAATTGGGCGGGGGGGATAGGACCTCAGCCAGCATAATGGAAGGGGGATTATGAACACTGCCCTCCTCGCGCATAATTCTTATTATTGTTGAATATGGATTGTCCTGCATCTTTTATCCCTCCTTTTCATCCAACTGCTTTTCCCACTCAAGTATGAGGCTCATGGTGTATTTACCATCTGTCCAGGTGTGTGTATCGCTGTTGATATAGAATATACGTTCTCTTTCGCCTATATCTGTTATTCCAGTATATGGCTCATTTACTTTTACCGCTCTTCCAGTTACACATTCAATATTACCCAAAGCCTCCACAGTTGCTTTGCGCTCGCGATCTTTCAGCATATTGCTAGCCACAATATCCGAATTTTCATCCTGCTCTTTTTGATAAACAGCTTGCAGCATTCCATAGTCTTTCATCCACTGGTCATTTTGAACACTGCCGATACGATTGCATTTATCATCTGTAATAATGACCCGGTTAATCATGTTTTCTATTGTTTCAGAATACGTAGAGTTGGTAAGGCAGTATTCGTTATCGAGCTTATAATCTACTACTTTTTGGCCTACTTCGATAACATCCAGTTTGCCCTGGTTCATAACCGGCAGGTATTTTTTCCCGTTTTGTTTACTGGCATTGGTATAGACAGTGATAATAATTTCATATCCGGACCTGGCCTGAGCAATATAGGATTGTTTAATCCCAGTTGCTATAATATTGCCGGGAATAATACCCAGATCACTGCATACTTTGCTGGTAATGGCTTCTGCAGTCATGTTTTGAAAATTAAATGACATCTGGCTTTTGGTCAAATATATCAAACCATCAAAAGCAGTTAGCTGCAGTTCATTCCCGTTGTAGGATAATTCTCTGGAGAATATGAAACCTTTCAGTATTTCGTTGCCATCATCTGTCTGAAGTTTCAGCATATTACCAAGGCTGGTTTTTATTTTGGGCAAATAGCTATCGTGCGGCGATACGGCCAGACTTACTTCCAGCTTTCGGGCTGCTTGTTCGAGATCACCGGACCATGTGATCGATGTTACGATTGGGCTTAAGTCTTTATAGCCTTCAGAGTTTAGTAAAATTACTTTCATTTGATCACCAACTTCTGACCCGGATAAATAAGGTTGGGGTTTTTTATCCCATTATTTCTCGCAATTGCAGCGTAGTTAGCCCCGTCTCCGGTAAGTGTTTTGGCAATCATCCAGAGAGTATCACCGGATTTTACGGTATATTCCTTAGGTGTTTCCTTGGTTACCGGTCGGGTTGTTGCCGCAGCAGTTGATCCTGGTGATGGGTTGACTTTTAAGGCGCGATATTCCTTCAGGTTAAGGGTGAAATTAACATCTCCGCTGCCGCCTTTTTCACCATACTCAAAGGTTTCCACAGTCACTGAAATATTGATATCGGTATCTGTTATTATAAGTCTGATTATCTGACCCTTCTGCCTCCAGGCATCAATCATTTGCACACAGGTATAAGGATCTGGAAATCCATAATACTCGCAAAAGCTGTAGTTATGAGCGGGGAAAAATGAAGTCAGGGAAATGGCGGCTAATCCCGGCTTGCCAATCATATTTATTTCACCGATGTCATTGATGTTTACAGTTTGGTTTTGATTAGTTTTGCAAATGGTAAATTCTGCAGGATTTACCGGGAGTCGTAGCTGCTCGGAGTTATTATTAAGCTTGAACCAGATTTCCATTGAGCACTCTCCCTCCTTTGTTATTCTTGGCACTCTCTAACTTGGCGGCAATAACTTTGGCAATTCGATTAATATCAGCTTCTTCACGTATAACAACTGTATCAGCTATTTTGGCAATGTTAAAATCTCTAAATCCGGGTTGGTTGTTATCAGCCGTTTTCCCGTTAGTTGTCTGATTACTATTATTGGATATCGCTGGATAAACGTTAGCCATGGTATTTGCATTACTCAATTGTGTACCAGAATTGGAGTTCTTTGCATTTTTGTTTTTGAAATATTTGTATAGTGAATATGCATCATATCCTAAGCTTAATAAATTAAGCCCTGGTACAAACTTGGCTGCACCGCGGGCAACCCAAGGCAAGGCGCGCATTAAGACTTTAGGAGCAGCCTTTGCAACTGTTTTCATTGCTCCTTTCCTAGCAGCACCACTGGTCAAAAGATTACCAATAACTTTAGATGTTACCCCTTTTTGGCCTTGAGCTGCACTTGAACTGAGTTTCTTGATTTTCGGCCACCAATCGGAATTTATTTTACGCTTTGAGGACTTGAATGATTTATTATTGGATTTATTTGATTTTTTATCGTAATTTTTATTGGATTTGTTTTTATCTTTATTTGATTTTCTATCATGTTTTCTTTTGTCCTTATTACTCTTTTTTGATTCAGGAGATTTATCGCTTTTGAACAAATCTCGAATCCTATTTACAATGTCTAGTACGGAATTTCCAGTATCAAGAATATTGTTCACTAACGCTAACCATTCAGTTATTTTTTCCAACCAGCTCTTTTCTGCATTATTATTGTTTGATATTTCGCTTTGATTAATTGAGCAAAAACATTTAATTGAAAACTTTGGAATCTCATTTTCACTCTTGAACCGATCATTAAATTTCACAAAGCATATCTTCTTATTCTGGGCTTCATTGACTGTTTTCAGGTTTTTAAATTCTGTCTTTAGCATTGAATACAGGTCTTGGTGTTTTTTCAAGATTGCATTAGTAGTATTTTTGATATTCGTAATACTCTTGGCTGTTTGTGTATATAATTGCTGCATTGAAGCAAAAGAATTATTTAAAGAATTATTCCATGTGTTCAATTTCTGCTTGCCTCCTTCCAAAAGAAAAACTAATCAGCCTCTTTTCAAAATAGGCTGATTAGTCTTCAGAATTTATCAGGTAACAATTGATCAATCATCATAATCTACAGATTCTGCAAGTTTTTGCTGCCATTCAATTTCTGTTACCATTGACCAGTAGAGGAAAGTCTTTTCACCTTCCGGTGCGTTAAAAA
>CAZEDT010000058.1:0-25032 GCA_964510795.1 uncultured Syntrophomonas sp.
TCATAACTCATGCATAGAGTCTCGTCTTCTGCTTTGCCAGTTGATACATTGGTGCAAGCGCCCACATGTATATTGGAAAGAGTACATTTGCTGTCATTGAAATGCTTGCAACTTTTGACATTGCAACCGATGGCCTGAATTCCAGTAATTTCACTCATTAAGCAGCCTCCTAATAATTTTTCATAGTTTGCGGGCTTTCCTGAATTTTATTCTTGCGAAGAACCGGAAACTCCCTCAGGCAATTCCCGCTGTTCATACGATACTTAAATTAAGGGCTGTTCCATTGGTTTTCCATAAGCGATTATTCTCTCTCATCCTAAGCATTATTTTTATTAAAATAAACAATGCCACCAACGCTTGAAACGAGTAATTTACCCTCAACCGACAAATGATAAAGATGTGCCATGGCTTCCCCCGTGGCAAATAGCTTTTGCCCCCACGGGAATTCCTGCCAGTTTTTATAAGATAAGTCCCATCTCATCTTACTGGCGACTTGCGCTGGGCTCATTTTTTCCTGTCCAATAATCATTATAATATCTTCTAAACGCTCTTGATGATGCTGCTTAAGTTCTTCAATACGTCCATGACAGTCAGTAAGTATATAACGATGCCCGGGCAAAACGGTGTTTATTTCCAGCGCAGATATTTTATCAAGGCTCTTTAAGTATTTGCCCAGAACATCTTCCCCTAGCTTCCAGAGCGTGATATTCGGCGTAATTTTCCCTAATATGTGATCCCCTGAGAGCAATAATTTTTTCTTTTGATCGTAGAGACACATATGCCCTGGAGTATGACCTGGGGATTCCACACATTGGAAAAGATAATCGCCCACTTTAATTACATAGCCTTCCTTCACCATGGTGAAACCATCAAAAATTTCTGATGCATATCTATAGCCAGGATGTTTTTTAAAGTCTTCTTCCATCCCATGGGCGACTAAACCGCTGTGGTGCACAAAATCGTTAAACAGTGTCCAATGAGAACTAGCGCGACTGGCGGCAACCACCCTGGCATCAGATTCACTCATCCATACGGTCGTAGCGGGTGTCGCCAAATACTTTGTTAAACCAGCATGATCAGAATGAAGGTGGGTAATAAAGAGGTCGGTTGTCTCCATCCGCGCACTCAACTTTTGCAAAGCATCATCCATGGCATTACGTGACTCTTCACAATTGAAGCCTGTATCCACTAACAAATTTCTATGCTCGCCGCGGATAAAATAGGCATTGGTTGCCTTTAATGGATTTTTGGGTAGGGGTATTTCGATTTTGTAAATATCAGGAAGAATTTGCTCGATCATATGGAACTCTCCTTGTCGCTTGTTGATTAATTTCTCTAAGAAAAAGAGCCAAACAAAAGAACGTCTTTGTTGGCCCTCAGTAGTTAATCATGAACAATCATAGTTATATGGAATTAAAAAAGATAGAAAAATATCACCACAATACCTGTAATTGTTAACAGTGCGTCAAAAATGCTAATTATTTTACGGGGACTATAAACCTGATCATCAGTAACAGAGTATGGTCCCCCCTGCAGCAAACATATGACCATTGCATTATCAGGATTCTTTATACTATATAAAATATCGGATTTTTTTTCTCCTCCAAAACCGCCATCTTTAGTTGTCCATTTAATTAATTCATATTGTTTTCTTTCCAAATCCTTAAAAGTAAACAAATACCTGCACAAATAATGATTTCCTAAATTTCCTTGGCTGTAATACCGTGTTTCTTCTCTATTATGGAAATTACCTGTTGTGAAAACTCCGTATTGCAAAAGGTTGATGTTCCTATAATAATTCACAAGCAGTATACCATTGATAAATATAACTAAACCAATGTATAGAAGGCTATAAGTATTATAAACTGGATAAATATTGGTTACTAGCGCCAATATCATTGTTGCCAATAATACCAATGACTTGGCTAACCTGGATCCAAATAAAACATTAAGCCGAGTAAATGTGTCAATGTGTCTTTTGATTTTTTTCATATACTCTCCTTCAAAAATACTAGTACGTTAATTATACCTGATTATCTAATATACGAGCCAATTCTACCGTAATTATTTTAATGGAAGAAGTGAAGTGATTTTCAATTTTGGAGAGCATTACAAAAAAAAGGAGTGCCAAGGGAACATACTAGCCGCTCCCCTGGCACTCTTAAAATATTGGTTTTTTTATTTTTTTTAGGAACTACTCACCTATTCAAGTACTGAGGATATCATTGTGAAGTTAAGGCAATCGACCAGTCCCCGGTTGGTAAGACGCAGTTCCGGGAGAACCGGCAGGCTAATCAGTGCCATAGTCATAAAGGGGGACACCATGTCACACCCCAGTTCTTTCCAGGCCTCATCCAGCCCGGCGACAGCCTGGGCTACTTCTTCAACCGGCTTATCAGACATCAGACCAGCAATCGGCAGGGGCAGCCTGGCTAGTACTTTTCCGTCCTTAACAGCGATCATTCCTCCGCCTAACTCGGCCAGTGTATTCCCTGCCAGGGCCATGTCCTCATCATTGGTACCGACGATTAAAAGATTATGGCTGTCGTGAGCAACAGTAGATGCGACCGCGCCAGAAGTCAGTCCAAAACCCTTTACATAAGCTAATCCATAGGTTCCAGAACCACCATGCCGTTCCATAACCATTACCTTGGCAACATCATCGGCCTCCTGATGCAGGGGTTGTCCATCTACAACTTTCATATCAATCATCCGGTGATAGGTTCCAACATGGGCTTCAATGACCTCCATCACATGTGCCTTAACAGTTTCTGCCCCTTCCGGAGCCTTGATTACAAAGTGCTGGGGAGTCAGTTTTTCCTTGAGATGGACTGAATCACGAGCTTCGGCTGGATATGTAAAGGACGGTATTTCCACCAGCATCTTCTCATGCTCAGCTACCAGCTTTCCGTCAACCATTACCCTATCTACCTTTACCTCGGCAAGATCACTCAAGAAAACGATATCTGCACAACGTCCTGGAGAAATACTTCCCAGGTGACGATCCACCCGGAAACACTGAGCTGTGTTTATCGTTACCATCTGAATCGCAGTGATCGGGTTTACCCCTTGTCTGATCGCCTGGCGAATGACATGATCCAGATGCCCTAGTTCCATAAGGGTATGCGGGTGAACATCATCCGTCACCAGAATGGCATAACGGGAATCAACATTATTCTCCGTAATCGCCCTTACTGTTTCTTTTACATCATGCCAAGCCGAACCTTCACGCAGCTTTGCATACATTCCCAGTCGCATACGAGCCAAAGCATCCTCTTTAGTCGTACTTTCATGACAGGAGGCTACCCCGGCAGCAGCATATGCCTGTAATCCAATATCCAGATCAGGAATTGAATAATGGCCAGTCATTGGTTTATCAGCATCGAGGGTCGCCTTTAATTCTCCATGGGCGTCAGGATCTCCATAAATAACTCCCGGAAAATTCATCATTTCTCCCAGTCCAATGATTCTATCATCCTGCATGGCTTCGGCTACTTCCGCAGGCCCAAATACTGCACCAGCATCTTCAAAGCCAGGTGCTGCCGGCACACAGGAAGGCATGGTAGCATAGACCTTCATCGGCATTTTGCGCCCTTCGTCAGTCATCAGTTTTACACCCTTCATCCCTAGAACATTCGCAATCTCATGAGGGTCCATAAAAATTGTAGTGGTACCCCGCGGCAAAATCGCCCGCGTAAATTCTCCTACGGTCATCATGCTGCTCTCAACATGCAGGTGTCCATCCAGAAATCCAGGGACCAGGGTATAGCCAGTCGCATCTATAATCTGGGTCACTTCTCCAATGCAGTGTTCAACCTTTCCTACCAATACAATACGCCCATGTTTTATGGCGATATCTTTGTTATCCTCAATTTCACCGGTATTCACATTAACAATTCGCCCACCGCGTATCACAGTATCCGCCTTCAAAATCCCCATCGCGGTTTGAGAAAGTTCGGCAGTTATTTGATTAAAATTCTTTTCAGTAAGACTATAGGAAATATTCATTTTAACACATCCTCTGGTATTATTTGTTAACACTGCTTCTGCCAGCATTACTACAAGTATCTTACTTTCTTTTGCAGCATTTCTTTATCATCTGTATCCCATGAATACTGATGCTGATAAAGTATTAATTACCATTATAGCAAAGCCAATGTAACAGAACCAACAAAAAGAAGGTTCATATGTTGGCTTTCGCGGATAATTGCTCGTCGTATGGTTGAACAGAATTCCATATGATCCTGTAAGCGGATAGATTACACAAAAGTGCTCCCCTATTTAACAGCAGGTATTTATTATTTAACCCGTCTACTTTTAGGGGAGCATAGCAATCCTTCGGCTGGCCCTCGGGATGGGTTTATTTATGCATTAGCAGATTTGACAGCAATTTGTGCTTTTTTCTTATGATTCTGCCACATGGTCCACAGTGGTCCTGCAATACAGATAGTGGAGTAACAGCCGGAAATCGTACCAAACATCATGGGCAGCGCAAATCCCCGGATAGATCCAATATCATAGACCTGGGCAAAGATATATATAACGGTAATGCTGACAAAGACTGCAATATTGGTGTTGATTGAACGAATCATGGATTGATTGATACTTATGTCAACCAGCTCCTCCGCAGATGCTTTTTTGCCCAAAAGACGTTCATTTTCCCGGATGCGGTCATAAATTACAATCGTATCATTGATAGAGAAACCAATGATGGTCAGTATTGCTGCAATAAACGAGTCGTTTATTGGAATTTTGAAGATTATAAAAACTGCGGTGACGATAAACGCATCATGGAACAATGCAATAATCGCCATGGTACCTGCAGAAAGCCCTCCGATGTTCTTAAATCGCAAACCCACGTAAAGTAGAATAAGTAAAAATGAAAGTATAATAGCGATCATGCCATTGGTAAAAAAGTGCTTGCCAATAAAAGGCTCAACGGTTAACGATTCGGATAATGCCAGCTTGGCATCCGGATATGCCAAGGTGAGCGCAGAAGAGACCGCTTCTTGTTCCTGTGAGGTGAGTGCTTCATTACTTGCCAGGCTAACAATAAGCATTTGCTCATCTTTGGCCATATTAGACTGCAGTTGGCAATTGGTTGTTCTTCCCACCGCCTGTTCAACAATTTTCTCTGCCTGCTCGGCGTTGATTGTGTCGGAATAGGTATATTTGAGTATGGTTCCTCCCTTAAACTGAATATCAAGCTGAATGCCATTTATAAAAGCAGCCGCAACACCGAATAAAATAAGACAAATAGAAATTGTGAAATAGATATATCTGTGTTTATAGAATCTTATCATTGTACTGCCCTCCTTGCACCAAAATATTGCGGTCTGCGCAATGCTGCGAAATTGCTGAGTGAACGTATCATAAGTCGTGATGCCGTCACACCGGCAATAAAGTTCATGATAACGCCGCATACAAGTGTGTAACCGAAAGACAGCATGGAACCAGAGCCGAAAATAATCAAGATGATAGCCACGATGATGACCGTAATGTTGCCATCAAAAACAGCAGAGAAGGCTCTTTCAAAACCTGCCTCAATAGCCCTCAGCAAAGTTTTACCGGAATTAATCTCTTCTTTGATCCGTTCGGCTATTATAATATTTGCATCTACACCCATACCGATGGATAAAATTAAACCAGCCAGGCCAGGCAGAGTCAGTGTGAACTGCGGGACGGATAGGGCCAATAACTGGCCGGTTAACTGTAAAATCAAAGCGATACATGCAACCAAACCAGGCAAACGGTAATATATAAGCATGAACAAACAAATCAGTATAAATGCCACCTTGCCTGCCATAACCATTACCGCCAGGGCGTTGCTGCCCAGCGTTGGACTTATAATGTTGCAGTTTTTGGCTACAAGTGAAAACGGTAAGGAACCAGAATTAATTTTATTGGCAAGCGCTGCTGCAGCTTTCAAGCTTTTCATGTTCGATATTTCTGCATTACCACCTGCAATCTGGGTTCCTACAATCGCCGAAGAAATCTGGGTTTCATCCATATAAATGTAGATCTCTTGACCAATCAGCCTGCCGGTAGCCTCTGCAAATTTTTCAGCGCCCTTAGCCGACAAATCAAGCACGACAACGGGATTAGTGCCATTCTGGTCTAATTGGGCAGAGCTCTTTACTACATCGGTACCTTCCAGGACAATATTGCCGTTCGGATCTCTAAAGGTTAGCTTGGCTGTCTCACCAAGCTCGGATACAGCCTTTTGTGGGTTGAAAGTTGCTTCATCGGATTTCCAGGGAAACCGGACAAGGACTTTGCCATTATTCTTGTCAACAGTAACATCCCGGTCAGTGATATTTTTGGCGTCCATACGCGTTTCAATAATTGTCCTGGCAGCTTCAAGCTCTTTTTCTGTCGGTGCCCGACCCAGATCCCTGGGCTCATAGGTCGCTTCCACTCCACCGCGTATATCTATTCCGTAACGCATCTGGTCTGCGCCCTTAATTTCAAAATCACCAATTTTAATGCCGAATATAGAAATGCAAAACAAAGCAGCCGTTAATAAAACGGTTACAAAAAACACACGTTTAGTATTCATCAATAATTCCTCCAATTATGCCCCGTCATGTACGCATATCATTCCTTTGACGGTAACGCGGCCTAGACGGATGAAATGTCACGGACAAGTGCATTTTGAGCGCACGTAACCGTCGCGGGACATTTAACAGCCCCGACATGAAGCATAATCATGTCATTTCATGCCATCTTTTTTATGGAGAAAGAATGTTATTCTGATGGAGTTGAACTGGGTACAGATTTTCTCGGAGAGGCTCGAAGAATAGATTAAACAGATTATCTGAGCGGCTATTATTGCGGATAAAATATTGAAACTGGTTTTGGTAACCAGCGATCGCGATTGCTTGATTGAAGAAATGAGAATTTCTATAGACGTATTGGTAGCAGCCATATAAGCTACATGCCCGGGATTTGCTCCACCGTTCATTGACGAATGCTCACTTCCTCCACTGACGGAGGAAATATCAAATAGATCCGAAGCTGAAGATATAAGGCCGTTGGTATTTAAAACACTTATATAACTGGTTAAAAACAGAGAGCATAAGAGCAGACATATAAAAATATGCTTTTTGCTTACTTTTGTATGCATACCAAATACCTCCTGTTTTAATATTTTCGAGCTAGATTTACTATATTAAGCATTATAATGCCTGCCTGTATACATGTCACGTTTAATTTATAATTATTACTGGCGATCTCACCTATGTTCGTGAAAGTTCGTGGTTCTAACAGGAGTAGAAAGTACCTCTGTTGGCTCACAGCAAAAATTTTCCTTGGAATCATGAAATAACTTGATTATCTATAAGAATGCTTAGCAAACATATGGTATATTATATAAGGTTATCATGTCGAATCTTTAATTGATGTTAAATATTGCAGAGTTTTAGGGAGGAATAAACCAAAATGCCCATAACAGAAATACTATCCCGCAATGCCAGTCTATGCGGCGATGATATCAGCCTGATTGAAATCAACCCAGAGTTACAGGAAAAGCGTGAATGGCGCGAGTACGAGCTGATTGAAACTAATCCGATTGCAGAATACCGCCGCGAAATGACATGGCGTGAATTTGATGATAAAGCAAACCAATTTGCCAATCTTCTACAGCAAAGAAGTATTAAAAAAGGAGATAAAGTTGCCATTCTGTTGATGAACTGCTTGGAATGGCTGCCGATTTATTTTGGTATTCTTAAAACCGGCGCTTTGGCAGTGCCTTTAAACTATCGCTATACCGCCGAGGAAATAAAGTACTGCTTGGAGTTATCGGAAGCCGACGCGTTAGTATTCGGGCCGGAATTCATCGGCCGTGTGGAAACGATCTGCGATCAGATCCCCAATGTTAAACTAAGCCTCTTTGCAGGAGAAGATTGTCCTGCATTTGCTGAAAGCTATGATCGCCTGGCAGCAGATTGCTCTACTGAAGCTCCTAATATCAAACTTACGGATAAAGATGACGCGGCCCTGTATTTTTCCTCCGGGACTACAGGCTTTCCCAAAGCAATACTTCATAATCACCGCAGCCTGGTATCGTCATGCTATACAGAACATAACCATCATGGGCAGACACGAGCGGATAATTTCCTGTGCATACCCCCGCTCTATCATACTGGTGCCAAGATGCATTGGTTCGGTAGCCTTTTGGCAGGTAGCAAAGCAGTTTTGCTGCGGGGAGTTAAACCCAAATGGATACTCAAAACGGTCTCCGAAGAAAAGATTACTATAGTCTGGCTGCTTGTTCCCTGGGCACAGGACATTCTGGACGCTATTGAGAGTGGCGAGGTAAAGTTGGAAGATTATAGCCTGGACCAGTGGAGGCTGATGCATATCGGTGCTCAGCCGGTTCCGCCCAGCCTGATTCATCGCTGGAAAAAATATTTTCCCAGCCATCTCTATGACACTAACTACGGTTTGAGCGAATCGATCGGCCCGGGTTGTGTCCATCTTGGTACCGACAACATTCATAAAGTCGGAGCCATCGGGAAACCCGGTTTCCACTGGGAAGCAATGATCGCTGACGAAACGGGCTGCCCTGTACAGCAGGGAGAGGTGGGAGAACTGGTTGTAAAAGGGCCGGGGGTGATGAAATGTTACTATAACGATCCAGAAGCAACTGCGGCCGTGCTCAAAGATGGTTGGCTTTTTACCGGCGATATGTCTCGCATGGATGAAGACGGTTTCATCTATTTGGTTGACCGTAAAAAAGATGTGATTATAAGCGGCGGCGAAAATCTATACCCGGTGCAGATCGAAGATTTTCTTCGCCGGCATGATGCTATTAAGGACGTAGCTGTGATTGGCCTGCCGGATCAGCGCCTGGGTGAAATTACAGCAGCTATCATAGAACTAAAGCCGGATCGCCAATGCTCTGAAGAAGAAATAACGGCTTTCTGTTCATCCCTGCCGCGCTACAAACGCCCGCGCATGATTATATTTGATGTAGTTCCACGCAACCCTACCGGTAAAATTGAAAAGCCGCGTCTTCGGGAAAAATATTGTGGAGGAAGCTTAGTAGCAAAGCAAATCCAAAATTAAAGACAAGTAAAATAAATTGATTGTTTTTTATGGAAGGAGCATCCTTGTTGGTGCTCCTTCATCTGTTATTTACTTATCTTTCTATAAGGCTTATATGTAGAAATAGCAATTAATTAATTACCGAGCATTAAGAAAGATAGAAAAATACAAACACAATGCCTGCAGTTGTTAATAGCGCGTTAAAAATATTTGCCATTCTTAATCTGCTATAAACCCGATCATCAGCAACAGCGTATGGTCCTCCCTGCAGCATATCGATGACTAATGCATTTTTAGGATTTTTCAAACTATATAATATATCTGGTTTCTTAGTTCCTTCAAAACCGTTATCTTTAGTTGTCCATTTAATCAAATCATATTGTTTACCTTGCAAATCCTTAATCCTGAAGAAATACTTACAGAAATAATGACTCCCTAAGGTTCCTTGATTATAAAATTTGGTCGCTTCTTTCTTTTGAAAATTGCCCTTGGTTAGAACACCGTATTGCAATATGTTGATGTTCTTAAAGTAATTTGCGAACAATACACCATAAGCCAATATGGATAGAACAATGTAGATAAGGCTATTGGCTGTATAAACCCGATACATATTAGTTAATAACGCCAGCATCATGGTTGCAAATATTACCAATAACTTGGCTGGCCTGGACCCATATAAAATATTTATTCGTGTAAGTGTGTCAATCTGTCTTTTAGAATTATTCATTTACGCTCCTCCAAAAAAACAATATACGCTATATATACCCTATTATCAAATACTCCAACCAATTCTTTCGTATATACTTTTAGGAATCGCAGGAGATAAACTACTGCGATTCCTCTCGTTCCTCACTTTTATTGCCAAGGTCAATTGCACCAAAAGCCAGCAACCCTACTGCCACCACTTTACCCAGATTCTTTGCATGTGCTTTTGTTTTCGCAAACTCTTGACTGGCCTGCTCTTTATTCCCCCGGGCATAATATCTTCCGGCTTGTACTGCGCTGGTAGTGGTCTCAGCACCAGCTTCATAAGTACATATAATCCCTTTTTCTACGCCGACCACAATATCCTTGCCAGCTACTTTCATTCGGTCCAAACCAATATTTTGTTTGTTTTCATTATTAGATAAATATCCTACGCCAGCATCTATTCCTCCATCAACTACATCAGCCAGTGTTCTTAAAGTAGTTTCCGACACTCGCACCGTACTTGATCCAATCTCTGATACGGCTTGGGATATTTCATTTTCCCCGAATTTATTATCAACGGCATTAGTGCTTTTCGTGATTACAAAGACTAAACCATCAGCTATTAGGGTCACAGTACCTTTTATTGCTTTACCGATTATACTCATACGGTTTTGCCACTCCTTAAAGTCTTAAGCATTATCTATTCCTATTATACAATGATTAGAATCCCGGCTTGTTTTTCCATCTAAAAAAAGGCCGTCCATTGTTTCAATAGCTGTAACATATGGACGGGATTGTTTTCACATTTAGGAATAGAACTAAGGCTTATGAATAACGCAACAGTCTTTTCTCAATCCAAGGCAATGATTATCACTCTCCAGCTGTTTATGCCTCGTCATTATATCATATATCCCGGTCTTACTCTTCATGGCCTGTTATGCCAAATATTTCACCCCCGGTAGAAAAATCTTGGCTATCCCATTTAAGGTTGTCAACAACCCCGTCCCCTTGTCAACTCCAACGTCCCCTTGTCAACTCCAAACCCGTCCCCTTGTCAACTCGTCAATTTTTACTTGCCATCCTGTTGTAACCGCATGATAGAACGTACAAAAAAGATTACTCCCAATACAAGCATTAAAGCAATTGCAAATCCGTATTGCTGCCAATCTATTGTATTATTTAGAATCAAGTTTCTCAAACTGTTAATCACATGAGTAAACGGATTGATTGACACGATAACCCGAAAATTATCAGGTATATTTTCATATGGTATCAATGCTGTACTTACAAAGAAAATAGGAAGTATAAAGGTGGTCATTAAAGTAAAGAAAACATTTTCGTCGGGTAATAGCAGGCTTAACACATAAGATAGACTTGCCACAAAAAACACAGTTATAAACAGTAATAAAGCAATCAATATCAATCCTATAAATCCAGTGGCAATATGAACCGACATAAGGAATGATATGATAAGTAAAACGGCTATTTCAATAAATGAAAGAACCGCCGCATCTAAAATGTGTCCCATCACAATAGAGCTGCGCTTGACAGGTGAAATATGAATCCGGTAAAAACTACCATCCGCTTTGCTGGAATAGTTTGAAACTCCACTGTTGCCAGCACTTGCAAATACAACTAATACTAATATACCAGCTAAAATGAAAGCAGTATAGTTTCCCTCCATGCTGTTCGCAAAAATACTACTATAAAGTAATAACCAAATAAGCGGTTGGAGCAGTGTCATAACGACAGTAATCGGATTTTGGAAACGCCATTTTACATTACGCCAAAAAATATTGATAGTTTCCATTGTTAATCCCCTCCCCCTTTCTTTCTGCATTGGTCAGCGTTAAAAATACATCTTCAAGGCTTGGCTCAATAATCCCAATAGCCTGATAGGGAGTAGCATTATCAATTAAAATCCTATTGATGGATAACAGGTCATGTCCCTTATCTTTTACTGCCGCTGTAATAGTACTATCGTGGCTATGGATAGATAACACAAAGGGCTGTTTTGATAGCAATAGTTCAAGAGATTTTGAATTAGCAGGATTATTTAAGGTAACCTGTATTAAATTTTGTCTCGTATATTTACGCAAATTTTCCGGTGTATCCTGCACAAGTTCGTGACCTTCTTTAAGGATACAAATTGTATCACTCAAGCTTTCCGCTTCCTCTAAATAATGCGTTGTCATAAAAACTGTCGTTCCGTAATCTGAGCGGATTTTTCGCACTATTTCCCAGACTGCTTTACGTGACTCAACATCCAAGGCAACCGTTGGCTCATCCAAGAATAATATCTTGGGGTGAGAAACCATGCTCATAGCAATATCCAGACGGCGTTTAACTCCTCCCGAATAAGTAGAAACACGGTGATTAGTAAATTCTTTTAACCCCAAATAATTGATAAGTTCATCGATCCTTTTAGCCGCGGTTGCTGTATCCAGTTTATAGAGCCGGCTTTGAAATAACATATTTTCCATTAAGGATAAGTGGTTATCTATCGAGTTTTTCTGTGCCACACAGGCAATCTTTTTTCTTACGAAAGCAGTTTCCTGGCATATGTCTTTCCCCAAAACTTTTACCGAACCGGCAGTCGGTGTTAAATAGGTAGTTAGTATATTAATAAGTGTAGATTTTCCAGCACCATTTGGTCCAAGTAACGTAAATATTTCTCCTTCTTGAACAGTCATACTCAAATTATCGAGAGCTTTTTTTCCATCCCGATAAACCTTGGTTAGATTATTTATTAGAATTGCTTCCAAGAAAATACCTCCTTTTTGTAGTACATCTCAATTATTCAGTTTTTTTACAGCAATCCAGACTTCTGATATTCCAGAGGCTGGTCTCTGACTGCTATTAGGATAAACTTCCAGATCCGGTAACTGAGCATATTCATATCCAGAGAATGGCAGCCATTCCGTAAAAAACCGTTTAAATAAGGCCTGGATTGTAGCACAGTAATCACCATAACATTCAAATATCACCCATGTAGCTGCTGGTATCTCATATTCAAACATGTTTCCCGGAACATTCTTATCAGTTGCGGCAGCAATATAATAATAGATTTCTTCTGGGCTCTCATAGGCAGCAACTCCTAAAACGCCAGTGGGAACTTGATTATTCAATCCACAAATTTGTGAGAAAGATTCATCTTTCAAAGTAGCTTCCCAAAACTTGGGCGCTATTTCAAAATTACGCTCAACATCTTCCTTTAAAGCGGTTCTCACTCCGACAATTCGAATAGGTTCTTTCTTTTCAACTCTGTACCTTATGTTTTCACCTCCTGTGATGGCTATTGAAAAACTAATGCGGGGATAAGCATTTAATGGTGTTCCTTCAATTCGTGCCTCCGTTGGAGCCACACCATGGACACTTTGAAAAGCGCGATTGAATGATGTGGGTGACACATACCCATATTTCAATCCTACATCCATCACTTTTATAGTACTGGTCTGCAATTCAAAAGCGGCCATGGTCATACGCCTGCGGCGTATATACTCAGACAATGGAATACCTGCAACGTAAGAGAACATACGCTGGAAATAGTATGTAGAACAACAAGCTATTTGGGCAGCTTGATCATAGGATATATCGCTGGTTAGATTGTCCTCAATATAATCAATTGCCTGGCTCAACTGATTTAACCACTCCATCTCATCACCTCCATGTCTTCGAGTTTAGTACAATAAAAAATATATATCCTCTCTTTTGTTGTCCCGATTTGTAAATTGAATTTAATTTTAATTCAAGGTTACAGCCTAATCGTTAAGTACAAAAGATGTGACCAAACCCAAATACGGAGACGACAGCTTCAGAAAAAACTAAAGACCTCAGTCCGATGGAGTATTGAACCAAGGTCGCTTAATTTTATTATTTGTTCTGTTTAATTAGATAGTACATTAAAATTTATTGGGGCAGCTTCCAATATTGGCAAGAGGTGTAACCACCATACAAAACTCCCCTTGTTCATAATAATTTTCAATTTCCTTGAACAACAAAAATTATTATCGCAACAATAATATTTGGCAGAGAAATTATTAGCAGATTATTGGTTGTTCTATTTTTTTCTCTCCTGGTTTCTTCTGTTTCATTGGAATAATTTCCTCTATATTTATCCCCATTGATAAATGCGCCATTAAAAAGACCCACCAAAGCTAAGCAACCTCCACTAATGTAACCACAAATTTTAACTGTTATTGACCAATCATTTAATATAAGTCCAATTAGTGTCCCTATTGTTGCGATTATAATCCCAACCCCAATTGATATCCTCATTCTTTTCCCCCCCTACTTGAAATTATACTATTCAATTACCATATATGGGTAATCCAAAGTTAAAACATGACTGAACATTTTACTTTCTAGTTTCTTTCTCACCCTATGCCATAGATTATTTGCTAATTTATCGAGGTTTTGATCAACGTTTTTATTTTTTTGTAAGAAAGCTCAGCGTACGCCGAGCCTTTCGGTGGCGCTGCGCGCCATGGGGGTCTGATACGAAAAAAACCCCAGTCTTCATATTGAATGACTGAGGCTTTTCTATTCTATATCTACCAATCGCCGGTAGTTAATTACTAATTTCTTCCCAATTGGCTGGGTAAGTTACATAGAATACTTTTGCATAAGAGGAAGAACCAAAGACTACTGATGATCCCTTCGGAATGGACAGCACATCGCCAGGCCTGCAATTATGCACGGTACCATTAATGCTTAACTCAAACTCACCTTCAACAACATAATCAATTTCGTCGTAGGTTAGCTGCCATGGTAAGTTTGATTTTTCAAAAATCATAAAACCTGCTGCAAGATTGGCTTCACGTGCAGTAACAACATCAGTCATTTTAATATTCTGTCCGGCTGGTGCTTTCGCAAAAGGTTCAATTTTAATATTATCATGGAAGATATGGGTGAATTGTGGATTCTCACACGCCGGTTTAATCATATCGCCCACTACCTTCTGTACTACATCCATAATCATGGTATCACTTACACCATTATTAGCTTGCGGAGCTTCGCTAATTACCTTTGGCTCTAGATTAACAGACTTTACGTCCTTGGCAAGCCGCCTTAAGTCGGCTTGACTAGCTGATGGCGCCATTACTACAACATCACCACGCATTACCGTTAATCCGGCCTGAGCCGCAAAATCTTTGGCCGAAGGCGTTAAAGTGCTGTTATCCGGTAATAGCACCTGGTTACTGTCCCCCGCCAGCTCTCGCAAAACATCACGGGAAATTAATTTAGCCAAAATAGCATCTCCTTTTTCTACAGATTCCATTATCTTATAAGAGCGTACTGATTAATTGCTGATGGGGCCGCGGGATAACAATCTTACTCACTAATAAGCCTTTTTCAGCCGGAATTGCACTGCCACGTTCAACAGCATCTTTTACCGCAGCGACTTCTCCTGTAAGGACAGTGTAGCTCTTCCCGCCGATCCCGAAAGCAATGTGCAAGCGAAGTGGCTCAACCTCGGCTGCTTTTACCGCTGCGTCAGCGGCTTCGATCAATGAAGCAACGGTAAAGGTTTCTATGATTCCAATTGCTTTAATCTCCTCAACCACATTGGCACAGCTGATGGCCGGGAGGATCGAACGGTGAACATTCGGAATGACAAAATAATCAGCCACGGTTTCACCGCCTGAATCCATTCCGGCATGCACCGCTTGCTGTACAGCAGAAACATCACCGCTTACCAGTACGATATATTTTCCTGGACAAGTGGTTTTCGCAAAGAGGATCGTTACATCTGACATTTTTGCCATGACATCAGCACCTTCGATTCCCCGTGCTATACTTGTAAATTCCACTAAGCCAATGGCGTTAATCACTTGTTGCTACCCCCTTTTTGGATCACTACTACTTCCGGTGTTACTTTTACGACTGTTCCACTAATACTGGCATGAACCCGCGCACCTAATGCGCCTTCCGGAATCTCACCAACCAGTGTACCCTTGGTTACACGATCACCTTCCTTCAGAACCGGTACGGCTGGTGCACCAATATGCTGTCTCAGCTTTAAGGTAACGGTTTCCGGTTCATATTCATTGGTATCGAGTGGTGCATCCTGGTGGTACCATGGTCCCAGCCCCATCCGCTGCGCAACACGAGTGGATGGAATCAACCGGTATTCAGCCATCGAATCTTGTTTGCCTAATTCACCTTCATATTTAATTCCCTTAGCTCTAAGTTCAGCTTTGAGAGCGGCATTGACTTTGCGGGGTGAAATACCGACCGGACAGGAATAGACTTCACAAAGGCCACATTCTGAACAGGTTAAGGCACTGGTTAACATCTGCGGATCGCCCACATTATTATAGTTAACTGCTCTGACCAGCAAATGTGGTGAAATCTCGTGTCCAATAATGTGACGGGGGCAAAGTTCAGTACACATTGAACATTGCTCACATACTGTCCTGGCCTGCTGTAGAACACTTCTAGCTGGCATTTGCTTTTGCTTAATCAGTGGATGTTCCACCGGCAGCGCTATCAACCCACCGGTTGTTTTGGTTACCGGCTGGGTAAAGTCAGTAATTATATTTCCCATCACTGGTCCGCCATCAATAATTGCCAACCCAGGATTCGGCTTGGTCCCAGCTAATGCCAAAACTTCAATTATCGGTGTACCAATTGGAACAGTCACTGTCTTTGGGCTATCAACCATTCCTGTAATCGTTAAAGTTCTAGCTGTTACCGGTTCACCTTCAAGCGCACGCCCGATATTCATCATGGTTTGCACATTATTAACGATAACGCCGATCTGAATCGGAATACCTCCTGGCGGTACCCGACGTCCGGTTGTTAACCAAATCGTTATGGGTTCATCTCCCGCTGGATAAATGTCGCGCAGAATACCAATCCGCATTCCCTGCTTCAAGTGCGGTTGTAATGCTTCGATGGCCGTTTTGTATTTGGCCTTAAGGGCAATGATACCTTCGCGCGCGCCGGCTGCCTTCATCGCCGCTGCCAGACCCTTCACCAATAGTTCCGGTTCAGTTGCAGATAACTGCTGGTCCGTCCTCAGTAAGGGTTCACATTCAGCACCATTGACAATGACAATTTCAGCCTGCGAGTCATATTTAACATGGGTGGGAAACCCTGCACCTCCGGCACCGACCACCCCGGCTTCACGTATTTTTATCCCAATTTCTTTAGCCATTATTATCACCTACTTCAGCTTTCAAATGTTTCCTTATCAATAATGCCGACTACAATTGCATCAACCGGAGTTGAATTATCTTCGAGACTCTGCCGTGCAGATGACCCACTAACCACCATTACAATTTCTGTTTCACCGGCCCCTATCCTATCGGCTGCAATAATGGCATTACCATGGTCAACTAACTGCACCTCGTGCTCTTCGCTGTAATTAATTGTCAATGGCTGCACAACCAGAAATTTTAGGCCGCGCAGCGATTCTTCCTTACGTGTTGCCCACACATTACCCATCACACGCGCTAAAATCATCTGTTATACCTCCATTTCTCTTACTATTTCAATATTGCGCTGTCTTAACTTGTCTTTTGCTAATGGCGAAATAATTGCTTTTTTTGCAACTTTAATGACTGATTCTTCCGGTAAATTAACCGCATCTTGCTCGGTCAACAGTTTGCCTTCCCAACAGATTACTGCCGCCCTGATATAATCATTAACCTCAGCACATCCGTGGGGTGCGCATACTTTCTGGACGGGTTGGTATTGCGACATTATCGCCTCATAAAGATTAACCGTTTCTGTTTTTAAGCTTTGTTCGAGAACCGTTAAAATGCTTTGTTGTTCCTTTATTATTACACCATATTGGCGTAGCTGCTCGACATAACCAGCATATAGCTGCCGGTAGCCCAATGGCGTTTGCGGTGTAAACCCTAAATAATCAGCAGCCAGTTCTACCGGTAGTCCTGCAGCAATTGCCCGCCCGGCTAATTCGCAAACCGTGGTATCCCGAATTCCTAATGCCAGCTTGGCCAATGTATTCGCAGAGCAAGTAGGTATAATAACCCGCTGCCAGTTACTTTGCTTAATTGCGTCTGCACATGATACCCAGTGCATTCCGTTCGGCAGAGTAAGCTGAGCGTTCATTACTGCATCTGTTCCCAAAACGCTAACCCGGTAGTCCTTACCCCATTCCACGGCTAACTTTTCCAAGATCGCCGCTAAATTTGGAGTGTAGTTAAGTAATATCAATATTTCCGTCTTTTCTGTCTCATTAACCACAGGCTGATGGGCGACGATCTGTTGTAGTAAATCAGGGTCGCTCATAATGCGTTGTACAATTTCTTTAATTAAAATTTCATTCAAAAGCTTACACCCCCACCAGTGTCCCTTCAGTTTGTTTGCCTAATAAGGCAGTATTGGCTTCATCAGTATCCAAATGAAATTCGAGTTTATAATTATCACTTACGCGTATTAGAACATCATCAAAAATGACAGGCCGTTGCCCTCGCACGCATACTTTAACCCGCTGTCCGTCTTGCAAGCCCCATTCTTTCGCTTGATCAGTATGAAAGTGGATGTGGCGGCTCGCTACCATTACACCTTTGTCAGTGGTAACTTCACCCGCGGGGCCAACAATTGTAATTCCCTCAGTACCATTCAATTGACCGGAGTCCCGTACTACCGGCTTAACTCCAATTAGAAAGCAATCGGTTACACTAACTTCAACTTGGGTTTCCTTGCGTACCGGTCCAAGTATGCGCACCTTTCCCAGCATCCCTTTTGGCCCTTTCAATGTCACAGTTTCCTGGGCTGCGTATTGACCGGGTTGGGAAAGGTCTTTCATAACGTTAAGCTGATAACCTTTACCGAATAAAATCTCCAGATGGGCCTGGCTAAGATGAATATGCCGGTTGGAAATACCAATCGGTACAACCTTGTCCGTATTTTGCAACCCACGTGCACGCACTTGACAGGTTAGGATATAAAATGCACTGGAAAGCCGATTCAATCCTTGTACAATATCGGTTCGCCCGCAGCTTGAATTTTCACCCTCAAAGGCACGGTTGGCATAGAGTTCAACTTCACGGGATTTGGACCTAAGATAATGTAGTTTGGCGACGACCGGCCCAAATTGATAACTCAGCTTACTATGTTCTACCCCAAAATAGCGCTTGGGATTATGAGATAATTCCCGTAATTCTTGCACATCATAACCAATTAATCCCGTAAATTTGAATGGCTCATTTTTAACTTCACATAGCATTAATCGGCGGCTGAACTCTGCAATTTCCTCAAGCTGTTTGACCAGTTCCACTTCACCAAGCTGTTGCAAGAACAATTGTGCTTCCATCAACTCACACTGTAATAGATCTAATTGTCCGCGATAAGCAATAATGGGATCAGTTTTACTTACTAATGCACTGCCACGCAGGTGGGTCATGTGCTCTGGTTTCTGTTGACCTTGTTTATCGTCTTGCGACAGTTGGTTCTGTTTACAATAGGCTTCGTTTCCGTTTATCAGCGCTTGGGCTTTAGTAGCCGTTTGCTTACTGGTTGAGTAGGTATTTTTAGTAAGATCTAATAAACCTTCGCCTTCAAATTGGACCTCAATCCTTTTCGCACGAAGGAAATCCCGTGCAGCTGGTGTAATAACACTTCCCTGGGGAACAGTAATCATTTTTTCTTGATGCTTATGCCAATTTGCAATTAGTTCATATTCAGTAATGACCACGTTTCCACCTCATTTCTCAGGTATTACACAGGGGAGACGAGCTCCCCTGTTTACCTAAGACTATTTACTGCCGTATTCCTTGTTATCGCCGACCGGTAAGATGAATTCAACATCTGCATTCGGACGAGGAATAACATGGACACTGATCAATTCGCCAATTCTCTGTGCTGCAGCCGCACCTGCATCAGTAGCAGCCTTAACTGCACCGACATCGCCACGGACCATTACGGCAACCAAACCACCACTAACATGTTCTTTACCGGCAAGTGTAACATCGGCTGCTTTTAACATTTGGTCGGCTGCTTCGATCGCCGGGACCAAACCTTTGGTTTCAATCATGCCAAGGGCAATAACATTAACTTCTGGCATTTCTATTCCTCCTTATTTTGCAATCTATTTAGCTACGACAACTGTTCATTTGTTTTAATACTTGGGTTACAACTTCCGAAACGATTTGCGGATCCAAGCCAGCAACCTGGAGTTGGCTTATTGTTTTGGTATCCTGGCAACAAGCATTGTTTTGCAATGGTGCAACTGAAGGACGTTCAGGATTACGAATCGGCCATACCACACGTTTAATATTGATTAAGTGCATTGGTGTTACATTGTCCGACACACTTGAACCGCCCCATGTTCCCGGTCCTAATGTGAATGACGGTGCCAGACCGGTTGATATTCCGGTTCCCCCGAAGGACGACGGAGTATTGACGATAATCCGCATAACCGGTTTGCGCATTGCAAAAGCGAGGATTACTTCTTCGTTATTGCTGTGGATTGCGAGACTGTGTCCTACACCACCGTTATTAACCAATTTCATGCACATATCGCAACCTTCTTGCCAGTTCGCCACACGATAGAATCCTAATACTGTAGTTAGCTTTTCATAGGATAAGGGCCACTGCGGTCCTACACCACACAGCGGGGCTACTAAACATTTGGTTCCTTCAGGAACCGTGATACCTGCCGTCTTCGCGATAAATTGAGCATCTTTACCAACTGTTTTGGCATTCATCCCCATATTCGGTGTTATTACCACTTTTGACACTTTTTCAACTTCATTTTCGTTCATGAAATAGGCACCGTTTTGTTTGAGCTGAGCTATTAATTCATCGGCAATACAGTCTTCGGCAACAACTGATTGTTCTGATGCACAGATTGTACCGTTATCAAAGGTTTTGCCGGTAATAATTGCGGCGGCCGCATTAGCAATGTCAGCAGATCGTTCCACAAATACAGGTGGATTCCCCGGGCCAACTCCAAGAGCTGGTTTACCGCAGCTGTAAGCTGCTCTGACTAATCCCTCTCCACCGGTGGCCAGAATGCACTTGGTATCCGGGTTGCGCATCAACTCATTCGCAGCTTCCATTGATACCATGCTGAGACATCCAACCACACCATCGGGCGCACCAGCTGATACAGCTGCATCGTTCATTATTTTGGCCGCTTCGTAAGTGCAGCGAACCGCCGAAGGATGCGGAGAGAATACAATTGCATTACGTGCTTTCAGAGCAATTATTGATTTATAAATAGTTGTTGAAGTCGGATTAGTGGTTGGTACGATTCCGACTAAAACTCCCATAGGCTCAGCAATTTCTATTATTTGCTTTTCTCGATCATGATTAATAATGCCTACGGTTTTCATATCTTTGATATAATCATAAACGTAGCGGGAAGCAGCATAGTTCTTCATGCATTTATCTTCATATATACCCATTCCCGTTTCCGAAACCGCCATCTCGGCTAAACGGCACATATTTGCTTCACCGGCCGCCCGCATCGCATCAATAATGCGGTCTACCTGTTCCTGAGTAAGATTCATCAGTGCATCCTGTGCATTCCGGGCTGCTTTTACAATATTGCGTGCTTGTTGAATCGATTGTAAATCACGATCAAAATCCGTCATTCGCTGCTACCTCCTCTTAAAAGAACTTATGCGGATTTTCGATTACATCAATTACCGCACGTTGGAAAGCCTCACAGGCTGCCTTACAAGCACTCTGGGTTCCGGTTAATAATCCCCCGGCAAAGTTTGTTTCAGTTGGAGGTCCATAGAATAACTTCATTTCAACTTCCGCCGCTTTTAAAGCAGCGTCAAGACCATACATTGCTTCCAAGGGCGGTGCAATTAAATAAGCCAGCGGTTCACCCTCACGGATCCCGGCAACTTTCGAAAGATAACTTCCAGTCCGTGAAATCGTATGTGGGAACCAAGCTGTTTTGCCACCATCACAAGTATAAAACCAAGCTTCGTTTTCAATGTTATCTACACAGGCATCAACACCAGCTCTTACTTCCGCCGGATTAGGGCCGGCCAGAATGCCTATAATTTCGCCGGCCAACGGTGAGTTGGCATTGGCTGCGCCAGCATAAAAACTCTTGGCGTAAACAACTTCAACTTCCGCTTTTTTGGTTGCTTCATCCAAGGCTGCATAAGTTGAGTCATCGATATCTGCTGTAATCATCCCAATTGAACGTTGATATGGCTTCAGGCCAAGGTCTTTGGCCAAATCTGGTGCCACGTTCGGAATCAATCTAACCGCTAAGACTTTTGGTTTTACCGGTTCAATCATTTAACAACCCTCCTATTCCATATTCACCCCGGATGCTTTCGCATCTAAGATTGTCTTTAACAAAGTTGCCAGGTGTGCCCCTGCTTCAACCGCAGGAGTCCCGCCTTTGTGAATATTACTGATTACGGTTCGTTCGCTTTCGACCATCCCCACCCGGGGATTGTATCCCATATAAGCACTCATACTTTCGGCCGTACCAAGCCCTGGTCTTTCTCCGATGAGTATAATGGCAACTTCCGGTTTTAGTTCTTCACCAATGGCATCCATAATTCCAACCCGACCATGTTTCACAAATACTGGTGTGCCTACATTAACACCCATCCCCTCAAGACCTTGTAGTAATGCGGGGAGTAAATCAGGAATATTTGCTTCAACTGCAGCACTTGATAATCCATCTGAAACTATAATTTGAATTTGGGCACCTTTTACGCACTCGCGACGGATCAGGGCCAGGCTTTCTTCATCAAGTTTACGTCCCAAATCTGGTCTGGTTAAATATAGATCCTTATCTTTCGAGCACATACTTTTGGCAAAAACCATTTTGTATTGAACCGGGAATTCATTGGCTACTTCACCGAGTACTGAGTCCTGGGCAACTGCGTGATCAGCCCGAAAACGCAGCAGTGTTTGGGTCAGCGGGCGCGGCCCGGAGCGCCAAACCCCAATCCGGGCTGGCGTAGCTAGTTTCATGTCTTCATAAAGACGTCGATTGATGGGGTCGGGTACCTGCAAGTGCCGCTGCAAGTCAATTGCTGCCAGGTCACACAACGGCGGTTCGTTATCAACGCCAGTATCAAAAGGGGAAGCGTTGGTCTGCAGGCCGGGAAAGTTATTGTTGCTGCGGGCCATTTCCTTAATCACCTGCTCAACAATTAAACTGATGTTATCTTCCATTAAACCCATTTTCGCTTCCCTCCTATTTAGTAAAGATTGTCGCATCACCGGCACGACCGGTTAATTTTCCGTTTTGCAAGATACCCATTTTTTCCGTCCAGGCTTCAAATTCCGGAAGTGGGCGGAGATTAAATAATTCGCGTAAGGTTGCGATATCGTGGTAACTGGTGCACTGATAGTTAAGCATTACGTCATCGCCCATCGGGATGCCCATAAAGTAGGTACAGCCAGCAGCGGTGAGTAATGTTGCCAGGTTCTCGATATCGTTTTGATCGGCTTTCATATGGTTGGTATAACACGCATCACACCCCATTGGTATACCGGTTAATTTTCCCATAAAATGGTCTTCGAGCCCGGCACGGATAACCTGTCTGGTATCGTAGAGGTATTCTGGACCTATAAAGCCAACGACCGTATTAACAATGTAAGGATTATAGTGACTCGCTAACCCGTAGCAGCGTGCTTCCAATGTTACCTGATCGGCACCATGGTGTGCTTCCGATGATAATTCAGAACCCTGCCCGGTTTCGAAATACATAATGTTGGGTCCGGTTGCTCGGCCTTCTTTTAAACCCAGCGCATAGGCTTCATCCAGGATCGTTTTACTTAGTCCAAAGGCAGTATTGGCGGCTTCAGTTCCCGCAATAGATTGGAAAAGAAGGTGAATTGGTGCACCCGCTTTTAGCGCTTTCATCTGGGTGGTTATATGCGCCAGTACACAGATTTGAGTTGGCACATCCCACTCCGTAATAAACTCATACATATTCTGTAAGCTGCGTACGGTTGCAGGCACGGTATCGTCAACCGGGTTTAGTCCGATCAGTGCATCACCAACGCCATATGATAAACCCTCCCGCAAACTGGCTAAAATGCCATCCACTCCATCGGTTGGGTGGTTGGGCTGAAGCCTTGAACCAAGTGTGCCAGCCTGGCCGATGGTAGTATTGCAGTGCGCCAGATTTTTAATTTTCGCAGCACCAAGGATTAAATCAAGATTGCTCATCAGTTTAGCCGTTGCAGCCACCATTTCCCCAGTCAACCCACGGCTCAGACGGTTAATATTCCCACCAGTGGTTTCAGTTTTAAGGATATACTCTCGTAGTTCAGCGACCGACCAGTTTTTAATGGTATTATAAATTGGCTCATTAATATCAGCGTCGATCACTCTTGAAACTTCATCTTCTTCTATAGGAACAACAGGATTTTGGCGTAATTCTTCTAAAGTAAGTTCGGAAAGAACATATTTTGCAGCAACCCGTTCGGTCGCGTCTTCTGCAGCAATCCCAGCCAGCACATCACCCGATTTTAACTCATTGGCTTTAGCCAGTACTTCCTTCACATTTTTGAAGGAATAATTCTTGCCGCTAAGCTGCGTTTTCAGTTTCATATCCTAAATCACATCCCTTCAAGCTTGGATAGAGTCTATCGCTAAAATCTATTGTCAATTTTGGACAAAGACTAGTGTTTTGACGATCACTGGCACTGCTGCTTGGACCGGTAGTGGTTCGGCAATATCGAGAAAATCACCCATTTTGAGCGAAATACCGTCCAAACATACCAACGGTACCGTGTTGCCCATTAAACGGAGGAGTGTTTGACCTAGTACCTTGGCAATATCTTGCTGCGTGACGATTACTTTCGGATAACCGGCGATTAACTCCAATTCTGCCGTGATGTTCTCCGCCAGTCTGGTAATTGTTTTAAAACTTGTGTCTGGCAACGCTGGTACCACTAATGCCACCGTTTTGTAAAGGGATTCGGTATAATTTCCGGCCATTTTTCGCCAGGTATAATACACATCTCCATTAAGGTCCTGCTTAATTTCCGGGTAAATTGCGGGTACATTACGCAATGGCAAACTTTCGTCGGCAACCGAGATTGTTGAACCTGATACATTAACTGTATGCGCCCCGGCTCCTAATACAGTGGCATTGATAGTTTCCGTTCCTTCAAGTACTTGGTAACCGGTATATATCCGCCCCTGACGATAGGCATTAGCCAGCAGAGGACCCACATCATTATGCACCCACCATTCTACCTGGCTCGGGCCATAAATATACCGTGCCACCCCGCCGGAGAAAACAACCGCATCAATTGATACAGCAGGCAGACTGTTCGTCATTACCAACTCCCGATCAAGGGGTGTCAATTCTTCCCCAA
>CAZEDT010000059.1:0-23929 GCA_964510795.1 uncultured Syntrophomonas sp.
GATGGACCATTTCATATCCAGTCCTGAGCAGAAGCCTTTTTCGCCCTCACCCTGTAAAAGGATAACTGCAGTTTCCGCGTCATTTAATCTCTTGCCCCAGAATTTTTCGAGTTCCGCCAGCATTTCCCCATCCACAGCATTATAAGACTGGGGACGATTCAAAGTCAGCCGACCAATGCCTGGCTCGACGGACTCCCACTTGAGTGTGTTATACTGTTCCACTATATTCCCTCCTCACCCATTTGATATAAAATACATTCCATTTAGACCAACGACTTCGTTTGGCTGTCAATTAGCTGCTAATCCTAATACTGTTCAATCTTAAACATTCTAGTAAAGATGACACCGTTTCATTATATTACCTATTTATACTAACCCTACCATTATATTAGCCTGCAGGCAACACCAGAAGTTAACCATATATGAGCCGTGGATTTGCAGTCAATCCCATCTATGCACAACAGATAAAGGAACCAGGGAAAGATACTCGGCAGGGGGTATGGCAGGGTTATAGCGGAGGAAGCTTTATGGACACATGGCAATGATTTCAAAATGTGCCCAGGGCCCGCCCCCCCTAGCAGCCAATATGTCTATTCTTTGGATCGGGAATCGCTGAAACCATCCACTAAACCCCTTAACTGGTCAGCAGTCTGAGCTAAACTTATAGTCATATCTATAATAGTTCGTACGGATTTACTTTGACTTACTGACAAGTTTTTCATACCCTCCATACTGGCTGAAGATTCACGACTGCTGGCGGAAATACTCTCAACCTGGCGAACTACTTCATCAGTTATAGCTAGATTTTCCTGGTTGATAGCTGATAGCTCCTGGACAGCAGTATCAATATTGAGTGAACCCTGCTCAATCTGACCAAAGGTTTTTTCAGTCTTTGCCAATGCTGCTGACTGCCGCTGCTGCGTCTGGTTAGCCACATCAATTTCCTTTACTGTTAATTCCATTCCCTGCTTCATCTCAGTGATTAATGCGGAAATTTCCAAAGCTGCCTTGCCTGATTCTTCGGCCAGCTTGCGTACTTCCTCGGCTACCACCGCGAAGCCTCTTCCGGCCTCGCCAGCTCGAGCTGCTTCAATAGCTGCATTCAGAGCCAATAGATTAGTCTGATCAGCTATACCAGTTATTAGACTTACAATGCTTTGAATCTCTTGGGATTGATTATTTAAACCGCCCACAGCTAAGCCTACTGCTTGCTGGGCCCGATCACTATCCTGCATGTAGCATTCTTGTTCGCGCATGGCTAAGCGCCCTTCTTCTACAATAGCTCTAAAGGCAGATGCCTGTTCGGTTACCAATTGCACATTGCTGACAGCTGCATTTAGCGCCTGCAGCATTTGTCGTGCCGATTCCACGGTTTTAGTAGCAAAAACCGTCCCTTCAATTGAAGCCCGGGATAAAGCCAGCATGCTTGAACTTACCTCCTCAGCAGCATTACCAGTGTCGCTGGCTGATGATAAAACCTGTTGAGATGAAGAAGATATTAGGTCAGCTTTTTCGATAACTCCTTGAGCAATTTGGTAGAGACTTGCCGTCTTGTTAATAGCCTCCGTTTGACCTTGCAGGGCTTTACTCACCAGTTTGCTGCCTGCATATGCGGCTAAAGCTATTATTAGCCCAACACAGAGAAAATCGGTATAGCGCGTAGTAAGAATTGAAGAAGCATTTACCATTGGCATAAATCCAGGCTCCAAGAATAAGAGCAGGCTATGCACCCCTAAGGTTAGTATTGCCGCGTAGATAGCTATCCCTAAATCAAAATAGAATATACTTAGTACAATAATAAAATAGAGATTCTGCCATACTTCAGCAGCATTGCTTACATAACAATTATATATAAACAATATTATGCCTACTGAAGTAATAGCTAAGTATTTGCTTATCGTCATGCTTGGATAAGTCCGGGTTACATAGCTGGTTGCCAGAAGGATCAGAATTGAAAACAGCAGCATTGTAGAGGTACTAAGCAGGTTGATACTATGAGATTTACCTGAAAAATATATTCCATAGGTGGCCATGTAGCCTAATAAAAGAATGATACCGGTAGCTCGTAAGATAAGCCGATGGCTACTGCGCAGGTGTTCGGTGAGCAACTGACTATCGTTCATAATTAATCGCCCTTTCGATACATTATTCTCTATAAAAACAGTATTCTACTTGTTTTACAGAAGTCCTGCTACAGTATGGTAAATTTTTCATTTAGATTATTCCATGATTAAGCACCCTGCCCAAAAACAGCCTTGAATACCTGGTTCCAACGTAACGTTAACCAATATAAGTTACCCTGGAGATACCGGGGATGCCTTCATGTTTTTTGTCCGCTGCCATCTGCATTTATTTTCCGAATATACTATTCACCTGTAAACACAGGTTTCCTTTTCTCCAAGTAAGCAGCTACACCCTCCTGATGATCTTTCGACTTCATTAGCTCAATCTGCATTTTATAGATGAGCTTTAGACCTTTTTCTATATCCATGTGAGCGCTCTCATATACAGCTTTTTTGGCCATCCCCATAGCCAAAGTAGGGCCCTGGGCAAAACTCCGGGCTAGCTTATAGGTACTCTCAACCAGCGAACCAGCGACCACTACGGCATTCACGATACCAATTTGATAGGCCTCTTCGGCACTAATAATTTTTCCTGTCCAAATTAATTCCAAAGCCTTACGAGTTCCAACCAATCTGGGGAGTAAATAGCTGTTCCCCATTAAACCTACACTGATATATGGCTGACCAAAACTAGCCTTATTGGAAGCTAAGATATAGTCACAGGCCATAGCCAATTCACCCCCGGCTCCGTAACAGAGGCCATTTACACAAGCAATAACTGGCTTGGGCAATGACATCAGCATTTTAACCAATCTGGAACAACCCTGCTTTTCGATCAGCTCAGCCGCCTCAGTCGGCAGCATTTCACGAGCCCTATTAAGGGTTTCCATGTCATAGCCGGTGGAGAACACCCCGCCCGCACCTGTCAGAACCACAACCCTCACCTTGGGATTGCCGGCACAAAGTTCAATAGCTTGAGCCATTTCCTCTAGCATGTCAAAATTAAGGCTATTTTCTTCTGACCTGTTTAGGGTTAAGGTCGCTATTCCCTGTTCTACTTCAAATATAATATACCGAAACTCCATAAGGACCCTCCTTCTATAACTAACCCTGGGTTTTTATTCATATATAATTAGATATAAGTATTGCAATTCCCATGCCAGAGCTGAAACTAAATTTGCTGTCGCCTTACCCCTTTTGATCATGGCTATATTTCTATACTTTTGGCTATATTCTGAAATCGTCTATATTTTAGGGAGTCTCCAATTGTGCCAATGGGTTCGGAACTTGTGCCAAGTATAGTTATCAATATGTACCATTTCGCTCGCTTTTTCGAGGATATCATATATGCCATACCTGGCGCTGCAGCGATAAAGTTTGATCGAGGTTATGGTAAAAATTTTCGAATTGGTTCCAACTTTTTCTTGACTCCAAATGCAAACTCATCCCATTATCCAGTATTGTTCCACTTAACATTCTTGCTGGCACACAGCTAAAAGCCGGGTAACCTTAATGGTTATCCGGCTTTTCTACGTATATTAAACTATAGAAAATAGCAGCAATTACTTATTAATCTTCTTTAATACCGGCCAGATATTTCGCCAGTTTCTTTTTGCCCTTGACATCATAGCTGCCCATGATAGCAATGTCTTCCATGATGGGAGATCCGCCACCGTGAACACCGGCTACCAGTAGCGCTGCGCCAACTTCACCGGTCAGGATATCGCTGGCCAGATGATAAATTTTATAATGATTCTCTTCTGGAATATCAGCACGACGTTTGGTGTACTTGCGTACAAAGTCACCTACTACCGGGCTATTATACTCAGCTGACAACGGAAGCGTAGCCGGCAGTCCGCCAGCAATATCGCAAAGGGACTCATATTCATGATACATGTTATGGCCGGCATGTCTTCTGCCTACATTGGCATAGATAATGTTCGGAACCTGTGTTCCCGAAGGAGCTCTATTGGACTTAACACTAGCCGCAATACCAGCTGCATAAACGAGTTCTGCAACACTGATCATGTCAGCCAATTTATCCTTGGTATGCGCCATCTTTTCTACGCCATTATAATCCGCAATCAAAGCGGTGGTTCCCAGGATTACGTCAGCAATACCAGGTTTGCAGCCGCAATAGCTGTGTCTGTGATATAGGGCAAATAGGAGTGCCAGTTCACCACCGATATCAGTTTCACCATTCAGGAAGATTCTGTCATTGGGAACAAAAACTTTGTCAAAAACGGTCATGCTCTCAATGTCTCCCAGGTTGGTGTAAGGAGCAAAGGTATTTTCTTCTCTTTCCAGTGAAAAGGCCTGACGTCCTATCAGATAAACACCTTCAGTGTCAGCCGGAATAGCAAAGGCAATTGCATAATCGGCTTCGTCTTTACCCAGGGCACGAGTCGGAAAAACCAGTAGTTCATCAGCATATGGAGCCATGGTATTGTGCAGCTTGGCACCTGTAACTACCACACCATCTTCTCTGCGTTCTACAACATGCAGATACATGTCAGGATCAACCTGTTGGGCAGGTCTCAAACTACGATCACCTTTGGCATCAGTCTGTGATGCAGCTCCGATCAGATCGTTTTCCTGGAAATATTCCAAATACTTCAGCCAGCGTTCATGATAATTGGTACCATGTTTCAGGTCACAATTCTTGGTTGCTACGGATAATCCGTTCATGGAGTCGGCACCCATACATCTCTGGATACAGCCACCAATCAGGTTGCACATTTTACGGGTCATTTCCTGCTTCATGAGCAGATCATCAGCTGACTGGTGAATGTGGTTAAACCGATTGATCGGTTTCCCGCTAATATGAGAAGTAGTAACCAGCCATTTGCTGTACTCAGGATCATTGGCTTTGTCAAAGGTTAATTGAATCGCCTGACTGGCATGTACAACTTTGGGATGATCGCGGCCGATGCATTGTCCATCCAAATAAATATTGGCTCTCATACTGGCTAGTCTTTCTAAGTATTCTTTTGATGTTCTCATTTTTCGCCCTCCCCTTAAATAATTGTACCAAATTCAACATTCTTTACAGCTTTATTTTAACACACTTTGTGCCACCCAGCCACGATATTCGTTAACAGCAATATTATTGTTATGTGCATATTGGGGGAATTGCTAGTAATGAGATCTGCGCCAGGAAAAAATCAAGAATATTGTATAAGGCTACTTGAACAAAACGTGCCAATTTATCGGATGCAAGCTTTAACATTAAAACTTGCATTTATTAAATTGCTTAGTTAAGGTATTATACCTGCATGATCGAGGCTTATTGGCGCGCCGTAATAACTGCAACCAACGTATGTTGATTATAAAAAACGGCACTATTAACTGCCTTATTCCCTAAATCATTGCGGTTTGGCCACCTTCTACCATCAAGATATGGCCGGTAATATAGTCTGAAGCTGCAGAACTCAAGAAAACAATAGCTCCTTTGAGATCATCATCTCCACCCAACCGGTTAAGTGGAACTCTTGGCAGTACCAGATGCTGGTTTTTCTCCAGCAGTCCGCCACTCATATGAGTTGGGAAGAACCCTGGTGCCATCCCATTTACATAAATGCCATAGCGAGCCCATTTGACCGCCAGGTCTTTAGTTAGAGTTATTACTGCACCTTTGCTGGTGTTGTAGGCAATAGTGTTTTGTGCTTCGGGCATCGCACCTCCCAGACCCGCTACTGATGTAATGTTAATTATTTTGCCTCGGCCCTGTTCTTTCATTACCTTGGCAGCCATTACTGATAGCTGATACAATCCGGTAAGGTTAAGATCCATGATCTGATTCCATTTTTCCATGGGATAGTTCATGGCATCAGCCCCCCACGTATACCCGGCATTATTAACCAAAATGTCCACGGTGCCAAATTCCTTAACGGTAACATCCACCAGATTCTGACAGGCATCGGCACTGCTAACATCACATGCTACGGCAATGGCCTTTACACCTATTTCTTCGAGCTGAGCGCATAATTCAGCACAGCGGTCAACATTTCTAGCAGCTATAACCAGATTGGCTCCTGCTTCAGCTAAACCTACTGCCATTTGCGCTCCCAAACCAATCGATCCACCCGTTACGATGGCTGTTTTTCCAGTTAAATCAAACATTTCTTTTACGTTCAAGGCTCCTCCTCCTCTCGCTGTATGTCAAAAATTGAATCAGTATTCCAGAGCAAGTTATTCGATAGGTTTATCACCCCCGCTTAATACTGCGACTGATCTTCTATTTGTTTAATTGTTCAATAAATTATCTAGCAATTTGCATGCCAACCGCTATTACTTTCCTTATTGGAAAATAAGCAGTGCAATAATCGCCAGTCAGGCTATATAGCTCAATATACTAAAAAAATTTACTCAGCCAGATAGTTACATACTGTGTCATATTGTGCCTAAGTGAATCAAATGTTATAGTATAAATATAGATTGTTTATTCAAGTAGCTTAAGGAGATGTTGGGATGACAAACTGGGAGCTCCGACAGAAATGGAAGGAAATGCATCAAAAACCTGAGTTGAGAAATGCTTTGCGCCCTGAAATATCCGATTCCTGGGAGCGTAGTTATGACCTTGGTATAAATCCCTATCTGCGTGAAAATCCCTATATCTGCACCAGAGCCGAGTTAACCCAGTACCAGGATAATTCATCTTATCTGATTCAAACCAGTGATCGTGTTATGAAAAGCCTATTTGAATTTGTAGCCGGTACTGGTTTTGTAGTTATCCTGGCTGATCCGAACCTGTGCATACTAAAAGTAATTGGTGATGTCGAGTCCCAGGGCTGGGCTAACAATGCTTATTTGGTTGAGGGCTCCATATGGACTGAGGAATTGGTTGGAACTAATGCTGGTACACTGTCCGTTAATCTGGCTAAACCCATCTCGGTCTATGGATATGAACATTTTTGCCTGTTCTCACACGTAGCAGCTTGTTCCTGTGCCCCAATCATAGATCAGGGTAAAATCGTTGGTACCCTAGGCATGGTTGCTCCTTATAACAAAGTCAGTAATCATACTCTGGGCATGGTGGTTGCCGCTAGCAAGCACATTAAATCCAAATTGGATATGGAGAAGGCCAAAAGATACCATGAAGTGATCATGGATTCTATAGCCGAAGGACTATTTACCCTGGACCTAAACGGAAATATTACGTATATGAATGAGAATTGTGCACGTATTTTCAAATTTCAAAAAGAGTCGGTTGTTGGTCGCAATATATATGATTTATTAGGTCACAAGTCCGAGAATCATTACTTTATTAACAAAATTACTCAAGGTCGTACCACCACCGATGAAAACTTTACTCTGGCTATCGGGCGGGAAACTATTCACTGCAACGTTACCTGCAGTCCCTTGAGAAATTTGGATTCCGCCGATGGCGGTGCGGTAGTAATGCTAAGAGAGAGCCACCGTATAAATCGTCTGGTAAGAAACTATATAGGAGGAGGCGCTAAAGTAACTTTCGACGACATTATCGGTCAAGACCAAAGGTTTTCCCAGGTCCTAAAAACCGCTCGGGCCGCTGCCGCCTCCTCCTCCAATGTTCTGCTCCTCGGCGAGAGTGGTACCGGCAAAGACATTATTGCTCAAGCTATGCATAATGCTGGCCCGCGTAAAAACAATCCCTACCTGGCCATAAACTGTGCCGCACTGCCTCGCGACCTTATAGCCAGCGAGCTCTTTGGCTATGAAGAAGGTGCCTTTACCGGGGCTCGAAAAGGTGGCAACGTGGGTAAATTCGAGCTGGCTGACCAGGGTACCATCTTCCTTGATGAAATTGGTGATATGCCGATGGATCTGCAAGCCTCATTGCTGAGAGTGCTGGAGGAAAAAAAGGTAATGCGTCTGGGAGGTGCTAAACTTATTCCCGTTAATGTCCGCGTTATTGCCGCCACTAATAAGGATCTGGAAATGGAAATCGAACGCAACCGTTTCAGACGCGATTTATTTTATCGTCTGGGTGTCATCAAGGTCACCATTCCCCCTCTGCGGGACAGGCCTGAGGACATACTTCCCTTGGCTGAAACATTTATTGAAAGGACCTGCAAGCGTTTTAATAAACCAGATATGAAGCTGGCTCCCGACGTAATCGATGCTTTTTTAGCCTACGAATGGCCCGGCAACATTCGAGAAATGCAGAATGTTATCGAGGGTTCCATCCAGCTGGCTGCCGATAATATCATCAGTTATGATCTGGTTAGTGATTACTTTACACCCAAAAGTATGCCCGTCCAACCTGCCGCTGAGAAGACGACTACGGTAGCAGCCATAGAAAAGCAAATGATTTTGGATTGCTTGGCCAAATATAAATACAATAAAACAGAAGTCGCCAAAGCTCTGGGCATGTCCCGTCGGACCTTATATAGACGTCTATCTGAATACAATATTATGGAATAATGGCACACCACAAAAAGAAGCTCACAACCTAACGGTTGTGAGCTTTTTTAATTTATTTTAGTAACATTACATATTTACCCGCCGTCCCCGGGAATATATATGAACTGCCCGAGGTTCTATATCTATTTGGATGTTATAACTATTCGCCGCTGGGTATTCTCATTCCGTAGAATGAACGCCATACGAAGAACAGTGCCACGGCCAGGAACGCAATCCCTACATAAGGAGCAACATCTCTGAATGCTTCTGATATAGCAATTTCCATAGCCAGCAAACCAAACAGGGTAGTAAATTTAATAATCGGATTCAGGGCCACGGAAGAAGTATCTTTGAAAGGATCGCCTACGGTATCGCCTACTACTGAAGCTTCATGCAAAGGAGTTCCTTTTTCCTTCAGGTCAACTTCAACCACTTTTTTGGCATTATCCCAACATCCGCCGGCATTAGCCATAAAGACTGCCTGGAACAATCCGATAACTGCGATAGAAATCAGGTAAGCCACAAAGAAAGCCACTGGTTGATTGTTTCCGCCACTTGGTGCAGACATGCACGCAAATGCCATCGCAAAGGAGAATATAGCGATAAAGATATTAAACATGCCTGACTGGGCATACTGGGTACATATCTTTACAACTTCTTTAGATTTTTCAGTATTGGCTTTCACGTTAGCAGCTTCTTCAAGATTGATATTATTCTTGATATACTCAACTGCCCTGTAAGCTCCGGTAGTAACAGCCTGAGTTGAAGCGCCAGTAAACCAATAGATTACTGAACCTCCACAGAGGAAACCTAGAATAGCATAAGGATTCAGTAAGGTTAGTACAGTAGCCGGGTCAACTCCCAGTACATTCTTAATAACCAGAATCAATGAGAATATCATGGTAGTAGCACCAACTACAGCGGTACCTATTAATACCGGCTTGGCAGTTGCCTTGAAGGTATTACCAGCACCATCGTTGGCTTCCAGGTAGTATTTGCCCATTTCGAAATCGGGCTTAAAACCATAATTTTTTTGAATGTCATTGGCAATACCTGGTACTTCTTCGATCAGAGACAGCTCATAAATGGATTGTGCATTATCGGTAACCGGGCCATAACTGTCAACTGCAATGGTAACCGGTCCCATGCCCAGCATTCCGAAGGCCACCAGACCAAAAGCAAATACAGAAGAGTAGCTCATAATATCACTGGAGATAGGTAAGCTTGCATAATAGGCTCCGAACATAATTGCTGCAAACGTAATACCGATCCAAAATGCACTGAAATTACCTGCTACCATACCAGACAGGATGTTCAGGGAAGGTCCGCCTTCACGAGAGGCTTTAACAACTTCCGCTACATGCATTGACTTGGGACTGGTGAATATCTTGGTGAGCTCAGGAATAACAGCGGCTGCGAGAGTCCCAAAGCTGATAATAAGGGCTAGTATAAACCAAAGCTCAGTAAGTGCTGTAGCTTCAGCTGCGCCCGGTCCCAGGATATAATAGGTCACGCCAAAGGTAACCAGAATGGAGATTATGGAAGTAATCCACACCAGACTGGACAGGGGCGCTTCAAAGTCGAAATCATCAGAATTGCCATATTTGCTCTGGCTGTAAGCTCTGTTGATGTAGAAGGACACTATAGAAGTTATAACCATTAGAACGCGTATGGCGAAAATCCAGGTCAGCATGACGGTCTGCAGGGCTGGAGCCACTGCTAAAACGATGAAGGTTACCAGTGCAACACCAGTAACACCATAAGTTTCAAAACCATCTGCGGTTGGTCCTACGCTGTCGCCGGCATTGTCACCGGTGCAGTCAGCTATAACACCAGGATTACGAGGATCATCCTCTTTAATACCAAAAACAATTTTCATCAGGTCAGCACCGATGTCAGCAATTTTGGTGAATATACCACCGGCAATACGCAGGGCGCTGGCTCCCAGTGACTCACCAACTGCGAAGCCTATGAAGCTGGCTCCGGCCAGTTGGGGGGGAACAAAGAGCAGAATAATCAACATCATGATCAGCTCAACGCAAACCAGAAGCACACCAATGCTCATACCGGCATCCAGAGCTATGTTTAAAAGCTTGAGAGGTTTTCTTTCGAGGGAGGTGAAGGCCACCCGGCTGTTAGCCAAAGTATTCATGCGAATACCATACCAAGCAACACTGTAAGATCCAAGGATACCTATTATGGTCCACATCAGGATAAATAATACTCCGCCAATTGGCATTTGCTGCAAAAAGCCAAAGTAGAAGGCTATACATGCACCGATAAAGACAAATAATATGGCCAGGAATTTACCCTGTTGGATTAGATAAGTTTTACAGGTCTCATATATGGTTTGGGCTACATCGAGCATTGTTTGATGAGCTTGAAGTTTTTGTACCTTCTTGAACTGATAAAAGCCAAAAAGCATACCTAAAACGCAAACCACAATTCCCATGAGCAACAAGTTATTCTGTCCTGCACTTAATTTCGGAATCACAAGATTAGCTTCACTGGCTGAGGCTATAGCTGGCGCAAGTAGCAAAATAACCAGGCCTACTAGGCTAGTTAACATGGTCTTGGCCACTTTGTTCTTAAGTAAAAGCTCCATTTCGTAGATCACTTCTCTCCTAATTATTTAGCAAAAAAAGTAGGGTACAAACCAGTTATCCCAATATTCGTATGTTTGGGGCGATAACTTCAATGGTCTTTACACTAGGTACTTATCTCTCTACGCCCTATATAATGGCTAATACCAGAGTAAGGATCATGAAGAAGGCGGCTAAGTAAGCTGTAACCTTGGCAAACAGTTCGTCTACTCCTTTTTTCTTGCCAAATATGGCTTCGCTACCACCTGCAATACTCCCAGACAAACCTGCGCTCTTGCCAGATTGTAACAGAACCGTAGCTATCAGGCCTAGTGCGCATATTACCTGTAGTATGAGAATTATTATTTTAAGCACCGTTGAACCTCCTTTCAAATAGCTTCCCGAAAGCTGCAGTATATTGTACCACAACTTTGTATTATATTACAAGGCAAGTACCCTATTTGCCCAGGTTATAATAGGCCTGCAGCCCGGAATATCTAGCGAAAACATCCAGTTCCTCCTCTATGCGCAGTAACCGATTGTATTTAGCAATACGATCAGTCCGCGCTGGGGCTCCGGTCTTAATCTGTCCGGCATTTACTGCTACCGCTACATCAGCCATAGTAGAGTCCTCGGTTTCTCCGGAGCGGTGTGAAATTACTGCGGTATAGCCCTTTCGTTTAGCCATCTCAATGGTATCCAGGGTTTCAGTCAAGGTACCTATCTGGTTTAGTTTAATCAAGATACTGTTGCAAATCCCTAGTTCAATACCCCGGGCTAATCTTTCGGTATTGGTTACAAACAGGTCGTCCCCTATCAGCTGAATTTTGGAAGCCAAACGATCGGTAAGCTTTTTCCAACCCTCCCAATCGTCTTCAGCCAGGCCATCTTCGATTGATATGATAGGGTATTTTTCTACCAGGCCAGCATAGAAATCGACCATTTGATCTGAGCTGAAGCCCTCTCCGTTCAGGTGGTACTTCCCGTCCTGATATAATTCAGTAGCAGCCACATCCAGAGCCAGGTAAATATCCTGTCCGGGTACATAGCCGGCTTTTTCTATGGCTTCCAGAATAACGTCAATAGCCGCTTCATTGGATGGCAGGTTAGGAGCAAAACCACCCTCATCCCCTACGGAAGTGGCCAGGCCTTTAGACGACAACACCTTTTTCAAGGTGTGATAAACCTCTACCCCCATACGTAATCCTTCCGAAAAACTTGGAGCCCCGGTAGGTACTATCATAAATTCCTGAATATCTACATTATTATCAGCATGTTTGCCGCCGTTGAGTATGTTCATCATGGGAACCGGAATTTCCTTGGCATTAATGCCTCCAATGTATTGGTATAAAGGCAAAGCCAAATATTCGGCAGCCGCTCGGGCACTGGCTAGAGATACTCCCAGAATTGCGTTGGCTCCCAGTTTACTCTTGTTAGGTGTGCCATCCAGCTCAATCATCAGGTCATCAATATCGACTTGATGGGTTACGTCCATACCAATAAGCTCCGGGGCAATAATTTCGTTTACATTGTCTACCGCCTGGAGCACACCTTTGCCCCCATAGCGGGCTGGATCACCATCACGCAACTCCACGGCTTCGTGAGCACCGGTTGAAGCACCGGATGGAACTATGGCTCTGCCCATTGTACCGTCTTCCAAAATCACTTCAACCTCAACTGTCGGATTACCTCTTGAATCCAGAACCTCACGTGCAAATACATCTACTATTATACTCATCATTTTTCTCCCTTCATGCATTGTTTAAAATCAGGCTGCTATTCATCCAACAACAGGCTTCTGCCGGTCATTTCCTCGGGCAAGTCTATACCTATTAGACCCAGCAGGGTCGGGGCTACGTCTTGCAAGGAACCTTCCCTTAGCTGTCTGCCTTTATATTTATCATCCACCAGGATGAAAGGAACCTTATCAGTGGTATGAGCAGTAAATGGACAACCGTTTTCTGAGTCTACCATCATTTCACAATTGCCATGGTCTGCAGTAATTAAGATAGTACCTTTTTTTTCCTGCGCCTTCTCTACTACCTTGATTAAGCATTGATCTACAGTAGAAACCGCCTTTACAGCCGCCTCCAGAATACCAGTATGACCCACCATATCCGGATTGGCATAATTCATAATTATAACGTCGAAGTATTCACGATCTATTTCACTGATAACCCGGCTGGTAACCTCAGCGGCACTCATTTCGGGCTGTAAATTATAGGTAGCTACTTTAGGAGATGGAATCAAAACTCGTTCTTCTCCGGGATTGGCTTCCTCCACCCCCCCGTTGAAAAAGAAGGTAACATGAGCGTATTTTTCCGTTTCTGCTATGCGTAATTGTTTCAGGCTGCTGGCAGCCAGTACTTCCCCCAATGTATTATCCAGGTTCTGTGGAGGGAAGGCTATTGGTGCCTCTAACTGTACATCATATTGGGTCATGCAGACATAATGAGCAGCTGGTAAAACCTTACGATCGAACTTGTCCATATTTTGATCAACCAAGGAATGACTTATTTGCCGAGCGCGATCAGCCCTAAAATTAAAGAAAATGATACTGTCGCCGTCTTGAATATTACCTAGTGGTCGGCCCTGTTCATCAACAATAACTACCGGCTCCATAAACTCATCGGTAACACGGGCTTCATAACTGTTTTGGATGGCACTCTGGGCTGTAGCTGCTTTGGGCGCTTCCCCCAGCACCATGGCTTGGTAGGCTTTTTCAATCCGTTCCCAGCGATTATCTCTATCCATTCCATAATAACGTCCACCCAGGCTGGCTATTCGTCCTAAGCCTAGCTCGCGCATTTTACCTTCCACCTGGTTAACATAATCTAAAGCACTCTGGGGGGCTACATCTCTGCCATCTAAAAAGCCATGCACAAAAACCGATTCACATTTTTGCATTTTGCATAATTCCAGGAGGGCATACAAGTGCGTCAACTCACTATGAACCCCTCCATCGGAGAGCAGTCCCATCAGGTGAACAGATCCCTGATGCTGGTGAGCCGACTCAATAGCCTTTAGAAACTCCTCATTCTTAAAGAAGGCACCCTCCTCAATGGCCCGACTGATACGAGTAATCTCCTGAAAGACTACCCGACCGGCTCCCATGTTCAGGTGTCCCACTTCAGAATTACCCATTTGCCCACGGGGCAATCCTACTGCATTTCCTGAACATTCCAAGAGCGTATTAGGATAGTTTTCTTTTAAACTATAGAAATTAGTGGGGTTAGCCAGGGTAATGGCATTATCCTGGCAAGCAGCCCGGGTGCCCCAGCCATCTAATATCATTAATACAATGGGTGGTTTAGACATCTTTTCCTAACCTCGCTATCCGGGCAAAATCATTAGGATTCAGACTGGCACCGCCCACAAGTGCTCCATCCACATCCTTTTTGGCCATAAACTCGGCGATATTTTCAGCCTTAACACTACCCCCATAGAGAATAGAGATTGATTCAGCCGTCTCCGAATCATATAGACTGGTAAGAAGTTCGCGAATAAAGGCTATCATTTCCTGTGCATCATCAGCGCTGGCGTTTATTCCGGTACCAATCGCCCAGACTGGTTCATACGCTATAACCAGATCTCCAGCTCTTAAACTGATTTCGCTAAGCCCCTGATTAATCTGTGCTTTGACAACTTCGCGCGCCATATTGTTCTGGCGTTCAGGCAGGGTCTCACCTACACAGAATATAGGAACTAAGGAATTAGCCAGGGCTGCTTTGAGTTTACGGTTAACATTCAAATCAGACTCACCCATAATATGGCGACGTTCCGAATGACCAACTATTACATAACTACAGCCGCTATCTAATAGCATAGCTGCCGAAATCTCTCCTGTATAAGCACCATTTGTTTCCCAAAAAAGATCCTGTCCGCCTAATTTTACTGAACTTCCCTGCATGATTGAATTAAGTACCTGTAAACTGGTAAAAGCAGGACATATAACTATCTCAATTTCCTCTCCCTCAACGAGAAGAGGTAATAACCTCTGTCCATAGTCCTCAGCCTCAGCTATGGTCTTATGCATTTTCCAGTTAGCAGCTACAATAGTCTTCCTCAAAGCCTAACCCCCTTCTACCATTCGCAGGATTTTACTCCAGGTAATTGCATGCCTTCCAGGAACTCCAAGGTGGCACCACCGCCCGTTGATATATGGGTAAATTTATTATCAATACCTAATTTATGTACTACCGCGGCTGAATCCCCTCCGCCCACTACGCTGACAGCCGATGAATTGGCTATAGCATGCGCCAGGGCTTCAGTTCCAACGGCAAATTGATCATATTCATAAACACCGACTGGTCCATTCCAAATAATAGTATGTGCATTCGCGATAGCTGCTGAGAAATATTCAACACTCTGGGGTCCAATATCTACAATCATTTTATCGGCAGGAATACTGTTTATATCTGCTACCTCAGCCTGAGAGCTGCTTGACAATTCATCCGTCACCACCGCATCCATGGGCAGTAATATCTTTTTATCTTTTTCCCTTGCCAGAGCCAGTAGATTTCGAGCTTCTCCCAATAATTGATCCTCACAGATGGACTTACCTACCGCAATATCTTGAGCTTTCAAGAAGGTGTTGGCCATCCCTCCACCTATTAAGAGTATATCCATTTTATCTAACAAGTTACGTATTAGTCCCAATTTATCTTTAATTTTTGCCCCGCCTACAATTGCCATTCGGGGACTTTCAGGATGCTCCATTACCTTTCTTAGCATGTTGACTTCATTTTCCAGCAGGAATCCGGCATAGGCGGGTAAAAAATCAGCCACCCCGGAAGTGGAGGAATGAGCCCGATGAGCTGTTCCAAAGGCATCATTAACAAATACATCCCCCAGCCTGGCCAATTCTTTAGAAAATTCCGGATTATTTTCTTCCTCTGCAGGATGGAACCTGACGTTTTCCAACAGTATTATCTCTCCGGGGCCTAATTTTTCGACCAAAGCCTGTACTTTTAAACCAATACAATCCTCAGCCATTTTTATTTCCTGCCCAAGATACTTTTCCAGATGTACCGCCACCGGTCCCAAGCTTAATTTCTCGTCTCTTTTCCCATCAGGACGTCCCAGGTGGCTCATAAGAATTAGGCGCGCTCCCTGGGCAGATATGTATTTTATGGTGGGAATAGCAGCCATTATACGGGCATCATCAATAATATTGCCACTCTTATCCATGGGTATGTTAAAATCCACCCGCATCAGCACTCGCTTACCATTAAGTCCAATTTCTCTTATGTTTCTCAACCTGACTGCCTCCCCAAATATTTTGGTAAAACTTTAATAATTGCGCAGTAAAAGTGAACAGGGGGACGGTTCCCTTGTTCATCCAGTTAGGATGCTAGAGGATGAACAAGGGAACCGTCCCCCTGTTCACTTTCCTTGCTCAAGACAGTCCCTGAGCAGCCATATATGATGCCAAATCTACTATTCTGAGCGAATAGGCCCATTCGTTGTCGTACCAGGCGATAACCTTGGCCATATTACCTCCCATGGTCATGGTCAGCAACCCATCCACTACGGCGGAATGGCTTTCACCGTTATAATCACGAGATACCAGTGGTTCCTCGGTGTATTTTAAAATACCCTGCAGGTATGATTCACTCGCCGCTTTGAAAACAGCATTTATCTCCTCAGGCGAAGCTGCTTTTTCCAGCTCTACGGTTAAATCTACCAGTGAAACATTAGGAGTTGGTACCCTAACCGCCAGACCATCAAGCTTGCCTTTCAGTTCTGGGATTACTTCGCCTACTGCGCTGGCTGCACCAGTAGTGGTAGGAATCATTGACAAAGCGGCTGCTCTGGCCCGGCGCATATCATTATGTTCCAGATCCAATACCCGCTGGTCATTGGTATACGAATGAATGGTATTCATCATACCCCGGACTATTCCAAATTCTTCTAAGAGTACTTTAGCAACGGGAGCCAGACAGTTGGTGGTGCAGGAAGCATTGGATAAAATGTGGTGCTCGGCAGGATTATAAATCTTATTGTTTACCCCCATGACTACGGTTAAATCAGCATTTTTAGCTGGTGAACTGATTATTACCTTCTTGGCTCCAGCTTGCAGATGGCGGGAAGCTTGCTCTTTAGTGCGAAAAACACCGGTTGCTTCAACTACTATATCTACACCCATGTCCTGCCAGGGAAGTTTCTCAGGTTCACGTTCGGAAAGATATTTAAACCTCTTGTCCCCCGCTACTATGCTGTCACCTTCCAGCCGCACTTCCCCCGGAAACCTTCCGTGAATTGAATCATATTTGAATAGCAAGGCTCCACCTTCTGGGTCACCCAGATCGTTTACAGCCATCAATTCCAAATCATTGCTTAACAGGCTGGCTCGGGCTACCAAACGCCCAATCCTTCCAAAACCATTTATAGCAATTTTCACAGTCATCACCTATCATCCTTTCCATAGATTATTTTGTGGGCTGCAGCCTCATCAGTAATAAGGACATTCTCCTGTCCGGATTGCAAAACCGCTTCGATGGCTTCGGCTTTATTACTGCCCCCGGCTACTGCTACTTTAGTACCAATATTATTGAAATCAGCTCGTTCCAGTCCAATTCCAGGAATTTCAAAAATAACTTTGCCAGTTTGATCATAATAATACCTGAGTGCTTCTCCTCGAGCATCATGAAGCTGCAGGTATTCTATCTCTTCAGCAGACAGGCCTCTTTTTTCGGCCATCTCTATAGCTGCCCCAATACCATGAATTAATATGTTAGCAGACTTAATGGTCCTGACCACTTCGCTGATGTGAATATCCTTTTTTAACGCTTCTGCAGTACTTGCTTCAAGGTTGTCAGGTATATGTAATAGCCGATATTGGGCTCCAATAGCCTGCGCTATTTTAGCAGCAATACTTCCTGCCTGCGTTTCCACATCTTCACCCAAACCCCCTCGCGCCGGGACTATACATATATCCTCGGCATCAATGCCATCCCTCATCATGCTGGCAACTGCCGCCAGTGTGGTTCCACCAGTAACAGCCATAATGCAGCCCGGATATAGAATTTTACGCAGGTATTCCGCCGCGGCCCTGCCAAGGTCATCCCTGGTAAAAGGATCGGTAAGTGAATCTCCGGGGATAATAATTACCTCCCGTAAACCAAAACGCTCTTTTATTTTCTCACCCAGCAATTGTGTATTGAAAAGCCAAGGAACCAACTCCTCAAAATCCCTAAGCATATCTTCACCATAGGCAGTCAGATATATTCCAGCAGCTGTAGTCTGTAATGCTCCCCGACTCTTTAGCAGATCAACTTCAGAGCGTACGGCTCTTTCCGTGGAACCAATATTACGTGTAAGCTGGCGTCTGCCGATGGGTTGATGGTAAAATACCTGCTTCAATACCTGGTAGCGATCACTAATGATTTCAACCGCCTCGGGTGCCAGGCGTTCTACAGTATCAAAAAACTTTTTCATGTATAACCTCAGATGTTAATTTGTTTCGTTTGTGGGTCATATTTATATGCAAGGGACAAAAATGTCCCGTTAACATTAAAAAAATTCCTTGGTTAGTTATTGTTTCGCAAATATTATAGCACATTTTAAGTAATATGAGGTACATTAACTTAAAAAATCTTACATTGTATTATAATTTGACGATAGATACAGATACATGGAGTATTTCTCCACGCATCCGTAGTCTTCTATGCCTTCTAATTAATAGCGCTTGCGGGCGACTGTTGACTGGATGCCTAATTCCTGTCGGTATTTGGCTACTGTGCGCCGAGATATCCGGACGCCATTGTTTTTTAACATTTCCACCAGTTGCTGATCACTCCATGGATTGGAGCTGTCTTCTTTTTCGATTAGATCCTGAATCTGCCTTTTTATGCTTTTAGATGATACCTTTTCGCTGTTAGCATAGCTGTTGACTCCACTGCTGAAAAAGTACTTTAGTTCAAATAAGCCCTGGGAAGTCTGAATATATTTATTGGAAGTAGCCCTGCTTACCGTCGACTCATGTACCTCCACTATATCTGCCACCTGTTTTAGATTAAGGGGTTTGATATATTTTATGCCCTTATCAAGAAACTCCTTTTGGATATCTACAATACAACGCGCTACCTTGTATAAGGTTAAGCGTCTTTGTTCTATGCTTTTAATAAGCCAAACCGCGGCCCCCATTTTCTCTTCCAGGTATTTACGGGCTTCCGGGGGAAAGGACTCCGGTCTACGCAACATACTCTCATACATCCGATTAACAACCAGGCGTGGGTAACCACTGTCATTGACTACCACGATATATTCTCCATCAATCTTTTCCACTATGATATCAGCCACAATGTATTTGGTATCATCCCCGTTGCTGTATTGTAAACCCGGTTTGGGATCGAGGGTACGTATAAAATCGCATACCTCCTGCGTCTGCTGAACACTAATCCCCAAGTCCTGAGCGATTTTATTCAGCCTTCCCCGAGCCAGATCATTTAAATGCTCTTCGACAATAGCGGTAGCAATAGGATCTTCCTTACCGTAGTGCTCCAGCTGTATTAAAAGACACTCCGCCAGATCACGAGCTCCCACCCCATGAGGGTGAAAAGCTTGGATGACATGTAGTATTGTCTGGGCTCGATCAATATCAGTATCGGTGGCGGCAGCTACTTCTTCCAGGTTTACAGTCAGATAACCATTGGCATCGATATTACCAATAATATAATCGCCTATAGCTAGTTCCAAGTCGTTCTTTACTAGCATACGCAGTTGAAATTGAAGGTGTTCATACAAACTAGGAGTTTTGCTTAGATAATTATCAAAGGATTTTTCCTCGCTATCCATTACGCTCAGGTCAATATCCCGATCATGGTAAAATTCCAACCACTCTTCAGTCTTATTATCCTGAACCTCCTTAGGCTCATTAGCCTGGGCATCATTTTCAAACGGCTCTTCCTCTTTTTCCTCCAGGAAGGGGTTCTCCTCCAGCTCTTTTTGAACATACTCTCCCAGCTCCAGCGTAGACATCTGCAGCATGGCAATAGCTTGACGCAATTCCGGAGTCATAAGTAATTTCTGCTGTTGTTCTAAAAATATGTCATGGGTGAGCTTCATCAGATACCTCACTTCATTAATTTTGTGACACAGCTGTAATAATGTGTCCGTACGCAGGTTAATATCCTTTAATATACTTATCCAAAATACGTGTTTCAGTCAACCTCATATATAGTATCTTCTGCAAATGTTTCCAGTTTTCTCATTCGATAGGCTACCCCCGACTTGGTCAGCGGGGGGTTCATCATGACCCCCAATTCCTTTAAAGTACTATCGGGATGATCGATTCGCAAAATTGCGAGGTCCCTGAACTGATGCGGTATTTTATTTATCCCCAGCTTGGCAATTAAACTCTCGATAAGCTCTACCTGGCGCACCGATGCATCTATGGTTTTACCAAGGTTGGCAGTTTCACAATTCACCTGCCGGTTAACCTGATTGCGCATGGATTTTATGATGCGAACATTTTCAAATTCCAGCAAAGACTTGCTGGCTTCAACCACCCGTAAAAAATCCACGATTTTTTCACTGTCTTTTATATAAACAATTAGATTATTCTTTCGTTCCCCGATCCGAGCCTCTACTCCCATTTTGGCCAAAATCTTTTTAATATCCTGAGCCATCCGGGTATCATGCAGGACAATTTCCAGATGGTAATTACCCTCCGGACGGTTGATAAAGCCTTTGCACGTAAATACTCCCCGCAGGTAGGCCCTTTTACAACAGCTTTTCCCCAACAGGGTCCAGTCAACCTCCCGCTTGAGCTTCCCCTCTTTTTCTATTATCCCCAATTCCCCCATCAACCTTATATCCTTGTCATCCACCGGGGCCTCGGCTATGTAGAAACGGGTTTTTTTGAAGCGCTTGCGCTCCTTTATCCTGACAGTAGGCTGGAGTTCGCATCTTTCTTTCAGTAAACGATAAACCTTGCGGGCTGAAGCAGCATTTTCTGCCTCCGCCAGTAAAGTTCGGGTTCCATCCTCTCTGCAGATAAGGTCCCCCCGCAAGGCTAATATAGCTGCCAGTTCTGCCCTTTGACAGCAGGATTTGCTGGGTATTATATGGCTTAGTTCGTTTCTGACCTCATTAGAAAAACTCATTCTAGCCCCTCCGGCTGGCCTTAATAATTTTCATGATACTGCACGCTAATTTGTTTGCATCATGCCAAGCCACCTCGGCATCAGAAACCAGGTCTTCGGTTAATACTTTGATGCCCATAGCCATTATCTGCTGGTAAGAATCAGCCACAGGCACAGCCTTTTCCTCCTGATATCTTCTTAAGCGTAAATCGTCAATGGTTCCGTTATTAATAATTACATAATCAACAATAGGCTCTTCTACATAATCCATAATAACTCGTAAATGATCCAACGCGGAAAAATCATCGGTTTCTCCCTGCTCGGTCATAATATTGCTGACGTAAATCTTTACTGCCTTCGACCTGGCTATTGCTTGGCTAACCCCTTCCACCAGGAGGTTGGGAATGATACTGGTATAAAGACTTCCCGGTCCTAATATAATGGCATCAGCTTCTAAAATAGCCTCTATGCTGGCCGGAACCGGCCTACATGCCTGGGGGATTAGATAAACATTATCAATCCTCTGATTATAGTTCCTGATGGCGGTTTCTCCGGTAATTATAGCTCCATCGCTCATCCTGGCGCCCAGCGCCACATGATCCAGGGTAGATGGTATCACTTGACCTCTAACTGCCAACACCCTGCTAACTTCTTTAATGGCGCTGACAAAGTCACCGGTTATTTCGGTCATAGCTAACAGTAACAGATTGCCCAAATTATGTCCTGCAATTCCTGCTCCTTGTTCAAAACGATGCTGAAATATTTTATCCATTAAGGTTTCGGTTTCCGCCAGAGCCACCAGGCAACTGCGGATATCCCCGGGAGGTAATATTCCCAACTCAGCTCTTAACCGACCAGAACTTCCGCCATCATCGCTTACCGTGACTATAGCGGTCAGCTCAGCGGTATATTTCTTTAAGCCTTTTAACAAAACTGACAGACCGGTGCCGCCACCAATAACCACGATCTTAGTTTCGTCTAATGTTTTAGACATTTAGACCTCCTCTTTGTATCTGGCTACATCTCTATGTCTAACTATAACATTATATCCCATATTTCTAAGCTGCTTGCCAATATAATCTGCTAATACCACCGAGCGATGCTGACCGCCTGTACACCCTATAGAAATCGCCAAATTAGTTTTACCCTCCTGAATATAATGCGGTATTAAAAACTTAAGCAAATTTAAAAGCCGCCGGGTGAAAGATTTAGTAATTGGGTAGTCCAGCACATATCGAATTACTGGCAAATCCTCGCCGGTCATGGTTCTCATCTGCGGATCATAAAAAGGATTAGGCAGAAATCTGACGTCCATAACAATGTCACAGTCTAATGGTATCCCAACTTTATACCCGAAGGAAACCATATTAACGGTAAAGTCACCGCTGGAACTTTCACTAAAATGGCTGATTAGATTCTCTTTCAACTCTTTGGGACTTAAGGCTGAACTATCAATAATGATATTGGCTCTTCCCCGCAGCTCCTCCAGGATATTCCTCTCCATCCGGATAGCTTCCAAAAGTCTGCCGCTGGTTGCCAACGGATGCCGGCGCCGGGATTCTTTAAAGCGACGTACCAGGACCTCTTCAGAGGCCTCTAAGAAAAGTATTTCATAAGCTATATGGTTATCCTCTAATTCCTTTAAGGATTGGGAGAGGTCGTGAAAAAAATCTCCTCCCCGAACATCGATAACCAGTGCCACTTTTTCAATTTTACCATCGGATTGCATACTTAACTCAATAAATTTAGTCAAAAGGGCGGGAGGTAAATTATCCACGCAATAATATCCCAGATCTTCAAGACAGTTTATGGTCTGCGTTTTTCCTGCCCCGGATAAACCGGTAATTATCAGCACATGCAGATTGCCTGTCAACGCTGTCATCTTCGTACTCTCCCCCATCCCACAAGTTTATCACCCGGTCTAAATTCAAATCCAAACTCCTAATAACATGCTCACCGTAGGACAATTGTCCTACGCTAGCAGGGAAATGAGCATCACTGTCAATAATAAAATCGACCCCAATTCGCTCTGCTACTATTATATCAGAAATTGGAGGGTGTTCATGACCACAATTTATTTCAAATAGGACATCATTTTTGATGCAGGCTCTAGCTACTTCTTCTATATCCACCTGAAAAAACAGTCCCGGATGAGCTAGAATCTCTACTTGAGGATTACAATGCAGTGCCTCACAACTGGCCTTGGTATTAGCATTCTTAGCCTTCTCCTTTTGTCCTTTGCCCAGATGACGCAGACTATTCTGCACCCATATCTTAATGCCATCATCTATCGAGCTGGGCATAGTATATGGATGTAAACCAACAATTAAAAAATCTAATTGTTTTATAATATCATTCGGTATATCCAAACCACCCTGCAAATCACGAATATTAGCCTCGGCCCCGAGTAAAAACTCGATATCATACCGCTCGGAATCATTAATGGCCTCGACTTCCTCCTTGATCTGCAAATAGCTGTCAGCATTCTTTATACCGATAACCGCTGCATCCGGTCCATGGTCACTGACAGCCACTTCCTTTAGACCTCGACTCTGAGCTGAAATCACTATGTCTTCCAGTGACTGGCGTCCATCGCTGTAACGAGAATGAGTATGATAATCCCCATAAAATTTCATGACATTTTTTCCTCCCATAAAAATTGCTCAACACCAAAAATGGGGACAGGTACTAAGATATTTATAATTGGTAAAGGAGACGGTTCTTTTGACTCATTTCTTCTACTACACCATCATTCGCAGTAGACTAAAGATGCGACGTAAAAGGGGGACCGGGTATTGGCTGTAACTTGAAG
>CAZEDT010000060.1:0-23907 GCA_964510795.1 uncultured Syntrophomonas sp.
GATGATCACTTTGATGCCAGCTACTATAAAGGCAAAATCGCCAGTGCCAAATTCTATATCATGAACATAGTTCCACAAGTAGGAAACACTAAGAAGGTATTTGAACTTGGTGACACTACTGCCGCTGACCTGGCAGAGGAATGTCTCCGCTAATTAATGTCCAGGAACAGGGCTGAAATAATTTTTTAACCCTGAAATTAGTGAATGGTTACAAGGTACAGTAGAACCGCAGCTGTACGCAACACAGCTGCGGTTCTTAATGTTTTTGCATTGGTGTGCTCACTTTAAGCTGTTATAATTAGCTAAGACACCAGGTTATCTACGAAAGGAGAGCTTGTAGTGGCAATAGCAGTTTATCCTGGGAGTTTTGATCCATTTACTAATGGGCATATTGATATTCTGGAAAGAACCAGTCGGGTTTTTGACAAGATAATTGTATCGGTAGTTCACAATGTAACTAAGCGAGCACTTTTTACTCTGGACGAACGGGTAGAACTAATCAAAGCAAGCACCAAACACTTAGACAATGTCGAAGTGGAATGCTTTAATGGGCTTTTAGCAGATTTTCTGCAAGCCAAGCAGGCTACCGTTATAATTCGAGGGCTGCGATCGATTACGGATTTTGAATATGAGTCCCAGATGTCCATGATGAATAAAAAACTCTTACCAGAAATAGATACTATCTTTATTATGTCCGATAGTCAGTATATATTTGTGAGTTCCAGTGGGGTTAAAGAGGCTGCCTTATTAGGCGGCGATGTAAGCAGCATGGTTCCACCGGACGTCGAAAAGGAACTGCATAAAAAATTCCGACCCCATAAATAAGCGTATAAATACAGTAACAAACCTGTTTAATTAGTTCTAAGAATTGAAAAAAACAGGACCGGTTTAATTCAGTAGCTGTAGTTAATCCCAGCTACTGAATTAGGCCGGTTTTTGTAATTTTATAAACTTATGCGCTGACCAATATTACAGCCAAACCTCAGTTTGGTTACCCGGCTTGTCAAGTTATGGGTGATACTCACCCTCATGAGATATTTGTATGACATAATTATCACATAATACATCAAAGCCTACCTGAGGCAGACCACTTTGAAATCCCCAGGACCTTTCAGTAACTTACAGGTTCGCATTTGATATGCTCTCCTTAAAACTTCCATTACGCAACAACTCTTCCTGGTTTGAAGCCACCCAGAAAATAAGGCTGCCCATCCCACAATCTTTTTATTTTCTATCATGCTCATGACTTCAGTTCAAGTCTTTCCACACTAATAATATTAGTTTAGGTATCTACAAAAGAACTTCAAGGCTGGAATTGCCGACAGTTAGTAATTCACAGAAATGTACTACTGCCAATTAAGTAATATATTAACAATATAAGAAAAATATTTTATAATCAGAAGGAATAATAATTGGATGTGTAGAATATTACATTAAATACATTAATTTCCTATAAATGTAAGGAGGGGTATTGTAATGAGTGCAGGTAATTATATTTATGACATCCGGGACCATCAGTTTATTCTGAAGGAATGGCTGGATATGGACAAACTTTTAGGCATGGATGCTTATAAGGATTATTACACCAAGGATGACTTCGATTCCATTCTCGACGTTAACTACAAAATTTGCCGTGATGTCATTGCACCTGGTAATGCTGAGTGCGATGAAATAGGGCTCAAATTTGATGGCGTCCCGATTACCCCGGAAGGTGCCAAAAAAGCTTACGCAACCGTAATGGAAGCTGGTCTGGGACCACAAAATGCGGATCGTGAAGCTGAGGGTCGTATGCCCCTGATATTAAACGCCATAATTGGTGAAATGCAGATTGGTGCCTCCCCTGCAATAGCTACTTATTGGGGTTTAACCGCAGGTGCCAGCGCTGTTATTCAAAATTTTTCCACACCAGAATTGAAGGCAAGATTCCTTCCTAAAATGTTCACCGGTGAATGGGGCGGAACCATGTGTATTACTGAAGCCGGTGCAGGCTCTGACGTAGGCAATGCTTCCACCAAGGCCTATCCCACTGATACCCCCGGGCTTTACAAAATCAAAGGCGGCAAGATGTTTATTACGGCTGGCGACCATGATTGTGCGAAGAATTTCGTGCATCTCGTTTTAGGGCGCCTGGAAGGTGCACGTCCGGGAACCGCAGGGTTATCTCTGTTTATCGTCCCTAAGATCTGGGTTAATGAAGATGGTTCCTTAGGGAACCCCAATGACGTGAATACGGTTGGTATAGAACATAAAATGGGTCTTAAAGGATCACCCACCTGTACACTGGCTTTTGGCGAAGAAAACAACTGTTTTGGCTATCTGATTGGCAACCCACCTGGAGAAGATGGTAAAGGTGAAGGTATGGCTCAGATGTTCCAGATGATGAACGAAGAAAGACTGGGTACCGGTGTTCTGGCGTTAGGAACTGCTGCCGCAGCTTTCAATCAGTCTTTAGCCTATTCCAAAGAAAGAATCCAGTCTGCCAAGTTAACTGCCATGAAAGAATCGGCAGTAAGAATTATTGAGCACGAAGATGTCAGACGCATGCTGATGTTCCAAAAATCAGTGGTTGAAGCCTGCCGGGCCATGATTATGAAAACTTATTATTACATTGATATGTCTCATGACAGTAGTGATCCGGAAGAAAGAGAATTTAGCAATTTGATGTTCCATATCGGTAATCCCCTTTGTAAAGCTTATACCTCTGATTTAGCCTGGCAGACAATCTGCGAAGCAATTCAGGTTTATGGCGGTTATGGGTTCATTGAAGAATATCCTTGCGCTCAATATGCCCGTGACGTAAAGATCTTCTCCATCTGGGAAGGAACCAACTACATACAGGCCCTGGATCTGTGTGCCCGCAAATTTACCATGAAAAAAGGCAAAGTGCTGATGACATTCCTGGGCGAAGTAGGCAAATTCCTGAAAGCAAATGCTGATGCCGCCGGCTTTGAGGCGGAAATGAAGATGCTGGGTGAAGCCTTTACTGCCTATCAAGGCATTCTGGGCACCTTCAACGGTTACATGAGTCAGGGTAAAGTAAATATGCTGGGCTTGTTTGCTACTCGCATTCTGCATGCTACAGCGATGGTTTATTCTGGCATGTTAATCCTTGACCAAGCCATTGTGGCAGCTAAGAAATTAGCTGAAGTTGGCGATGATCATTTTGATACCACCTACTATAAAGGCAAAATTGCCAGTGCCAAATTCTATCTGATGAATGTTGTACCTAATATCTTCACCATTCAGAAGGTGTTTGAAGTCGGAGATACCTCTGCCATTGATCTTCCGGAAGATTGTCTGCGCTAGATATCTTGCTGTCAGAACAGGAGGCTATATTTTTATCCTATTCTGACCAATAGCTTGCGGACTGATATTGAAACCTTAAGGTCAGGAAATAGCTAATATAAAGGGACAGATAGAACCGCAACTGTAAGCTACACAGCTGCGGTTCTAATTATTTTCATTTGGTGTACTTGAGCTGAGCTGTTATAATTAGCTAGAACATCAGCTTATTTATGGAGGGAGAGCATGTAGTGGCAATAGCAGTTTATCCTGGAAGTTTTGATCCGGTTACCAATGGTCACATTGATATACTGGAAAGGACCAGTCGGGTTTTTGATAAGATAGTGGTAGCAGTAGTACACAATGTTACGAAACAAGCCCTATTTACCCTGGACGAAAGGGTAGAATTAATCAAGGCGAGTACTGAACACCTGGATAATATTGAAGTAGAATGTTTCAATGGACTTCTGGCCGATTTTCTTAAGGCCAAAGAGGCCACTGTTATTATTAGAGGATTGCGTTCGATTACAGATTTTGAGTATGAATCACATATGTCGATGATGAATAAAAAACTCTTGCCTAGTGTAGATACCATATTTATTATGTCCGACAGCCAGTATATTTTTGTGAGTTCCAGCGGGGTTAAAGAAGCGGCCTTACTGGGCGGTAATGTAGGCAGCATGGTTCCGCCGCAGGTAGAAAAGGGTCTGCAGGATAAGCTTAAAGACTATAAACGTTAAAAAAGTGAACAGAGGGACGGTTCTCTTGTTCATCCAGTTAAGGTGCTAGGGGATGAACAAGAGAACCGTCCCCCTGTTCACTTTTACTGCGCATAATCTATATACTGTGAAAATTGTAAATATGAAAAACAAAAAAATCCGCAGCGTGCACTGCGGATTTTTTGAATATAGGTTTATTCCAATATGGTTACTTTTACGGTTTTAATTCCATAATTGAGGGCGGCCTGGTGGGTGGCAAAGCAAAGGTCAATTCGATTGCCTTTAATAGCTCCACCCTGGTCAGCTGCAATACCTTCACCATAGCCTTCTACATAAAGTCGGCTCCCCATTGGAATAACTTTGGGATCAACTGCAATAATTCCATAACCCAAAGGCAGACCTATGTAAGAAGGTGCTCCATAGTACGGATAATTACATTCGTAACAGGGATCATAAGCAGTTGCCACCATGGTTAAGGTTTTACCTCGATATACTGTAGAACCATCTCGTGAAGGGGTAGAAGTTGAGGGCGTATTACCGTTTAATCCTAATGCAGCCCTGGTTTTAGGACCAACTATACCATCTACATTCAGTCCTGCGTTTTGTTGAAATTTGGTTACTGCAGCATAAGTTTTGGATCCGAAGATGCCATCAGCACTTCCACACCAGTAATTCTTGGCATTCAAGGTTTGCTGTAAAGTCACTACCTCAGCACCTCTTGAACCCCAGGATAGGTTGGAAGCAGCCATTGCATCATCAGTTTTGGCCAGAAAAAGACCGGTAAATAATAAAGCCAGTATGAAAACGGGAACAACAATTCTGCTTCGTAGCATGCAAAAACTCCTTTCTAAACTGTACTTAAATGTAAAAAAATATAAAAATTACCAACATTACTAACGACGCTGCAGTTTAGGAGGTAGTAACCATGATCCAAGTCTACTCTATTCACCGGAATATCTTCAAACCGTCTCAGAAGCCTCTGGGATGGACAAGTTAAGGTCTGAATGGAAGTTCTTTGGAATCGGATATGATCCAGACATATACTCCCTAATGGAATAATGTGCCTGCAAGCAATAATCATAATGCCTAATTATGGTTGAATCAGTATAATATATTGGTGTCTATTTCCTGGAATTAGCCAATAAGCTTAAGCCCGGTCTGACATCGTTTTGCCAAGTCCTGATACAACTTAACGGCGATAGCGTTGTATTGAGCCAGATCGTCACTTACTTCTCGTACTACTTTGGCCGGATTACCCATGGCTAAATTACGGGAAGGGATTTTGCGTCCTGGGGGTAAGACGCTGCCGGCTGCCAGAAAACTTCCCTCCTCCATTTCACATTGGTTGGAAACCAGAGACCCCATACCGATGATTACATTATCTTGAATGGTGCAAGGGCCATGTACAATAGCTGCATGTCCCACTAGCACATTTATTCCAATTTTAGCGATGCTATAAGGTTCGGTATGCAGGACGCAGTTCTCCTGTATGTTGGTGCCATCTCCTATGACAATACCACCATAATCTCCGCGTACAACAGCTCCCGCTCCTACATAGCAGTTTTCTCCAATACTTACATCTCCTATAATCACTGCCTGTGGATGAACAAAACTGGTTTCTCCAATCAATGGACGTTTTCCTTCAAATTCATATAATGGCATAACAGTTCCCCTTTACTTTTATATATTACGAAGCACATACAATAAAGTTGGCTTATAACCTCTTGAAAAGAAAGATAATGAACAAATATTACTATATAGGGATTATTTGTATCTATATAATTTTATCATAGCATTTTGGCCCAGAAGTGTTTATATAAACTTTTTCTCAAGAATAATTTTAAAATCCTGCTCTGCTTTGATTTTAGCTATATTGTGGGTATAATTACTGTACGTACTTATGAAAGGAAATCATTTATGCTAGAAAGAGACTATCTGTTAAAGATAATAGATGAGGGTCAAAATATCAGGATTTGCCTGGCGCGTACGACCAATCTGGTTGAGGAGGCGCATCAGCGTCATGGAACCTCTGCCACTGCTTCGGCAGCGCTGGGGAGAGTGTTAACTGCCGCAGTTATGATGGGCAGTGATTTGAAGGGCGAGGAAGATATTCTGACTCTGCGTATTAATGGTAATGGACCGGCTGGTACTGTTTTAGCCACAGCTGATTCACATGGCGGAGTAAGAGGACTAATCTCGGAGCCGCAGGCGGATCTGCCTTCGCGCTATCCTGGTAAACTGGCAGTAGGTGACCTGGTGGGGCAGGATGGATTTGTGGAAGTGATTAAGGACCTGGGGTTAAAACAGCCTTTTGAAGGCAAGGTTCCTCTGTTGAGCGGGGAAATTGCTGAAGACCTGGCCCAGTATTTTATGATGTCCGAACAAATACCGGCTCTGGTATCGCTGGGCGTCCTGGTGGCCCCTGATCTGCAAATTCAGGCGGCTGGGGGACTAATAGTTCAGGCCTTGCCAGGAGCTGATGATGCTGTTCTAGAGATTGTTGAGGGCAATATTCTGGCCCTGGGCAATATTAGTCAGCTGATAAATGAGAATAAGGCTCTGGAGGATATTGTGCCGCAGATTATGCAGGGAATTTCATTTACGGTCCTGGCAGAGCAGGAACTAACTTTTCGCTGTTCATGCAGTCGGGAGAGATTAGGGGTGGTTTTGACATCATTAGGGGATGAAGAACTGAATAATGCCCTGGACAATGATGAAAGTATTGAGGCGGTATGTAATTTTTGCAAAGAAGTGTATTCCTTTAGCCCGGAGGAAATTCAGATAATCAGCAAAAAGCCTTAGACATAATGTCTAAGGCTCAGTTCACAAGGATTATAATGCTCTTTGTACTTTGCCGGAACGTAAGCAACGGGTGCATACATACATCTTTTTGGGTGTCATTTCATCCAAAACTTTTACCCGTTGTACATTTGGTTTCCACTGGCGGTTAGTTCTTATATGGGAATGGCTATACTTTTTACCAAAGCTTACGCCTTTTCCACAGATTTCGCACTTAGCCACTATTTTGCCCCCTCTCTATAACAGTTGCACTTAAACATTTTAACAAAAGCAAATACAAAGGGCAAGAAGAAGGAATAAATAATGTACTGTAGAATTAAAATGATGTTAGATAGGAGGGAATATAATGTTTACAATTAAATCCAACGAGCTGGGTGATATTACGGTAGAACGAGAGGTTGTGGAGACTATTGCTGGTCTGGCGGCTTTGGATTGCTATGGACTGGTAGGAATGGTGGCGCATAATATTCAAAGTGGAATTAGTAATATACTGGGTTTGGAATCTATCCGCAAAGGAGTAGAAGTTAAGAACAGCAGTGATGGCCTGATAGTTGATGTTCATGTTATAGTTGGTTATGGTATTAAAATATCTGAAGTGGCCTCAAACGTGATGCAGAAAGTTAGCTATGTGCTGGAAAAGAGTGCTGGTATTCCTGTGGCCGGCGTCAATGTTAATATTAAAGGGGTCAAGGTTGTAAGAGACTTATTGTAGGGAGGATTAACAAGTTGAGCTTGCTTAGTATAAATGGAAACGATTTGGTGCGGTGTGTTAAGGCAGGTTGCATTAGACTGGAACATAACCGGGAGCAGGTGGACTTGCTGAATGTTTTTCCAGTACCAGACGGCGATACGGGAACGAACATGTATCTGACCCTATTATCAGCTGTGAAAGAAGGGGAAAAACATAGCTCGGAGCCATTGGGCAAAGTTGCCAAGGCTGTTTCCATGGGTTCCTTAATGGGAGCACGCGGTAATTCCGGGGTTATTTTATCACAGATATTTCGGGGTATAGCAAGAGTTCTGGATGGCAAAGCAGAAGCTAATGCCATGGATTTGGCCCTAGCCTTGCGCGCTGGCTCAGATACTGCTTATAAAGCGGTTATGAAACCGGTCGAGGGGACTATTTTAACCGTTATTCGTGAGATCGCCAAAGCTTGTGAAAAAGAGGCTCAGGATGGCAATGACATTCTGGGAACCTTGCTGGCTGGGCTGCAGGAAGGTCAGCGCACCCTGGAGAAAACTCCAAGTATGCTGCCCATTCTTAAAGAGGCTGGAGTGGTTGATTCGGGCGGTCGGGGATTATTGTATTTCTTGGAAGGTGCAATAGACGGTCTGGCTGATGCCAAAGATATACCCCTGGATGTTTATAAAGAAAAATTTGCTATGCAACAGCCGGTGTCTTCCAAAGAAGATATTAGCCTGGAGTTTCAATATTGTACTGAATTATTAATCAAGGGTGAAAACCTTGATCCAGATGATATTAAAGATCATCTGCAGCCACTGGGCGATTCCATGCTGGTAGTAGGTGAAGATGAAATTGTTAAGGTTCACATTCATTCCAACCATCCCGGCAAGGTATTGGAAACTGCGCTGCAATTTGGTCAGTTGAGTGATGTGAAAATAAATAATATGCTGGAAGAGGTTCACGAAAATCGAAATAATATTGTTGAACAAAAACCCGCTTTTGCAAAGAAAATCGGGTTGGTTGCAGTTGGGGTTGGGGATGGAATTGTCGGCATTTTAAGCAGCCTAGGTGTTGACATCGTGGTTCAGGGAGGACAAACCATGAATCCGAGCACAGAAGATCTCTTAATTGCCTGTAACGAAGTTTCGGCTCCGGCAGTCATAATTCTGCCCAATAATAAAAACATAATCATGGCGGCTCAGCAAGTACGAGAACTTTGCGACAAAGAGGTAGAGATTGTAGCCGCTTGTTCGGTGATGGAAGCCATCAGTGCACTTATTGCTTATAATTCTGAAGGAAAGCTGCAAGAAATTGCTGCTGCCATGACTGAGGAGATGCAGAGAATAAGTTATGCCGAGGTAACTCATGCGGTCAAAGATTCTTCCATTAACGGCCTGCAAATTGAGGAAGGTGATGTTATAGGAATGATCGATGGTAAGATCAAACTTAAGGGAACTGCAGTTGATGATGTGGTTATGGACTTGCTGGCTGAAATGGTGGTTGAGGATAGTGAGTTAATAACGCTGCTTTTTGGCAACGACCTGGCAGAAGAGGAAGCGGAAGCGTTGACGGGTAAGATATCCGAGTTATACTCCCAGTGTGAAGTGGAAATGCATTATGGAGGCCAACCTCACTATAGTTATTTGTTATCAGTGGAATAGATAACAGGTTTTCAGACGCGGATTACGCGGATTAAATGGATGAACGCGGATTTGAGGCAGTGTAATTTGCCCTGATGAAAGCCGTGTTGACCCTTGTTAATCAGCGAAATCCGCGTTATTTTATTGGTATAATCAGGAGGGGAATATGGACAGGCTTTTTGAGGAAATTCAGTATGTTAAAGGTGTAGGACCAAAGAGAAGCCGGGATTTACATAAATTGGGTGTAGAAAATATTTTTGATCTGCTGTGGTTGATGCCGCGAGCTTATTTTAACCGCTCCAGGGTGAACCCGATAAGTAGTCTGCCCATAGATGAACCGACAAATGTTCGGGGGCGGGTGATAAGTACAGCCCAAAACCGTACCGGGCGTGGGTTCCATATATTTAAAGCAACTATCGAGGACGATACTGGGCTCATCATAGCTACCTGGTTCAATCAGGCTTATCTAGCCAATGTAATTAAAACCGGGCAGGAATTGTTTCTAACTGGAAAAGTGAAAAATACCTACCGTATGCAGGAACTTCAGGTCTCTGAATATGAAATTTTAGATGGTGATGACCTGGATCTTAACGTGCTTCCTATTTACCCGCTTACCGGGAGCTTAAACCAGAAGACTCTGCGCAAGATCTTGTATAGTGCTTTACTGCAATATACTTCTGGTTACCCGGAAATACTAAGCTCGGATATCAGAGAACAATTTGGATTATGTGGAATTGATTTTGCCTTACGCAATATTCATTTCCCTGAAAGTGGCGCCGCCTATCTCCAAGCCAGAAAACGCTTGGCTTTTGAGGAGCTATTACTTTTCAAGCTTTCCTTAAATAAGGAAAAAGTACAGAGTGGCCTGACTACTCATTTTACTATTCACTCTAAAAAAATGGATTTGGTAAACCAGGTACAGAGCCAACTGGATTTTGAGCTGACGATTGCCCAACAAACCGTGGTGCGAGAAATCTTTCAGGACATGGAGTCCAGCCACATGATGAATCGATTGTTGCAAGGAGACGTGGGTTCAGGTAAAACCGTGGTAGCCGCCTTGGCCATGGCTAAAGCAGTGGACAGTGGTTACCAGGCAGCCCTGATGGCTCCTACAGAAATTTTAGCTGAACAACATTATGCTTCCCTGCAAAGCTTTTTTGCTGGTACCGATATCGTTGTCGCCAGATTGACGGGGGGGACCAGTTTAGGTGAAAAACGGACGATTTTGGAAGCGAGTAATTTGGGCGAAATAAACATCCTGGTCGGAACCCATGCCCTTATACAGGAGGAAGTGAAGTTTCATAATCTCGGTCTGGTTATAATTGATGAACAGCATCGCTTTGGTGTTCGTCAACGGGCGCTTTTGAGTCAGAAGGGAGAAACCCCGGATGTACTGGTTATGACCGCCACACCGATACCCAGGACTCTAGCTCTAACGGTATATGGAGATCTGGATCTTTCCATTATCAATGAGATGCCTCCAGGGCGAAAACCTGTAAAAACACGCTACCTACCTCGTTCTGCCCGCCAGCGTGCTTACGATTTTGCTCGTCAACAATTGCTTCAGGGTACTCAAGTCTATATTGTTTGCCCTCTGGTGGAAGAATCTGAAAAACAAGATTTGCAGGCGGCAGTATCCCTCTATGAAGAGTTAACAACATCAATATATGCAGGTTTTAAAGTAGGCTTGATATATGGCCGCATGAAATCCAGCGAAAAAGAATTTATTATGAATGCTTTCAAAAGCGGACAAATTCAAGTCTTAGTTTCAACGACGGTAATCGAAGTCGGAGTGGATGTCCCCAATGCCTCAGTGATAATTATTGAACATGCGGAACGCTTTGGTCTATCTCAATTACATCAGCTACGGGGAAGAGTAGGACGCGGCGAAAAGCAGGCTTATTGTTTGCTCATCGGGGAAGCTAAGACCGAAGAGGCGAGGCAACGCCTTAATGCTATGGAAAGAAGCCATAACGGGTTTGAACTGGCCAATGAAGATCTATCCATCAGGGGACCAGGAGACTTTTGGGGAGTTAAGCAGCATGGTCTGAATGAATTAAAGGTAGCAAGTTTAATAAAGGATGTCGACTTGATAGAACTTGGTTCCAAGGTTGCCCTGATGCTGGAGCCAGAACTTATCAGCAGTAAACAGCTGCAAGCCTATATTCAAAATAAATTTAAAAAATCTCAGGAGATTGCCAGAAACTAAGGATAATATATGTTATCTTTTAACATTGCTATTATATATTTACATAATAGGAGACTGCAGCATCGATTATATAAGTAAAATAGGTGTGAATCAAAATATTTTACAAGCATTTAGCAAAATAGAATCAATAAAATTAATGCATTCTAATACTGCAAACCAAAATAAGTTTGCAGTTTTTTTCGTTAATATCAAAAAAAATTATTAATGATTGAAAGGAGACATGATTTTTGAAAAAGAAAGCTGGGCAAAATCTAAAGTCGGGTAAAGAGACAAAGCAGGAAACAATGGCGATTGGTAACTTGAAATATGAGGTTGGTCAGGAAATGGGTATAAGTCCCAAAACAAAAAATAAAAAGTCTTGAAAATACTTCTAGCATATAAGTTGGAAGGCGGGAGACAATAAGACTACACCAGAGAAAAGGAGGTGAAAAACAAATGGCAAGAGGAGGCAAATTGTTAGTTCCCCAGGCTAAAGCTTCTATGGATACTTTCAAGTATGAAGCAGCTCAGCAAGTAGGAGTTAACTTAAAGCAGGGTTACAATGGCGACCTGACTTCCGCTCAGGCTGGAAGTATCGGTGGACAGATGGTTAAGAAAATGGTTCAGGCTTATGAACAGGGTCAAAGCAGCATGAAATAATAGCATAAAGTAAACCTAATCATACTATACGAACAAGCGGAATCATTAATGATCCGCTTGTTTTCATTTGCGCAAAAGTGAACAGGGGGACGGTTCTCTTGTTCATCCAGTTAAAGTGTTAGGGGATGAACAAGAGAACCGTCCCCCTGTTCACTTTTGTTGTGCATATCTGAAAACTGCGATACTTGATTTTTAATATGGGTTAGGTGGCATATAGTTCCAGCTGTTCGCGCGAAACTCCCGGGAAGAGTGAAGTAGCTACACCCATGGAAATAATACGGGCAGTATTTTCGATTATTTCATCGACTTCTTTAGGTGTGACCGCTAGAGTGCCGCCGAAAATTGAGAGGGTATCTTTAATGGAACTAGTGGCAGTCATGTCATTAAATACAGTATTGTTGGAAGAACAAAAATTTTTAATCGCTTGTTGGGCAATTATTGCTGCATTAACAATAGTTGGACAGCCAATAGCAATAACTGGAATACCAAGCTCCTCCTCGGTTAATGCATGCCTAGCATTACCCACACCACCGCCAGGTTGAATGCCGGTATTTGACATTTGAATAGTATTTCCAATACGGTCTACATTTTGAGCCGCCAGGGCATCCACTACCACCAGCACAGCTGGTTTAACATTATCAACCACCCCTTTTATTACCTCGTAAGTCTCCAGGCCGGTAATCCCTAGAACTCCCGGAGCTATACCGGAAACTGGCCGCATCCCTTCTACGAGCGCTTCAGGAGCATATTGGACATAATGGCGGGTAATGGGACTATACTGGATGAATTTTGGCCCCAAGGCATCAGCGGTGGCTCGCCAGTTGCCCAATCCTACCAATAGCACTGTATCCTTAGGCTGAAGCTTATTATTTAACAAGGTATTCATACTTTTGCCCATAGCGGTAATAATTTCATCTTTAACATAGGGATCATTAATTTTAAGGGGCGGCGATTCAATAGTTACATAGGTACCCAGTGGTTTACCCATGATTGGGACGGCCTGGGGATCTTTAATGGTAATAGTAGTTATTTTGATTTGTTCCATTTTTTCTACCTGTTCTTCTACACCCTGGATCTCCCGGCCGGTTGCACCACGTACCAGATCCCGAGCTTCAACTGCCAGGTCGACATAAAGATTGAACTGCTTTAAAAAATCATTCATTAGCAATAACCTCCTTTGTGCCATATTATCAGCAATATTCATGGATAATATTCCCGATAGCTCCAGAATAGTAAAGTTTCTAAATTTAGTCAGGCTTGAGGCCAATTTTGATTTGAATAAAATAACCATATATTAATTTGGCGGGAACAAAAAAGGTGAAAGTTCATGAGAAAAACCAATCCAGGTTGACGTATTAATGGACGCAAAAAAGTAAAAAATGTCATATCTAAATGCATGCGGTTCCACTTTGTGGACATGGTATTTACATAAGGGGGAATGGTTTTGACAGACGGTAATCGCCAGATCATTCATAAGGAGGTTTTAGTCAGCCAAAGAGAAGGCTTCGCTTCGGCCTTGGGAGCGATAGCTGCAACTCTGGGCTCAGCGGTAGGTTTGGGTAATATATGGAAGTTTCCAACGCTGACTGGTGAATTTGGAGGTGCAGCGTTTCTATTGGTTTATCTAATATGCGTATCCTTAATAGGTTTACCGGTAATGCTCTCTGAATTTATTATTGGCCGCAAAACCCACGCCAATACTATTGGAGCCTATCGTAAATTGGAACCAGGCAGACCCTGGGTGGCGGCTGGTTGGATGGGGGTAGTGGCGGCATTTCTAATTATGGCTTTTTATACAGATGTGGCGGGCTGGGTTTTTTCTTATGTTTTTAAGGCCGGCACCGGCCAACTGACTGGATTGTCAACAAGTGGGAGCGAGGATGTTTTTGGCAGTTTTGTTGGTAACGCCATTGGTCCGCTATTCTGGCAGTGGGTAGTCTTAATTACAATCTCTATCATAATTATCGCTGGGGTACAGAAGGGAATTGAACGCATGACCAAAATCCTTCTGCCCATCCTTTTTATACTACTATTGTTATGTGATATTAGGGCCTTAACTCTGCCCGGCGCTTGGCAGGGATTGAATTTTCTCTTCAACCCTGATTTTAGCAAGATAACCGCGGTGGCTGTACTTACTGCCATGGGACTGGCCTTCTTCAAGCTTTCAGTTGGTATGGGGACTATGCTTACTTATGGAAGCTACATGGGTCCTGAAGATAACCTGCCTGGTACGGCATTCAGGGTTATGCTGGCCGATACCTTGGTATCACTTATGGCTGGTATGGCTATATTTCCAGCTGTGTTTACCTTTGGCTTTCAACCGGAGGCTGGACCAGCACTACTATTCATTACTATCCCGATGGTGTTTAATTCCATGCCCTTTGGATCAGTGTTTCTTCTAGCATTCTTTATTCTGGCTTCGATTGCCACCATTGGGGCCATGATATCTATTCTTGAGGTTCCGGTTGCTTACCTGGTTGAGGAGAGGAGCTGGACGCGCAGCAAGGCGACTATTGCCTCAGTTTCGCTGATTGGAGCAATAGGAACCCTGGCTACTCTTTCGACCAGTGTACTTTCTGATTATCTAGTATTCGGTAAGAATTGGTTTGATCTATTTGATTTTACTAGTTCCAATGTATTGATGCCTCTGGGTGGTCTGATTATCAGTCTATATGTGGGGTGGAAGATGGGCTATGCAGGTATAAAGCAGGAGGCTTCCAATGATGGGCAGTTAAATAATCTGCGATTCCTAAAGGTATTTGCCGTTGTTATAAAATACCTGACTCCGGCAGCCATCATAGTGGTATTGCTCAATGGATTAGGGTTTTTCAAGCTAATCCTATAACTTAATAAATTATAAAAAGAAGGCTTTTTTAGTTGCTATCTCCTGACCTGTCCTGGCTGTTAGGTAACCTTAGCTGAAAATTATACGGAATATCGAGCTATAGCAGCTTAGATAATTTTTATTATGCCCCCTGTCAAGTAGACAGGGGGCAGCTAAGTTTTATAATACGATATATATTTCGTTAAATAATTGAATTAGTCTTAATTAAGTTAAGCATTATCTCCCTCATCCTCCAGCACAAAACGCCAGGCACAGAACCATTCTTCAGGATGTGCGTCAGGGGGACATCCAACGCATTCGGTACGGATGCGTTTATCGATTTCTGAGGCAAATCGGCTGTACTCGACTAAACCAGCTGACTTACATGGATAGTCTGCCAGCCCTTTTCGCTTACGGGCTGATTGTACACGACAGTCATTCATCTGGAAAATTATGCTATTACCATCCTCAATAATAGATTGTACATTTATTTGGGCGTACATACGAAAGGCTAAGGCCCGTTTAAGCCCATCCAGACCAGCTTTTTCGGGCAATCCCAGGAATTTTTTGATCATCCTTGCTTCTACCTGTGAATAGCGTACCCAGCAAGTATCGTTGCAACGTTTGGCGTCATTCATACCATATGCGTTTTCAACTGTTTGAAACCACAGGCCGTCCATAGCTAACCAATTCTTGCCTATTTCTGAGGTCAAGTCCAATAACTTTTGATGTGGTAGATTTAAGAGTGGTACGGGTATACCATCCTTAGTTTCAAAGCCTAAAGCCTTACCAAGGCGTTCCATTTGAATCCTATTAATATTTTCAGATACATCTTCCAGCATGTCCAGAGCCCGATCCATGCCTAGCTGGTATTCAGTTTCCCGGAACCATAAGGTGTGATGAACAGCCATACGATGCCCCATGTTTAAAATGAAGCGGGCCAGTTCCTCTTGACTCAGGTCTTCAATTTTTCTGCTATCATTATCTACATTTTGTTGCATACCTGTTTCCTCCTTTAATAGTTATTAAAATATGGTCATTGCTTCAGTATAAAACTGAACAATTTTAGAATCGATTATTATAAAGCCGTATCTCTTTAAAAAAATTGACAGTAATGAAGTTCTGCTATCGTTTTTCAGCAGGATCTAAAGACTGATGAAATGATATAATCATATTTATAATTTCTGCTTGGAAATGAACCGCTTTATAACCTGAGAAGCTAATAATTTATAAACAAATATTCACATAGCCTTTATCAGCACAATGCTTAAGTGAACAAGTAAAAAATATGCTTTTTTCATCATATTGGCATAACACAAGTTAACCTTGGTTGTGAACATTGGTTCATTACATTGCGAGTATAATTCATAAAAAGAAATTGGTCAAATATGCCTTGGCTATCACTAATTATAAGGTTTGAGATAAATATTATGTAGCTTGGTTTAATAAAAAATAGAATATTTATAATTGATCGGTAAGTTCTAAAATTATTGTTCAAAAAACCAGCTCAGCAATATTTATTTTATTGCCAAGTGGGCATTAGCCTTTGTTGCCTGCATTATAATAAGAAGATGAAGGTCATGGAACAGCAGATTAATATATTTTTTGGCAGAAAATAAAATGGCGACTTGCGTCGCCATTTTGGGGAGAGGAGAATTTTGTAAAGTTGTTGGGGAGGGTTTGTTTACCAGGTTTTCACCCAGTACTTATATCATTACCGAAAATAGATATAATATACATTATCAGCAAAAAAATATTTTATATTTTTTTGACTGCAATATAAAATTAATGTCTGCAAAAGAAGGTAATTTAATACCAGAATCGAAATTGAAAAGGAGAAAAGAATTTGCGAGTAATTTCTGGATCTGCCCGGGGAAAAAGATTACAGGCTCCAGCAGGCCTGCATACCCGTCCAATAACTGATATGATTAAGGAAGCCCTGTTTAATGTGTGGAGTCATGATATAGTAGATGCTAGTTTATTAGACTTGTTTGCCGGCAGCGGTAGTGTGGGCATCGAAGCACTGAGCCGGGGTGTTGGCCGGGTGGTATTTGTAGATAATGATAGAAATTGTATCAAGATCATTAAAGAAAACCTCAGCAATTGTGGTTTTGTAGCTGGCTTTGAGGTTTTTCACAATGATGTTTTTAGAGCCGTTGATCTTCTGTCCCGCCACAAAGAAAGCTTTGATTATATTTACGTAGATCCACCCTTTACGAATGATAAAATATTCAATGAGATTATGCAGGTCCTAGGTAAGGCTAGTATTTTAGCAAGTGATGGCGTGTTGGTGATTAGGACCAAGAAACAAAAGGAAATGGCAGTGAGCTATGATAGATTGTTAGAATATAGGATAAGTAACTATGGAGAATCAAGTTTGCATTATTATCGCTTGACGGAGGAGGACCCTGAATCATGATGGAAATATTTCGGATATTAGATGAACTGGAACTGTTGCTCAAAGGTAGCCGGAAAATGCCTTTAACAGGTGGTAAATCACTAGTGGAAAGCAGTCGCTTTTTGGACCGTCTGGATCGCATAAGAGCCATTTTGCCTGAAGACTTGGAAACAGCTAGATTGGTTATAGCTGAAAAGGAAAGAATTGTAAGTGAGGCTTGTGCAGAAGCTGACCAGTATGTTGAACATTCCAAACATCACGTAGCCCGGATGGTTGACGACAATGAGATAACCAAGAATGCTATGGGAGTTGCTGAGGAAATAGTCGCTCGAGGCGAAGAAATTGCCATGCAAATCCGTAGAGACGCTAATGAATACGCTGATGGTGTATTGTCGCATATGGAAATTGTTTTACGTAAAGGTTTGGAAACGGTGGTTCAGGGCCGTGACGATATCCGCGAAGCACTGAACAATAATGATATATAACTTTTCAAGTCGGCCCTGCTATGGTTGTTATGCTGGCTTTGCAGCAAGCTTCTAGTTTTCTCTACACATTGAGACCAAAAGCATTGCCAGGACAATAATACCGGCTGCTGCCATGCATAACAGTGAAAAATTCCACGCATTGAAAGCATATAACACTTTATAATATGGAATAGAGTTAACCTGCAGGCTGGCTATACCATTAATTAGGGCAATACGGTATGCCAGAGTCGTAATAATGCAGGAAATAATAATTTGTATAAGTCGAGACAATAAATAAAAAGATAGACGCACAGGTGTGCCCGCCATGATGCTCATCACTTGGGCGATAATGGAAAGGCCGCTGAAGGCCAGAATAGTACTTACGACAATTAAAATAGGAAGTGCCCCGCCGGTATTGGTACTAATGGCAGTTTTGGCCCCCAGAGTCATTTCGAAAATCCCCATACATAATCCGTAGACCTGGGTATAACTGAGGTTAAGTACTCCCAGCAGATTTAGGATCATAGCTGCCAGGCCATCAATAAATCCCCACATGGACAGCATGCGGGTAAGAACGGAAAAAACCACTAAAAAGCCGCCTACTGCCAGGATGTTATTGGTGCTGGTTCTTATAGCATCTCCCAGGATTTTGCCGATGCCTTCCGGGGCTTCAGCAGGATCTGGTGATAAGGAATGGCAAGCCTCCTTCAATCTTGATCGAAATGGCATTTTGATGCCAGGTGACGGATCGCCTCTAAATCTCCATAAAAATCCTACTAGCAGATTAGATAAATAGTGAGCAATGGCAAGCAGATAACCTGCCGTTGGACTGCCCATCATACCTACTCCAACTGCTCCCAGAATAAAAAGGGGACTGGCGTTGTTGGTAAAGGAGAGTAAGCGCTCCGCTTCATCGCCGGTAATCATATTTTGATCGTAGAGCCTCCTGGTCAGCACTGCACCGACCGGGAAACCTGAGGTAAACCCCATCACAACCACTAGAGCAGTGGAACCCGGTAATCTGAAAACAGGGCGCATGACCGGTTCGAGCAAAATACCCAGGAAATTAACTAAACGAATTTTTATTAATAACTCGGCAACAATAAAAAAGGGGAAGAGAGCCGGGAGAACTACTGTACACCACAAACTAAGTCCCTGGGAAGCAGCTTGCACTGTTTCACGGGGATTTATCAGCATAAAAACAGCTGATAAAAGTATTATAATAATGGTTAAGGGTATGGAAAATTTATTCCTCATCAGCTACTCCATTCTAAATTTAGCCAAGTATTATTTCTAAAGAGTAATAAGTTATTTTTTTACCGTATCAGAAAGTGTCACATTCCTGAATGTTGCACCCTTCGGGTATTACATATGCTCCCTGTGGTTGCAATTTAAGGAAAATAGGTAAGAAAACTCAGGCATCCGCTATCGCCTAAAGGCTCACCCTTCGGGTACTACTGATGCTCTCTGGCGTTCGCTATTAAGGTAGCGGCGTAAGCCGAGTTTTCTTATTGGTAGTCCCTTATATTATATGAAACCAATTGAGTGTCTTAGAATAAGGAGGCAGGTTAAGGGTGGAAATGATAAAACCTACAATAGGCCTGGTCCTGGGAGCGGGGAGTGCGCGGGGATTAGCACACATTGGTGTGATTCAGGTCCTGCTGGAAGAAGGGATTCCTTTTGATTTTATTGTAGGTAGCAGCATGGGTGCTATGGTAGGGTCTATTTATGCCAGCGGTGCCAATATTTACATGCTCGATAAGTTAATGGAGAACATGAATACCGGAATAATGGTGGATGTACAGGTACCTCGTTTCGGGTTTGTGGCAGGCAAGAGAATAAATAGTTTTTTAAACTTGTTAACCAAGAATAAAGAGTTTAAGGAGCTGCAACCTCCGGTAATGGTAGTAGCTACAGATTTAATTTCCGGGCAGAGGATTGTTTTTGAGGAAGGTCCGGTAGCTGAAGCGGTCAGGGCCAGCATCTCTATTCCGGGAGTTTTTGCACCGGTACGCAAAGATGATATGGTTCTGGTGGATGGTGCAGTAATTGATAGATTACCGGTAGAAGTAGCCCGGAACAGGGGTGCTGACATAATAATAGCCGTAGATGTAACCTTTGGTCCCGATAGAAAGGTGACTATCAAGAATACTATGGATGTAATTATGACGGCTCTGGATATTATGCAGAAACATCATTTTGATCTGATAGGTCCTCAGGCAGATATTCTCATTCAACCTCCGGTTGGACTGTATGCCTCCCGAGATTTTGAAAGCTCCCGGGAAATTGTAGATATAGGGAGAGCAGCGACTTTAGAAAAAGTGACGGAGATAAAGCTCAAAATCAAAGAATTTGAAAGCCAAGCTGTAAAGATAGCGCTGGACGCAGATTAGTATAATTGCCGCTTAAGCAGTTAATAGATTGTGATTAATTATCCGATTAGTATGCTAAGGTATACGTGATCTAGGTTCATCTTTTTTCCTTTCACAGCATTCTTATAGGTGAGGTAGTGAAATCTTGACTGCCCTGGCGATTCTCGGGATTGGGGTAGAGCAAAGTATAAATGTTCGTAGCCCGTACGTCCAGGTCCAGCATGGCTTGGACCACCGGGTCACTCTTATCTTGATAAGCTTGTTTCACCGCACTGCCCCGATTTAAGATCCGAAGATTAGATTTGTTCTTAATATCCTGCAGGATTTTTTGTCCCCGCGTCGAAAACCCTAAGATGTGCAAATACATGGGGCCAGACTCGTCAAAGGCATTTATCTGACTGAAACGTATATCGAGCAGTAAATAGAGAAGAATGCGGTTAATGCGGGTCATACTATAGCGTTTGGATTTAATAAAAAGCTTTAGCTCTTCCAGAGTGCCGTATCGCATGGCTCCCTGTAAAATGCGGTTTTCAAGGCCTTCAGTAATTTCATAAATAGTGGACAGATCCTGTGGTGATGAACTTCTAAGCTTAATCAAGATGGATTGCTCCAGAGCCTCAATAGTTATCGGTGCACGTCCCGCAGTAATTTCCTGCTCCAATAAAGCAAGACTGCTTGGGGGCAGAGAATTAGCCAGGTTATCTAGTTTGGCATCAGCCAGCAGAGATGACCTGATAGCACTAGCACTGGCCATAGTACCAAGTTCTGAACTGTGGTAGCCTGATCCCTGGCGGATAATGGTCAAAGGCATAATCCCGGACTGCTCCTCTTCGAGTACCCGCAGGTATTCGAGGGCCAGGATATTATTAGGTTGAAGCAGCAACTTTTTTAAATCAGGGTCTGGAAAAATTGCTTGCAGGGCTAGAGAGCGGGCACTGGCAAAGCTAATTCCCTGAATCAGGTGATTTCTCAGTTGCTCTTGATAGGCAAGACTTTCATTACTTAGAAAATGAGCGAGGGTTTGCAGTTTTTCAAGGTTGCCGCTTTCACTTCCGAAGGCCAAGTGGGTTATCACCCCGGTACGTTGCAGCAACTGTATCGCTCCCCGGGCAAAATAATAGGCACTGCGTACCGCAAAGCAAAAAGGTAGTTCAATAACCAGGTCAGCTCCAGCCTGAAGGGCCATAGCTGTTCGTGACCATTTATTACATAAAGCCGCGTCTCCTCGCTGCAAAAAGTTACCACTCATTACGCAGATGGTAGCCGAGAACTTATCCAGTTGATTGGCTTCCCGTAAGAGGTGGAGATGCCCGTTGTGAAAAGGGTTGAATTCGGCGATTATTCCCAGCACGGCCATGAATATGCTCCTTTGTTACTTTTCATAATATCATAATAGTATTTCGCAAAAATTACCACTAATGCATTCATTTATACTATACTTTGTGTTAAAATCTAGCTGAAGAAATGTCAGAAATAGAACGGTTTACTAAATTAGGGAGGCTGAAGGATGAGTTTATTAGCAGAGATTAAAGAGAAAGCATCGAAAAAGGGTAAATCGGTAGTTCTTCCCGAAGGAACCGAAGAAAGAACCCTATTGGCCATCAAAGGAATAGTAGATGGCAAAATCGCACGGCCGATTCTTCTAGGTAACGAAGGCGAAATTAAGGATCTTGCCAGCAAAGTAGGAGCCGACCTTTCCGGCGCAGAAATCATTGATCCTATTAAAGCTCCATTTTTTGACGACTTTGTACAAGCATTTTATGAAATGCGTAAGAGCAAAGGTGTTGATCTGGACACAGCCAAAGCCACTATGCTGGATCCACTTTTTTTTGCATCCATGATGGTACAAATGGGACAAGCTGATGGCGAAGTAGCCGGCGCTGAAAATACTACCGGCAATGTTTTAAGACCTGCTTTGCAGATTATCAAAACTGCTCCTGGCATATCCGCTGTTTCCGGTTCCTTTATTATGATTGTCCCCAATTCTGATTTTGGTGATAAGGGTATATTTGTATTTGCTGACTGCGCAGTTACGCCTATGCCTACTGCAGCCCAGCTGGCTGAGTTTGCCAAGACTTCTTCACAAACTGCTATCAATCTATGCGGCATTAAGGAACCCAAAGTGGGAATGCTGTCCTTCTCCACAAAAGGCAGTGCCAGTCACGAAGTAGTAGACAAAGTAGTTGAGGCTACTAAATTGGCTAAAGAAAGATTCCCCGAACTGGCAGTGGATGGCGAACTTCAGGCTGATGCCGCCATGGTCCCCAATGTTGGATCATCCAAGGCTCCTGGCAGTCTGGTAGCAGGACAATGTAATGTTCTGGTATTTCCTGATTTACAGGCTGGTAATATCGGTTATAAACTGGTGCAGAGATTGGCTAAAGCTGAAGCTATTGGTCCTATCCTCCAGGGTATGGCTAAACCGGTTAACGATCTGTCCAGAGGGTGTAGTGTAGAAGATGTTGTCAATACCGTAGCCATGGTGGTTATGCAAGCTTAAGATGATTTCCTTATTAATGGTATATAAAAATAAGAATTAACAAGGAGGCAGAAATTTAATGAAGGTTTTAGTTGTAAACGCCGGGAGTTCATCCATAAAATATCAGGTATTTAATATGGAAGATGAATCCGTTCTAGCCAAAGGCTTAATAGACAGAGTAGGTATCCCAGGTACTACCCTGGAACATAAACCTACCGGCAAAGACGAAGTTGTTATCAAAAAGGATCTGCCGGATCATACTGCTGGTATGAAACTGGTTCTTGAAGTTTTGGTCAACAGCGAATATGGAGTTTTAGGCAGCATGGATGAAATCGGTGCTGTAGGACATCGTGTAGTTCATGGCGGAGAATCCTTTGCTGATTCAGTTATTATTGATGATAAAGTTAAAAAGGTTATCAGAGACTGCTTTGATATCGCACCATTGCACAATCCACCCAACCTTATGGGAATTGAAGCCTGTCAGGAATTAATGCCTAACGTACCTCATGTGGCTGTTTTTGACACCGCTTTCCATCAGACCATGCAGCCCGAAAATTATCTGTACGCACTTCCTTACGATGTTTACGAAAAATTTAAAGTCCGCAGATATGGCTTCCACGGAACTTCCCACTATTATGTAGCTCATCGGGCCGCAGACATGCTGGGCAAAGCTTATGAAGACTGCAAAATAATCACCTGTCACCTGGGCAATGGCGGCAGTATGGCAGCTATCAAGGACGGAAAAGTTATCGACACCACCATGGGTTTCACACCTCTGGAAGGCTTGGTGATGGGCACTCGCTCTGGTGATATCGACCCGGCTATAGTTTGGTTCCTGATGGACAAACTGGGTATGGATACCTCCGAAGCTAACAACTATTTCAATAAAAAATCTGGTATGCTGGGATTATCCGGTGTATCCAATGACCTGCGCGATGTTTTAGAAGCTGCTAACTCCGGTAATGAAAGAGCCAAAATAGCTCTGGAAGTATATTACAACCAGGTTAAAGGCTATATAGGAAATTATATGGCCAAATTGAATGGCTGTGATTGTATCGTCTTTACCGCTGGAGTAGGCGAAAATGGTTATGATGTGCGTGAAGCAATTTGCACAAACATGGATTATCTGGGCGTTAAAATGGATGTAGAAAAGAACAAAGTTAGAGGCAAAGAAGTAGATGTAGCAACTGAGGATTCAAAGGTTAGAATTCTTGTAATTCCGACCAATGAAGAGCTGGTAATTGCCAGAGATACCAAGAGATTGGCAAAATAGTTACACCCCAAGATGTCTTTGGAAAACTTATAAATTTTAAAGCGGGACATAATATGTCCCGCTTTTTCTCAGTGCGCCCGGCATGGGCGCAGTCTAAAGGGTGAAAGTCCCTAGTGCGGGTTGA
>CAZEDT010000061.1:0-23808 GCA_964510795.1 uncultured Syntrophomonas sp.
CCTTCAGGTCAAATCTGTAGTACCCGAAGGGTGTTTCCTTAATTGCGACCACAGGAAGCATATGTAATACCCGAAGGGTGCAACATCCAGAAATGTTATTTTTTCTGCCCTGAATAAGATTTTTCATTCTTCAGTGGTGCCGCTTCGTGGCATGGGGGTCTGATACGGTAAAAACAACTTAGTGCCTGTCCCCATTAGATATACAGCAAGTTCTTCAATTAACTTATCGGAAACACAAACGGAGCCTTTATCTTGGCTAAGACAAAGGCTCCGTTTAATATTATCAGTTGAACAAATAGTCCCCTAGCTCACAACCTGCTTATAAAAACTTAGTTAAAATAACTTAGTGCCTATCCCCAAGAGACTATAAATAGCCACTAATTTTTAATACTTCTTTGGCTTTATCACGGTCTTCTTTGGCTACCAGGATAACCGGACCGGTGCAGCCCATGCCGCTGCTGGCAAAGATCAGTTCTTTCCAGAGTGCCTTAACTGCATCCTCCAGTTCGAGGATATCGATACCTGTTATTTGCGAATCAACCACCTTCTCCGGGGGACGGGCGATTTCCTCGCCAGCTGATTCCTGAACCGGCTTGGTGTTTTCTACTGTCCATCCAACCTTTTTAGCCTGATCTATTTCAGCCTTTTTAGTTTGCTGAATTTTACCTCTAGCCATAGAAGCAGCATACTGAATTGCATTGGCTACGACCGGCATACCTGAAGCACGGGAAAGAATCAGGACTAAACGATCGAAATCCTCCCCTATTCCCGGCCCATAACCGTAACCCACCGTCTCATAGTTGCCTCCGCTGTTAAAAGAGCTAAACAGCTTCATAAGAACATTGCCGGTAAGGGTGTCAGTCACCAGTACATCTACACTGCCCATGATAAGATCGTTGCCTCTTAGGACTTGTCCACCGTCACTGCGCTGAGAACTGCCCCACTCGAAGCCATAACCTTTTTCTCGCATTTGGTTGAGATGCCTTTCTACCTGACGGGCCCCTTCGACATTAAGAATACCGACGGTGGGATTTTTTATGCCATCTGCCTTCGCAACCGCAATACCATAGATGGTGTTTTTAATCATAGCCTGCACCCGATCAATATCACTGGTTCCAGTAGTGGTAGCTATATACATCTGCTTGCCGCGCGCCGGAGTGATTACTTTACCAACCGTGGATACGCCTATAGGAAAGGGGTAATGCATGGTTACTACTCCATCCAGAACCTTTCTATCGAGCAGATCTTCCAGGACGCTGGCCACTTCTTCATCACTGTGAGCTTCATAAACCTGCAGCTCATTACCAGGGTATGCTCCGATAAGCACCACTTCCAATCCGCGGTCCTGCTGCATGGCATTTTTAGCTCCTTGAACCAGGTCTGCTACGGGAATTTCACTACCTACCGTGCTTAAACCGATTCTTACCTGCTTAGCTGATTCACCCGTTTTAATCATCTGTGCCATTTCGGAAAGAATTTCTACGGCCATTTGTTTTTTATAATCGGTCATAAAATCACCTCCCGGCCAGAGAATCGGCCACCTTCTGCATAGCTTCAGCGATAAGTTCTCTAAGTTCTTGCTTGAACTCCGCAGAAGCCATACCCTCATGGCTGGATTCTAGATGGCCGGAATTCTTCTCTATAATGAAACTGATTCCATCGAAAAGGTCCGTCATTCTACCCAGAAAGAGACTGCCTTTACCAATAATCATGGTCTTTTCAAGCTCCCCAGCCTGCATGGCAACCAGTACATGTCCAATGATCGGAACTCCGGAGGGAATATGTCCCTGAGTTGGAGCAAATCCGCTTACCCCATGCTTCTTGGCAAAATTAAGCAGCTCAGCCTTTTCAATTTCACCCCGTTTTACGGCCATAGCCCCGATCATCTTGTAATTAGCCAGTGGTACATCACCAGCTCCAGCCGGAACAGTTATTTCCGGATTTTGCAGCTCTGGTGAATACAGGTCAATATCGGTGATTTTAAGGTTGTTAGCAATCAAGGGATCTACCACAATAGCCTGGATAACCGCCTGTGGAGCTGAACCGGAACTAATTTTATGCCGACCAATTATGTCAGTTCTGATAACCGGACTCAGGCCGTCATTTTCGCTGACCAGCAGCGCATAACCGGCAACCATATCTTCGAGCACCGGCATCTGTTTATTAACATGATCGCGGCTGTTCATGCCCAGTTTGGCTGTACAACCTCCGGCCATTACCACTACATTTTTGAAGATCCCAGCCTGCACCAGCCCGGCGGCATTGACAATTCCGTGGGATGGACCGGCACAGAATCCACGCATGTCAATACCAGTAGCGTTAATACAACCAGCCACTTCACCACAGGCCTTGGCCATATTGCCTCCGCCTCGCTGGTTCATATCGCCGACGGCTTCTTCTGAGGTTTCAATAATATAGTCGACATCGGCCGGATCAATATTATTCTTGATAAATAGCTGTTTCATCGCTAGTACGCCTGAAGCTTTGGTAACCAGGTTTTCGAATACTACATGCGCAGATAAGTTCGGGTCACTTTCATGGGCTTCACGAACACAGCCCAGCAGATTGTCTCCGTTGTAAAGCCCCAGTGCGGTGTGTTTATCAACCAGAGCCTGAATTTCTGATATAGGTAAGCTTTTGTCAAGCATCGCCAATTGAGTATCGCTAAACATTTCTTTAGCCTGAAGACGTTCCTTTATAATCGGTGCTATTTCGGAACTTAACTCAACCAGGTCAAAACGGTCACAGATTTTCAACAGACCATAAAAATCGATTTCAGCCATGATCTCACCAAATCTGCCATCTTGCTTAGGCTCTACCGGATTCTTATACCAGGGGGTCGGGATAGTGTCCAGATCAGAGGGCTTTAGATTGCCTATGAAAACCTGGTTGGGAGCATAGGCTACGCTTTCCTCAAATCCGCGCACAAAACCACCTATTGCTTTAAGGTATTCTGAATCAGGGTTCTTGGCTTTTTCCTGGGTCAGGGTGGTACCATGATCCATCATCATATTGGGACAGTGAACCAATATATTGGCCGCTGCTTTAATAACCGGAAAGTTCAAAACCAATCCCTCCTTATTTTTTAATCCTTACACCAAACAAGGTGGGCCTCTATTATATTAAAAGCCCACCTTGCTGGTTAATTAACGCTAGAATACAGTTTGCTCGCTTACATCTGTGCATAAAGCCAGCAGGGCTTTTTCAACAATTTTTCTGCGCAGGCTGAATTCGTCTTCCTTGGTAAGTACCGGATTGCCCAGAGGATGAGGTATAGCCACCGCTGGATCAATACGGTTGGCACCTACGGTAAGGGATATCGGCACGACTGTACATATATGCACACAAGGAACATCTACAACCTCTTCGAGTTCTTTTATCATCGTTGCACCGCAACGTGTACAAGTGCCTCAGGTGGAGGTTAGGATTATAGCATCCACTCCAGCTTCCTTCAGCTCCAATCCGATAGCATGAGCATATTTCTTGGAATTAGCAACTGATGTCCCGTTGCCAACTGTAGTATAGAAAGTGTTATGCATACTGCCGATAACGCCTTCTTTTTCAAGGACTCTCATTACGTCTACCGGCAGAACTCTATCCGGATCCAAATTAGCATAAACCGGGTCATATCCACCGTGGGCAGTTTCATGAGTTTCTTCGGTCAGATCTGTAAAACCAGTCAAGTCATAAGTTCCAAACTTGGATGCACTGGAAGATTCAATCCGGTCAGGATTTCCTTTCGGCACTATACCACCGGAAGTAACCAGCGCAATCTTGGCCTGGCTAAGATTTTTTAGCGCCGGACGGGGACTAACCCGGTCGAAAACTGGCATTGGATATTCAGTTTGAAAGGCTTCACCACTAAGCTTTTTAATAAGCATATCTACCGCCCGAGCCGAGCCTCGCTTCTCATACCAGATATTAGTACGCAGGCCTTTAGGCAGATAACCTTCTTCTTCGGGTGTGCCAATAGCTTCACCTCTGCCTAATTTCATAGCCAAAGCGGCCATAGCAGGAACTGCTTTACGCATCTGGGCGGCTGAATTACCAGTCTTTATAACATAGGCACTCTTCTTGTACATATCAGCACCCGGGTTTTCCTCGTACATGCCGGTAATAACCGGGATATTAAATTTTTGCCCGACAGCTTCACAAACCGCTCCGCAGGCTACACCGTATCTGCCGGCATTAAAAGCCGGTCCGGCGATAAAGAGTTGTGGTTCGAAACTGGCTATCATATCTAGAATTTCAGGAAGAGCTGAATCTAAATTTTCGTTAAAATAGGTGTCACCACACACTACCGTACCTACGATGGTCATTTCTTCACCGAAAGCAGCTTGTAATGCGGAACCAGGACCAACCACACCGGCCTGTTTAAAGGGTTTGGTATCAGCCTTGTCTTCTCCGCCAATACCGGCAAAGAACTGGTTTATATAATGAACTACACGAATTCCGGCCATTATCTCCACTCCTTTTTCAGCTATTTACCACAATCTTTACGGATGTTAGCCATTTCGCCAACAATTTCGTCCATATCCAGAACCATTTCCATCATGCTAACCTGTTCGTCATAAACGGCTTCATCGATCAAATCTTTTAGTTCAAAGATATGGTATACATCCAGGCCCAGAGCCACATTGGTCAAAGGCCCAGCATAGGTGGGATCACCACTAATAACGGTTTCAGCCGTAAGACCAGCTGATTCGGCCTCTCCGCCACCCAAAATAACTACTACGTTTTCAGCACCAAATTTTTCAGCGGTTTCTTTAATACGAGCTTGATTGGCCATGTCCATGGCCCCGGCTGCGGTTCAGACGAAGCACTCGGTACTGGTAAAGAGCACTTCTCCTCCTACGCTTTTCATACATTCGGCAAGAGCTGGACCAGGAATTCCGTCTCTATCGCCCAGAGCACAGATTTTTTTATTTTCAAAGAAGCTTTTATCCATTCTCAATACACCCTTTCTTACGATTTTTCTGGAAGTCATCTCTAACACCTATTTAAATAACCGAACCACCCATCTTGTTAAAACCCAACTCATTGGTAGCACCGGTAATCGCCTGGATTTCAACTGTTATGGAACCGTCTGCAGCCAAGGCGCCATCAAAGCCGCCGGCGATAACATTGACCGCGTCTACATAACCGATAATCTTATCCAGTTTCGGCAGGGTGATGACTGCATTGGCGTTTCCACCGGTAACTACAGCATCTGCGGATGGATGTCCATCCGCCAGGGACTGGGAAGCACCGTCCCGACCGGCATACTCATCGGTAATCAGAACAGTTTTTATGCCTTGAGCTTCTATCTTTTTGCAATTCATAATCAGGTCAGCATCGGGATTGCCAAAGCCTTCCTCGCTGATAATAACCCCATCAACACCCATGGATTTTATGAGTTTGGCCGCATAGTTGGAACTGCGTTCTTTGTCCAGTAAAGTTACATTTTCGTTGCTTACTACCACGCCTATGAAGTTCAGGTCTTTGCCATGATGATCGAACAAGTCATAGATGACCGGGCTGTTGAGGTGATGATAAGTGGTATTTTTATCACAGGCAGACACACAGTTGCCGCTGATGATAGCCCCGTCCATTACCTCAGTAGGATAAATCATGGTAGGTAGTATTTTCTTCGCATCTACAGCATAGAGATAGCTATCATGCATAAGCCCCTGGGTCTGCAGGGCATACAGGTAAGCTACCTTGGGAAGCCCCGGATATTCCAACAATTGTTCCTGTAAGGGTTTGGTTTCATATACTTTGACTTCATCAGCCTCAGCATTGCGAGCAACTTCAGCAATATATCGGGTAGCCTTTAGACCCACCATGCGAAGAGCAGCTTCGTGTTCGTGCTGTAATAACCCAGCCACCTTATCGGCCAGGATTACCAGATTAATTAGCTGGGAAAAAGGAGTATAGTCCGCACCCGGACCAGTCATATCTACGATACCTTCCTGGAAACCAACTATCTTACCTACCGTCATAACTCCCATACCTTTTAGGACATGGGTTCTGCCTTCTCCTACGGTTTTGGCATCATCAAAGAAGCCAGGGAAAACTACACCATTACCAGATACCTTAACCCTGGGTTCCAGGACGTCTTTAACCGGGCAGATTCTCACAGAGTCACCGGGATGAACTATATCCAGGTCCAGTTTAGCCAGACGATCATCGGCTATGGTGGCCAAAAGCTCGGCTTTATCAACATAGACAATCCCGTCTCTGAGTTCGGTTTTCTCACCGAATTTAACATCTTTTACAAAAATGTAACCCAACTCTAAGCGCATTGATTTCCCTCCAATCTCATATTTGCTTTATTTTGAATATTGCTTGATCTTGGCTTCAATATCTTCCGGTTGGATTTCCTGACCGGATATTTCGTCTACCTTTTCGCCGCCTTTGTAGAAAAGGATGGCCGGTAAACCTAATACCTTCTGAGATATCGCCAGGCGGCGGCTTCCAGAAGTATCCACTGAGCAAAACTTCATCTGCCCCTCGTACTTTTCTGCCATTTCCTCCACCGAAGGCATAAGTTCCAAACAACGTTCACATTTGGGGCCCCACCAGTCCACCATGACATAGCCCTCAGCCTGCATTACTTCCTGTTCGAAATTTTCCTTGTTTACTGCAATCATTACTTTCAACTCCCTTTCGTTTATTTCACTAAATTCGCAAGGTTTTCGAAGCTAATATCTTTAAGTGAGGCTTTTATTTCGCCCCTGCTAAAGAGATAAACAAACGGTAATTGGCTGGCATCTACCTGATAGCGTTTCTTAACCAGTTCATTTCTGCTGGCATCGACTTTAACCAGGGATAGCTTTTCATTGCCCTTAACAAACTTGTCTATGATACCGACTTGTTCGGTTCCAGCCATATCAGTGGGATCATAAAAGGCAACCAGTACGGGATGATCGGAACTGAGCACTTCTTTATCCCAAAGCTCAGTTTCATGAACATATTTCTCAGCTGCCACGGCAGCAATAGCACCATCAGCAGCAGCGGTTACAACCTGACGCAGGTATTTATCACGACAATCTCCTGCTGCAAATACTCCCTGAATATTGGTTTCCATTTTTTCGTTGGTGATCACATAACCCTGAGGGTTAAGCTCCACAATATCCTTGAGCAGCTCGGTCTTAGGCTGAGTCCCGATAAAGATGAATACACCGTTAGTTTCGAATTCTTCTTCCTCGCCAGTTTGAATGTTTTTCAGAGTAACGGTTTCTACCAATTCATCACCATTAACTGATTTAACTATGGAGTTCCACTTCCACTTCAGTTTTGGATCTTTTAAAGCCCGCTCGGCTGATACTCGGTTGGCATCAACCTTACCTTCTTCGTGAATTACAATGATGGTAACATTTTCAGCAAACCTGGTTAGATATTGGGCCTCTTCAATGGCCGCATCACCACTGCCAACTACAATAACATCAAGCTCTGTGAACAAGTCGGCATCACAGGTGGCGCAGTAACTAACCCCTTTGCCTCGCATTTTGCCCTCACCAGGTATACCCAGCATTCTGGGCTCAGCGCCCATGGCGAAAATTACTGATTTGGCTAAATACTCACCCTTCTTGCAGCTAACCTTCTTGGGAGAACTCACTAAATCCAGGGATACTATGGTATCTTTAATAAACTCGGCTCCAAAATTGTTGGCATGATCGGCCATGGCTTTGGTCAGTTCCGGCCCGGTAGTACCCGGTCCAAAACCGGGGTAGTTTTCCAGTTCTTCAGTGGTAGCTGCCTGTCCACCGGGTTTGCCTTTCTCAATAATGGCTGTCTTCAGTTTGGCTCTGGCACCGTAAATTCCAGCTGCCATGCCACCGGGTCCACCACCCAGGATCAAGAGATCATAAACATTTTCCATTATTTGCTCACCTACCTTCTTTGATTGACTCTATTGCACTTAATAATAAATACTGGTCCACAAGCTGAAGGTCTTGCTTAAAAGCCGTTTTAAGATCAATCTGAATCTTATTCTCCATAAACTCTTCCGCCTTACGAAGGCAATTCCCCACCAACTTAAGGGCCGATACGTCAACCTCACCTGGAACTTTAGCGATGAGAATTGACCTAAATGGGTTCTGATTAGGTTTAATACTCCCTGCTAAGGGGTGCGAAATCAGTTGATGCCCGAGAGCGACCAAGTTATAGGCTTGCATTATTACTTCTTTGCAGTCTCCCTCTACCCAGCATTGCTCAACATCATAATTTTCCTTTATAAGAGGGTTATTCGTAATAATAAGTAGTTCTTCAGCCTGCAAATAAGCCACCTCCAGTATCATAATGATCCGAATATAATTACCAGTTTTTCCCCATAAAAATAGAGCGCTGAAACTAATGTTCCCGCGCTCTGTCTTAAACCTGAGAGTTTCATCCTTAAGGATTTGCCCCTTCGGCGTCATAAATGACTTTTCAGAGTTGCATCCGATTACGGTCCTGGTACCTGAGAGTTTCGTTACTATGCTGGTGACATAGCAACTTGCTTCTTCGGTATGAGTTGTACACTCATTCTCCCGCAACCATCAATTGCTGAATTATTTAATTGTCATAATATGGACTTTATCCTGGAATATCTTGTCGAATTATCCCTTAATTCAATAGTATATCAGCTGACTTCGACTGTCAAACGAATAACCGGCTTTTGTATGATGTATTCACATCTGATATTCTTTACATAAACCAAAGCTATAATAATACATCATAGTTACCTTGAAATAACAACCATAAATCACTGTTTGCACCCGTTCAATCAGCGGTATACTTGGCTCGCTCTCCCCCCACCAGTTTAGGTCGGGTACGAGCCATAGTGAGATGGGCACAGCCAATCTGCTTCACTTCGCTCCTTATAGGTATAACTACCGGCTTAAGATGCATACCAATAAAAGTGTCTCCAATATCAATACCAGCATGGGCTCTAATGTTTTCTACCATCACCGGCCGATTAAATCTCCGATAGGCAGTAGTTGCAAAACCTCCCCCAGCCTTAAGATGAGGCACTACAGTAACAACCTCCAAGCCATAGCTTTCAGCACATTCCTCTTCAACCACCAGGCAGCGATTAATATGTTCACAAGCCTGAACAGCCAAAAATATGCCATTTTCCTGCAGCACGGGTATTATACCGTTCAATACCTGTTCTGCCATCTCCTCACTGGATGCTTTACCTATCTTTTCCCCCAGTATTTCACTAGTACTGCAACCAACCACTAAGATCTGACCTTTTTTAAGATCCGCCACCTGTAAAAGCTCCTTTAAAACCCTTTCCACAGATCCGGTTATTCCTTGATATTGGTCACTTTCCATTAGTCTACACCTCCATCTACACTAAGATAGTTTTCGGGCTGGTCCGGTCTCTTTCATCATATAGGTTGCTAAAGCTGCGATAAGTGATGATATTGAAAATAAGAAAATAGTATCGTGAATACCCATTTGCTGCGCCAGCCAACCACCTAGCCAGGGTGAAATAAATGCTGCCAGATATCCTATGGACAGCATTATTGAATACACTATACCAACCTTTTCCGGATTCATATCATCAAATTCCATAGGCATGGTAAACAGGGCTGGAGCCCAACCCGCATTGCCAAAACCAGCCAGGGCAATTCCCATTACGCGTAAAAACCCGGTGCCATTTATCGCCATAAAAGTTCCAACAAAAATCATAATATGCAATGGATAAGTAAACGGTTTCCTTAGACCCATCCGGCTCATCCATATGCCGCAAAGTAATCCGGCTGCAATACCTGCTATCGGAAATATGGCTGTGAGCTTTGAGGACAGCTCCATCCCCATGCCTGATTCGACCGTATAAAAAGTAGGCAGTACGGCAGTTAGAAACTGAAAACTCCATAGGTCGCAAGCTAGAGCCAAACTGAGCAAGCGTACTTCCCTATTGGACCAGACTTCAAGGTATAGTTTCCGTCCTTGGGCAGGCACTGTAGCTTCCTGCAGATCATCTGACTCCTGTTCTTCTCGGCCCCATATAGTCCAAGCTAAAGCTGTTAGGGCCATAAATATACCCCATAATACTATTGCCATCCGCCACGAATGATCCAGCGATATATACAGTGGAACAGTAAGGGTGAAGGTAAATACCGTTGCCACATAGGGCAGCAATGAGCTAATGGTATTTATATACGGCCGCTCTCCCTCAGGAAACCATTTCATTATTATTACACTAGAAATAGTTAAACATATTCCCGATCCGATCCCGACCAGTACACGGCTGAAAAAGAAAGCTGCCGAGGAGTCAATGGAAAAGCTGCTTATAGCCCCCGCGGCTATAAACCAAAGCCCAAACATAAAGGCTCTTTTGACCCCAATCTGATCAACCAACCATCCCCCGGTCAGACTAAATATAGCTACCAGCAGACAGACAATAGATATTCCTAAGCCACCCAAACTAAGCGTCAGGTTAAGGTCTTCCATAATAATGGTCAGAAGGGGCGAAGGAATAAACCACAGGACATTAATGCCCATTATTCCCATAAATAGAATGCCCGCAATAACCCATCTGTATCCACTCATGTGCACATTACTCAAATGTCCATACCTACCTCAGCTACAGTTAATTTGGATTATCCTGTCTGAATTTTTGAAACAAGACCCGCTTAACAAGCACAATACTTAATAAGCGGGTCCCATTACGTTACTTTCTAGCCTGCTGTAAGCATGTGGCTTACAACCCGTCCGTTACTATCTACTTCTATTATGGCTCCTCTTAAGAGCGCCTGATCATACTCGCTGCCTGGGTTAATACAAACGGTCTTGCCGATAGTGCTAACCCCGCGAGAACCATGTACATGTCCATGCAAACTGAGCATGGGCTGGTATTTTTCAATCGCAGCTCTTACCGCTTTACTGCCGGTAGCGCCGCTGGCCAGGGAATCGCCGTCCAAAATGGGGTTCAGGTCCTCATCAAACAAGGTATCCTGATCCAGGTCAGTATCATGAGGAGGAATGTGCAGATTAAAAATACATTTGCTCATATTTTTTACCTGTCCAGCCAACTCATCTATTTTTTTCGCCAGCTCTTCCTCACTTATATCCCTTGGAAACTTAAATATAGTCGGATGGGCATAGCTCAGAGACAGTATTTCAAATCCATTGACCTCTAAAACTTTGCCATCACCATTTTGCACATACGATAACCTGTCTAAAGCTGCATCAATATAAAGTGGATCATCATTGCCCGGGGTAACGATACAAGGTAATTTATTTTTCTTAAATCGTTCATCCATTAGATCCACCCATTCATTAAGCCGGCGCAGTTGCTCATCCTTGGTGATACGTTCAACATCTTCCTTGGTTATGCGATTCAGTTCAGCGTCGGTTAAATCAGTAAAGTAAAAGCCCGCATCCCGCAAGGTTTTCTTAAGATCAGGTATTTCCTTATCACCCTTCAGGCTAACTGTAGAACCATAATAGGTAGCTTCATAATGATCATTGCTCTTTTTAACAATCGGCACCACCATCTTACCGCAGAAGTCTCCACCGTAAATTACCATATCCACTTTATAAAAGGGACCGGCATTGGTGAACTTCCGGAAAGTGGTCTCAGCCGCATGAATATCAGCAGAATAAAATATTTTCATTAAATAGTTCACCCCTTATGCTTATTTTTAGCCTTTTTACTATCTTGTATGTCCTAGTCAGAAGGAATCTCCTGGAACTGGATGTCAATATCGATACCCTTCTTAGCATAGGAGGATTTGGACAGATAGTAGATCAACAATGGCAGCAGCATTAAGACAACTGACATTATAATCATGGTGTTGGGGATCTGTCCCTTGACAAATGGTATCAACAGGTAAATACAAATGGAAACGCTGATAATGGTAGTTAGACCTCCCAGCCAGGTGATAACCGGCAAACCCAGGAAGTACTTGCGTACAATAGGCGGAGCCGATTCAAACAAGGCTTTGCGACGATACGGGAATACCATTCCAGCGATACCAAGTATGATCCAAGCCAGGAACCAGGTGAAGATGGTATAGCCAATGTAAGCAGTCCATTGAGGGGCAAAGCAGTCCATCAGCAGGAATACTTCAGCTGCCAATAGAGCTATAGTGGAAGCAAACATCGGAGATCCACTCTTAGGATCGATTTCAGCCAGTTTTTCAGGTACCAAGCGGTCAAATCCCCAGGCATACATGTTTCTGGCTGGGCCAAAACTCATACCTGCTGCTGAACCGAAGGTTGCCATAAAGAAGGCTAAAGCAATCAAGAATATAAATACGGGACTCTTGGTCAGAACACCAATCAGTATAGTTGCAAAGGGTTCATAACCTGGCCACGGATAGGCAGCATTGCCAGTTCCGCATAGATACATTAAACAGTTGGTCCACATGGAACCGAAGCTGGTATAACTGACTCCATAGAAGATAGCCCATACAACCATTAAAATACCCAACGATCCAAACATAGCCAGCAACTGTGATTTCTGAACATTGCGAACCTCGCCGGCCAGATTGGCACCAAAAGTTGCACCCAGGGTATTCAGTATTATGTAAGTGGAACCTGCCATTAGAGTAGCACCGAAGAGGAATTTAGCGGGATGACCGGCAGCAACGGCTGTTTTAATAACATCGTCATAGTTCATGCCGGTTAATTGGGTGAAGTTAGCAGCAAACTGTCCCGGATCTGCTATCAAATTTGCTACTATATAGGTTATAGCTCCAATAATGGTACCGATCAGCGCCATCCAGGACATCTTCATCATAGCCTTGCTGCCTTTTAAGTATACCAACCAAATAATGAAGAGCAATGCACTGCCGATCATGGCGCGAACACTGGGCTGGTTTAGAACTTGAGCAATGTTAAACCATGACTGGTTACCAGTTACAATGCCCAGAGATGCAAAGTACTCAACCACTGCATATTTTATCGCCCAGTCGGTACATACCCCAGTCCATGATATCGCCGTAAAAGATATCATAAAACTGGACATAAGACCCAGAGACGGATGCAGAATACGACTGATATAGATGTATTCTCCTCCTTGTCTGGGCATAGCGCAAGAAAGCAACCAGTATAGACCTGAAATAATAAACATTTGAGCCACAGTTACGATGGCCCAGCCCATGTGTGCACCTGGATAAAGGAAAGGAGCCCACATCAGATAAACCAGAGCATACATTAGTCCGGGATTAACGGTGGAATACACCATGGTATCCCAGGGGCTGATCTGTCTGGTAAAGCCGACAGCACTCTGTTGGAATAGATCTAATCCCTTTGCCACAAATATCCCTCCTAGCTTGTTATTTAGTTGATCTACCGCTTATTCCATCCCCACTTTATACATCAAGGTATCCTGCCAACCCGCCACTATACGGTAATAACCGGATAATTGCTGATCCAGCTCCGGATCACCTGTGTCCACCAACAGGGGTCGAGGCATGATGCTGACCAGCTTGTCTCGACTGGCCACAATCGTAATGTTTTCCTGGCCTGCTTCCCGAATTACCCGGGGGCTTATTTGTTGATTACCGCGACCTAATATATGACCCTGACCTCCAATAGCAGTTACCACTATTTGAGTTTGCTTACCTTTGATAAGATCATACAGCTGTTGCTCATTGACATCATTGGCAATAACCTGCTTATTCAAGATAACATCAACCCCGAGCAAGGTGTATGGCAAGTCAAGTCTAAGCATTATACTGCGGGTAGTGGTACCAGGACCTATCACATAAATAACATTATCTTTCATGTTGGCAACTATCTCCGCTGCGATGCCTTGAACTTCTACCTTCTCGGAACGAGCCCCAGATTTTACACTTTGAACATACTTTTTATTTTCCGGTACATTTAAATACCCATAAAGTCTGGCACTCACCCGGCCTTCCCGAAAAGCATCCTCATCAATATCCATTACCTCAGCTTCGCGGATATTGACTGCCTTCCCTTCAAGGAACAAGGCGGTAGCTTCTCCAGCACTCTTGGGATTTACAGCATAGACTGCGGAATGTATTTTTACTCCCGCCGGAATCCCTAATACTGGTATAGCTGAGCCGGGGCCCACTGCCGAATAAATATTTCGAGCCGTTCCGTCACCACCAGCAAACAATATGATATCAACTCCAGCCGCCACCATATCACTGGCTGCTTGCATGGTATCTTCAGGAATAGTTGCCCCACTATTTATAGAGCCAATTACGATCGGATTAAAGCCTGCTTGACGGGCCTCATCTTCTCCCATTTCATGTGGATAGGTGATAATCTCAACCTGATCTTTAAGTCTGGCTACAACTTTCAGGGCTTCCAAAGCTCTAAGAGGGGATTCAGGTTGGGCTCCCAGCTCCCGCGCCTTCATCTGTATCTCGGCTCCATCGCTGCCTTTGAGTCCGACTCTTCCTCCCATTCCTGCAACCGGGTTTACGATTACGCCTAATTTTTTCATTGCTTTTAACCCCACTCTTTATATTACTGGCTGTTTCCCACCTTTATCAGGCGGGAAACAGGCCGTAAACTATTATCTGAGACCTTTTTTCTTGAGATACTGTCTCCAGGTAACTGCAATCAGTTCTTCATCATTAATTTCGGGGTGTTTTACCCTATGGGTTGGTCCGCTATGAGGTGCTGCCTTAATAACTTCAGGTTCTTGGTAGCATTCTCTGGAGATTTCTGCCAGGGCTCCACAGTATTCATCCAGGTCATCCTTGCTGTAAGATTCACAGGGCTCCAGGGTGAAAGGTTCGGGCACCACCCATGGATGATGTGAAGTCCAGTAGTGCTGGATACCAAAGTCGGACAGTCTCTGGTTGACATCGCCGGTACCAAAGCCCGTGTCCTGCTGCAGTTTTTCCCAGCTCCAGCGCACCTGTTCCAGACGGTTTTTACCTACGCCAAAATCATAGTACATAACTACGCCTGGAGTTTCTTTCAGTTTCGCCATCATATAGTTATTATTCAAAACTGAACATATGGCGGCTTCTTTCAAACCTTCCGGACCATGCTGCATTATCCACATATAGGATTTCAGAACCACACCGAAGTTTCCTAAGAAGCTTCTGGTTTTACCAATACTTTGCGGGCAGTTGTAGTTTAGGACATATTTGCTGCCGTCAAATTCTACCCGAGGTACTGGCATAAATGGTTTTAAGAATTCTTTATAACCTACTGCACCGGTTGCAGGTCCCATACATCCATGTGGAGCGGAGAAGGTCTTGTGCATGTTGAAGTGGCACATATCAAAACCGGCTTCTTTGGCACGAGCAATTCCCAGGAATGCATTAGCATTGGCCTGGTCATAAGAACAAAGTGCTCCAACTGCATGAGCTGCATCAACGTATTCCCGGATTCTAGGATTGTAGATTCCAGTATCTTCAGGGTTGGTAATCATTATACCGGCTGTACGTTGTGATAGAGCAGCTTTAAAAGCATCCAGGGGTGGAAAGCCATTTTCGTCCGGCATCAGAGTGATAACTTTAAATCCTGCCGTGTTAGGAGTTGCTGCATCACAGGGATGTGAGAACATGGTGGTAATTATTTCATCTCTGTTAAAATCTCCCCGCGACTGGTGATAGGCTCTGATAATAGAAGCATTAGTGTAAACACCGTGAGCTCCGCCACCCGGTTGGAAACTAAAACAATCAAGTCCGGATATTTCTTTCATAAGCTGCTCGGTTTTATATATTATTTCCAGCACGCCTTGCATTGTATCAGGATCCTGCAGAGGATGAACTTCTACTATACCAGGATGGCGTGCTGCCATATGTTCCTGAACTTTAGGGCTGTATTTCATGGTACAGGTACCTTGGGAAATATCGATATTTACATCTGTCCCCATCGTTTCCTGGGACAGTCTCAGGTAATGACGGTTAACTCTCATCTGGCTAACTTCAGGTAAAGCTGCGGCTTTTTTCCTCTTTAAACCACCTAATACTGATACGCCATCGCCAATTTCACCTACGACTGCTTTTTCAGCTTGAGGTACAAGCACGCCTCTTTCTCCGGGAACACTTAGTTCAAATATAATTTCTTCATCCCATTTTGCTTCGTGGAATTTTCTAAATCTCGAATATCTATCCCTACCCATTAACTCTCAGTCCTTTCTTACTTAGATTTAGCAAAGCACTAAATTAGCAGCTAACAGCACCTTTAAGAGCATAAACCAGTTTATCTATGTCTGCTTGGGTGTGCACTTCGGTTACACAGTACAGAGCGCTCTGTCCCATATCCGCAAAATCTAAGGACAGATCTTTTCCGCCTAGAATCTTGTAGCCCAAGAGTGCTTTGTTTATTTCTGCAACCGTTTTACCGGTCATATCGAAGTTAACTACGAATTCTTTGAAGAATGGGCCGGACATTTTAACCTCTACTCCAGCAATTTCAGCAATTTTTTTAGCTGCATACTGGGACCTCTGCATAATGGTGGTTCCTACTTCTTCCATTCCTTGCGGTCCCATTATGGCCAGGTAAATACCTGCAGTTATTGCCCAGAGGCCGGTGCTGGTTCCAGTAAATTCGTTAGCTTTGTCACGAGAACCATATGAGGTCCTATCAAACAAAACTTCTCCAAATCCATATTCGCCTTCAACTGAAGTTTCAGTAATACCAAACATCAGGTCTTTGAATTCAGAGATGTATTTCATGTCATCAAAAGTAGCTATAAAACCACCCTGGCATCCGCCGGCTCCCATGTGTAATCCCAAAGGATGAAAATCACCGCAGGTGATAGTTGCTCCATAATTTGCAGGCGCTTCCATAACCCCCAGGGAAATAGGATCAGCATATACTATAAATTCAGCTCCTGCTTCCTTAGCAATTTTGCCGATTTCCTCAGCTTTGACTTCGACTGAGCCGAGATAGGTAGGATTTTCGATAAATACAGCACATACATCGGATGAGATCTTGTTCTTTAGATCAGCAACATCAATTAGACCAGCTGCATCACATTTAAGAAGTACAATCTTGATATCCGGTTCAGGCATGCTGTTCATATAGTTTTTCATTATCGACATATTTTCCGGGTTAATTTTTTCTGGAACTAAGACAGTATTGCGGCCGTTAATGCGGTTCGCCATTCTGATTGAGCTTGATGCCGCTGCAGCACCATCATACATTGGGATACTTAAAACATCCATATCACACAGTTCTGCCATTAAGCTGGTATATTCAAAGAAGGCTTGCCATTTACCATGGTCGGCAATAGATTCTCCAACATAAGCGGTCAGGAATTCACCACGACCATTCATTTCATCGCAAACAGCAGGTACAAAGTGGGGAGCGCAACCTGCGCCAATGAAGCAGAGATAATCTTTGGCGTTTTTGTTCTTGCCAAGCAGTTCTTCAGTATGTCTTTTAATGGAGTATTCATCATATATTGGTTCTGGCAGCTGCATTTCACCCTTAAATCTCAGTTCTTCTGGAATCTCTCTTTCGTAGAGCTCCATAGGATCATTAATCCCGATTACTTTCATCATTTCTGCTTTCACTTCTGGAACTGAATTCGGGATATACGGGTAGACTATCTGTTTCTTACTCATCCTCTTTCCTCCATTCTTTTTAACTTGGTACCACCCCAAAAGCACTAACTGTATAAGCCTATAGAAACACCTCCTTAGGTATCTGCCGTTCAAATATAATTTGAACGATTGGACCAAACAAAAAGAGCACAGGTAGTAATACTTACCCGTACTCTGTCTTAAACCTGAGAGATTCACCTTAACGGCTTGCTCCTTCGGTGTCCAATGGACTTTCCAGAGTTGCATCCAAATACGGTCCTTTTTACCTGAAAGTTTCAAAGCTATTGTGGTACAATAGCAATTTGCTCCTTCGGTAGGGACAATCCCACTCTCCCGCATTTTTCACATGCTATATTTGCTTTCAATTCGATATTGTTGTTTATTATTCGACATATTTATTGCTTTCCCTTTTTCAACTATACTATTTTTGTTATATCTTGGGCATATATATCTTTTTGTTATATTACATATCCTGTAAACACATTTATACCCGCATGAATTAGGCTCTTTTCTATAAATATCATTAGTTTATTTTCATTTTTTAATTATTACAATTCATATTACATTATTTGAATTTATTGGTATTGGTTTAATTTATTAGTGAGGACATACTACTAATATTCAATAGAAAGGAGCCAATCTATGACAAATGACAAATCTATTTTTCGCACTAAATCCCTTCAAGCTATGTTAGCAACCACACAAGGTAAAGGCCTGAAACGTGTTCTAGGTCCAGTTGAACTTACTGCTCTCGGGATTGGAGCTATTATAGGCACTGGTATTTTCGTACTTACCGGTGTAGCTGCTGCTGAGTATGCTGGACCGGCTCTTATTCTATCCTTTATCCTCTCTGGCCTTACGTGCGTTTGCGCAGCCCTATGTTATGCAGAATTAGCTGCGATGATACCGGTGGCAGGCAGTGCCTACACCTACTGTTATGTTGGCCTGGGTGAAATATGGGCTTGGATTATTGGTTGGGACCTGGTTCTTGAGTACCTGGTTTTTGTTTCCACGGTATCAGTAGGTTGGTCTGCCTATGTAGTAAATTTAATACAGGCTGCCGGATTACAAGTACCAGCCACACTCATTAATCCCATTGGAGTAAGCGGAGGTTTTGTGAATCTACCCGCCATCCTAATAGCTATTATTATTACAGCAGTGGTATACGTCGGCATCAAGGAAGCTACCGGCCTAAATAACTTTTTGGTTTTGGTCAAGCTGGCCGCAGTTTTCCTGTTTATAGCCGTTGCCGCCCGCCATGTTAACCCCGCTAACTGGCATCCTTTCTTTCCATTTGGAGTCGGCGGAGTGTTTAAGGGTGCAGCTATAATTTTCTTTGCCTATGTAGGTTTTGATGCAGTGGCCACAGCTGCGGAAGAGGTAAAGAACCCGCAACGCGATCTGCCCATCGGAATAATTGGTTCCTTGATAGTCTGCACCATATTGTATATTATCGTTTCCGCTATCCTGACCGGTGTCCTACCTTATTCAATGTACAAAGACGTAGCTGCTCCGGTCGCATTTGCATTATTAAAATTAGGAATCAACTGGGGTTCGGCTCTGGTAGCGGTAGGTGCAGTAGCTGGTATCACTTCAGTTTGCCTGGTCACAACCTATGGTGCAACCCGTATTATTTACTCCCTGTCCCGCGACGGACTGTTGCCCAGGACTTTTTCCTCGGTTAATGAAAAATACGGAACTCCTGGCAAGACGACTATCCTGGTGGGCTGCATTGCGGTTGTACTGGCTGGTTTTCTGCCGGTATCCCGGCTGGCGGAGATGACCAATATAGGAACCCTGACAGCATTCATTGTGGTATGCCTGACCGTAATCATCCTTCGCAAAAAATTGCCGGAGGTGGAACGATCCTTCAAGACTCCGTGGGTACCGATTATACCAATCTTAGGTGTTATTGGCTGCACCGTTCTAATCGTTGCCTTACCAACCTTCACTAAAATGGTATTCGCCATCTGGATAGCCATTGGCTTCCTGATTTACTTTATTTATGGCCGCAGCAATAGCACCATGAACGATAAGCCTGATATGTCCGAGGCCAGTATTCGAAATAAAGTTGGTTAAGTTTATCAAAACGGGGCTTTTAATAGGGGCATATTGGTGTTTAAGCGTAACTCGCGACAAATAAACAGCCTACTCGAATTGAGTAGGCTGTTTTTGCTGTTAAGTTAAATCTTATGATGTTTAACCCCGTTGTTTTATTTCATAATACAGCGGGCTGGCCACACATATGGAAGAATACATTCCGAACAGGAATCCTACTAACAGGGCAATAACAAAGATCTTGATAGTGGAACCGCCAAACATTAATAGAGTTACCAATGGCAGCAGCACTGTAAGAACGGTATTTACTGAACGGTTCAAGGTTTGCATTATGCTTTTGTTCAGCAGGTCATCCAGGCCTTCTTTTTTCTTCATGCGCAGGTTTTCTCTAACCCGGTCAAATATGACAATGGTATCGTTAATTGAATAACCTATTATCGTAAGTATGGCAGCAATGAAGGCACCGTTTATTTCCCATTGGAATATTGAGAAGATTCCTATTACTATTAAAACATCGTGAAACAATGCTAATACCGATGCTACACCAAAAGCCCATTCAAAGCGGAAAGTAATATAAATCAACATCAAGACCAGGGCTATGGCAACTGCCATAATTGCATTCTTGGTTAACTCAGCGCCAATGGTTGCGCCTACACTTTCAGCACTCTGCAACTGTACAGTTTTAAATTTCGCTTTCAAACCTTCAGTCATCTGCGCAGTTTGCTTTTGGTCCAGTTCATTGGTACGAATAAAGAACTCGTCGCCGCTCTTCTGAACATTGATCTCCTTCGTCATTTTCAGATCACTAATGGCAGATCTAACTTCATTAGCTGATACGGAGGAATCTATTTTATACCGCAGCGATGACCCGCCTTCAAAATCTATGCCGAGATTAAAACCCTGGGTGAACATGGATATAAAACCGGCAATAATAATTATTGATGAGAAAATGTAAAACCATTTCCTTTTCTGTATGAATTGCATAGTCTACCCTCCTTACACTCCATATAATTTATTATTTTTGGTAATATCAGTAAATTGCACCAGCAAATAGCGGGTAAAAGTAAGCGCTACCAGCATGGTGGCTATTATACCTATAGAGAGGGTAACAGCGAATCCTTTAATAGGTCCGGTTCCAAACCAGATCAATACCACAGCTGATATCAAGGTGGTTAAATTTGAATCGAATATAGTCCAGAAGGCTCGAGCGAAACCGGCTTCTATAGCAGCTTTTATGGTTTTGCCGAAACGCAGCTCTTCTTTTATGTGTTCATAGATAATAATGTTAGCATCTACTGCCATGCCTATCGATAGGATAAAACCAGCTATACCCGGTAGGGTTAGGACTGAACCGAGCATGGCCATGGTACCTAAAACTAAAACTGAATATAATACCATAGATACATCAGCAATAAATCCTGGTAAACGATAGTAACCCAACATGAATATAAGAATTGCCAGGAGTCCGGCCAGAGCAGCTTTAACACTCATGTCCAGAGAGTCGCTGCCCAGCGTAGGTCCTACAGTTCTTTTCTCCATTATGCTAAAGGATACCGGCAAGGCACCGGACCGCAGCAATACTGCCAGATCCTGAGCTTCTTTGGCGGTAAAATTACCGCGTATTTGAGCCTGACCGCCGGGAATGGGTTCGTCTACATTAGGTGCACTGATAACCTTGCCATCCAACACTATAGCTATGGGTTTGCCAACATTTGCGGCTGTAGCCTCTGCAAATAGCTTGGTACCCTTTTTGTCAAATTCCAGGCTGACCGTTGCTCCCTGTCCACCGGATTCCACCTGAGCCTGTGCATCCTTAAGGTTTTCTCCGGTTACCAGCACTTTACCGGTCTGATCCCAGAATTCTAATTGAGCGGTATTCTTAATGATATCGACTGCTTTTTCGGGATCTTCCACCCCGGCAAGTTCTATTACAATACGGTTATTACCCTGTGGATAAATGATAGGTTCACTTACCCCAAAAGCATTAACACGTTTTTCTAGTACTCCAATGGCTTTCTGAATGGTATCAGCCGATATTTCTTGTCCAGGCTTTTCCTCAGCTTGTAAAACTACATGCAAGCCGCCCTGTAAGTCAAGACCCAGCTTCAGATTTTCTTTAATAGGCTGGTAAGTAAAATAGACTAGAAAAGCCAAAGCTACAATAATTGCACTTATAATTGCGATACTGGAATTCTTCCGCACCAGTAATCCTCCCTCCAACTACGTTTTATAAAAGCTTAGCGCCATTAATAATTAAGGCAAACTCACAACCCAGATAATTAGCCGCACGACGGCACATTAACATGCGACTCAAAAATATTTCGAAATACTCCATTACCGGACAAATTGTAATGTCTATGCTTAGCTCCATGCTAATAAGCTGTTTGTCACTATGTATCTGCAGCGATGATTTTTCCACCGCATAATTTACCCGGTCATGAATATCGAAAGTAGCTACATCCAGGTTTCTAACCCGGTTCCGGTGCACATGTGATTTATCTGCCAAAATCAAGGCCGCGGCCACCGGATTTACCGCGTGTCCGCTGCCCTCATCATGATTACCAATGGCAGCACATATGATAGATATTTCGTCTGGCTTCATCTCCATTCCGCCAAGAATTTCCATGGCCATAAGCGCACCGCTTTGGCTGTGCCCATTACGGTTAACTACATTTCCTATGTCATGCATGTAACCTGCTATTCCGGCTAGTTCAGCCGTACGAATATCGTAGCCTAGTTGCAGTAAAATATCTTTACTTAAGCTTGACACCAAACTAATGTGTAATTTTCCATGGTCAGTATATCCCATCGCACCCAAGTGTTCATTACCTTTTAGAACAAAAGTCTCGATGGTAGCATTATTCTTAATATCTTCCAGGGTTATCATTACTAATCCTCAATTTTATGAGATATAGCGGCCTTCATAAACTCTATATCAGTGTTTTCACACACTTTGACCACTATGGTATCTTCCTTTATTTTAGTTACTTCACCACGTATCCCGCCAATAGATACTACTTTGTCTCCGCGTTTTAAACTCTCTAAAACCGCTGCATGCTTCTTATCCTGCTTTTTTCGGGGCATTATAACAAAGAAATAGAATATTAAGAGAAAAACCCCAAAATAGACGGCTACCGTCAACCAGCCCTGCTGCCCTGCTGCCGTGTTTGCACCAGTAATAAACAAAGAAATCCCTCCTTAGTTTGCTTTTACCTATTAACCTTATAATTTTTCGCCAATCTCTGGCAAAATCCTCTTGTTAAAACTTGTAACTTGCGTAAAAATTAGCATAAAATTTACCAAACCTATCTTCGGCTATGGCTTCACGCATATCCTGCATCAATTTTATCAAAAAATACAGGTTGTGATAAGTAATTAAGGTGTGGGCCAGTATTTCTTCAGCTTTAACCAAATGGCGTATATAGGCCCGGCTGTAGTTTTTACATACCTGACAGTCACAGTCCGGGTCCAAGGGTGTAAAATCCTCGGCATAACTGGCGTTGCGTACCACTACTTTACCCTTACGGGTAAACGCAGTTCCATGCCTGGCAATCCGGGTCGGTAAAACACAATCGAACATATCAACCCCTCGCTTAACGCCTTCCACCAGGTCCTCGGGGGCACCTACTCCCATTAAATAACGCGGCTTGTTGGCTGGCAGCAGTTCGTTAGTAAGGTCAAGTATTCTATACATATCCTCCTTGGGTTCACCAACGCTTAGACCACCAATAGCATAACCGGGAAAATCAAGAGCAGTAATTTCGCGGGCACTTCTTTCCCGCAGATCCGCAAATACATTACCCTGAATAATGCCAAACAAAGCCTGATATGAATGGCGGTGGCTTTCGCGGCAACGTTTCGCCCAGAGTGTGGTTCTGGTAACTGCCCGGTCGGCCTCCTCATAACTACAGGGATAAGGCGCACACTCGTCAAAGCACATAGCAATATCCGCTCCGAGCTTTTGCTCAACCTCCATGACGATTTCCGGGCTAAGAAAATGACGGGAACCATCAATATGAGAACTAAACATTACACCTTCATCGGTAATTTTACGTAAGCCTTGCAAGCTAAACACCTGAAATCCACCGCTATCAGTTAGAATGCCTCGCTGCCAATTCATGAATCCATGCAAACCGCCGGCCCGATCAATAAGATCTGCCCCTGGCCGCAGATAAAGATGGTAGGTATTAGATAAAATTATTCCCGCTCCTATTTCGCAGAGCATTTCCGGAGTCATGGCTTTCACCGTAGCCTGCGTGCCCACCGGCATAAAAATAGGAGT
>CAZEDT010000062.1:0-23407 GCA_964510795.1 uncultured Syntrophomonas sp.
TTGGCGAAAGAATACTGGGCAAAGGCATCGTTTATGCCAAGGATACCCCGGCATTCGTTGCCAACCGTCTCGGCAACTGGGCAGGACCTTCCTGTACCCAGTTAATGATGGAGCTTGGCCTGAGTGTTCCGGAAATCGATGCCCTGACCGGCGCTGCCATTGGTCGTCCTGGAACCGGAACCTTTGGTCTGTTTGACATGGTTGGAGTTGATATCGCTGTATTATCAACCCTGGAAGTACAGCACAATGTAGATGATCCGGCTGAAAAAGCCATGTATACACCAGCTCCCTTCCTGCAGAAGATGCTGGACAACAACATGCTGGGTGCCAAAACCAAGGGCGGCTTCTATAAGAAAGTCGGCAAAGAAAAAATGGTTCTGGACGTTAATACCTTTGAATATGGCCCGGTTGTAAAGCCTGAACTGGCCAGCCTGGCTGCTGCCAAAGCTGCCAAGAGCGTTCCTGAAAAAGTAGCCGCATTCTTTGAAGGCGACGACAAAGGAGCTCAGTTTGTATGGAAACATGTAACTGGTCTGTTCCTGTATGCCGCTTCCAAGATTCCGGAAGTATCAGACGATGTCCTCAACATGGACCGCGCTCTGAACTGGGGCTACAATCATCAAATGGGACCTTTCCAGCTGTTCTCAGCTCTGGATCTGCCCAAATATATTGCCCGTATGAAAGCTGAAGGCATGAATGTTCCGGCTTGGATCGATGAGATGCTGGCTGCCGGCATTACTTCCTTCTACAAGACCGAAGCTGGTGTAGATTACTTCTACTCCATCCCTGATAAAAAATATGTTGAAATCGCTGTAAGCCCATCTGCAATTATCCTGCCCAGACTGAAAGCAGCGAACAAGGTTATTTCCTCCACTACTGACGGAACCTTATATGACCTGGGTGACGGCGTTCTGGGTCTCGAGTGCCACAGCAAAGCATCTGCGATTAACCCGAATCTCTTAGACACCATCCAGGCTGCCCAGGCAGAGCTGAAAAAACCTGAATGGGAAGGTATGGTTGTCTCCGGCCGCGGCAAGAACTTCTGCGTAGGTGCAGATATAGCTGCCGTATATCAGTTTGCTCAGGAGAAGAACTGGGATGCAATCGAAGCAGCTCTGAAAAAAGGTCATGACACTTACGATGCTAACAAATACAGCCTGAAACCGGTTGTTATGGCAGTTAAAGGGCAGGTTCTCGGCGGTGGCTGTGAACTGATGACCCAGAGCTCAGCCATTCAAGCAGCTGGCGAAACCTATGCTGGTCAGGTTGAAATCGGCGTTGGCCTGATTCCAGCTGGCGGCGGAATCAAAGAATCCGTATTAAGAGTTGTAGATCGTCTGGCTGGTTCAGCGGATGCTTTCCCGGCAAACTTCGTACAGCCTGAATTTGAGCAGATGGCTCAGGCCAAAGTTGGAACCAGTGCCAAAGAATGTATTAAACTTGGTTACCTGCGTCCGACCGATGGCATTAGCTTAAATGAAGACTTAATCATCCCCGATGCCAAAGCTAGAGTACTGAAAATGGTAGAAGCTGGCTATTCAGCTCCTGTTTCCAGACCGTTTAAAGCTTTTGGTCAGTCCGCTGTAGGAATCCTTAGAATTGGAACCAGAGGTATGGTGCTTTCTGGAATGATCAGCGAATATGATTGGGAAATACTGCTGGGGATTATCGACATCTATGCTGGCGGCGGCGTGATCAAGGGTGCTGAAATTACTGAAACCTACCTGGAAGAACTGGAAAGAGAACTCTTCCTGAAGCTCATCGGCAACCAGAAGACCCAGGACAGAATCGCTCACATGCTGAAAACTGGCAAACCGCTGCGTAACTAAGAGAGTTGACCAGTCGTAATATTTTTTCGAGGAGGTAATAAGATTGAGAGAAGCTGTTATAGTATCAGGCGTTCGTACAGCAGGAGGAAAAGCTCCAAGAGGTACCCTGAGAGATACTAGACCCGAATTTTTAGGCGCATTAACCATGCAAGAAGCAGTAAAAAGAGCCGGCATTGATGCTGGTATGATAGACGATGTTATCTGGGGTTGTGCAACTCCCGAACAATGCTGCGGCATGAACACCGGAAGAATCACCGCAATCCGCGCTGGCTTCCCGGTAACCGTTCCTGCTGTAACTGTTAACCGTTTTTGCTCATCCGGACTTCAGGCTGTGTCCATGTGCGCTGAAGCCATCATCAGCAATCGTACCGACGTTATGCTGGCTGGTGGTATAGAACACATGAGCCTGATCGCCATGGGTGGTGTAGTAACACCTAATCCCGAAATGGCTGTTCACCCTGACTGGGGTAAAGTTTACACCAGCATGGGACAGACTGCTGAAAACGTAGCCAACAGATATGGCATCAGCAGAGAAGACCAGGATAAATTTGGCGTAGCCAGCAACCTGAAAGCTGTAGCAGCCAGAGAAAAATTCAAAGAAGAAATCGTACCAGTACCCGTAAGTACCACCACCCTGGATGCCAATGGCAAACGTGTAACCAAGACCATCATGTATGATTATGACGAGGGTGCCAGAGCTGACATCTCCTTGGAAGGCATTTCCAAACTGAGACCAGCCTTTGTTCCTGGCGGTAGCGTAACTGCTGCTAACTCTTCACAGACCACCGATGGTGCTGCATCATTAATCATGATGTCAGCCGACAAAGCTAAAGAACTGGGCATTAAACCCCGTCTGAAATATGTTGGTTTTGCAGTAGCTGGCTGTGAAGCAGACGAAATGGGTATCGGACCGGTATTTGCGATTCCCAAGGTTCTGAAACGCACTGGCTTGACCTTAGATGACATCGGCCTGATCGAACTGAACGAAGCTTTCGCTTCCCAGTCACTCTATTGCATTAGAGAATTAGGCATGAATCCAGATATCATCAACGTAAACGGTGGAGCTATCGCTATCGGACATCCGATGGGATGTACCGGAGCTAAATTGACTGTTACTCTGATGCACGAAATGGAAAGACGTAAAGTTAAATATGGTATGGTTTCCATGTGTATCGGTGGCGGCCAAGGCGCAGCCGGAATCTTCGAGCTCTGCGACTAATCATGGTGTTCACAAAATAGTCCCCTTTTTTCTCCTGAAGGCATGGTATAACAACCATGCCTTCAGCTTTTTCTGCCTTTCTTTAGGGTGAACAGGGGGATGGTTCCCTTGTTCATCCAGCCAAATTATTAAGGGGTGAACAAGGGAACCGTCCCCCTGTTCACCTCGATGTATTATCGTTAAAATGCTCAGCAATAAACAATAATCTACGTACTACCAGGGATTATATTCGTCTAACTTATATTTTTGGTATAATTAAGCAATAAATACTATATTCGAATTAAATCCTATATGGCAAAGGGGATAAAGGATGATCTATGTTCACCCGCAGGCGGAGCCGTTCATTCTCCGGGGTAATACCGACACAGCTTTACTATTTATACATGGTTTTACTGCCTCACCATCCGAGATATATCCCGTTGCCAGGTTGATTCATGAAACCAATTCCTGTACTGTGTGTGGAATACTTCTGCCTGGTCATGGTTCCAGTCCTCAATTCCTTAATCGCTGTCATTGGACTGACTGGTACCGCGCGGTAGAAAAAGAATTGTGCTATTTATTAGATAATTATAAGCAGGTTTTTGTGGGAGGATTATCGATGGGAGGTTTATTAGCTCTTCACGCAGGGCTTCACTATAACAGTATTAAAGGAGTAATATCCATTAATGCTCCTATCTATTATAAGCAGCCATTTTTGACCAGTTGCGCTCACATCTTCGGTTGGATAAGGCCTTATTACCCCAAGAAGATTGATAAACAAATGTTGGAGTTGGAAAGGCAGGGCCGTTTTGCCTATCGGGTTATGCCGGCCAAGGCATTTAATAATTTGACCCGGCTGCGGCGTGAAGTTATGAAAGAAATTGATCAATTGAATATACCGCTGCTCCTTATTCAGTCACTTCAGGACGAGACAGTTGATGCCCGCAGTGGCAAATTTTTATTTGAGAAGACTCAAGCAGTTGGAGCAAGTTTAATAGAGCTAAAAGAGTCACGACATATAGCCAGCATGGGACCGGAAAAAGAAAGAATAGCTCAAGATATAGCAGCTTTTATGGGTATGCATTAAACTATTAATCCAAATGGGAGGAGTACTTATGAACCGAGTTGAAGCCTTGGTATTGTTGAAAGAGCATCTGAAAAATGAGAACTTGCTAAACCATTCTCTGGCAGTAGAGGCAATCATGCGGGGACTGGCCGAGTATCTGCATGAGGACATAGAAAAGTACGGACTGGCCGGGTTATTGCACGATATTGACTATGATGTTACTGGTGATGATCCAGAGCGCCATTCACTTCTGGCAGCACAGATATTAGAAGAACAGGGAATTGACTCGGAGATTGTTTACGCTGTTAAGGTCCATAATGAAATCCATGGACTGGAAAGAAAGAGTTTGTTGGATAAGAGTCTGTGGGCGGCTGATCCAGTTAGTGGTTTTATTACTGCTGCAGCTTTGGTGCGGCCCGATAAAAGCTTGGCTGAGGTGCAGTTGAAGTCCCTTAAAAAGCGTTTTAAAGAGACTGCCTTTGCCAGAGGAGCCAGCCGTGAACAGATGCAAAGCTGCACAGAACTCGGTCTGGAATTAGATGCTTTTTTAGAAATCGCGCTGCGGAGCATGCAGGAAATTGCCGGAAATATTGGTCTATAGGATTTAAAAGCTCTCTTGCTGGGAAGACTAAGTATAAATGTGTGGTTAGAGCTTAGCCTTTCCAGATGACTAAGATATTAGTCAAACAGACGGCTGGATTTATTACACAAAGGAAGATTTTAAAAGGTGGAAGAAATGATTAATAGTGAAAACATAGTTGCCTATATGCGCCAGGAAAGTTATCGCCCCATGTCCTATCGGGATCTCTTGGAGGCATTACAGTTGGAAGCTGAGGATGAGGGCAAGTTTAGTGAAATGATTGGGAAATTAGAAAAAGAAGGCGAGATCGTGCGTACTCGCAGGGATAAGTACGGTCTGCCGGAGATGATGAACATATACCGGGGGATTATCAAGCTTAGTCAGCGCGGATATGGCATATTATGGCCTGATACTGCAGGCGATCCGGAGATCTTTGTCTATGGACGCAACCTCAACGGTGCCATGCACGGCGACCGTGTAATGGTGCGGATACAAGAACGGGCCAATGCTGATCAGCGCCCTGAGGGCGAGGTAATCCGGTCTATAGAGCGGGCTAATAAGGAACTGGTGGGTACTTTTGAAAAAGGCCGCCAGTCAGTACAGGTTATCCCTGATGACCCCCGGCAAATATACCCGATTAACGTAAAACCAAATAAAAATATGAAGGTAAAAAACGGCGATAAGGTACTGGTTAGAATCAGCAGCTGGCCGGACAAGAACAAATACCCAGAAGGGCATATTGTGGAAGTCTTTGGCCGCAAAGGTGAACCAGGTGTCGATTTGCAAATTGTCATTAAAAAACATGCCTTAAGGGAGCATTTTCCCAATGCGGTGGTCGAAGAGGCCAAAGCCGTAGCGGTGCCGGTGAGCGAGGAAGAGATTACCCGCCGTCGTGACCTGAGGGATCTGCGTATGGTAACCATAGATGGTGAAGATGCCAAGGATCTGGATGATGCGGTATCGATTGAAAGAATACCCACGGGCTACCGTTTGGGAGTGCATATTGCTGATGTGTCACATTATGTGCGCGAAGACAGTAAGCTGGATAAGGAAGCCTTTGAGCGTGGTACATCGGTTTATCTGATTGATAAGGTATTACCGATGCTGCCCCATGAGCTATCCAACGGCATCTGCAGTCTGACTGCCCAGCAAGACCGATTGGCGGTTACCTGCATGATGGAAATTGATAACAAGGGCAAGGTGCAAAAACACGATATATTCAAGTCGGTTATTCATGTCAACGAACGTATGACTTACACCGCAGTAAATAAAATTATAACTGATAATGATGCCGAGACCAAAGAACGTTACCGTGATTTGGTCGAAGATTTTCTGCTCATGAAAGAGCTGGCCGATATTATCCGGCAGGAGAGAAACAGCCGGGGTGCACTGGACTTTGATTTCCCGGAAAGCAAAGTAATTGTGGATGAAAACAGTTTCCCTATCGAGATCAAACGCTTCGAACGGGGCGTAGGGGAAATGCTCATAGAAGATTTTATGATTAAAGCCAATGAGGTAGTAGCTGAGTACATTTACTGGCAGGAAATCCCCATTCTCTACCGGGTGCATGAGAAACCAGAAGGAGAATCATTTGCCAAGTTAAATAAAGTGCTGGGGGTTTTTGGGCATAAGATTCAAGACAACAAGGTCGAGCCCTATGTCTTTCAGAAAATCCTTAAAGATATAAAAGGTACCCCGGAGGAAAATGTAATTTCCCTTCTGGTCCTGCGCTCCATGAAACATGCCCGTTATGTGAACCAAGCTCTGGGTCATTTCGGACTGGGCTCCAAATACTATTGCCATTTTACCAGTCCGATACGCCGTTATCCGGACTTGATCGTTCACCGCGTTCTCTCCATAATCCTGGAAGGAAAAATGAACGCCAAGAAGAAGTCCTTTTTGGAAAGCCGCATGGGCAAGTATGGTGAACAATCCACCATGCAGGAGAGTAAAGCCGAAGAGGCCGAAAGAGAACTGGTCGACATCAAAAAAGCTCAATATATGCAGCAGTTCCTGGGTGACGTATTTGAGGCCCGAATTTCCTCGGTGCTAGCCTTTGGATTCTTCGTCGAGCTGCCCAATACCGTGGAAGGACTGGTCCACATATCCACCATTGCTGATGACTATTACGAGTTCAATGATCGGGCCTATACCCTGATCGGTACCCACACTGGCAAGAAATACTCCATCGGTGACCAGGTCCAGGTACAGTTGGTAAGCGTAGACGTCGACGCCGCCAAAATCGACTTCGAACTGGTATAATTAATGAATTCAGGGGGTGGTTCTTAAGCTTCTAACCATCTTCCCCTGCTTACCAGACATTGACAAGCGAAGCATAGCTGGTTTATAATTACGGCGTAACATATGATGATATACCCTGGCTTTGGAGTAATTATCCTACCCGAGGCGAGGGTTTCTCTATCGAGGTGAGACTTTTGGGTAAAAAAATAGGAATCAAGCCGGTAGTGGATAACCGCAAAGCCCGGCATGAATATCATATTAAAGATGTTTACGAAGCCGGAATGGTACTGGTAGGGACCGAAGTAAAGTCTCTGCGGGCAGGTAAAGGCAATCTGAAGGATGCCTATGCCGTTGTCAAAGGTGGGGAAGTATGGGTAAACAATTTCCATATCAGTCCCTATGAGAAGGGCAACCAGTTTAATCATGAACCATTACGGCCTAAAAAACTCTTACTGCACAAAAACGAAATCAATAAACTTCTGGGAGTTCAGAAGGAATCAGGCTATACACTGATTCCGCTCAAGATATTTTTTAAAAATGGCCTGGCTAAAATGGATCTGGCGGTCGCAGTAGGTAAGAAAAACTACGACAAACGTGACGACATGGCTACCCGCGATGCCAAACGAGACATCGAAAGGGCAGTAAAGAGTAATAATCAATCCTATTAAATCAAGCCAGACGCAGGGAACTGTATTGTTGCCTGCAAGTGAATACTATGCAACCCTAATTATACCTGCTGACAAAGTCAGTTCATGGTATTATGATAGAGTAGAGCAGTTAATCTATTTATTTAAGGGGGCGTAAAGGTTTCGACGGGGGATAGGATGGGTCGAGTAGCGAGCCGAGTTGTCGCCAGCTCGTTAAAAAGGTGAAAAATTCAAATTAACTGCAGAAGATAACTTCGCACTAGCAGCGTAAGCTGCTCGTCCGGCCAGATTTCCTAACGGTCTGGTGCAGGGCGTCACTTAGTTAGGGTACCTATATGCCTTCTTTCTCGAGGGGCTAATAGGGAAATTAATCGGGGATAGCCGAAGGAAGCTCGTTCGTGGGCGTCCGGCTGGCGAAATTAAATCACGAACTGCGCTCGGAGAGACTGGGCTGGTCTTACTTTCGGACGGGGGTTCGACTCCCCCCGCCTCCACCATGTGTATGCAGAAGTTTGAAGGTTGCTTCAAACTCATCACCATAAATGATTACCTTAATCAAATAGCGGTCAAGTAGCCCTTTTGTGGTAAGTGTATCGTCTGATTTAAGGGCATTATATTCCGCAAACAAATAAGCCAGTATCATTTCGTAGGTAAATGAGCTGGCTTTTGTTTTGCGTTCAGCCTCATGTAACCTATTCAATAGTATCGTTTTTTCTGATTCCCGCTGGGCCAACCTAGCAGCCAGTTCCTTGGAGCCAGCTCCGTCCTCAATTAACTCCAGCATATTATTGATTTTAACCTGGACTTTACCCAACTCTGCCTTAATATATACGAGTTCCTTGCTGGATTCACCACCTAGATTCTTCATACCCTTCTGTAAATCCTTAGCCAAAGCAGGAAATACTTCAGGGTTAAGAAAACGGTTTTCTAATTCCTCTAAAACTTGCCGTTCAATAATATCGCGCCGTATCATTTTAGCCTTGCATTGATGAGTGCGTTCCCGGTTATTGCAGATATAGTAATCATATCTTTTCTTATCTCCCCAGGTGCCACCATTCTTCCCGACCATTTTAAATCCACATTCGCCACACTCTATTTTCCCGGTTAGCAGATACTGCGTGATCGCTTTATTATGAGCTTTTTCCCCTGGGTTCTTATGTCTGGCATTGATTTTAGTTTGCACTCGATCCCAGAGTTCCTGCTCAATGATTTGGGGCATGCCTCCGGGTATCTTAACGATCTGGTCAGCAGGTTTCTCCTTCCGGTTGTTTCGCATGCCCTTCACTTTATGTGGCCGACGGTTATATGTGTATATGCCCAGGTATTTTTCATTCCGGAGAATATCTGCTATTGAATTTTTAGAAAAGGTATTGCCTGTCTTGGTTTTATGTCCAGATCCATTTAGATCCCGGATGATTACATCATAACTAAAACCGGCATCATACATCTCAAAAATTCTGTGTACTGCCTGGGATTCCCGTTCGTTGAGCACATAAGTTTGAGTTTCCTTGTCCACATCAAAGCCAAGCGCCGGTATTCCACCATTATGTTTACAGGCAGTAGCATTTTTTTTGTGGCCACGTATAACATCGCGGGCCAGATCCAGGGAATAATATTGATCCATACCTTCAAACATTGTTTCCATCAGCATGGCTTCGGGTGTATCTTCATTAAGCGCTGGCTGGGTTACATATATAACCCGCTTATCATTCTCTTTTAATAATTTTTTATAGATGGCAGCATCCCACTTATTACGCGCGAACCTATTAGATTTATATACTAAAACATAATCATAATCAGCTTCCGCTGAATCAGCGATCATTTCTAGAAATGAATCTCGATCATCATTAGTTCCAGTCTCAGCCTCATCGGCATAGACCTTTAGTATCTGGCAATCGTTTTTCGCTGCCCAGTCTTGTATAACCTCAAGCTGCTGGTCAATACTTTCTGGATTCTGATTATCACTGCTGTAACGCGCATAAGCAACTGCTTGCATAGTTTCACACTCCCTTGAACAAAGTTATAACATAGTAAAAGGTAAAAATAAACCCGGCCGAAGCCGGGTTACGTTTACAAAATAGTTAACTTATACTGTGATAATAGAATTTGTCTGGTTGTGGTTGTCTTAATATTGTAATGCGTGCACAATCCGGATTTAAGGTTTTATCACTAACCTCAGTAAACTTTCCATCCTTAGTTTCTTTTAAAAATTTAATTAACGTATCTTGCTTTGAAAAATTAACAGTTGTGTTTTCATCAACTTTCATATTTCGCTGCCCCCTTATTTAAATACTTTTTTTCCGAACTGCATTTCTAGTTGGTTTCTAACTCCTGAAAGATCAATTTCAAAACCGCAACTACATTTAATTTTATCATTATTGGGATAGTATACAAAGCCTTTTGCAATATGATCTGGTTTCATAGCAACGCCTTTTTTTAGCTTACAAAATATGTTATGATTTTTGCCACATTGTGGACAAGTTTGCGCTATTTCAACCACATCAATCTCAGCTCCCATAGGTAGGAGAGGGATGCCATTCGCTGGGGTAGCATTTTTGAATAATTTTTCATCTTCGGTGGCAAATATTTTATATACTGTTGTAGAATCCATTATTAACCTGCAAACTGTTTGAATGCGGTAAACGATATCCGCTAATTTTGGATCATCGTCAATTCTATTTATTATTAATTTAATATCATTAAGATCACTAATTTTTATTGATCTTCCATGAGATCTCCACCTGGAATGATTGCATAGTATTTCTGCAATTTCCTTAGCCCTGTTTTTTTTCATTTCTGGTGTAACCGGAATTTTTCTATCTTCAGTTTCATTCCAATTTGCGAACTTGTAATCTTCTAACCATTTTTTAACTAAATCTATTGCAAAGTTAAGTGAATTATTTACTCCGTTTAATTCCCCCGGTGTAATCTGGGCAACCATAATTGCTTCAAATGTATCTAAACTTCCTGAATTCTGTGCTTTACCTTGCGTTTCATTAACCCACTCCATATAATCATAGGCTGATGAGCGTGATCTTCCAATGGGAATTTGTGCATCAATTGGACCAAGACTGCCTATATCTGTCATAGATATTTCGTGACCAGATAAGACCATTATAGTCCCGGCACTTTTAGCTTCTCCAGATACAACAAAATTAATATGAGTAAAGTTTGAATGTATAAACCGAACTATTTCTTCAGCTGTTTCACCACTTCCGCCGGGAGTCTCGATATAAACATCTAAATTAGGGCTTCCTTTCTTATTAGTTAACATGTCTGCAATCATATAATAATCATCATGTACTAATTGAGCTTCCGGTATTTGTTTTTGAGTAGATGTTACATAAACAATCAAATATGTATCCTGCAGTTTATTATATGCAGATATTAATTGCATAAGTTCCTTTTCAAGATCATTCGCACTCAGTCTTTTATTAACGTATTCACTCATATAACCCACATTATCACTCCTAATAGATTGGTTATTTGATTTCCTGTATTTTGCTTGTGACTTTTTAACTTGTAGCTGATATTTCCCCTTTTTTTTCTTCAAATGTTATCACCAACTTTGTAATTAATTATTTTATGGCTTACACACCCCGCATGGTTCAGACCCTGCTGCTATAGCCTCAGCTTCACTACTGAACCATATTTTATTCTCTTCCGCTATACTGCTTGCATATCTACAACTTGGCAGGTGATATTTATTTGATTTATTGCTCCCTACATATTTACCGGTCTGGTTACCTGGTTCTGTAGTTGGATTTGGAGTGGGTTTAACCACTACAGGTGTTGAAGTGTTTTTCTCAGTTGCCACTGAATAGGTTTTGCCATCAGTACTCACAACTAAGTTGCCGTTCAGATCAGTGCGATAGACTTTTAATCCAGATGCCTGCAGCCGATTTATAGTCTCCGGAGCTGGATGCCCATAAGTGTTTCCTGTGCCCACACTGACAATAGCGACTGATGGATTAACCAAGGAAAGGAAGTTTGCGCTGCTACTTGATGTGCTACCATGGTGCCCTACTTTCAAGATCTCAGATGCCAGTTCGCCTTTTAAGATCTTTTCAACAGGTGTTTCAGCATCACCCATAAACAGGAATTCTATGTCGCCAGTATCTAGCCTGCAAACTACAGAGTAATCATTTACATCCTCCCAGGTTTCAGCGCCTGTATAAACCTTCAGAGCTGTATTTCCCCAAGCATAATTTTGATAGTTATCCTGTTCCCATGTGCAGCCCTCGGCCTTGGCAGCAGCTGCATAGCTGTTGTATATTTTAGAGGTTGCCGTTTTGCCGCTATCAATGACCTTTTCAACCTGGAAAGCATTAAACACTGCCGGTAGTCCACCAATATGATCTTCATGGGGATGCGTAGCAATTACTAGTTCAATATCATCAACCCACTGTTTTTTAAGATAATCGACTATTGCAAGTCCATCACCCTCATTGCCGCCATCGATTAAAATGTCATTGTGATCAGGCAATTTTATATATATACTGTCTGCCTGGCCGACATCGATGAAATGAACCTGAATTTGACCGGTAGGAACCAAAGGAGGAGGGGATCCAGCCGGTGAAGCTGCTATTGAGGTCATTGTGATCGTTTGTGTATCGGCGTTCCAAATTACTGATCCCCCAAACGCCTCACCCACGAAGCGCAGCGGGGCTAAAGTTCTACCATTAATAACTTTTGCAGGTACATCCAACTGCTTAACCTGGCCTTTAATAGTCGGAGTAGTTGACCCAATTTTAATTACTACGGTATCATTGCCTTTTACTGCAGTAGCAGTTTGAGTATTCTGATCCCAGGTAACGGTAGCCCCCATAGCTTCAAAGATACCGCGAAGCGGTACCAAAGTACGACCATCCTCTATAGCAGGTGGAACATCAAAGGTTAGTTGTTGACCGTCCAAGTTAACGGTTGGTGCTGCAACGGCAGGTATCGCCATTATTAAGCATATAATGGTCGTAACTATTAGCATTAGAAAGTTTCTTTTACTTAGCGCTTTTTCCACATGATCAGTCCTTTCTCGTAACTATACCAATATTTTACATTATATTCCATATAACTCCACCCATTAAATGTAAATTACCTTATGAAATACGAAAACCGCTAATACAAATTTAGCAGCTTTATGATATCTTATTAAACTGTTTACATGACTCCGATCTCTCTTGTATCCCTAATTCATCCAGCCTATTAATCATCGCTGTCCAGCTTACTCCAAATAGAGTTTTCATTTTAAAAATAGTAGCAGGCCATATTGGGGGATTTGCATAAACCCGCACCCACTCTGCCGGCATAAGCAAGTTAGCTGAAAAAATATCTGCTTCTGCATCGAGGTACTCATACTGATAGTAAGTTAAGTTCTTTATATCATAGGCAATATGATGACCCAGGGCTATATGGCCAAATTCATGTCCATGGGTAAATAAATCTTTCCCTTCAGGCAGGCCTGCATTTATGTACGTTTTATACCCCCCTTCATGCAGGATATAAACAGAAAACCCCGACTCCAATTCAAAGTCAGGGTTCAAGTGATTAGATTCAAAATAGTATATCTTGCTGAAAAAATTAAGCATGCGTTTCACTGGTGTGTATGGTGTAGCGACATTGAACTCTTCCCGGAGCATAAATGTCATTTTTTCAATTTGTTTTATGCGCTCTGGCCGAATCTGAGGGCGCATACTACCCCCCCTAGCTACTTATATTTCTACTATCCCTAGTGTGATTAATTCACCTCCAGACCCAACAGAAATGATATAGATAGGTATATTACTAAAGTAAACGCTATTTCTTTTTAGTTGGATGATATTTATCATTTTCGGGGTCAGGTATAGCAGCAGCCATTATTCTAGCTATGCGCTCTTCCTCTTCAGGAGTGGGTGGCCGCCCGGCGCGACGTAAAACGCTTACTGTGTTTGGCCAGATTTCTTCTAAATTATCAGGTTTAATATGATCAAGTATATCCGTCCGGCCCAAAAGGTAATCGGCAGAAATATTAAAAAAATCGGATAGTTTTATTATTGTATCATTATCAGGGCTTCGTTGATCCAATTCATACATAGCCACAGTACTAGGTGAAACTTGAATAACCTTTGCCAAATCTCGTTGGCTTAACCCCTTATTTTCTCGTAAGCTTTTCAATCTATTTCCAATCATAGCCAATTACCCCCATATAGTGATTATACTTACTTTTTGTGAGTTTTTACATAACTGCTCACAAAAAGTGATTTTTACTATTGACAGCTCACTTAGAGTGAGTATAATAATAACCAAGATGCTCACATGTCGTGAAGGGAGGTTAGAACATGAAATCACTTGCCGTATACAGAAAAGACAAAAAACTTAGCCAAGAAGGACTCTCTAACGAACTGCTGAGTTGCGGAATAAAGGTCAGCCCGGCTAGTATTGCAATGTATGAATTAGGGCAAAGGACACCACCGCTATATAAAGCAAAGGCTATTGCTCAGTATTTTGGAGTAGGGCTTGACGATATTCATTTTGGCAAAAACGCTCACGATGAGAGAGCAAATTTAACCCCCACTGGCACCTGTTAACAGTATCCCACGACCAACTACGCGAGAGTACAAGAAATATATGGTAATTGCTACGGAAAGGAGATGAGTAAATGAGAGATCCAAAGGTTGATCGGGCCATGCTTCAGCGATTACAAGGTGATCCGGCTAAGATGGCAATTTTCGCAACAACCGTAATGCCGCATTATATCGATGAAGCGGTAAAACGCGAACAGGCTCTGGTGGAGATTGAAGCAATTATAAAACGTACCAGGGCTGCTGATACCGATGTAAATGAATAACCCTTAACTTGCCTTAAAAGCAGATCATTTCGCAGAAATAACCACGCGGAGGAGGTAACCGGAATTGTTAGTGATGGCCCGAGTAACTGTCAGAAAAAAGCTAAGTGGCGAGCTCGTAAAAGAACAAATTGATATTTTGCCAGATGATCCCGGGCCGGAGTTAGCCTTTCTAGGGAAACTCTATGCCGAAAAACTGAGCAAAGACCCTAAGTTCCTGGCATTCTGCGACAGCTATCGCAAGGAACATAATATAGCGTAATTTTTCAAAGATCTAGGGATAGGGGAGGCCTGGATCTGAGGCAAGACCCAGGCAGGGTAAGAGGATAACCTCTTACTTAGCATATTACAGCGAAAGGAGGGAAAGAGAAATGTTTAAAAATGCACGAAATATAGCTGGACTAAGCAGAGAAGCAGCTGCATTTCAACTTCATATAGGCAATCGAACGCTTAATAACTATGAGCACGAAATTACCATCGTCCCACCAGATGTAGCTCTGAAAATGCAGGATGTATATGGAGACCCAACTCTAACTGCACACTACTGCTCAGACTATTGCCCGATTGGGCAGATATTTGCTCATTCGGTATCAACAGATCACAATCTTTGTACTGCCGTCCTGGGGCTACTTAAGGAGCAAAATGATTTTGCTAAAGTCCGGGAAAGCCTTGTGGAGATTGCAGCAGATGGAGAAATTGATCTGGAAGAGTTGCCGGCCTTTGAGAACATCATGGAAGAACTTATGGACCTTGAAAAGAAGATCGAGGAAATAAAGTTGGCGGCAGCATCCATGATTTCCATCCCAACAATGATGCAGAAAAGAAAAAGACCGCTCGTCACAGCGGCCAGATAAAAATGCTTAACACAATACTATCACAGCCCCCTTGGGGGTGCAAGTGAAAGGAGAATGATCTGATGTTAGAGGGAAAAGAAAACCCAAAATATATAGACAACCGCCCCGAATTCAGGCGCCGCTTGGCAGCAGACCTTCAAATGTTGCCAGGAGCAATCGCCGATGCCGTAACTGAAGCAACTGCCATTATATTAGATCGTGGCGGCGATGAAGCGGCAGCACTCAAGGATAAATATCCAGACCTACTGTGCCCTTGGTGCGGCAAACTACATTATAGGGCTGAGTGTCAGGCGCAAAGTGCAGAATACCTGGCGAACAACAAAAGAGAAGTGTCCAAGCCGATACAGAAACATGCCATAGCTCCAGAAGGGCTTAATCCCTTTGAGATATTTTACGATGCGGGGAGCATCGGACTGATATCTGAATTAGAGCGTCTCAGTTTTGATGAACTGGAGGCAGTACGCATAAGGTTCACTGCAGTTAAACGGGAATATAACATAGTCACCCTAATAGCCCTAATCGTTCAGGATGTCAAAAACCGCTGCCATAGGGGCGCTGCTTTTGGGGATGTCAAAATACCAGATTAAAAACACATACCGGCTGCCCTGGCCGCAAGTGGTGTTGGAAGATGCACGGCGGGGCGGCAAATCTATAACTGGAGGCAATATGGACCGTATAGATCAGTCAGTGGCAAATCTACTCAATATTATTCGTGAGCAGGACAAGCAACTAAATATATACCAACTGCTGGCTGATCTACTTTTTGGGAGAGGGGGAAATATTTTGGAAGGCCAATCTGTAGATGTTTTTCACAATATAGATGACCTCATATATTACCTGAGCGACACTAGTTACGATTATTTAGTACTTATAATCCCAGGTATCCCGGTCCAGGCTTTTGACCGGGAGCTAATAGATAAATTGACCGAAGCAGGAACCCTGGAAGGTTGGATCAGGGAGCAGTGGAGAGAGGAAACGGTCGCACTTGGCATTTAGAAGTCGGCAGAGATCTGGGCATCACCCAGGGCCAGCACAGCTCGGGGCAGGCGGGTTCGATTCCCGCTCTTGCTGTCCATAAACATCTTGTTTAAGTCAACAACGATTATAGAAAGCGAGGGCTTGACATGAACATGTGGGAAGAGAGAGTAAAAAAACAAAGTGAGGATTTGAAAACCAATAAGGTACGAGATGACTTAAAAATCAGCTTGACTGATTTAGAGTACAAAGAACTTAAGGGTTTGGCATATGAAGCAGGTTTCAAAAACGCAGGAGCTTTATTATCTTCACTTGTTGGAGATTTGACAGGCTGGCATTCTAACGGAAGTGATGAACGAGATCGTGCGGAGCAATGGTATGAAAGAGCCTTTGGGCGTTGGGAAGGTTATTTTAGATATCACTTATATATCTACGAAAACGATCTTGATGCAATGAACGATATGATTGAAGATCCAGAGTATTTCGAGGAAGTCTATGGGGCGTATCAAGCAGAGAATAAGGGCAAATACATAGAAAGCAAAGAAGATTGTTTGAAGTTGCTCAGAGAGCTTATTCATGATGGAACGGAATTGTAGTTGCTGAAGATTCTATTCGTGAGAGGGGCGAAAACATGATTAACCTAGCAGTTCAAAACAGACCCGTACCCGTACAACGGGTTACGGAGCGGAGCCAGCGGAAGTCTTACAAAATAGATCACATCACGTTACATAAACCCAGCAAGCAGCGGTACAAGCTGAAAATCTGGGCTATCTGTATCGGCATTGTGATAGGTGAGTCGTTTTTAGAAGGCTTTATATGAGGGTGGCAGATGATTATTAAATACACCGATTATGCAGATAAGTTATGCAGGGATTATACAAAATCGTTTATCACTATGCGGATGCGAGAGAATGAACGGCTGAGGCTTCGACTTAATCTGCTGGCTAAATGGGTGGAAGTCGATCAGCAGAGGATCGGAAGGAGGGCTGTCTAGATGATATTGTTCAAGCCTGAGCATAAAGAAATGATACTCCGGAAAAAGAAAACCCAGACCCGTCGTACCGGCCAAAGGCGGTGGAATGTAGGCAGCATCCATCAGGCAAAGCTCGATTACCGGAAAGGCTCACAGGCTTTTGCCTATATTCGTATCATCGCGGTAAGAGAAGAGTTCCTGGGGATGATCACCGATGAAGATGCTCGGAGGGAAGGCTATCCTAGTATTAAAGCATATCGCAAGATTTTCAAAAGAATCTACGGCCATTGGGACCCGCACATGCCCGTATGGGTGGTTGATTTTGAGTTAGTCAGTGAAGCTGAATACCTGGCGCAAAAGACTATACGAAAGGGGGCCGCCTGACGTGATAGTTAAAATACAAACTCCACACGGATGGCAGCCAGCAGTACAGCTTGAACTTTTTTCGGGGGGGGGGTATCACTCATGTACCTAGACAGATGTTGTGGAACTTGCAGATTTTGGATTATAGAACCAGACAAAACCTTTGCTAAAAAACTAAAAGAGCGCTTCCAGAGCACTGACCCCCACTGCAGGCTCAATAAAAAGACCCGCTGCAAAGAAGAAGGCAAGGGGTGCTTAGGATATAAGGAGGCTGATCCCTGGGATATCGAAGCTAGAGGCTACACTTATGAAGGCTGATGGTAGATATATCAGAATTAAATCAAAATTCTGGACCGATGAAAAAGCTAGGCTCTGGAATATTGAAACGAAATATTTAGCCTTGTATCTACTTACCTGCCCCCACAACAATATTTTGGGATGCTACGTACTTCCGAAACTATATATTTGCGCTGATCTAGGTTGGGAACCCAATCAACTTAGTAAACCATTTAACCAGTTAATTAGTGATGGCTTTATCAAATACGATGATAGTAATTGTCTTATTCTGTTATGTCAATTTTTAAAACATAACCCAATCGAAAATCATAACCAGGTCACAGCAGCTATTAAACAATTAAAAGAACTACCTAATAGCCCATTATTACAAGATTTAAAACAGTTAATCGAACGGTTAAATAAACCGTTCTTAAAACCGTTAGCCGAACAGATAAGCAAACCAGTAACAGTAACAGTAACAGTAACCGCATCTGTAAATAATACTTGCGCACCAAGTAGTGCGCCTGAGTGTTCGGAGACCCCGGCTGAGAACTTATCACTTTTCATCGAAGAGGTTAAGGGAGCGCAGGATGAAACTTATGCAGATCCTGGCAAAGGTACCGAATACCCAGCAGACTTCGAAGAGTTTTGGGCTGCGTACCCACGACAAAAAGAGAAGAAGGCTGGTTTTGCTTGCTGGAAGGCTCGCAAAAAAGAAGGCCATCTTCCCCGGGATATGCTAGCAGCTGCTAAAGCGTATGCGGTTGAGTGCCGTCAAAAGGCAACTGAAGAACAATACATTAAGCAGAGCAAGACGTTTTTAGGCTCAAAATTACCATTTTTAGAATACGTACCAGATGGAGAGGCGGTGGAATTGGATGCCAGTCGATTTAAGAAAGATGACTATACCGGGTGATACTATTTCCTTTTTAAATCCTATACCTCGTGGATCAATACAGGTAGGCGGAATAGAAGAGTGTATTTGTGATTACGATTTTTATCGTACTGGCGATGATTCCAGGGCGAACGGATGTGGTGGAGTCTATTACCAGAGGTATTATCTTGATAGTCAAAAAGATATGCATTGTGAGCGGACTCCGTGTCAGTGCATGATCCCTATCTTACAGCAAAGAGAAGATGAGAAGCAGCGGCAGGAAATCCAGTCACAGAAGGATATTCTGTTTCAGAAATGCCAGTATTACTTCGGCCAGTATGACCTTATGCATGATGAGACTCATGCTCATATGACTTTAGACCGGTTTAAGCCTGGTCATACCAGTCAAGGAATTGCACTCGAAGAGCTTAAAAGATTCAAGGTTGGAAAAGATGGTATTTGCCTGTACGGAGACTCTGGCAGGGGGAAAACTCATCTTGCATTGGGGATAGCGCACCAGGCCAGTCAACAAGGGTATATTTGCCTGGCACTTAAGAGTATTGATTTGCTTAACCGAATTAAAAGGACTTATGACAAAAAAGAAGATGGCGCGGAATATGAGATTATTCATACCCTGAAAAACGTAGATTTATTGGTGATTGATGAGGTGGGTATCGAAAAGACTACCGAATGGGTTACAGCTAAATTCTACGAGGTTATTGACTACCGGCATAAACGAAGATCTACGGTCTTCACTACTAACTTTACAGGCAAGCAATTAAAAGAAAAAGTTGGTATGGCCCAGGTATCAAGGATGTGGGGTACCGGCATGAGGTTTGAGATCGAGGGGAAAGACTGGAGGGTGGCATAATGACAAGACTAATTAAACCACCATTCCCATACCCGATTGCCTTTTACTGGCGCTTTGGAAATGAAATGTCTAAACAGCAAATTGATAATTATGGTTGCACTGATCCAGAAAAGCAGAAGGAATATCGGAATCTTTATGGAGTATGTAAACACCTGCAATTGTACGGCAAAGAGAAAAATAGAAAAGCGGCTAATTAACCAGAAGGGGAGGGTACAGATGCGACAAAAGAAAAATGAGTGGTACCGGGCGACAGAAAAGTTGTTATTTACATACAAGAGCTTTCCAATCCGCATTATGGCTTTACTTCAGCAGATTGAAATGGTCAGGCAGCAGTTGGAGCCCAGTATGATAGCCAGTTATGTGCTGCGCGAAGGTACCAATTACTCTGTATCATCCCCAGTAGAAACAGCGGCCCTAAACAGGATCGAAGGCGACCCTATTCTGAAAATCGAACGGAAAATAAAAAATCTGGAATGCCTAAAAGAAATAGTGGAAGTTTCCGTTGATACTATGCTGGACCAAGAACAAAAACTGACCGTAGAAATGATCTATTTCCAAAAAAAGACCTGGCAGGATACCTGCTATGATCTAATGATCGATAAAAATACTTACTATGCCAGGAAGGATGAGATCGTCAAGGTCCTGGCTTGGTGCTTTGGGTACCTGCCCGATGAAGAAGTCGAGCAAGTCCTGGGCATGTTCATGGACCAGGCCTTATGGTCAAAAAACAAAACTGGACAGGGGGTAAAAGCATGTTAAAACAGGCAATTGCAAAGATAGAGGCTGAAATGAATAGTAATTCTAAAAACAGCTATATTCAGGCGGTGGGGGGATTATTATTGCAGTACCTGGAGTCTGATCCAGATGCTGCAGAAAAGATTTTGCAAGCGAACAAGACTATTGGGAAGAGTTTTGATGAAATGCGTAAGGTTGCTGAAAAGAAGAGGGACGGAAACTGTGCAATGCTTACTGATCAGGAAGGTTTCGCGGTGGTGCTTGATTACTTCGGGATTAATTCCACCGGTGTTGTTGTCCAGCCTGTTGAGACTAAACCGCAAATGGTACCGAAAAAAGCAGCTGCCGATTTTGATATCAGTCTAGATGATCTTCTTAAGTAAGCGGGGTGAAATAAATGGAGCAAGAGCAAGAATATCTTAAACATTTTTCACCTGGGATTACTCCGGATATTGAAGCTTATGCAACCGATGAAGTATTTGAGAAGAGCCGTTATATCTTCACATATCACGGGATCAATGATAAACAATTATATGGGTATTGCACTCATTGCCGGCATTCTTTTCCGATATTCAGGCGGAAGAGAAAGAAACATAAAACATTAGAAGAAATACTGACGGAATATGATAAGTCCTACGTTTCATACGCCCATAATTCTAGCGTTTGTTGCCCATTTTGTTCAAGTTTTTGCATAGCTAAATCCGATGGCATGGGTAGGAAAAATCTGATTGACGAAGCCTATTTTGTATATTATGAAAAATCCCTTATTGATCCGGATGTGATTGTGGCCCGGGGATTTCATGCGGCGCGTGATTACAGTGGTGGTTTCCGGGATGTTAAAACCCAATACTCCGTTAAAGCGCTATATATCTTTCAACAAGGCGGCAGCCAGATGTATAGACGTAATTGGACTTTCAACAAAAACAGAGAATTGGTGTGGTTTTATCAAAAATGTTCATCGATTTATCCGTTATTCAGGGATCAATGGACGGCAGACGACCGATATTACCGAACCTCCATGTGGCAAAAAATTATACCGGTATCAGTTTCATGGGACAGCATCGAGGCCGCTGTCAAAGATACACTATTTCGGTATTCTACATATGAAGACTATCTAGGGGATAACGACATGGTGAAATTCTTTGCTTTATATTCCCGGTACCCATGTATTGAGTATCTTACAAAGATGGGATTTGGCAATCTGGTGGAACAGAAATTAGCGGGGGAACGGACTTATCAGGCCATTAACTGGCGCGGAAAAAATCCGCTGCAGGTATTAAAACTAAGTAAAACGGAAATCCGAGAAATCCGGGACAATGAAATCAATGTTACATTTTGTTTTTTACATCTTATCAAGTATTTAAAGAAAAAAGGGATGCATCTGACACTGCAAGAAATCTCGGAAATTGATTCAGCCGGTTATTATACCGATCAATACCGGCCGGCGTTTGAAAGTGTTTTGGAACATGCATCAGTCCACCAAACTCTAAAATATATAAAAAAGCAGATGGAGAAAAAGCATTATCGCACAAAGACACAGGCTCTTACAGCCTGGCGCGATTACATGGCAGACTGCACCAGGCTGGAAATGGATCTGACCCAGGAGAATGTATTGTTCCCGGGCAATCTTTATCAGGCCCACCAGAATACTATCAAGCAGGTAATTTATATAGCTGATCAGGAGATGGATAAAATGATCAAAGCCATGCTGAAGGTGCTAAATAAAAGATATTCATTTGAGTATAACGGGCTATTCATCCGCCCGGCCGGAGGCACTGAAGAACTTGTGAATGAGGGGAAGGTTCTAAATCATTGTGTCGGAGGATATGCAAAGCGATATGAGAAGGGGGAAACGGTGATTCTTCTGCTGCGGAAGGAATCCGAACCGATGATGCCTTTCTATACCGTGGAGATCAAAGGGAAATCTATCATCCAGTGTCGCGGAAATCGCAATTGTGCGCCTGATCAGGCGGTAAAAGAATTCATGGAAGCATATAAACAAAAGTTGGAAGGAAAGAAACCGAAAAACAGGATCAGAATCATGGTACCGGCATAGCCGTGAGAGAGGAGAGATTTAAATGGAAACAGCATTAGCTATTAATAGAACACCCGCGCTCATCGCGGCCGAGATAAATAGTATCAAACACCAAGCGCAGATCCAGATTCTATGTAATTGCATTGAGATTGGTCGCCGTCTTATTGAGGCCAAAGAGATGCTCCCTCATGGTGAATGGGGAAAATGGCTAAAAGCTTCGGTCGATTATTCTCAAAGTACAGCTAGTAATCTGATGAGGATTGCAGAAGAGTACGGAACAGAACAATGGGCGCTTTTCGGTGCAGATGCAAAATCCCAAGCGCTTGGTAATTTGAGTTATACTCAGGCAATTTATATGCTTGGAGTACCGGCAGAAGAGCGGGAAGAATTTATTGAAGAGAATGATATCGACAACATGTCCACCCGGGAACTCCAGCAGGCCATCAGGGAACGTGATCAGGCCCGGAAGGATAAAGAAGAAGCAGAAATTAAATTACAGGATGCCAATCAGATAGCTAATGAAAAAACCGAGGAAACCAAAAAGCTCCAGGATGAACTTAAAAAGGCGAAGGAAAATTCGATACAGGAAATTGAAAAACTGCAGAAATCTATAACTGATATTCAAAAGCAATTAACTGAGGCCCAGGTTGGCGGCAATGATGATGAAATAAAGAAGCTACAGGATGAGCTTGATGAAGCTGATGCTCAACTGGTCAGTGCCAATGATGAGATAAAAGAATTAAACAAGCAGCTGCAAGAGAAGCCTATTGATGTTCCAGGAGTTATTGAAAAAGTTCCGGAAGAGATAGAGCAAGAACTTAACCGACTCCGGAGCCAGCAGAAGAGCGAAGCGGCACTGGAATATAAGGTGCATTTTGAGAACCTAAAGAAAAATTTCAACGATTTACTGGGAACCCTGGCCGAGATTCAGAAGACAGATCCCGATATGTACCCAAAATACCAGCATGCAACGCTGGAACTGATTAGTAAGATGTCTGACAGAGTGTAACGTCGCAGTCTGTTAAGAAAGCGACACAGAGGAGGTTAAAATGTCAAAGCACATTATTTCT
>CAZEDT010000063.1:0-22527 GCA_964510795.1 uncultured Syntrophomonas sp.
AAATGGCAGCCAGTGGTTTCCAGGATGTCGATTATGTTATAACCACCCGCGAATTAGCGACCATGATTAAGGAGGTTGGTATAGATTTTGTGCATCTCCAGGATGAAGAAGCTGACAAGTTGATTGGTTCTTCCACCGGTGCTGCTACCATCTTTGGAGTTACCGGCGGAGTCATGGAAGCAGCCTTACGTACTGCCTATGAAATTCTCAGCGGACAGACCCTCGGCCGGGTTGAATTCAAAGCCGTACGGGGTCTTAAACCAGTTCGCGAAGCCACTGTAGAGATTCCTATCAAAGATTTGGGTAAGACCTTGCCCGTAAATGTCTGCATAGTTACCGGGACCAAACACGTTGGCAAGATAATAGAAGATGTTCTGGCCGGACGCAGCAAATATCACTTTATCGAAGTGATGAACTGCCCGGGTGGATGCATTAACGGCGGCGGGCAACCTATCCGTCGGGATATGTATTAAGAGAGGGGGATACGCATGAGTATATTTAAAGAAAAATCGACCTTTACCCGCCGACAGTTCTTCAAAGGTTCAGGTATGCTGGCGGCTACCATCATTATCAGCGGTGTCTTTGCCAAATTCGGGTTTGACGCTTGGGCAGCCAGCGATGACTACATCGAAAAAAGAGCAGCCGGGCTCTACTCCCTGGATGAGAGCATGGCTTTAAGAAAATCCCATCAGAATCCAGAAATTTTGCAAATCTATAAGGAATTTCTGTCACCGGGAGAGGTTAAACCATTAACCGAAAAATCCGAACATCTCCTGCACACCAAATACGGCAAAGATATCCCCGCTTTGATCGAAGAACTGCATGCTCATCAGCATGACGCTGCGTAGGAGGTATTAAAATGAGTGAAGTAAAAGGAAAAGTTCTTAAACACGGTGAACAGACCCGTACCATGCACTGGGTACACCTGGTTGCTTTTACCATCCTGGCTCTGACCGGAATAGGTTTCTATTTTGATATTGGATTTATTGGCAATATTTTTGGTGGCGATGCTAATGCTTCTTTAGTACATCGCTGGGCCGGAGTGGTCTTCACTGTAGGTCCAGCTCTCTATATCCTCTTAAACTTTGAAAGATTTGCGCGTTTTATGGATACTATCTCCACCTTCACCAAGGATGATTTTGGCTGGTTAAAAACTATGGGAGGCTATATTCCCTTTTTAAAAGGTGAAGTTCCACCGCAGGACAAATACAATGCCGGGCAGAAAATGCTGGGTCATATGATCATTATCGGTTGTCTCCTGCTTATATTAACTGGCTTTCCCATGTGGCTCTGGCGTGCTGCTATGCCTGCTGCTTTCCTGGCTTTCTGTTATTCAGTTCATTTTTGGGTAGCCGCTGTTCTTATCCTGGCCGTGGGTGGTCATTTCTTCCTAGCGGCCATTCATCCTAAATCCAGGGTAGAGTTTGCCTCCATGATGATGGACGGATTTATCGACGCCGAGATCAGCGCCCATCATAATGAAAAATGGTTCAAGAGTCTGGTTGAAGTAAAAGAATAATATAGCGTAAGAAAAATCAGTTTGCGCTGAGTCTTAAGCGACAGCAGATGCTAGAGTTTTCTTACCTGTCAGCCTTAATATTGACCTTCAGGTCAAATCTGTAGTACCAGAAGGGTGTTTTCTTAATTGCGGCCACAGGAACATATGTAATGTCCGAAGGGTGCAACCTATAAAAATGTTACAATTTCTGATGCGGTAAAAAACCCGGTCCTCGGTGGCCGGGTTTTTCAATGTGGACAGGCACCAAGCTATTGGCTCTAAGTTAGTTTTGGATTAGTTTTATGCTTTATCAGCCAATTGTTGCACAAAGCTCAGAATCGACCTGCTCAATTGGACTTGAAACATGGTATCGCTATTGGTCAGATCCATACCGGTTATTTCCACTATTTTATTTAGGCGATAATTTAGAGTATTACGATGAATCATCAATTTGTTAGCTGCTTCCACCGCGTTTTGCCGGCATTCCATATAAGTCCATAAGGTTTCCAGGTAATTGCCATTGTGCTTCTTATCATAAGCAGCTAATTGCAGAATCGGAGGATGACAGAACTCCATTAAATTTGTTTTTTCCGAAACCAGACTAAGAAGATGGTAGACCTTTATTTCGTCATAGGAGAAGAGGTAACCCGGCATTTCCATGAGACTGGTTAATTCCAAGGTTTTCACTGATTGTTCATAATGCTCACGTAAAGATACCAGGTTGGAGAAGGAACGACTATATCCAGCGGTAAGGCTGTTCATTTTCATCAGCTCATGTAATTTCTCATACATTGGCTCGGTAATAGTATCTTTGTCTCTCAAATCCAAAACCAGCACTAAATGCTGCTTATATAAAAGCGTCTTTGACCCTATAAATCTTCTTTCCAAGGTTTGTCTAAAATAATCTATCATATACGAATTGGATTGATGCTTGATAATATCAATGCTCAGCACACAGAGATTTTTCCCCACCTTGAAGTCGGCATTACGGGCTCTTTCCATCGCTACTTCCTCCCGGTTAATACCACCTCCCAGAATATCCATGAGCATATTTTCTTGAATCAAGCTCTGATTAGTGCCGCGGGCACTGGCTCTGCGCATTTCAGCAGCAATAACTTTACTTAAAAGCACTGCAAAATCAAGATCCTGGGCAGAAAATGGGCGCTCGTCTACCAGAACCATAATATATGCCAACATTTTTCCGTCAGCTTCCACCTTGCAGACTATTCGCTCCATGTCCTCGTAAAACCAGGAATTTACGATAAACGGTCGTGAACTGCTGGCGGCTCTGGCAATAATCCCTCGATCCTTAACCGCTACAACAAATTCGGTGGGAACATATCCTATTTCTATAAAACGATTGAGGATTGGTCCATCTACTGGTCTTTGCAAAGAATGGGCTACTATTTTAAAACCTGAATCCACCAATATTACCTGTCTTTGCAGTATGCGCGCGCCCATTTCTACAATATCATTTATGCCACCACCCTTATCTATTTCCTGCAACAATGCCAAGGCATTATTGGCTAAAAACAGGCTATCTTCCAGTATATTTTGCACGGCATTAAAAACCAGCTCGGCTTGGTATTCATCGCTCAATAAAATCAAATTATTTTGTTTGTCATCAAAATACTTGGGCAAAAATGTCAATCCCATAACAAGAAGATTGATACCATGATATTCCATACCTGATTCTATATCATTGCCTTTAGTAATATAGAGAATGTCCGCTGCACAGTTTTCAATGTCACCCCCCAAGAATCGTACGCTTTTAATATCTGCAGGTACCTCGTTTCCCATTGATATTACTGGTGAAAATTGATCAAGCTTTTCCGCAATTTCCTGAATTGTAATAGCCATGAACTTTCCCCCGTTTCGTTCTGCTCACAGACAAATTATTCTCTCGATATTTTGTATTATAGTGCACATTGCACAAAAGATTAATTACATTTTCTGTCTTGCAACACATACTTTAGAGCCAGCAATAGGACTATATTTAATGAGTAAAGTCCAATAATGCTTTAAGGAGAGTGATGATTCAGTTATTCTTCGGAAAAGCTCCAGATTTCACCAAGAGGTTTGCACCGATACATTAATGTCATGAGGCAAAAAAGTAATGGAGGTAATGATTTATGGCAAAAGACTATGAAAACAAACAGGTTTATTTTGTGGGCGGCGGCCTGGCTTCTTTGGCAGGCGCGGTTTATCTGATTAGAGATTGTGATTTTCCCGGCCAGAATATTCACATTTTAGAGAGCATGCCTATCCTGGGTGGCAGTAATGATGGGGCCGGTAATGCAAATGATGGGTTCATCTGCCGCGGGGGCAGAATGTTAAACGAAGAAACCTATGAGAATACCTGGGATCTCCTGGACACCATACCCTCCTTGGACCACGAGGGTATGTCAGTTTGCGATGAAATACTGGCCTTTGACCACGACCATCCAACTCACGCCAACGCCAGGCTGATTAACAAAGATGGGGAAGTCCTGGATGTAATGTCCATGGGGTTCAACACCACTGACCGCTTGACTTTAGGTAAACTCATGATTACTCCGGAAGAAGCACTGGATAATCTGCGTATCCGTGACTGGTTTGCGGGTACTCCTCACTTCTTTGAGACCAACTTCTGGTTCATGTGGCAGACTACCTTTGCTTTCCAAAAATGGTCCAGCCTGTCTGAATTCAAGCGTTATATGAATCGTATGATATTTGAATTCTCTCGTATCCAGACCCTGGAGGGCGTAACCAGAACACAGTATAATCAGTATGATTCCATCATTGTGCCAATTAAAACTTATCTCGATAAATTTGGGGTTGATTTCAGCCTGAAATGTACCGTAACTGACCTGGACTTCAAAGAGGGTGATGGTATTACGGTTACCGCCATCCATTATGAGCAGGACGGTAGACCCGATGCTATTCAGCTGAACGAGGGAGATCTGTGCTTCTTTACCAACGGCTGCATTACCGATAATGCTACTCTGGGTTCCTACCATAAGCCAGCTAATTATGAACCTGGCAATCCCCCTTCCGGAGCGCTCTGGAAAAAGATCGCTGCCAAGAAAGAAGGTCTGGGTAATCCTGATCCCTTCTTTGCCCACCCGGACGAGACTAACTGGGAATCATTTACAGTTACCTGCAAAGGTAATAAATTCTTGAAAGAAATTGAAAGGTATTCGCGCAACAAACCAGGCAGCGGCGCACTCATGACCTTCAAGGACTCCAACTGGTTAATGTCCCTGGTTGTAGCTGCCCAACCCCACTTTAAGAATCAACCCGAAGATGTAACCATTCTGTGGGGATATGCTCTATACACAGATAAAGAAGGCGATTTTGTAAAGAAACCTATGCGCGATTGCACCGGTGAAGAAATCCTCACCGAGGTTTTAGGTCACCTGCATTTTGAGGAATATGCAGATGAAATCAAGGCCAGCATTATCAATGTAATTCCTTGTATGATGCCGTATTGTGATGCTCTGTTCCAAAATCGGGCTTTGAAAGATCGCCCTCAGGTTGTTCCCCAAGGTTCAACCAACCTGGCAATGATCAGCCAGTTCGTCGAGATTCCTGAAGACATGGTATTTACCGAGGAATATTCGGTGCGGGCAGCTCGCATTGCGGTTTACACATTAATGGGCGTAAACAAGAAAATTTGCCCGGTTACTCCTCATAAATATGATGTTCGCACCCTGGCGAAAGCGTTAAACACTGCTTACAGATAGGACGTATACCTTATTACAATAAAAAACCATAAGTAATCAGATAACAGCCTGACCAATAACGGTCAGGCTGTTTTTTCGGCGGACAAGTACTAAGTTATTAGTTATTTGGGTAGATTTTCATTGAAAACTTCCTATTATTAAATACGAGGCATCCTTTTTATTGCTTGACATTATGTTAAGTCTGTATAAATATTAATAATAATAGGAATGATTACTAATAAAAACTGGAGGCAATACCTTGAAAATATTTAAAACCATACCTCGGATAAAGAATTACCTAACTGTACTTTTCCTTTCCAGTCTGATATTACTGAGCGGATGCAGCTCGGATACCAGCAAACCATCATCCACTGCTCCTTCTGCCGATCAATTAACCCTGGTTACCTCCTTTTATCCTATGTATATCATGGCCTTGAACATAACTGCAGAAGTTCCCGGAATTGAGTTAATCAACCTGACCAGTCCTCAGACCGGTTGTTTGCACGACTATCAGCTGACCCCAAATGATGTTAAAACCTTGAATAAAGCGGATATTTTCATTGTTAACGGGGCAGGAACAGAGAGCTTTTTGGACAAAGCAGTCAAACAACAGCCCCAACTAAAAATAGTCACAGCCAGTCAGGGTATAGAACTGATCAAAGGCCAGGGTGAAGCGGGTGACAATCCTCATGTCTGGGTCAGCATAGCTGGTGCAATTAAAGAAGTGGACAATATAGCGGAACAACTAGCTGTCCTCGATCCAAGCCACGCCAGTCTATACCGTAGGAATGCTGAAACCTATACTTCCAAGCTGCGACTCCTGAGTCAGGAAATGCATGCTCAGTTGGAAGGGGTAGATAATCGCAGCATTGTAACCTTCCATGAAGCGTTTCCCTACTTTGCCCAGGAATTTGGGTTAAATATAGTAGCGATAGTGGAACGTGAACCCGGGTCAGAACCCAATGCTGCTGAGCTGGCCAATACTATCAAAATGATACGAAAATCTCAGGCCAAAGCCTTGTTTACTGAGCCTCAATATCCACCTGGTGCTGCCCAAACTATCGCTCGTGATACGGAAGCCAAAGTCTATATTCTTGATCCGGCCGTAAGCGGCCCGGACAGCCCGGATGCGTATCTAGATATCATGCGAAAAAATTTGAAAACTTTAAGTGAGGCTCTACGCTGATGGTAAACTCAGACTCCTGCAGCCAAGTTGGCAGCCAGATCTGTGGCTTGTGCTGTACAAAAATTGAACACTTTGGGGTAAATTTCTCAGATATAGTTATTCTAAATGACGTTAATCTGCACATTCACTGTGGCGAGTTGACCGCCTTGATCGGTCCCAATGGAGCTGGAAAAAGTACGCTTTTGAAGGCTATTTTGGGGGAAATACCTCACAGTGGTGAATTGAAATTTCTGGATGCAGCTAATTGCAACACTAATAACCCAGTAGTAGGCTATGTACCCCAGCATTTAGATTTTGATCAAAATTCGCCGATTAGCGTGCTGGATCTATTTGGAGCCAGTGCCAGTCGCATACCGGTATGCTGGTCACATAGTCGAGCTGTGCGTGCACAATGCCAGGAAAGTTTAGGACGCGTACAGGCGGAACATCTGATCGATCGCCGGCTGGGCAAACTTTCAGGTGGTGAGTTACAGCGGGTCTTATTGGCTCTGGCTTTAACCCCTATTCCTGATCTCCTGCTCCTGGATGAACCTGTTTCCGGAGTTGACCAGCGAGGAATGGAAATTTTTTATGAAATGGTCTCTGATTTGCGACATCGCTATGACCTTTCCATCATTCTAGTATCCCATGATTTGAACCTGATGGCTCGCTATGCAAATCGCATCGTCTACCTTAAGCAGACCGTGGTCTGTAATGGTACCCCACAAGAGGTATTTAATAATGACCAGGTTATTCAGGAATTCGGTAGAATTGCTGTCCAGCCGAGATCTACAAGCCAGTTGATTGATCTAAAGGAGGGGTATTAAGGATGGCTCTATACTACTCCTGGGCGCAGCATCTCCTCCCTTTTCAGTGGGTTCAGTATACTTTTATGTTAAATGCTCTGCTGGCTGTTCTTCTGGTAACACCCCTTTTTGGGATTCTGGGTACTATGGTTGTTAATAATAAGATGGCCTTCTTTTCCGATGCTATTGGTCACTCGGCTCTAACCGGCATCGCCATTGGGGTGCTGCTGGGATTAAAAGATCCACTGGCCGCCATGCTGGCATTTGCATTGCTGCTAGCTATAGGCATATCTCTGGTCAAAGCTAACGGGAGGTCTTCACCCGATACTATCATTGGCGTGTTTTCTGCCTCAGCGGTAGCTCTGGGAATAGTTATACTTTCTCGCGGGGGCGGTTTTACCAGGTATTCCAGCTTTCTAATCGGTGATCTTTTGAGCATTTCTCCTAACCAAATCCTGATGTTGGTAGCGGTGCTGGTCCTGGTGATATTATTCTGGTCCTTAGGTTTTAATCAATTGCTCCTGGTTAGCGTAAACCCTTCCCTGGCCCGTAGCAGAGGTATTAACGTAAGGGCTATAGAAATGCTGTTCAGTATAATTATGGCTATTATTGTTACCATGTCTATACAATGGGTAGGCATCCTGATTATTAATTCTCTGCTGGTCCTGCCGGCGGCTGCTGCCCGCAATATAGCTGCGAATATGAGGCAGTATCACCTGATAGCGGTATTGATTGCAGTGATTTCAGGCTTAACGGGGCTAATTCTATCGTATTATTGGGGTACGGCCAGCGGTGCAACCATTGTACTCTGTGCCAGCTTATTTTTTATAGTTACCCTATTTTTGAAACCCAAATCCAGCTAAAGGAGTGGTAATCATGCCTGGTCCTAAATCTAAATTAGTAAGTGGAAAAAATATACGCTCCAGCAAGCAAAGGCAAGCCATTCTGGATACCCTAAGCCAGCAGCAATCTCATCTTTCGGCCGAAGAAATATATCAAACCGTCAAATTAGTACAACCTAATATAAGCCTGGGAACAGTGTACCGCAATTTAGAAATCCTGACTGATATGGGTACTATCTTCCGGGCCAGCTTTGCGGATGGTAAGGCCAGGTATGAGTTGGCATCCGCTGGACATCATCATCATCTGGTTTGTCTAAAATGTGGAGATATAGAAAATCTAACCGCGTGTCCAATGGCCAGAGATATAGAAAGCTTCATACAAAGCCGAGACTTTCAACCCCTGCAGCACTATTTTGAGGTCTATGGTTTCTGCAGAAAATGTAAGTAAGTCAAGGAAACCAATTTAGTTGGCATAATAGCAGGGTGTCGGGGCACTAATATAACGTTAGTGCCCCGACACCCTACATAAACCTGTACCCCACTGCTGGTTCGGTGATAATATGCTCTGGACGGCTGGGGTCTTTTTCGATTTTATGGCGCAACTGCCCTATATATACGCGTAAATAATGCGTTTCCTTTTCATACCCTGGTCCCCAAATAGCCCTCAGAATTTGTCCATGGGTAAGTACCTTGCCGGGATGATTGGAAAGTAGCTTCAGCAACTCATATTCGGTAGGAGTTAACTTAATTTCCTTTCCATCAATCTGCACCTGCCGATGGGCCAGGTCAATCAGCAGATTGCCATAATTAAGTACTGGTTCGTCACCTGAAGGTACTGCATGCCGTATAGCAGTACGCATTCTAGCCAGGAGTTCTCCCATGCTGAAGGGTTTGGTTACATAATCATCGGCCCCGGCATCCAAAGCTGCTATTTTGTCAGCTTCCCCTTCACGAACTGACAGAATAATGATAGGTACGTTGGACCATTGACGCAGGTTTTTAACTACCTCTATTCCATCCATATCAGGAAGAGTCATATCCAATATCACCAGGTCAGGTCGAAACAAGGTGGCCAGACCCAGTCCCTCCTGGCCAGCAACTGCCAAAGCCGTAATATAATCGTGAGCGTTTAGTGCCACCTGCAGCAAACGCCGCATTTGTTCCTCATCATCAATTATAAGAACTCTCGGTCCTTGCTTGCTCATCGATTCACCCTATCCTTCAATTTGTAGTAGGTAGCTGTTTAATTTCTCCCAGTGGTATTTTAAAGCGTACAATCGTGCCCCCACCAGGGTTATCTACGGCTTCAATTTCCCCAGCATGAGCTTCTATAATACTCTTGCAGATTGCTAATCCCAATCCTGTTCCACTGATATTATTTGTATTTTGCAGGCGGAAGAAGCTGTTAAAAATTTTTTCCCGATTTTCCGGCGCAATTCCCGGCCCCCGGTCAACCACTGCCACTTCTATAATAGCTCCCCGACGGCGAGCTATTACACTGATATCCCGGGTCGTTCCAGAATACTTGACCGCATTATCGAGCAAGTTAACAATGACCTGCTCAATCAGGACAAAATCTACTTCCACCAAGGGAAGGCCCGGCTCTATATCTATATTAAAGGATTCACTTTCCGGGTGTTCAACTCTTCTGACCGCTACCCCAATAATGTCCTGAATATCACAAAATTGTTGATTAAGCTGTAAAAAACCGCTATTTAAACGAGCCATATCAAGTAAATTGTTTACCAGGTGGTGCATACGTAAAGCGCCCTGCTGAATGTTTTCCAGCATAGCTCGGCGGGCCTCCGCATCATAAAGCTGTTCTTCCTCTATAAGCCCGCTAACCGAACCCAGGATAGATGTTAAAGGAGTGCGCAGATCATGAGATATCGAGTTAAAAAGCGCTGTACGCAGTCTTTCGGAATCAGAAGCCAGCTGGACTTCACGGGCTCTTTCAGCCAGTTGAATGCGGTTGATAGCTACCGCGGTCAGGTTAGCCAGGGCTTCCACATAGCGCTTCTGCTCTCTAAGTAAATTCTTTTCCCCATTGGCAGGTCGAATACCCAAAACTCCGGCAGCTCCTGCTTCGGTAGTGAGTGGCATATAAACCAAGTTGGCTCCAGCCAGAGTATCCGTTCCTTTGCCTGCTGATTGAAGATGTTCAAATGCCCAGGTAGCTACAGCCATTTCGTTTTCCGTGAAATTATCGCGTTTAAAATAATCGCTGCTGGCTCTTAATTCCAGATTACCATTACTATCCGGTAATAAGATAATTACTTCTCCCCCGCTGGCTGCGGCTACTTTCTTGATAACCGTCGCCAATACTTCATCTATTCCATAAGATGTACCGATCTCCCTGCTCAAGCTGTATAAAGCTCCCACCATACTTTCTCGCTGGTGGGAATTTTCAATCTGCCGACGTAGACGAGCCGCCATGGTGCTGGTTACCCAGGCCACCAGATAAAATATCCCAAAGCTTAGAAAGTATCTCAAATCAGCCACTGTTAAACTGAGCTGGGGTGGAATAAAGAAGAAATCCAAGCACAGGGCTGAGGCAACTGCTCCCAGCAGAGCTACCTTACGTTCCCATCTGACCGCACAGTATAAGACCGGGAGCAGATAAATCATAGCTACATTAACCAAACCCAGTTTATGCGCCAAGGGATGGAGCAGTACGGTAATAACTAAAACAATGAATATCATTTTTAAATATGGCCAGAGACTTAGTCGGGACTTCTCCGGATGCCAGACGGGGCTATCCAACTCTCCACTCGGATGGCCTGGTATCACATGGACACTAAATCCTTCGCTGGAACGAATGACCTGATCAACTACGGAACCCCTTAGCAGGTCCAACAATCTAGGGCGCAGAGGCTTACCAATAACTACCTGAGTAACATTACGGGAACGGGCAATCTGCAACAATTCTGCCGTAATGTCAGTGCCACTGGTACTAATGATCTCCGCTCCCAGTTCTTCGGCCAGGCGCAGATTGGCAAATAATCGCTCACGTGACAGGATACTGTGGGAAGCTATTCCGGGTGTCTCGACGTAAACCACCAGCAATTCAGCTTTTAAACGCATGGCCATACGGTGGGCAACGCGAATTAATTGAGTAGCAAAGGGGCTGGAACTGATACACACCATCACTCGCTCACCGGCTGGCCAGGGCCCTTCAATAGCATGCGCTTTCATATAGGTTTGCATCTGTTGATCTATCTGCTGGGCAGTATAGCGTAGGGACATTTCCCTTAAAGCATTAATGTTGCCGGGCCTAAAAAACTTTCTTACTGCCTCGTTAGCTTGTTCAGGAACATAAACCTTGCCTTCCTGAAGCCTTTGTAAGAGTTCTTCGGTAGGTATATCTATCAATTGTATTTCAGTATGCTTAAGTATAGTATCAGGTACAGTCTCCCGTACCGATACCCCAGTTATTCTGGCAACAATATCATTCATGCTCTCCAAGTGCTGGATATTGAGCGACGTATAAACATCAATACCCGCCGCCAGTAATTCTTCGACATCCTGATAGCGTTTAGGATGGCGAGCACCCTCAATGTTACTGTGAGCCAACTCATCGACCAGAACAATCTGCGGCTTCCTTTTCAGCAGCGCATCCAGGTCCATCTCCGCAAACTGTTTGCCGCGATAATCCATTAAGCGAGGAGGCAAGATCTCCAGGCCTGCTATCAGGGCCTCGGTCTCCTTGCGTCCATGAGTCTCGACCCAACCCGCAACCACATCGGTGCCTTCAGCCATTCGCTCCCGGGCAGCTTCCAGCATGGCATAGGTCTTGCCAACCCCAGCCGCTGCCCCCAGGAAAACGGTCAACCGGCCGCGTTCGTTTCTTTTCATGCTGTCCAGCAAGGCATCAGGATCAGCTCGTTTTTCTTTCACCGTACCCATTCCCCTTTACCCTAATTACTAGGACCTGTCACGCAATAAGCATATCATGCATGTCGGTTAATTTCGCCTTACTTCATTGTCGTCGGCTTAGATACTGTTAAGTATCTAAGGCTCCTGCCGCCTCGCAGGACGAAAAATCTGCACAGGCATCATATTACCCATTTATTCCGTAACTAGTCCTTTATCAAGAGCGAGATTGAGCCGCAATACATTTACCCGCGGTTCGCCCAATAGTCCGAATTGTCTTTTTTCTATATTTTTCTCCAATATCGCATTAACTATCTCTACCGATACTTTTCGGCTGCTGGCTACCCGCTCAGCTTGTAGAAAAGCCGCCTCCGGACTGATATGCGGGTCCAGACCACTGGCTGACGAAGTAAGCAGGTCAATCGGTAGCTTCTGGTCCTGGGCTAAATTATTCTCGGTACGAATTTTCTTTTCCTGCTCAGCAATCCTTTTGAATAGCTCCGGATTACTGGGACCCAGATTTGAACCGGCAGATGCTGCAGCATCATAACCCTTACCAGCTGCGGAGGGGCGACCATGAAAATACTGCGGGCCACTGAAGGTCTGGCCGATCAACTCTGATCCTACCGCTCGATCATGGTTATAAATAACGGAACCATTGGCCTGGCGAGGAAATACTAACTGAGCTATGCCAGTTACCAACAGCGGATAAATGATACCCAGTATGATGGTCATCAAAAGAATCATCAAGACCGAATTCTTAAATACTTTGCTCATACTTTTATACTTCCTTTCCCTATAGTTTTTCTATGCGATTAATCCATTAAACTTGGCAAGCTTTAGGCTATTCCCAGCAACACCAACAGCAGATCAATTATTTTGATGCCGATAAAAGGTACCAACAAACCTCCCAGGCCATAAATAAATATATTCCGCTTTAGAATGGCCTCGGCTCCCAGGGGGCGATAAGTTATACCCCGTAAAGCCAGCGGAATCAGAGCAATGATAATCAAGGCATTGAATATTACCGCTGACAAAATAGCACTCTGAGGAGTGGCCAGACCCATGATGTTTAATACTCCCAGTTGAGGGTAAGCACCAACAAATATGGCCGGAATTATAGCAAAATACTTGGCTACATCATTGGCAATGCTAAAGGTAGTAAGCGAACCACGGGTCATCAGCAACTGCTTGCCAGTTTCCACCACCTCAATCAACTTGGTAGGGTTGCTATCCAAATCCACCATGTTGCTGGCTTCTTTAGCGGCCTGGGTACCACTGTTCATGGCTACCCCTACATCGGCCTGAGCCAGAGCGGGAGCATCATTGGTTCCATCTCCGGTCATAGCCACCAGATGTCCTGCTGCCTGATGTTCGCGAATTAATCTAAGCTTGGCCTCAGGAGTAGCTTCAGCCAAAAAATCATCCACTCCAGCTTCAGCAGCAATGGCCGCTGCTGTCAAGGGGTTGTCACCGGTAATCATTATGGTTTTTATACCCATGCGTCGTAACTGAGCAAAACGTTCCTTAATACCGCCCTTTACTACATCTTTTAAATTTATTACTCCCAGGGCCTGGAGATTTTCTACGACCACCAACGGTGTAGCACCGTTCTTGGCGATATCGGTGGCAATATTTCTTATTTCCGGGTTTAACTCTTCCCCCTGGGACTGCAGATAACCCTCGATGGCATCCACAGCTCCTTTCCAAATCTCTCGGCCTTCCACCTTGACCCCACTCATACGGGTATGGGCTGAAAACGGAATAAACTGGGCTTTAAGCTCCAATATATCCCTTTCGCGCAGACCATATTGACTCTTGGCCAAAATCACAATGCTTCTTCCCTCTGGCGTCTCGTCAGCCAGAGAAGATAACTGGGCGGCATCGGCCAGCACTTCTGCCTTTACCCCGGGGGCCGGGAGAAATTCTGTAGCCATACGGTTACCCAGAGTAATCGTACCGGTTTTGTCCATCAGCAAAACATCAACATCCCCGGCTGCCTCAACTGCCCGGCCTGACATAGCCAGCACATTGCGCTGAAAGAGCCGATCCATGCCAGCTATGCCTATGGCGCTTAATAAACCCCCAATGGTGGTGGGAATCAAACACACCAGCAGGGCGATCAGTACCGGGACTGAAACCATGGCATTCGAATATATAGCGAAGGATTCCATGGTCCCAACTGCTATGAGAAAGATAATGCTTAAACCCAGAAGTAAAATCGTCAGGGCAATTTCGTTCGGAGTCTTTTGTCGTTGAGCGGCTTCTACCAGGTGAATCATCCGATCCAGGAAAGTTTCACCCGGATCAGCCATAATCCTGACGATAATCCAGTCAGAAAGAACCCGGGTACCTCCTGTAACTGAGCTGCGATCGCCGCCTGATTCCCGGATTACCGGTGCTGACTCTCCGGTAATGGCACTTTCATCCACGGAAGCAATACCTTCTACTACCTCGCCATCACCGGGAATTGTATCCCCGGCCTCCACTTTAACCAGATCTCCTTTGCGCAGCTCGTTAGCCGGAATCTTGATCATGATTGATCCAGAAACCTTTTTGGCAATGGTGGCCGTGCGGGTGTTGCGCAGCTCGGCAGCCTGGGCCTTGCCTCGGCCTTCTGCTACCGCTTCGGCAAAGTTGGCGAAAAGCACGGTAATCCATAACCATAGGGCTATTTGTAAGTTAAAACTAGTATCGGTCCACTGTCCCGCAAGTACATTTTTAAAGACAAAAAAAGTGGTTAAAAGAGCCCCCACAGCAACCACAAACATGACCGGATTGTGCCACAGGATACGCGGATCAAGTTTTTTAAAAGACTCCCCCACTGCTTGTTTAATGATTGCAGCGCTAAGGGGCTTCTTTTTGTTTTCCTGGGGATAGGACCCCTGATAAATTGCCATTATTATCGTCTCCCTCTTAAAAATCAGCAGCATGAAAATCCTGCCAAATATTTTGGCATTCCGTGACTTATTAACCCCCCAGCAGCATCAAATGTTCTACAATAGGACCCAAAGCCAGAGCCGGGAAAAAAGTCAGGGCTCCCACGATCAGAACGGTTCCTACTAGTAAGCCTACAAACAGACCACTGGTAGTTGAAAAGGTTCCCGCATTAGCCGCTACTGATTTTTTAGCGCCCATGCTGCCGGCTACCGCCAGCACTGGCAGGATAACTCCAAATCTGCCCACCAGCAACGCTGCACTGAGCATCAGGTTATAGAATAGTGTGTTAGCATTAAGCCCTCCAAAGGCACTGCCATTGTTGCCCGTGCAGGAAGAAAAGGCATAAAGAATTTCGCTCAAGCCGTGCGGCCCAGGATTAAAAATCGAGCTGGTTCCAGCCGGGATAGCGGCGGCAGCCGCACTGCCCAGGAGTATGGAAGCAGCCGGAATCAAAATAGCCAGAGTGACCATCTTCATCTCCCGGGCTTCAATCTTCTTGCCCAGATATTCCGGGGTTCTCCCCACCATCAAGCCAATAATAAAAACAGTAATTATTACGAAGACAAGCATTCCATATAAACCGGACCCTACCCCTCCAAAGACATTTTCTCCCAACATCATCAGCAAAAGCGGAATCATCCCTCCCAGCGGAGTGAAGCTATCATGCATGGAATTTACTGCCCCGCAGGAGGTAACTGTGGTAACAGTGGCAAAAAGGGATGAACTGCCGATCCCAAAACGTACTTCTTTACCTTCCATGGCGGTTGCTCCTTGCACTCCCAGACTGGCTATTTGAGGGTTACCCGCCGCTTCACTGGAATAACAAACTCCTATAGCTGCAATAAAAAGCAGCATCATAGCCGCGAAAATAGCCCATCCCTGACGTTTATCACCACTCATATGCCCGAAAGTAAAGGGCAGAGCTACTGGTATTAGCAGGATGGCCAGCATCTCCAGGAAATTGCTCAATGGATTAGGATTTTCAAAGGGGTGGGCTGAATTAGCATTCATGAAGCCTCCCCCATTGGTACCTAATTCCTTAATTGCCTCCTGAGATGCAACTGGTCCCATAGCCAATAACTGCTGGCTCCCCTCAACAGTCTGAACTGCTTGATATGACTGCAGATTTTGGATCACTCCCTGTGATACCAGAACCAAAGCCAGTATAAAGGCTATAGGCAGTAAAACCCGCGTAATAGAACGGGTCATATCCACCCAAAAATTGCCTATAGTCTTGCTGCTATGCCGGGTCAACCCCCTTATCAAAGCTACCACTACCGCTATCCCAGTAGCAGCAGAGACAAAGTTCTGCACCGTCAAGCCGGCCATCTGGGTGAAGTAAGTCATGGTGCTTTCTCCAGCATAAGCCTGCCAGTTGGTATTGGTCATAAAACTGATGGCGGTATTTAATGCTAGATCCCATTTAACCGCAGTCAATTTTTGCGGGTTTAATGGCAGCCATCCCTGAACCAGTTGCAATATAAACAGCAATAAAAAACCGAATAAGTTGAAGATTAACAGGCTGGCAGCATACTGCCGCCACTCCATTTCTTCCGCTTCATCCACCCCGGAAATTTTATAAATCAGGCTTTCCAGAGGTTTCATAATGCGATCCAGGAAGCTCTTTGCCCCGCTGAAAACCCTGGCCATATAATGCCCCAGGGGAATGGCCAGAGCCACTAGAACCAACAGGAAAACCAGTATTTGCATAATATCAATCGCTTTCATTACAGTTCCTCCGCCCTCATTAAACAATAGAACAAGAACACCAGTAGGCCAGCAGCGGTAATACCACCAACAACTAAATCCACCCTATCTTCCTCCTCTTTTTTGGTATGTTTCCCTTCAATCACCATTTAGCTATCACCCAGGCACCCATGAATACTCCAGTACAATCCATAGGGCTGCACTGCAAGAATAACCTTAATGATTATGATAGATATAAAATGATCAATACGGGGTCAAGATTGGTTAATAAAAAGTAAAGAAAGTATAAAGACAGGGCTAATTCGTCGTGGGACAAAATGCAAATATGCAACAATAAGCAGGCCTTTGATTCATGTAAATGATAAAGCGAGATCCTGGTAAGAGAATCTCGCTTTATAACTATGTTAATGTTTTCGCCTTACATCACCACATTCATCATTTACGTAATCCTGATTTTTTCATGATTAATTGCTATCCTCATTACGTATGACCTGTATTTTTACCCTGGTAAATAAACCGGTTAGAGTAATCAAGGCAGTTAATATAGGCAACATATATGTCATAAGAGCACCAGCGGCTACTCCGGCCGTAAGTGGGATTTCTAACAACAGGTCATCATTAGCCTTGCGAATAATCAGACGTCTCACATTTCCTTCTTGCACAAGTTCCTTTACCCGATCGCTGACTCCTTCAGCAGCAATTTCTATTTCTTCCACCCAGACATTAGCTTTGTTTTTCCAGTCCATAACACGACCTCCCAAATGTGTATTGCTTATATTTATTTTCCCCTTATATATATGAATTATTTAAGCATTAGGTCAGACTATAAATCTAAATTATAATCCGAATTTGAGTTCAATATTAAAACTCATAAAGTCTTACTCTTAGTTTAATTGTAATATCTAATTGCATACTATACTTAGTTTATTCATTATCTTTCGACTATTTGGAGGATTTTCTACTCTTATGCAGAATATAATCGTTAATTTGTATGTCTGGTATATATAATTTTAATTGTATATATATTACAAATATTATTTTATTGTTGCTACTCTCCATGGAAAAGGAGGATTAGGATGAGCTTGGCTAATTCAGCTATTGTCGATACTAATGAATACAATAGGCTCTGTGAGCGGATAAAGGAACTGGAAATAATAGAAGCGAAATACTATGCGGCTCAGGACGAGATTCAGCACCGTTTATCCCTGGAAAAGGCTCTGGCCGAAACCTCCAAGCTCTTTATGCAATCCGACAAACCGGATATTCAGCTTATACTACAATTGCTAGGTGAGGCCGCTGCAGTCAATCGGGTTTGTTTATTTGAAGTCCGTGATGACGGTAAAACTGTGGATAAAAAATATGAGTGGTGTGACAGTAATACAGCACCTAAGATAGACCAGCTGCAAAACCTGGACTCCAGTCAATTCTCCTGGTGGCTTAGTCAACTGGAGATCAGGCACGCCGTGATTGTATCAGATATTAACTCACTCCCATCCGAAGCAGTCAATGAAAAAAACTTTCTTATAGATCAAAAAAGTGAATCACTGGCGTTTGTGCCGATTTCTCGTATAAATGGACAGCTAACTGGTTACCTGGGTTTTGAAGATTGCTACACAAATCGTCTTTGGCATGACGAGGATATCCAGTTGCTCACGGTAGCTGCCGACCTTTTTGCTTATTCCAATGAGCGTAACCAAGCCTTAAAAACCCTGCGGGAAAATGAGGCCAGCTTTCGAATGATAGCTGATACTGCCCCGGTTTTTATTTATGTATTTGCTACAGATGATCAGCCCTTGCTCTATCACAACTCAACCTATAAAGATGTGCTCGGTTGTACAATTGATGAACGTGCTCCCATATGGCAATATATTCATCCAGATTCCCTGGAGTTGATGAAACAAAGAGCTCAGGCTCGTCTGAATAATCAGGAGGTTCCGGATCATTACGAGATAAAGCTTAAGAACGTTCACGGTCAGACCATCTGGGGTGATCTATGTGTCAATCCCATTGAGTATAGGGGTAAGTCGGCTATTGTTGGGGTTATCAGCGATATTACCGAACGTAAGCAGATGGAAGAAGAACTGCGGCGCACCCGCGATGAACTGGAATTAAGAGTAAGCGAACGAACCACGGAACTGCAGCAGGCTAATGACATGCTGCAATGGCAAATCTTAGAGCGCCAAAGAATGCAAGAGGAACTGGTCAAAAGCAGTAAGTTAGAATCTCTCGGTACCCTGGCAGGTGGTATCGCTCATGACTTCAATAATATTCTGACTGTTATCAGCGGCAATATTTCATTGGCCAAAATGGCTTTTCAGTTGGATGATGAGCTTGCAGAATTATTGTTGGAAATCGAAAAGGCAGCTATACAAGCCCGGGACCTTACCCAACAGCTCCTGACCTTCTCAAAAGGCGGTGCTCCTATAAAAGAAACTGTATCCATTCGTAACCTTTTGTTGGATACCAGTCGATTCGTCTTAAGAGGTTCAAATGTACGCTGTCAGGATTACCTGCCTTATGATTTATGGCCGGTAAGCATCGACAAAGGTCAGATTAGTCAGGTAATGAATAATCTAATTATCAATGCTGATCAAGCTATGCCCGAAGGGGGCTTTATACAGTTATCAGCCACGAACCTGGAAGTTTACGACAATACTTTGCCGGGTTTGGATGCGGGTAAATATATTAAAATAACTATTAAAGACCAGGGTATAGGAATTCCCCCCCAACATCTAAATAAAATATTCGATCCGTATTTTACTACCAAACAGAAGGGCCATGGCCTGGGCCTGGCCACTGTCTATTCCATAATAAAAAAGCATAAAGGGGATATTAAAGTTACCTCTCAATTTGGTAGAGGAACCACTTTCGATATTTATCTGCCTGCCTCCGAGCAAGGACTTATGGAAAGCAATATTGCCCACGACACTATTAGGCCCGGACACGGCAGGATATTAATAATGGATGACGAAGAAACCGTGAGGATAACCCTGGCAAGGATCTTAAAACAGTTGGGCTATGAATCTATTAGCTCAACCAATGGTCATCAAGCCATTAACCTGTATAACCAGGCTTTTGAAGCCGGGCAAGCTTTTGATTTGGTTATCATGGATCTTACCATTCCGGGAGGAATGGGAGGTAAAGAAACTATAAAGAAATTAAGGGATATCGATCCAGGTGTAAAAGCTGTCGTCTCCAGCGGTTATTCCAATGACCCCATAATGGCCAATTACAATAATTACGGATTTGCCGGAGTTCTTCCCAAGCCATTTCTGGTCGAAAATATGTACCAGGTTCTAAATGAAATCTTTTCAGAAAGCACTGTAAGTATTGAGCTGTAAAGGAAACCAGAAGAACTATACCTTTGCATTTTTTTAAGTAGGGAACCGATTTCTAATACCGTGTACAGGCCTAAAGCGCGTTTTAACGCCTTCAATCATACTGATCCGCTACTTTTATCTTAAATGTAGCAACCCCACCCAATTATCCTTATTATAGAAGAACTGGTTTTCATCGAGTAGATATTGGAATATATGTATCTGTGTGTGAACAAAAACCTATACCCCGCCCATTGCTTCTTGCGATATAGAATATATTTCCTACAGGTTTCCTACAACTACCCGCTCGTTCCCCAATATACAGCCATCACTTTTGGACGTACGTTGACCATTTAAATGTTAATCGTGTTAACCAGTATATTTATTTTTCGTTACTTCTTGACATTTCTCACATTCTTGTTGTATTATTGCCAATATTTGGAAGTACTTTTGCGAGTTATACATCTACAATTGAGAGACTTATTACAGCAACTAAAAAATTTAATAAATGGGGGGGTATTTAATGAAAACCAGATTTGAGAGTCTTGGTGTTTACCTGCCAGAACCTGTTCTAACCACTGCTGAATTAATAAAAAAGTGTAGCCAGCAACCATCATGGGACCTCGAGAAGATTACCGGCGTTCGGGAGCGGCATATTGCGGAGAGAGAATCCGCCTATGAACTAGCTTTATCAGCAGCCAGGAAGGCCATTCGTATGTCACGATACAAAGCTGAGGATTTAGACCTCATAATTAGCACCAGTATTTCAAGGTACGATCATTCCAACCAGTACACTTATGAACCGTGCCAAAGCGCCACCCTGAAAGGTGATCTGCAAGCTTCAGGAGCAGAAAATTTCGACATAGTGAACGCTTGCGCGGGAATGTTTACCGGTATCATGATTGCCAACAACATGTTAAAAGCCGGTATGATTAAGACCGCACTGGTAGTAAGTGGCGAAATGATAAGCTGTTCATACGCATCCGCGATGAAAAATATTAAACACAGCTTTGATGGTCAATTCGCTACCTTAACCCTGGGGGATGCCGGTGCTGCTATTATTCTTGATGCCACTGAAAATGAAAAATACGGATTGCACTACATAAATATGGCCACCGTAGCAAAATGGGCCGACCTTTGCATTGCCAAGCCTTCGCCGCAGGAAACCGGAGTATCGATGCAAACCAAACCGATCGAACTTCAGCAACTGGCAATCGATAACTGCGTACCTTTTTGCCTTGAAGCTCTGGGCAAGACCGGTTGGACATTTAGAGATCTTGATGTGTTTATATCCCACCAGACATCACAGAGTGCCATTCTAAAATTGAAAAGCGCTGTCCAGCGATCTATTGACTATAAATTGGATACAAACTACATTATCAACGTTCAGAAATACGGCAATACGGCCTCAACTTCCCACTTTGTTGCTTTGCACGAAAGTTTTCTAAACGGAAATATTCAACCCGACCAAAATATTCAGTTTGGGGTATTTGCATCAGGCTTTGAGATCGGTATGGCAACCTATACTATGGATGATTTGCCGTCGCGTTATCGGGAGCAAATGAGGAGAGGAGCGATAGCATGAAGTGTCGAATCGAAAGCATTGGCTCCAGCTTGCACTTTTGTGAATTGGGCAATGGTTCCGTAAAACATGCGGTTGCTGCCGCACAAAAGTGTCTCGGCTTATCCATTCACCCGTTGTCTAACATTGATTATCTGATTAATACCGGCGTTTATCGCGACCAGCACATTAGCGAGCCTGCCATGGCAGCTTTTATTCAAAATGAACTAAGCCTTAATTCTGATCTCAGCGGAAAAAGAACATTTTCCTTTGATCTTATTAACGGAGCTACAGGCATGCTTTCTGGCATCAATGTTATTATATCCGCCATCAATAGCGGCGCTGCCAGGGTAGGATTGGTGGTCAGCAGCGAGTCTAATCTGGACCACAATCCCGATCCTGGCTACACCTACCAACCAAGCGGTTCCGCTTTGCTGATTGATATGTCGCCCGATCCCGCTAAAGGTTTTGGCTCCTTCCTCTTCAAGACTTTTAACCAGTATTCAGACTTATACCAAGGCATTGTAAGCTATAGAGAAATGGGAGGCAAAAGCTACATTACAAAAAAAGCCGGATTGGAGGAGGCCTATTTGGAATGCTCGGCACTGGTCTTTGCTGATCTTCTGAAGACTGAAGGATTATCTGCTGAACATATTGATTTGGTCTTTCCCACTCAGGTGTCGGAGAATTTTATTAATAAGCTTCCCCAAACGCTAGGTATAGATGAAAACAAGGTCATCAATATTTTAGATGTTATTAAAGATGATACCCTTACAACGTCCCCTTTTATTGCTTTCGAGCATGCGGTGAGCAATAATTTGATCAGCCCGGCATCTAAAGTAGTGTTTCTCACAGTTGGCTCGGGAGTAACCGTCGGAGCAGCCCTGTACAATTATTAGCAAGCAGAGGAAAGTTCTTTTTGCTTCCTTTTCGTTAAACTATAACGTTCAAAAAGCTCTTCATTGATCTGCATATTTTGGTAAAGATCTTTTTGCAAGATACCCAGACACAATGGGCATATTTGAAATGAGGGCAGGTGTTTGGAAGCTCCCCACTAAATAATGCCCTTAAAAGGAGATGACAGGTTGAAAAACAAACTAATGCTCTTGACCCT
>CAZEDT010000064.1:0-21985 GCA_964510795.1 uncultured Syntrophomonas sp.
TACGGTGCTGTGGGAGGTCGGCTATTCAATTAATGAGTAGCCTCCTACCCGATTAATTACAGGCTTCTACATAGATTGAATGTGGTGGATATAGTGCTATTGAGTAGAGGTTAATAGGGATAAACTATATAATCAATAAAGATATAAATTATTATAAAGACTGCATCGGTTAGATTTAAGAATGAACTGTCATTAGGAGGGAGTGTACTGACATGGATTTATCTGCCCTTTATCAAAGAAGACCTTTAACAGTATATAAAGAGGGAAGTCTACACAGCGTTATAGACCCAGTAGTTATAGAAACGCATTTGAATATCCTGGTAAACGACGTAGAGTTTGCTACCTTGGTGAGTTCGCCTGAGGCTTATCAGGAATTAGCAGTTGGGTATCTACTGAGTGAAGGTATCCTTAATCATTATGATGATCTGCGGGAAATTTCCTGCAATGAGGCACAGCGGGTGGTGAAGATCTATACTGCTGAACCTGTAAGTCTCCAACAAAATGCATGTTATCGTCAGGTAAACAGCTGTGCTGGGCGAGGCCGATACGGCTTACAGACCGATAGCGATGGTATTAGCGCTTCGTTAAATAATGTGAGTTTTAGTCCTGATCAAATCTTAGGTATGCTACAGATAATGGAAAATCGAGGATATACCTTCCGCTTGACCGGTGGGACGCACAGTGCGGGGCTGGGCTATCAGGGGGAACTATTAGTCTCATATGAGGATATTGGCCGTCACAATGCGGTTGACAAGGTATTTGGCTATGCCTTTTTGCATCGCATTCCCTTGGAGGATAAATGTCTGGTATTGAGCGGAAGAATAGCATCGGAAATATTACTCAAGGCAGCCCGTCGCAATATACCGCTGGTATTATCCCGATCTGCGGCGACCGGGCTAACCGTCGATCTGGCTGAAGAAATGGGAATCACGGTGGTAGGTTTTGCACGGGGAGAACGTTTTAATATTTATTGCCATGGGGAGAGAATAAAAGCCTAACAATGTTAGCATTATAGCTTGAAGCTAAATTACTAATTAGCATCGAACACCTGCTCACTTGAATAAGTCATGTCACATTGGGCGTGTGATTTTGGTAAATATACGGTAAATACTACGTCAGTATCCTGATTACCGACCTCGATTCGACCGTGATTTTTATCTATCAGCTTTTTGACTATGTAAAGACCCAGACCCTGATGCTGACCTGTTTTTGTACTATAGCCCAGACTGAATATTTTATTTTTAAGTCCCAGATCGATTTGGCCATGATTGCTGATTCGAAATATATAATAATGTCGCCATTCCTCAACAGTAATCTGTACTTTACGATATTGCCTATCCTGCGCCAAAACTGAGTCAAAGCTATTATTTATCAGGTTACCGAGGATTCGACTGAGCTCATGGGAAGGAACGGAGATGTTTTCTACCCGACTGTTCATTCTTATATCCAGCTGGATTCCGTGAGCGGTTGCCAGTCCTGATTTTATGTAAAAAAGCGATGATAGACCGGAGTTGCCGGTTTCAATAAATTGAGGGGATACCACCATTTCTCCCATCATTTCTTCTAAATATAAACGAATTTCTGCTAAATTACCCATTTGTACAAAGCCATACAGGATTTGAATATGATTAATCCGGTCATGTGCTTCGGCCCTAGTGGCAGTGTATATCTCATCCTGGGTATGAATATAGGCAGATTGAAACATATATTCACTTTCCTTTTTGAGTAAAACTGACAATTGCTGAATCAAAATAATCATCATAATAAAAGCAACCGCCATTGACGTGTTTTTAATGATGCCAACGGTTTCCGGGGTAAGATTTAATATAAATCGGCGGGGCATGAGGCTGAATATGTTCATATTAAAAATAAGATGCAGCAGCAATAGAAGAAGCAACATACTAGTTAAAACCATTATAATTTTAACCCGTTTTTCATTGGGACTGGATGCATAGAGCAGGTCCCAGTGCGGGAAATCAAAAAGATAATAATCATACCTGAGACAGACGCAAACGATTAATAGGGATAGTATAAATTGTGGTAAAGGTAATAGCGAAAGTACCCAGTTGTTTTGTATAAGGTCAATTAATTCAATATGGAATAGCTTATAAATAAACGGGGTTATCAGGACCTCAAGCAAACCCAATATCAGCGTGCCCAAAATGGCGCTGACCACAGCCTGTAAAAAAGTCAGCCTGCCCGTAAATTTAATCATCATTACGATTAAGGAAATAAGTAGTAGTAAATTAGTAATCATTGGCCAGTTTTGACTTTGAATAGCGACTGCTGCGAAGGCATATAGCAGAGCCAGCACAAATAGCTTTTTTATATTTGGCCTAATGTTGACCAGGGCAAGTCCCAACGCGCAAATCATAAAAACGGAAGCAAACGATCGAAGAGACAGCACCCAGGGATTGAGCTGCGACATAGAGATCTCCTTTTTCCATCATTCGTCCTATTATTATTAGAATTTCATAATAATTATCCATACTGATATATTAGTTCTAAAAATAGTACAAATATCCTTTATTTATTAGGACCATTTTATTATAAAATTCCCATTATTATAAAATTATCCGCAGCAACTAATAAAAAATTTACTGTTTATTAAGAACTTATGGACTAATCTTTGGTATGAAAGGAGATATACCTTTTGCCCTTCAATGTTGTGAAAGCCATTGGCATTCCTCCAACTCAATCGCTAGTTACCTTTTCCAGTTGTTCGAATTCACCCGCCTGGTATAGCTGATGAGCTGCCAGCAATAAGTTTATGGCACTGGAAGTACGCAGATATTCTGGATTAAGATCATTTATCCGGACTCGATCTAATCCGTCGGCATCCTTGAAGATATTATAGAGTTGAATGGTTTCATCTATCGACTCAAGGTGGTACTGATCCAATTTCTTTAAGGCACTTTTATCTGAAACAGCATGATTTTCAACGATAAATTTTAGGGTATCATCCTGATGAACCGGGTCTAAGAGGTCCAGTCGCAGCATTTTTTGATAGCTGGCTATTCCGTGTTCAGTATCATAACCATCAGTTTTTCGGCCAATATCATGATAGATGGCTGCTTGACATAATAACCTGGTATCCTTGGCGGAGCGGTGTTCCAAATAAGCTAGAAGCAACACCAGCAGCAAGACACGTTTGGTATGACTGAGAGCATGTATGCCCCTGGGGTTGTGAAACCATTCAATCTTAATCTGGCGAACATATAAGTAATATTCTTCGGTAATACCTGCTGTCTGCATAAGTGGTATAAACTGGATGATCTCTATTAAAGCCAGCAGTTTTATTTGCTCAACTTTAAAAGGTTCTACCGTCACTTGATTTTTCAATTTGTCCGTCACATAATTTCGAATATAATTCAAATGCACCTGACCCTGATAGATATCTCCCACCGGATGGATTTGGAGAGCGTTCATAATAGCAATATTAATGTCTGTGTTCCATATTTGGGTGCCGTCGGGCGGCAAGGCATTGCCGGACTGACTCACGAATACATGGACATAGCCTGCTTCATCAGCCATCGGTAAGCTGGAGCTTGCTCCCTTATATTTACCGGCCTTTTTAATAAATTCCTTACTGAATGCCTCCGTACAATACTTGTTTTTAGTGAGGAGATTTTCAAATAGAGGAAATTTATCAGCATCAGGAACAAAATCAAAGATCTCCATAAAAAGATCTGGTGCCAGCTGCGGATTAATTATAGATAAGAACTTTTCAAAATCCCTTTTGGCCACAGCAGCATTTAGATTATTCTCAATACTGCTGATGCGCTCTTTGAGCTCCGCGACATTTGAAGTGATGCTTGATAATTCCAGCAAAATAGAGCCGCGATAATAAAAATAAGGTAAAGAAGTACTGGACGGGTTATAATAGAAATCACCGGGTTCTAGCTCGGCTAATTCTATGTAGTTTTTAGATTGAGTATACGAAAAGTGCTTTGGCCGAAATGGTTTTGATTCCAGTTCTGCTAATGGGATGAGCGAATTTCTGGTTATAAAATTATCCAGGCATTTTTTCTGCATAGAACCTTCTCCTGACAATAAATAATATCTTATATAAATTATATTCTTGACCTACTAATCTTATCCTTCCGCCGGCAGAGCCAATAATCGTCAAGGATTAAATATAAGAAAATAGGGTTTATACTATTAAGTAAGTCGATTGTTGACAATAATATTAACAGAAGACTATAATTAATCTGGTGTTTTTATGAGGTGTATATAATGATTATTGACCTTACAAGGCTAAAACTCCGGCCTCGGGAGAGCCAAACATTTTATTTGGAAGCTCCGGGGCAAGATGAAATCCTACAGGAATTAGGTGGCAAGTTTCTAACCACAGTTGTGGTGGAACTGGTAGTTGATAATAATGACCGCTTATTCCTAGGTCATGGCAAGGTGAAAACCCTTATTCAGTTGCCATGTTCGCGTTGTCTTAAAGATTTTAGTTATCCTATCTCTACTGATATTGAGATGGAACTGGTTCCTAACAGCAAAGCTCATGATTTTAGTGAGGATGAGGATTGCATTTTCTTTGAGGGTGACGTAGTGGACATATCTGCTTCAGTTCATGGGGCGATTTTTATGGCCATACCTATAATTCCTTTGTGTCAGGAAGACTGCAGGGGGCTTTGCTCTAACTGTGGTACTGATAAAAACACTGGGGATTGCTCCTGTTCCGATCAGGATATTGACCCCAGGTGGGAAAAATTAAAGAATTTATAGCTGGGAAGGAGGTTATATAGATGGGCGTTCCCAAGAGAAGACAATCACACTCCCGCAAGAATAAACGTCGTTCTGAGTGGAGAAAAATAGACGCACCAGGGCTGGTCCAGTGCCCACAGTGCCACGAACTAAAAATGCCTCATCATGCATGTTTGAATTGTGGACACTATAAAGGCAAGAATGTTATTTCCATGTAAGCTATAAATGAGCAAACGTAACCAAAAAGTAAGCGACAGTCTTTGAGGCTAGTAACTTACTTTTTGTTTTTTGTGGATTTACCAGCGATAGCATATACTATAAGCAAAGTTAAAGCCAAACGGACATAAATTGGAGACTTTGGATTCAGCAAGCATAAGGAGGACAGATAATGAGAATAGCTATTGATGTTATGGGCGGCGATTATGCACCACGGGAGATCTTGGCTGGAGCCCTGAGCTGGGTGGAGCACTCAACAGACCACCTGCTGTTAGTGGGCCAAGAGGATCTCATTAATGAAGAATTACAATCGTATACATACTCCTTGGAACGAGTTGAAATAGTACCTGCATCACAGGTAGTGGAAATGAATGAATCACCAGCTACAGCTATGCGCAAGAAAAAGGACGCTTCCATCATAGTTGCAACCCGCTTAATTAAAGAGGGACGAGCCGATGCGGTAGTATCCTGTGGCAGCACCGGGGCTCAGATGGCAGCAGCTATATTCATACTGGGGAGATTGGAAGGGATTGACCGTCCTCCTATCGTTGCCTCGATACCTAATAAAGAGGGAAATTACTCCTTGCTCATAGATGTGGGGGCTAACGTGGATTGTAAGCCCCAGCAGCTTTTGCAGTTTGCCCTTTTGGGGAAAGCCTATGCAGCCATTGCCATGGCTATTGATAATCCTCGCATAGCTCTTCTGAATAACGGGGAAGAAGAGGGGAAAGGCAACTCTTTGGCGGTAGAAACTTATCAATTATTGAAAGAACAGGCCGCTTTGAACTTCGTGGGTAATTTAGAGGGTCGAGATCTATTTAGTGCTCGAGCGGATGTATTTGTTTGTGATGGTTTTACCGGCAATATAGTCCTGAAAAATATGGAGGGACTGGCCCTGTTTACTGCCCAATCATGTGCTGCGGAATTAAGTCAGTTACCTGCTTTTTTTGATAAATTTGATTATACCAGAGTTGGGGGTGCACCTCTATTAGGTGTAGATGGGATCAGTATTGTTTGTCACGGTAGTTCCAAGAGGGAAGCAGTTTTTAACGGAATTAAAATAGCTTCTGAATGTGTAGCCAAAGATATGGTAGCTAGGCAAAAACTGGCATTGGAGCCAAGTGTGTAATATAATAAATGAAAATATTAAAAGGAGGTTCTGGCAATGCAGGAATTTTTTGAACTAGCCAGAAAAATACTAGCCGAACAATTAGATATCGATGTATCCGGAATTAATATGGAAAGCACATTTGAAGAGCTGGATGCTGATTCAATTGACATAGTTGAAATGATAATGGCCCTGGAAGACGTCTATGATGTTGAATTCCCAGAAGATGATTTAGAGGATTACCCCAATATGGGGGCTCTTATCAAGGCATTATATGATTATTTGCAGCAGGTACAAAAATGATTTCTAAGCATCCCGCTCATTCTTTTTGGCTAGATAATCAAATACCCTGCCAGGATCAGAAACTTATGGGTATGGCCCTAATACATCCATCCTTTGCCCAGGAACATAACACGCCCCAAAATAATCAGCGTTTGGAGTTTCTGGGTGATGCGGTTTTGGACTTTGTAGTAGCCGAATACCTTTATAAGAATTATGCTAATAAAGCGGAGGGCGATTTGACCCAGATTCGAGCCCGGGTGGTGTGCGAGGCGGCATTAGTAGAGATCGCCAAGAGAATTGACCTGGGCCAGTATATTTTACTGGGCCGAGGAGAGGAAATGTCGGGTGGGAGACAGAGAAAATCCATTCTAGCTGATACGGTTGAAGCAATAATAGGAGCTATCTACCTGGACCAGGGAATGGAGTCAGCCCGCAGTTTTATATTAAAGCATTTGGAAGCAACCATACGGGCAACGGCCGGCGGTGAATATCAGGATCATAAATCCCGACTGCAGGAGATAGTTCAGGCTCGCAGCCGTGATAATGTGTACTATCAAATAACCGAAGAAACCGGTCCTGCCCATGCGAAAATTTTCGTAGCCGGAGTTTTCTACAATAATGAGTTATTAGCCAGCGGGCAAGGCAAAAGTAAAAAAGAGGCTGAACAAAATGCTGCTGAAAAGGTTCTCAAGGACCCAGGTATATTAGATAGGCTGGTGTAAGCAGGATGGTTTTTTGCCGTACCAGAAAGTATAACATTTCTGAATGTTGCACCCTTCGGGTACTACTGATGCTCCCACTGGTCGCTTTTAAGGTAGCGGCGTAAGCCGAGTTTTCTTAGTTATACCTTGGTCATTACAGGTATAACTAAAAACAGTCCCCATGCTATTGGGGGTTAACACATTACCTGGAACGCCTTCGACTCAGGCAGTTTTTACAAACTTAATAATGACAAACCTTTTACTACCCTGGAGGTTTACTTGTAATTATGCGACATTACAATATCCCCATTTTTATACCCCACCTGGGCTGTCCTTACGATTGCATCTATTGTGATCAGAAAAAGATATCAGCTCAAATTAAGGTACCAGGTACGCGTGATATACTGGATACCATAGATCAACACCTGCTAACTATACCCTCCGGTGCAGAAGTAGAAGTAGCCTTCTTCGGAGGTAACTTCACGGCCATTCAGCCTGAGCAGCAAGAAGAATATTTAAGTTTAATTCAGCCCTATCTTAAGAGCGCTAGGATTCAGGGGATTAGGATTTCCACCCGACCAGATTGCATTGAATCAGGTGGTTTGGACTTGCTTCAAAGCTATGGAGTCAAAATTATTGAGTTGGGAGTACAATCGCTTAATGATGAGGTTTTGCAAGCATCTGCCCGTAAATACCGAGCAGAAGATGTTTATAAAAGTTCATCATTGATTCGTGAAAGGGGATTTAAGCTAGGAATCCAACTCATGGTTGGTCTGCCTGGGGATAATTATGACCGAGATATAGAGACTGTAAAAAAGACTATAAAAATAGCTCCTCAGATGGTCAGAATTTATCCTACCCTGGTGATTGCCGGTACAGAATTGAGTAGAATGTGGGAAGCGGGGGAATACCAGGCATTGGCATTGGAAGAGTCGGTTGATATTTGTAAAGATATGTACTTGCTTTTTTCTGCTGCAGAGATACCGGTTATCCGCATGGGATTATACCCCGGAGAAGAACTCCGCAGTCCTGGGGTAGTAAAAGCAGGACCTTTCCATCCCGCTTATGGGGAGCTGGTAGAGCAGGCGGTATTTGAAGATCAGGCCAGGATGGCTATACAGTTATATTTTCAACGATTTGGCTCTGCTGAGAGCCTATATATCCATGTTAACGAACGTGATCTATCTAAAATGGTTGGCAAACAGCGAGTCAATATTGGGCTTCTCCAGCGAAATTTTTCTTTAAAGGATTTGAGAGTGAAGACTCATTATAAAGATCCAAGAAATTGGATTGGATTAAGTAACAACCAATCAGATACAGATATCTTTGTCTTTACCCGTGAAGAATACATAAACGAGAGACTGGGTAAGAAAGATTAAAAACCCAGTTACTTTTATTTTAAAACCGATACTATAATATGGCATTGGCAATTAAATCCAGAGTCTTTCCAGTTAAAAATAATTTAACAAACTTCAAAATACCATCTATCAGGCCAACAAATCTTAGTCACCGCCAATTTTGAATGAGAAAGGTGGCAGACAATAATCCATGTAAGGCCAAACGGACTATCTCATCTGGAGTTACATGGTATACTACGTTATCACCTGAAATATCCCGGAATTCATGAATACCCTCCACGTGAAACTTCTTTCCCATGCTATAATGTCTCCAGTTTTCAATTGCTTACCATCCTAAATAATAAAAATTAAACGATCTGCTTTTATGCAAATTATAATACATGATTAAAATTATTGTGAATGTAGTCAATCTGACAATTATTCTTAAGTACATGAATAAAAAACCGCGGGTTAACTCCCACGGTATACTAAGTATTTATTTATTGGTATGAGGTGAATGATTTATTTTTTTTACCGTATCAGACCCGCATGCCGCGGAGCGGTACCACTGATAAATGGAAAATCACATTCCTGAATGTTGCACCCTTCGGGTATTACATATGCTCTCTGTGGTCGCAATTAAGGAAACACCCTTCGGGTACTACAGATTTGACCTGAAGGTCAATATTAAGGTTGATAGGTAAGAAAACTCCGCTGTCGCCGAAATGCTCAGCGTACACCGAGTTTTCTTAAAACCTTACTAGCTCTTTATGCAAGATGACATTTCCTACAAGATTTTCATTACCGCTGCGTCCCCCTACCCAGATAAGAACAAGTGGGCTATCGGTAAGCACTTGTACTTCAAAATAATTAAACATGGGTATGAATTCAGTACCAGTCTGAGAATGTGAGTTTATGGTGAAAGTTTGATCGAATACCTGTTTCTTAGGGCTTGGGTCGAGATTAAATATCTTTATTCTGGCCTGATGTTTTTTGGAACCGTTATTGGATACAAGAACCCGGATATTATCGATATTTTCACTGACACTAACTGGACCGGTGGTATATTTATATTTGAACAGGGTTGCTATTTGAATCACCTCCTCGGGAAGGTTTCCCATACTATAGTATTCAACTGCAATTAATGTGGTGATCATATAAAATTTCGGTTACTCACGGTTGCTGATATGCTTGGTGTTCAATTAACCCTTAATAAAGACAGTATATTTATACATCTCTTGTTTAGACATTATTAAGCTGATATTGTTATACAACTTTATACTGTTTTCATATGTTCTTCGGTGTAAAAGTTACGTATATGTTTAATTGTGAGCTAATGATCTTACTATTCGTCAAAATGAAGTTCCCTGCTTTTGGTTTAATTCGACCTCCCTGTATAGATATAATATAATTATGATGATCACAAGCTGGATTACTAATCAAAAGAACAGGAAGCTATATTTAAGGCATATAAAAAGGTGATCAGGTTTCATCACCGTATCAGAATATAACATTTTTATAGGAAACACCCTTCGGGCATTACACATGCTCCCTGTGGTCGCAAATAAGGAAACACCCTTCGGGTACTACAGATTTGACCTGAAGGTTAATATTAAGGTTGATAGGTAAGAAAACTCAGGCAGCCGACGTCCAAGGATGGACTAGTGTCGCGGTGCCAAGGATGGCAAGGAGCGACCGCTGTCGCCTAAAGGCTCGGCGTACGCCGAGTTTTCTTAAAAGCTTATTCATAGGAGGATGGGCATTGTACCTGAAACGACTGGAAATAAAGGGGTTTAAATCCTTTGCTGATAATACCGAAATACTCCTGGAGCCTGGCATTAATATTATTGTCGGACCGAATGGCTGCGGCAAAAGCAATATTGCAGATGCGATTCGTTGGGTGCTGGGCGAGGCTAACGTGCGTCAATTACGTGGTCAAAAAAACGATGATATTATTTTTAATGGTACGGACAAGCAAAAGCCTCAGGGGATGGCTATGGTTGACATGACCATTGACAATTCGGACCAAGTACTCCCGGTAGACTTTGGCGAAGTAACCGTAGGGCGGAGGATATTTCGCTCCGGGGAAAGTGAATATTTACTAAACAAATCGCGGGTGCGGATGAAAGATGTGGTTAACCTTTTTACCGGTACCGGGTTGGGTAAAAGAGGGTATTCCATCATCGGCCAGGGCGAATTGGAACAGGTATTGAACGGACAAGCCTTTGATCGGCGGTTGATCCTGGAGGAAGCTTCAGGGACGATCAGGTATCGCCAGCAAAGGGATGAAGTGAAACAGAGAATAACCTCCACCGGAAATGATTTACAGAGGTTGGCTGATATTATAGGAGAATTGGAAATTCGCACGGTTGAATTAAATAATAAATCTGAAAAAGCCCGAGCCTATTTGGAACTTTCGGGAGAATATGGCCAGTTGGATAAAGAGTTTATAGCCAGCGAAATAAAAGATATTAAGCACAATCTGATCCTTAAAAAAAATGAATTGTCTCAAAAAGCGGCTGAGCAGAGTGGCTTGACGCAAAAAACCGAGGAACTGAATGAAGATTTAAGACAAGCCGAGTCTTTATTTGATGAAAGACGCAGTGTTTTGACTCAGCTCCGGGATACAAAATACCAACTCGAAGCTGAAATTAACAGTCTGGAATCAGAAGCTAAACTGGCCAAGGAAAGGGTACATAATTATAATGAGCGAATGCTGGTTGCCGAGCAGGATGCAGACAAATACAGCCACATGCTGGAGGCTCTTGACCAGGATCTGAAAAAGCAGATCGATGACTATAACGCGGAAAAGCAAAAATGGCATAACCGTCAGGGGGAGCTTGAACAGCTCAGCCAGGAAGTTCAGGATCTGGAAAAGACTATCGCTGCTCGAGTAGATCTTTTTGAACTTCAGCGCGGGCAGATATTTGAACAGGTTAAGCAAGAAAGCCAGATAAAAAATACTATTTCAGCTAATGAAGAGAATATTAAAAGAACTCGCGAAAAACAAGAGCGACTACAGATGCGAGTGGAAGATAACCAGGTGAAACTTAAGGCGGAACAGGAAAAACGCCGTGACCTGGAAGAACAAGGTCAGCAGCACTTGCAGCGTCGACAGGAGATCCAAGTCCAATTGGATCAGCTTGGTGAACAACGCAATCGTCTGAGCGACCAAAAAAATCAACTAGAGAATGAACACAAAGAACTGAGCCAGAATATAATCAGTGCTGAAAATAAATTGCTCGGGCTTCAGGACCTGGAACGTAAGTATGTGGGGTACTCGGAGGGAGTTAGAGCGGTTTTGCAGGAGCACGCCAAGGGGGATAAAAGCCTGGCCGGTATAAAAGGCTTGATGGCGAATATAATTGATGTTCCAGGCGGTATGGAGCTGGCGATCGAAGTAGCGGCCGGAAAAGGTTTGGAGAATATAGTGGTAGCTAAGGCTCAGGATGCAGAGGTTGCCATTAATTTTCTAAAAAGACAACGCTTGGGCAGAGTGACGTTCCTACCTCTGGATGTTCTAAGGGTACAAAAAATTAACCCCCGGGTGATGGAGGAACTTGGTAATCGGGAAGGGGTACTGGGTCTGGCTTCCCAACTAGTGAAATTCGATCCCCAGTACGAAAAAGCAGTTGAATACCTCCTGGGCCGGGTTTTGTTGGTTAGTGATTTGGATAGAGGTATGCAGGTATTCAGGAATAGTCAACATTCCCTGCGAATTGTCAGCCTGGATGGGGATTTGATAAATGTCAGCGGAGCCATGACCGGGGGGACAGTTGCCAAGCAGAGAAGTACCCCCATCATGCGCAAAGGAGAAGAAAAAAATCTTAAACAGCAGTTGGAGCAGCTTTTGAACAGACGCGATGCTAACCGGCAGCTTTTTGAACAGATATCCGGGCAAGCCAAGTCTTTGGATGAGCAACTGATGGAGCAAAGGAATTTACTGGCTGAGAATGATTTTCAAATAAAATTAATCCAGGGTGAGCTGGATACTATTAAAGCTCATTGGGAGCAGGGGAGAAGCGAAAATCAACTTCAATTGCAGGAGATTGAGAGTCTGCAAAAAGGTTTGAAACTATTGGAAGAAGAACAGCTTCAACTTCAGCAGGATCATAGCCGGCTGTGTTTAGAGAATGCCAGCTTTACCGAGCAAATTGAAGCCATGAAAGATAATTTGGCCAGTGAACGTCGCGAATATGAAGTCAGGAAAGAAAGGGCTCTCTCCCATCAAGATCAATTGAGCATGAAAAAAAATGAACTAGACAAGCTGGAAAAAAACCTGGCGCAGTTTATGGAGGTAAAAAATTCTTACCAGCAATCGGTTGAGGAGGCCACCAAACTTCAGGCCCGCCTGGAACAGGATAGTAAACGGCAGGAGCAAATACTTATCCGCAATAATGATCTGAACATCAGTAAGCAAGAGGCGCTGCAACAGCTCCAACAGAATATTAAACGTAATCAGGAGGAGCACCAATCCGAGACCGAGTTGAAGGATAAACTGCGCAGTCAGCTAAGACCTTTACAGGAAGAGAGGCGTACAGTGGAAGAAGGCCTGCGTGTGTTGGAAATGCGGGTGGTGCGCATAGAGACTGAGCTGGAAGCCTCCCAGAATAAATGGGATGAGAAGTACCAGCCGGAACAACCAGAGCAATATGAGCGACCCATGACCACCGGAGAACTGCGTGAATACAGACGTAGAATTGAAGGTTTAAAGGAAAAAATAGAAATATTGGGTCCAGTTGATATAGAATCTATTAAGGAATATGATGAAGTAAAAAATCGCTACGATTTTCTTCAGCAGCAGAGTTCTGACCTGGTTGAGGCCCGGCAATCATTAGAAAAGCTATTAAATGAGACGGAAAAAGCGATGGCCAAGAACTTTGCTCAGTTTTTGCTATTGGCCAATGAAAGCTTCAAGAGAACTTTTACTGAAATTTTTGGCGGTGGTGAAGCCAATTTAATTCTTGAGGACGACAGCAGTAATCTCTCCGCAGGGGTGGATATTGTGCTGAAAATGCCGGGCAAACGGAGCCAGGCTTTGAATCTGCTATCTGGTGGGGAAAAAGCATTAACCTGTATTGCTTTTATCTTTGCCTTATTGCGTTTACGCCCAGCCCCGTTCTGCTTGTTGGATGAAATTGATGCTGCTCTGGATGAAACCAATTTACTGCGCTTTACCCAATTCCTGAAAGGAATGGCCGATGATATACAGTTCATAGTAATAACTCATAGACAGGCAACTATTGAAGCCGGCAGCAATATTTACGGTGTGACTATGCCCCAACAGGGTATTTCATCGATACTATCGATTAATGTTCAAGACAGCATAAGCATGGCGATATAATTGATTTGAATTAAATAAAACTGAATAAGTTAGAAGTTCCTAGTATTAGCACTAGAAATTAGCCTATTTGCATTCTAATAAAGCTGAGATAAAAGTTGAAGGTGGGCATTGATAATGAAAATTTTTGGTGGATTTAAGAAAAAGAAAGATAAGAATCTGGCTAAAGGCGGGGATGAATTTAACGAGAACCTGAACGATGAGGAACTGGGAGAGGATTTGCCCGTCGAGGAAGAGGCTTCACCACTAGATCAAGCCAAAGGGGCAGAGGAACCAGATCTTCCACCAGCTGCGGAACGCCTTGTAGTGGAAGCCGAACCTGTTTTAATAGAACAACCGTATAAAAGTGAGCTCCAGAAGGAACCTGAAACAGAAGAGGAAGAATCGGTAACCCCGGAAAGTACTAAGAAGGGGATATTTGAACGCTTTAAAAAAGGTTTAACCAAGACTCGTCAGAACATAGGCGGAAAGATCGATACTCTGATCAAGAGCACTCGTAAACTGGATGATGAGTTTTTTGAAGAACTGGAAGATATTCTTATTCAGGCCGATGTGGGTATGACTACTTCACTTGAATTAGTGGAAAAAATCCGTACCTCAGCTAAAAAGAAAAAAATAAATGATCCCAACGAAGTTATGGATTTAATCAAGGAAGCTATCCAGGACATACTCGATACCGAACAGGTACCCCTGAATATGGCTGCTGAAAGACCTACCGTTATTCTGGTGGTGGGAGTAAACGGAGCCGGCAAGACTACCACGATAGCCAAGCTGGCTAATAAGTATAAAAAGGAAAACAAACGAGTGATGCTGGCTGCTGGAGACACATTTAGAGCCGCCGCTATTGATCAACTACAAATCTGGGCTGACCGGGTAGGGGTTGAGTTAATAAAGCATCAGGAAGGTGCTGATCCGGGGGCGGTGGTATTTGATGCCATTAGTGCAGCCCGAGCTCGTAAAGCAGATATATTAATTATAGATACTGCGGGGAGATTACAGAACAAGTCTAACCTTATGAAAGAAATTAGCAAAGTACGCAAGGTAATAGAAAAAGAAATGCCTGAGGCTCCCCATGAAGTATTGTTAGTCCTGGATGCTACCACCGGTCAGAATGCTGTTAGTCAGGCTAAGATTTTTGGAGAAGCAACTGGAGTAACCGGCATAGTCCTGACCAAACTGGATGGAACCGCCAAGGGCGGCATCGTCATAGCGGTTGCGAAAGAATTAAATATACCAGTGAAGCTGGTAGGGATTGGTGAAGGCCTGGAAGATTTAAGAGAGTTTTCACCGATGATATTTGCCCAAGCCTTGTTTGATAACGAATAGATCTAGGAAAAATGAATGCTGCATAATGTTGTGGGACAGGTCTCAATACATTTTTATATGCGATCTCAAGTGGAAGGTGCCATAATACGCTAAGTGAAGAAAAATTGTAGGAGGTAGATCTTTATGCCACAGATAGCTATTATTGGAGGAACCGGGGTCTATGATCCCGCCTTGTTGGAAGATATTAGAGAACAGGTAGAGAAAACCCGCTTTGGTGAGGTAAAGGTTTTAATAGGTAATTATAAGGGTAATGAATTGGCCTTTATTCCGCGTCATGGTGCTGACCATAGCGTTGCGCCCCATCTAATTAATTATCGGGCTAATATAATGGCCTTGAAGCAACTGGGGGTAACAACTATTATTGGTACGGCTGCGGTAGGGTCGCTGTATCTTGACTTTCAACCAGGAGAGTATGTACTGGCAGATCAGTTTCTGGATTTTACTAAAGTTCGCCAGCATACTTTTTATGAAGGTGGAGAAGATGGAGTAGTACATTGTGACATGACCATACCCTATTGTCCTAATATCAGGGCCGCAATTCAAAAAGCCGGTCAGGAAAAAGGTTTAACTGTCCACAATAGCGGTACTTATGTTTGTACCGAGGGACCTCGCTTTGAAACGGCTGCTGAAATAAATATGTTCAAACAATTAGGTGGACAAGTAATTGGTATGACCAGTGTACCCGAAGTGTGCTTGGCTCGCGAGCTTGGCATTTGTTATGCTAACATCTCCATAGTTACTAACTATGCGGCGGGAATTTCGCCCGGCATACTCACGCATGCTGAAGTGGTAGAAATGATGCAGGGGAGTATTGATAATATTCGCTATTTGATCATGGAAAGTGTCAAGTATATCCCCCAGGCCAGAAGCTGCGACTGCCGCCAGATACTTCAGGAAAAAGGAATGAATAAATGATAACAACTATTTATTGGGATAGGGATGCGGTAGTAATTCTGGATCAGAATGAATTGCCCTCCCAGGTAAAATACATTCGCTGTGAAGACCATTATGCTTTGGTTCACGCTATTAAAGTGCTGCAGGTGCGAGGAGCACCACTTATTGGGGTAACCGCTGCCTATGGTTTAGCCTTGGCGGTGATGAATTTTCGGGGCAGCAGGCCAGACTTAAAAGCCTACTATGATGAAGCTGAACAGCTATTTGCCTCAACCAGACCCACAGCGGTTAACCTTTTTTGGGCCATTGGACGCATGCACAGACTGTTTGAAACTCTGCTTGATAAGAAGGAGCAAGAGATTGGCGAAGCTCTTCTAAAGGAAGCCCAGGCTATGTTTGCTGAAGATCTCAGTATAAATAAAAACATTGGCAAAAATGGTGAAATCATATTAAATGAAAATGCCCGGGTGCTTACTATCTGCAATGCGGGTGCCCTGGCTACCTGTGGCTACGGAACTGCTCTGGGGGTTATTCGTTCCGCTCACCAATTAGGCAAGATTAGTCGGGTGTGGGCATGTGAAACTCGACCAGTTCTGCAGGGAGCCAGATTGACTGTATGGGAACTGATGGAGGATAGGATTCCTGTTACACTCATCACTGACAATATGGTGGCTCATGTGATGAGCCGAGGCGAAATAGACGCAGTTATAGTGGGCGCTGACCGGATTGCGGCCAATGGAGATACAGCTAACAAAATCGGCACCTATGGCCTGGCCGTGCTGGCTGATTTTCATGGAATTCCCTTTTATGTAGCTGCACCAATGTCAACAGTCGATCTAAATTTGGCTGGAGGAGAGGAGATTCCGATCGAGGAGCGAAGTCATGAAGAGGTACGTCAATTACGCGGGCAATACATAACTGTACCTGGAGTAGAGGTTTTCAATCCCGCTTTTGATGTCACTCCCGGTAGATTGATCAGTGGAATTATTACCGAGGCAGGTATAGTTCGATCACCTTTTTTTGCAAAACTATAAGAATCGTTGGTATTATAATATGCAGGGCCAATAAGGTTCGGCCTCGGAAAGTAGAGGAATGTAAATGAGGTATATACTGGAGAGAAAAGAAGTGCTTAAAACTGCCCGCCAGATCTATGAAGAAAAAATGGTGCCCGGCACCTGGGGCAATGTAAGCCAGAAAGTGAAAGACCAGCCTTTCATGCTAATCACCCCAAGTGCTATGGATTATCGAGTGATGACTATAGAAGATATAGTTCTGGTTGATATGGATGGTCAGGTTGTAGAAGGAGAACAGATACCTTCTATCGAAACCCAGCTGCATACTGCAATATATAAAAACCGACCTGATGTGGGTGGAGTTGTGCATGTGCACAGCACCTTTGCCAGTGCTTTTGCGGTAGCTGGTAAGAGTATACCGGTTATTCTCGAAGAGACTGCTCAGGTTATCGGACATGCTGTACCAGTAGCTCGGTATGCCCATTGTGGTACCCCGGACTTGGCCGAGCAAGCCGTTCAAACGTTGGGAGATGGTCAGGCTGTATTGCTGGCCAATCATGGCTTGGTGGGAGTGGGAATAGATGTTCAAGCGGCCTTTAAGGTATGCAATATTGCCGAAAAAACCGCCATGGTCAGCCTCTACGCCAATACCCTGGGTCAGATACAAGAAATATGTCAGGAGGACATTACGATACTGCGCGAGAAGTTTTCACACTATGGAAAAGGGAAAGTCTAGAAGAGGATGTTAGGGAGGTAAGATATTGTGAGCATACTGATTGAAAATGCTAGTATTATACCTATGACTGAAATTAATAAAGTAATGGAGAAGGCTTATATAGTAATCGAGGGAAACACAATTACTGCTATTGGCAGCGGAGAGCCACCAACCGGGAACTATGATAAAAGAATAGATGCAACTAACCATATGGTCTTGCCTGGTTTTGTAAACGCTCATACCCATGCGGCTATGACTTTATTAAGGGGTTATGCTGATGATCTTCCTTTGATGGAGTGGCTGGAAACCAAAATATGGCCCCTCGAAGCCAAATTGACTGGAGAAGATGTATACTGGGGTACGATGTTAGCTATTGTAGAGATGATCAAGTCAGGCACGACCTGTTTTACTGATATGTACTTCTTTATGGACCAGGTAGCCAAAGCAGTTGATGAAAGTGGTATTAGAGCTGTTTTGTCACGCGGGATGGTTGGAGTCGGTCCAGAGCACCAGCGGGCTATTGATGAAAGCCGTGAGCTGGTTATGAATTGGTCGGGAAAAGGCCAGGGTAGAATGACATTTATGCTAGGGCCTCATGCTCCCTATACCTGCCCACCGGAATATTTGCATAAGGTAATGGATTTGGCTGCCGAACTTAAAGTAGGCCTGAACATACATATAGCCGAAACCCTGACCGAGTTTCAAGATATTAAGAATACCTATGGCCTGAGCCCGGTAGCCCATCTGGAGAAGGTGGGGTTGTTCAGCCATAAGACTTTAGGTGCCCACTGTGTACATCTAACTGAAGAGGATATTGAAATATTAGCTAAATATAAGGTGGGTGTAGTTCACAATCCGGAGAGTAATATGAAACTTGCCAGTGGGATTGCCCCAGTACCAGCAATGCTAAAGGCAGGTATTCCGGTAGCTCTGGGAACCGACGGAGCCTCCAGTAACAATAACCTGGATATGCTGCAGGAAATGCGCAGCTGTGCTCTCTTACATAAGGTCAATTCCTTTAACCCAACCGTAATACCTTCCTATCAGGCTTTGGAAATAGCGACCGTAAATGGTGCGACGGCACTAGGTCTAGCCGATATCGGTACTTTGGAAACCGGGCAGAAAGCGGATCTTATTCTGGTTAGTCTAAAAGAAGCCCATATGATTCCGCGTTACGATATAATTGCCAACCTGGTTTATTCCGGCCAGGCATCTGATGTGCAGACGGTTATCATTAATGGGCAAATCGTTATGGAAGACAGGATTATCAAGACCTTTGACGAACACGAGGTACTAACGCAGGCCAAACGAGTGGCCCAGAGGTTGGTAAAATAGAATATAACCCTTTATAAAGAAGACAGCACCCTTACTTTATTGTTTACCTAGGTTTAACAATAAAGTAAGGGTGCAATTATTTACCCAGGAAGTTGGCTGCAACCCACTTATATTTGAGGCTTTTGCATAATGCGAAAATCCAATATGTCATTCTGAACATCAGTGAAGCAACCTTAATCGCGACGCTTGCGGAGCATAAGTAGTCCACATAGGGAGAATTTTTAAAATCCACTGGTACTCAGGCTACGCTTCGCTGGCTTCTATCGCGACCAGCACTAGCTGCCATATGGCAACGACGATTTGGCTTTGCCTCTGCCTTTGCCTCAGGATGACACTGTTAATTACCTGACTATATATAATAAGCAGATAATTATGCAAACTCAAATTAATGTTTTTCAATGGTAATTGAAGGGGACAGCTGAAGAAACGCGTAGATAATGGAATAAATTCATTTTAAGCTTTCTTAAGTTCTTCGTTTATATCCAATCCACATGATATTTCGCCGTCCCCGTCCAATGTTTGGCGGGCGTGTAAATACCTCAAGAATTTATGCAGTTCCACCATTGATTCCTCATCAAGTCCTTCAATCAGCTCTTCGGTTTTTCGTTCAACCTGGTATTGAACTAATTGGTCGGATAATTCTTGCCTTTCAATCTGATTTGTGTTTGCTGTTGGCTCAGATGAATTGCCGGCATTTTCGGCAATGCTGTTAATACTGGTTGGAATAATGTCAGTTATGCCAACCAGATAGTCCAATGTAACTTTAAAATAATCAGCAAGTTTTACCAGGGTATCTATGGCTGGTAGTGATGTACCTTTTTCAAACTGGGCTATTGCGCCATGGCTTTTTAAGCCAATAGCTGCAGCCAGGCTCCGGGTAGAGATGCCCCGGTTGTGTCTTAAGGTTCTTAATCTGTCTGCAAACTTATCTTTATCTAGCATAATACTCCTTGACGTACAGTAACACTATCCGATATAATGCGATTAAGTACAGTGTCATTATCCAAAAGCAGTTTTTTATTTAAATCATTCGATATTTTAACAGAATAAGATTGATGATACTAGTTGATCTGCATCCCAATTAAGTCATGTTAAATTGTGCACAAAAAAACATAGAGAGCCATAACAAAAATGAGTTTTATGCTTGAAATTGATTGAGGTTGTTTATATCTCTCAATAGCATACTACCAAGCGAAGTAGAAATAGAAAAGTAATACCGGATGTCTTGATACTGTGTATAACAGTAAATATCTGCAAATAAATAAATTAATTGATTTATTATCTTACCATTAATAATCTGCTCCTAGGGAGAAGAAATTATTTGTGGTAAGGAAGTGTGCATTTATTTCCATATTAGCAATTTTCGTCAGGATATGCAAATTGCTGATGAAAACATGTTATGATATTGTGATTATACCGTAGTTGTGTACTCTATAGAAAAGGTTATATTTACATCCATGAGGGTTATTGGCCTAATATCCACTTTCCTTTCTGGCATAATAATCTGTTTATTCCTGTATTGATACACAGCGGCTTTTATGATGGAGGATAAGGTGGATATAGTTCCTCATTACTTAAGAATGATTAGAGATTATGACTACGATACCTATTTGCACTGTATTAGGGTTGCTGGCTTGGCCTATCATATAGGTGAAAACATATCTTTGAATTCGAAAGAATTAAATCAATTGATTATCTCCGGGCTTTTGCATGACTTGGGTAAAATTAGAATAGACAAGTTTATCTTGCATAAACCAGGAAAGCTTAGTAGTCAGGAATGGGATGAAATATACAATCATTCCAAGTATGGTGTGGAGATGTTGATTAATGAAGAAGAGTCTCTTTCAGATCAGATTATTGACAGTATATATTCGCACCATGAGTATTACAACGGTCAAGGCTATCCGAGAGGTATAAGTGGGGAGTCAATAGATATTAATGCCAGAATAATCAGCATTGCTGATGCTTTCGATGCCATGACAACCAACCGCATCTACCGTACCCACAAATATTCATCAAATGAAGCAGTTAAGGAAATTATGAAATGTTCAGGAACTCAATTTGACCCAAATATAACTAAAACATTAACAAGTATTAATAAATGGGCAGTATTGCCCTGGTTTAGAGAAACCTAAAAAATTAGGTTAATTATTGGTTAATAAAGTGTAAAATAGATACGGGTAATAGAGTAATATGTGCAACCAGCTTTTTTAAAAATTTGGAGGTGTATAAGCTGATTCCCGTAATTAGTTTTATTGGCAGGCATAATACGGGTAAAACTACGGTGTTAACCGAAATAGTAAACTACTTAACCTTGGCCGGTTATCGAGTAGCGGTTATTAAGCATTCCCATCATACCCTTGTTATTGAGCCTCATAAAGATTCGGAAAAACTCTACCAGGCAGGTGCTGATTACGTGTTGGCCTGCTCTCCTGGAGTTACCATTCAATATCGTCGACATGAACAGGAACCGAGTTTTACAGAGATTTGTGATCAGGTTCCTAAAGAAGTGGATTTAATAATTGTCGAGGGTTTTAAGAATGAAGGATTGCCTAAGATCGAAGTAGTACGTTGGGATATCGACCCCGACCCCATGCTTTTGGCAGGAACTTTGGCTTTGATTAGTGATTTTAACTTGGTTATCGATCTGCCGGTGTTTAATTTCAGTAATATCGAAGACATAGTAAACTATATCTTACGAACTTTGAACATCACGACATAAGCTCAGCCTGCGCATTCTATAGATTATGCACAGCAAAGGAACAGGTCGAACACGGCTTTAAGAAGATTAGCGGGGTTTTTTAACGTGCCTCATAAAAGGACCAATATTTAATGCAAAATGTTTCACGTGAAACATTTTGCAGCGAAGATTAATTAGTATAAAGTGAACAGGGGGACGGTATTGTTGTTTTCAGGGAGCTGGGTAAAGGAGCCAACAGAGGGATGTTCTTTTTGTTTGACTTGTGCTTTTGAAGTGCCAAACAAAAAGAACGTCCCTCAG
>CAZEDT010000065.1:0-20202 GCA_964510795.1 uncultured Syntrophomonas sp.
CATATGTAATACCCGAAGGGTGCAACATTCAGAAATGTTATACTTTCTGATACGGGAACAAAGGAACCGTCCCCCTGTTCACTTTTACTGCGCGGGTTGAGTACTGTTTCTTTAAGCTAAACTAAATGTTCTGGAATAGGACCAAACTTTTACCCACAGTTAGCCGGTCTGGTGCGGAATATGACATGCTCCAGCAGCAGTGACACCAGGATTCCTACCACAAACCCGTTGCCCAGAATGGGGCGCAGTGGTGAGGGAAAAGCAGCTAACACTTCGGCAGGCAGGAAAGCCACCATAATTCCGATCAGTATAGGCAAACCTATTAACAGGGCATAATCGAAATATGGTTGTTCCATGGCCGCGAAGGCAGTAGTAAGGCCAGCAGCTACCTGGGTACACATTATGAAGAGCAGAATACACCCTATAACTGGTGCGGGGATGAAAGATAAGTAGAATAAAGCCCTCGGTAAAAAAGCCAGCACCAGCATGACTATCCCCGCCGGCATCAAGGTAGAACGTGCCGCACAGCCGGTTGAGGCAATAATTCCAGGGCTAAATGAGAAATTCACCGGACCAATTACACCCATGAACCCTGCCAGGGCATTGCCGATACCGGTAAAACTGATACCCCGGGTAATTCTCCGGGGCATTTCATCAGCCTGCAATACTGAACCAACCGCCTGAATAGAACCCAGATCATTGATAGCCAACCCCAGGAAACAAAGCAAAAAGGCAATTATTAACCCGGGATCGATGCTGATGGATGTGGTCAGCTGACTGAAAAAACCACTGAACAGTGGAAGATCGACCGAAGAAGACTGGGCCCAGGCCGGATTGACCAGAAAATAAGCCAAGCTGCCGACAATCATAGCCCATAAGATAAGGGTTGATTTCCATAGCCCGGTCAGCAGGCGTTGGCCGGCAAACATGAGCAGCAAGAAAATTAGGGAAAAAGCCAGATTCTTGGCCGATGATGCTTGGTCTGAATGGCTGCTGATCAGATGCTGTATGGTGGGCAGCATAGTAAAGGCCACCAATAACAGGATAACCGCCACCACCCGGGGAGTAAAAAGTTTACGCAGATACGCAAACAAGCCACTGACCGCTAACAGGGTCAAAAGCACACCACAGATTAGAATACTGGAGTAAATGGCAGCTGCCGAACTCCCCTGGGAGGCCAGGATACCGATAAGCAGCACGGTAGCAGGCCCAATAACCACCGGGAGACGGTGTCCCCAGCGAATCTGCAGCAAAAGGCTGACCGCCATTACTGCAAATAGTTTTTGCATATATAAAACCTCGGCTTGAACCGTCCCTGACAAGCCCCCTAATATTTTACCCAGGATGATTACAGCAGGTATGGTAACCGCTAACCATTGCAGACCGTAGATAAGATTTTCCTTCAGAGGGGGATGCTCTTCCAGGTTATATTTTAGGTTCATAATTTCCACCTCGCATAATTACCTCGCATATTAAATAGCTCAGTTCGAGATAATGGTGGTGATCCTAATTTCTAAGGGGGGCAATTATATTCCACTGATGCTGATTTAATGCACGAAGGTATATTTATTTTACATATATTCTTGTTACAAATTATAACACATTTATGATAAATGGTCTTTTATGCATGCATTGGTTTGAAAAGCCAACTACCTGGCCTTGTATATAGTTGCCATGCAAGATAACTGGTAGAAGTTCGTAATTGCTATTAAGTAAGCTAAAATCCAGCTGAGACGATTATTTCTAAGGGGTGTGAACGGAGATGAAGTCTATATATAGGATGAAGTATGTTGGCATTATCATGCTGTTCTTATGCATTTGCGGCTGTAACCAAGGACAGTCGCAGACTCAGTCGGGAGCAGACTCTTCCATAAAAAAGCCTGCAGCCGCGCCAACCTCTACTCAATCAGCCCCAACGTCAGCCAAGGATGTTGCAGTTACAAAACCCAAAACTGCTGTGGAGAATAATACAATAAAAGACAGCTTGCTTAAAATACCATCACCCGGCCCTTTAACTGCAACCATACTCTCAGACCATCCTGATACCATCTGTTCCTGGTTTAAGCAACTTGAGGTATGGACCATTCAAGTAATATTGGTGAGCGGAGAGCAAACTATCAGCCAGTCAGACCGTCGTCTAATAATTGGTACTCTGGCCACTCATTACACTGAACCTAGGGCTACCGTTATATTTAATGAATACTTCCAGGAAGAAAAAAGGTCCGGTTCAGTAGTCGGTTATCGCATAATACCGACCGAATTTGTTTATCTCGTTAATGACTTGGAGAAAGATATCCAGGTTGAGGTCAATAACCTGCAGGTTAGAATAAAAGGGCACACTTATAGTGAAGAACGGGCGGGTGAGCAATTGGATGTGTTATTAACCTTGGAAAAGGACAGCAACGAGTTTAAAGTGAGCGATGAAAAGCTGCTGTAAGAATTCAGGCAAAGCCAGGCCGTTGCTCCCCCCTGATTAAATGTACCCAAACAATTTACTGCCGAACTTATATCGTCTAAATTGCAGCCACTTTTTTTATCAAATCGAAAAACAGCACCCCATATCACATCATCCAAGTGGAATGGGGTTACTGTTTTTACATTCAATTGTATAAGGCTGGGATAGATAAATTTTCATTTTCAGGTTTAGGCAAATACCCCTTAGTAAGTATAATTGGCAGCCTTACGAATAGCGGCCTGATGTGCTTCATCTACCCGGTTGGTACCATGGGTACGGCTGTTGAGGAAATGAATGCAAAACTGCCCTTCGAAATTGTTGTTATATATGTCCTGTCCCCCGTGGGGCATTCCATTCATGGAAGCAGCGAACACTCGTCCATTTATAGTAACCATAACCGCTCTGCGGCTCCAACTCCATTGTCCCCCATAAGCTGCTAGCATTTTAGCAGTATCTGCGGCAGTAAGAGGCTCAGCGTCTATGTGATTGGTTCCACCATAGCGGTGCACCTGGAAAGTAATCCCGGTATCAATATCAGTTACGGTTGCATCTGCCTTTCTGGGAAAGGCTGCATCCACTACCGTCCACCAATCTGCCATTTCCGGATGACGTACACCAGTAGAAACTGTAGGGATAATGAGTACAACCCCGGCATTTACCGTCCATGAGGTAAGACCATTAGTCTTCATTAAGTCATTTACGCTAATGCCAAATTTGCTGGCGATACCTGCAAGACTGTCTCCCGGTTGTATTATGTAGGTCTTTTTGCCCTGCAGGGCACTGTTCAGATATGTTTTGGTTTGGGGTCCCACCAGCGCATCGGCTGCAATTCCCTTGCCCTTTTGGAAAGCTACTACAGCTGCCTGCGTGTTAACTCCAAAGATGCCATCAATTCCGTATGTATTATACCCCAGAGCAGTCAAATCCTGCTGCAAGCTGGTTACTGCTGGTCCTCTGCTGCCTGCCTGCAGGAGGGCTGTGCCGTAATCACCTGCCAAAGCCTGACTGGGAAAGATGGATACGGCCATGAAAATAAAAAGTAATACCACGATACTAGATCTTGTCTTTCTTGCTGTCACTAAGAGACCACTTCCTTCCAACTTGTTTGTGATAGATGCCCCTAAAAAATGTCATGCCCCAATTTTCCTGAAAACATTTTCGCCGGGCATGGACAAAACTCTTAATTCGATTCTAGCGTTATCGACATTTTGCCTCAAATCTGCTCAGGCCGATATATACCAGCTGTTTAGCTATTGAGCTTATAATGCCTTGCAGAGTTATCAATTGTAGCCCTTTCTATAAAGGTGTAATAATTGTCCACATAATACAAATCAATACAATAAAAGCAATAGGCAATCAGAGGTGTCTGTGGGCACCTTTGGTTGCCTATTATTAGCATTTGTTTTCGGTACTTGGAATTTTGTACGGGCAGTTGTTAACCATACCATGGGCATCCGCCAATGGTAACCCCAACGGCATACTCCATTAAATGTCAATATCGCAGGAAGTTGGATTATCAAACATGTTTACTACAAAGTCTCCCTCAAAGCATTATCTTTTCCAAAATGTGTCTTTCATACCTTGATTTGCATAACATTCTCCCTGCTTCTTTATCCATCCGTAATGGGCTCATTTATGATTATCTTCGTCAAATATAATAAGGTCAATTGGGATTCTGACCTATAATTAAGCAGGCCAACCCCAAGCTTGAAAGCGGCGAAGGTTAAGTTGCTTGCCAGTCTCCCGGAGCTAATCAGCAGAATGCTGCAAGATAACAGGAAATATAAAACCACCTCTAATGATATCAACTCCATAGAGGTGGCTAACTTAAATAACATTATGGTGATTGCTAAATTCCCTTGAAATCAGGAGTGCGTTTCTCCAGGAAGGCTTGGACCCCTTCAATCAGATCTTGAGATTTAAAACAATTTTCAAAGGACGTGTCAACTGAAAACTGCCCCAAGCCTTTTTCTAAAATGGATTCTCCATAAGCAACTACCGCCTTGGTGGCTTGAACTGCGAGCGGGGCGTTGACGGCTATTATTCGAGCTGTCTTTTCCACCTCATCATACAGAGATTGCTGGGGAACAACTCGGGCAATGATTCCCATTTGATAAGCTTCTTGGGCTGTAATTTGCCTCCCGGTCAGCATCAGGTCCATGGCTTTCTGTTTGCCAATTCTTTTGGGCAGGCGAGTAGTGCCCCCTGCCGCGGCAATCAAACCCAGCTTAACTTCCGGAAAGCCAAAAGTTGCAGTTTCCGAAGCAATGGCAATATCACAGGCAATCGTTAGCTCACATCCTCCTCCCAGGGCAGCTCCATCAATGGCTGCTATGGAAGGTTTGCTGGAGTACTCCAATCTCTCCATCACTCTGTATGAATCCGACATTCCTGTTCGTATATCAGATAATATTCCAGGGTCATCTTCCGCCAATGCTTCGAATATTGCCTTAAGATTGGCTCCAGCAAAGAATATCTTGGGATGATTACTCTTTAGCACAATTACCCGTACATCGTTATCCATTTCAAGTTCGTCCATGATTTTAAAAAAATCCTCACGAAATTCCTGCGTAAGGGTTTGGGTTTTAAGCAGCATCCAAGCTACGTGGTCTATCTTAGTTACTTCAATATTGGCGTTAGTGGTCATTTTTCTTCCTCCTTAGCTTATTTAAACAGCGAATCCTATAGTTGCCCTTGCAACATCTATGTTGTGAATAATATGCAGGAATGACCACTAGCGCAGTAATCCTAAATGAGTCATGATCCCGTGCTTACATGTAACGAGCTGTAGTACGAAAATAGCTTTGTTGTCTAAAGTGAAGAATCTTCACCACAGTGAGGGAAAAGAATTGTACAGCTCCATATTTGTTACATATTTCCTGAAAAATATTATAGCATAGAAAAATCAATAATTGATAAATTCCATAGTAAGATAAATCAATAGGTGATTTAACTCAACCTTGAGACACAGTCAAAAATTCCGCCTGGTATCTCTTAAAGTGCCTTTAGGAGCCTTCCCCCCTGCTGTCCGGACACCCGAAACAATAACTGCTTCTCTCAATCTTATTACCTCCTCGAATAAATAATATCTACTCAACAGTACGACTAATTACGCAGTGGTTTACCCGTTTTGAGTATATGCGCTACTCTCAAGCATTGCCTGGTATACTCCGGTTAAATCAGCACCTACGCAGAAGTTCTTACCGGAGCTGGTTAGAACCATACCTTCCCAGTTTTTATTAAGTTCAATTTGAGCTTCAGTAATGGTATCCAATGGCTATTTAAAGGAATCACCATTGCCATCGGATAGTATTTACAATTCTCCAGCCGTTGATTTTTGACAAAAATGGCCGCAAACAAGACGTATTTGTCTTGTTTGCGGCCATTTTGTTTCGTCATTCTAACAAGTCAGGTTTTCTATATGAAACCAACCGGGAATTTAATAGGCTGATTATATCCGGACATGAATACCGGACAGACTTTTTAGGGATAGATCACTCCCTAAGGCATAGCTAAAAACCCACCATCAACCATAATAATATGACCCGTTATGTAGTTGGATGCATCTGAGCTTAAGAATACAATTGAGCCTTTTAGATCATCGTCTCCTCCCAATCTGCGAAACGGTATTATAGGTTCGATCATCTGCCTGTTCTTTTCCAGCAAAGCATCGCTCATATGACTCGGGAAATATCCGGGACCGATTGCATTCACATTAATACCATATCGAGCCCATTTTACAGCGAGTTCTTTGGTAAGAATGTTTACAGCGCCTTTGCTCACATTATAAGCGACTGCATTCTGTATTTCCTGAGGAGTCCCCCCGAACCCACCCACCGATGTAATATTGATAATCTTACCGTGTTTTTTCTCTTTCATGATTTTGGCAGCCATGACCGACAAGGTAAAAACGGCCTTTACATTGATGTCCATGATTTGTTCCCATTTTTCCATAGGGTAATTCAGGGAACTCGCTCCCCATGTATAGCCAGCGTTATTTACCAGGATATCCACTGTCCCAAATTCTGATACTGTTTTGTCGATCAATTGCTGACAATCCTCCGGATTGACCACATCACAAGCGACAGCAATAGCCCGCACACCCAATTTGCATAACTCGATGCAAAGCGCCTCACAACGATCGACATTGCGAGCAGCAATAACGAGATTGGCTCCGACTTCAGCCAGCCCTGTTGCCATTTGTGCTCCCAATCCAATGGATCCTCCTGTTACAATGGCAGTTTTACCGGATAGATCAAACATTTCCTTCGCGTTCATTATTTTCTCAGCCCCCTAATATCTCTGAACTAACTGACTTCTTATTTGTCTGCGGATTGCTTTGCGCTCGAACTCCTCCTTTCCTCCTTCAGAACACATAACAGTTACTTCAATCAATATCTATCGTCTCTCGTTGCCTTGAAGGTATTATTCTGAAATGTAATTGCAATTATCCTGCCATACGTTTCAAGACGCACTAAAAAAGGGTTCAATGAGGCTCAATTCCCAAACATTGGCATATAACATGTTATAAATAATGAAGAGTACTGTCTATTCCCTGAATTTGAATCAAGATCGGAGGATGAAAAGGTGAAAGCTCTATTTCTGCGCACACGATAGGACTTAGACATATCATTGAAGGCTACGAAATGTTTGATGCCAAGCAGGATAACTGTATAAAAGTTATGGTTGTTCCGGATTAATTAATAACGACAGTTGTTATCAAGGTTCAGCCCCTTAAAATGTCTTCTGGCAGCTACTATTTACATTATTTAATCGAAGTTGGGTTTCTTGATTTGATATTGGATGATTTTTCGATTAACTGTCCGGCTGGAGACACCCATTTCTTTAGCTACACGGGCTACCTTGCCATGAAATTTATTAAGTAAGAGCTCGATATGTTGGCATTCAATATCTGCCAACTGTTTCTTTACGCTAGTTTGATTAGCAGAAACAGATAAAGGCAGATTGGCGCTGCTTTGCTCCATAGACGGCAAAAGATCTCTGGGTAAATTTTCCGGCTGTATTTGGTAATTATTGGCGGTATACGCCACCCTTTCCGCTATATTTTGCAGCTCTCGCACGTTTCCAGGCCAGGTATGATTGATCAGAATGTTCCATACTCGTTGACCTATCATATGCATGTGCTCAGCCCATCCGCAATCGATTTGGGTTAAGTAACGTTCAAACAGCAGGGGAACGTCCTCTTTGCGCTCCCGCAAAGGCGGAATACGAAGACTGATAACATTTATTCTATAAAATAAATCTTGCCGGAAACGCCCGTTTTGCATTTCTGTATAAAGGTTTTTATTGGTCGCGCAAATGATGCGAACATTTATGGGAATAATTTTAGTTCCTCCAATTCGGGTTAACTGCTTTTCCTGCAGAACTCGCAGCAGTGTTACCTGCTGTTCCAATGGCATATCCCCGATTTCGTCCAGAAAAAGTGTACCGCCCTGGGCGAGTTCAAATTTTCCAGGGTTTCCGCCTTTGCGCGCCCCGGTAAAAGCGCCTTCAACGTAACCAAAGAGCTCGCTGCCGATTAGCTCTCTGGGAATCGCGCCACAGTTTACTGCCACAAACGGACCGTCAGAACAAGCACTTTGATTATGGATCGCTTGTGCAAAAAGCTCCTTTCCAGTACCACTTTCTCCTTCGATCAGTACATTGCTCAAGCTGTTGCTTGCCAATCTGGCTGTTGAGATCGTTTCCAGCATAATGTCACTCTTGGCCAGTATATCGTTAAAATCAAACCGAGCTGTTGCCCCGCTTAATCGATTTACTAACCGATGGACCTCTGAAATTGTTCTACATACGATTATTCCCTTACTAAATGATCCTTCCTGATCCTTTATGGGAGTTCCGGATATGAGAAATTGCAGTTCCTTGAGTCCTATGGTAACTACGGTTTCCTCATCCCTGAACTCAATTTGTTTATCCAACATTTTTTCAATCAAACTGATATTACTAATTTTTATTCTTTGATTTCTTATACCTTTGTTTAATTCTTCTGTTGTGAGATTAAGCATCTTTTCCATCGTCGAATTACAGAATTCAACTTTACTCTGTCGATTGATAATAATAACGCCATTAGAGATATTTGATACGATTCCCAGCAGCATTTCTTGCTGCAATTTAAGAACTTTATTAGCTTTTTCAAGCTCTGACGTTCGCTCAATAACTCGCTTTTCCAACTCATCCCGGGATTTTTGCAGTTCATATTCTGCGTTCTTACGTTCGGTGATATCCACATTACCTACTATGACGTAAATTTGCCCGGCGATGTTTTCCACTCTGGTAAAAACATTAACCCATCCAACTTCTCCGCTCTTTGTCACAGCTTTGAAGTCTATGCCAGGCAAACCCCGTTCTCCCTTCTGTCTGGCCTGACCTAGCTTCTTCATTATTTCCCGATAGTCTGGATGCACCAGTTCCCAAAAGTTCATTTGGGTAATTTCCTCAAAGGTATACCCAAGTTTATCCAATAACGCTTTGTTGGCATAGACGATTTCATCATTTTGGTGCACATGCATATAAATGGGGCTGGTTTCCAAAAATTTAAAAAATGGCGATTGGTCAAGACACATAGCAAAGGACAGTACTTCACCGTTAGATATGTTTGCTTTTTCCTGCGGCTGCTCATCAATGTTATTGCGCATTTAACCCGCCCCTTTATAATCCATAATTCCCTTTTGTTTACAATAACATTAACACCCATAGGGTGCAACACTGTTTTTGGACACATATGACTTGTTTCACGTCATTCTCGACCTGTATGCAGACATAATTGCCGCTCGATTGTTCCAGGAGTTTGTGATAACAGGTACCACACCTATTTCTTTTTTGGCATCTGGATGGCATGAATCTGCTTCGCAGAGGCGCAACACAAGCCGGTTTTTATTAAGAATCTACGTCATACATTTTTAATTAATCTTCATTAATACCAGCCAAATATTTTGCCATGTCCTTTAGTCCTTTAACATTAGCAGAGAACATTATGGCAATATCCTCCATTATCGGTGATCCTCCTCCATGAACCCCAGCATTCAGCATCAATGCTCCTACGTCAGAGGTTAGAATGTCACTTGCAAAACGCAAAGCACGATAATGATTTTCCGCAGATACACCATCTCTTCTTGCGGCATATTTCCTGACAAAATCGCCCACAACTTCACTGCTGTATTCTTTTGATAATGGCAGAGTTGACGGCAAACCACCGGCTATATCACACAGTATATTGGATTCATGATAAATATTATGACCTGCATGTCTTCTTCCCACATTAGCATACATAATATTGGGTACTTGGGTACCCGAAGGAGCCTTCATTGATTTAACCGACGCAGCTATTCCTGCTGCGTACACCAATTCGGCAGCACTTATCAATTCAGCTATTTTCCCTTTGACATGTTCCATCTTTTCAATTCCGTTATAGTCTGCTACTAACGCTGTTACTCCCGCTAATACATCACCAACACCCGGTTTACAGCCGCAATAACTATGTCTGTGGAATAAGGCAAATAAGAGCGCCGTCTCTCCCCCAAACTCAGTCTCACCATTAATAAATATTCTTTCGTTGGGCACAAACACGTTATCAAAGACCGTAAAACTCTCAACATCAACAAAATCAGCAAAGGGGGCTTCCAGCCCAGCTCCCCGCTCTGGTGCTTCTGAAACCCTTGATATTAGATAGATGCCTTCGGTATCAGCGGGAATAGCAAACGCGATAGCATAATCTTTTTCATCTTTACTCAGAGCCCGGGTTGGAATAGCAATTATTTCATCAGCAACTGGAGCCATCGTATTGTGTAACTTGGCGCCACGGACTACAACTCCATCAGGCCTTCTTTCTACCACATGCAGATATTGATCCGGGTCTGTTTGCTGAGATGGTCTTAAGCTTCTATCTCCTTTGGAATCAGTTTGGGCACAACATCCAACCAGATCATTTTCCTGGAAATATTTCAAGTAATTAAGGAATCTTTCATGATAATTAGTACCATATTTTAAATCTGCATTTTTGGTTGATATGGATAGTCCATTTAAGGCATCGATACCCATACATCTCTGGATACATCCCCCGGTATAGTTACAAAGCACTCTAGTCATCTCTTGTTTCAGCAGCAGGTCCTCGGAGCTTTGATGAATATGGTTAAACCTGTTAATTGGTTGACCGGTGAGGTGAGAAGTGGTAGTGAGCCATTTTTCAAACCTGGGATCTTTGGCTAGATCAAATGTTTTTTGCACAGTCACGCTTGATTTTAATATTTTGGGATGATCCCGGCCTATTGCCTCGCCATCTAAATAGATGTTTTTTCTCATACCAGCTAATTTTTGAAGATATACAGCAGATGTTCTCATAACTTCAGCCTCCTATTATTAATGTAAAATCCATTTATTTACAACAGCAACAATCATGCCAACCTTAAAAAACGGCTATTTTAGGGCAATTACCTTTCCCCATCAAAAGCACTTTAAAATCTTCGCGTAAAATTCCAGTCATTTATGGAAAAAAATGGCCGCAAATGAGACAGATTTGTCTCATTTGCGGCCATTTTGTCTTGTCTTCTTTTAGGCGATTTGTACTATTTAGAAATCAAATATTTCCACTGGAGCATCAATAGCCGTACAATCACCTATCTTTATCAGGTCTGCCGTATACCATACATTTGGTACAACACTCTTGAGATAATAGCGAGCCGACATAAGCTTGCCCAGATAGTAATTATAATCATAGTGGCCTTCACCTAGTTCCAGCATACGTTTATTCGCTAATACCGCCTGGTCCATTAGCAAATAACCGCAGTAAAGTTGGGCCGTAGCGGTTAAAATACGTCTGGCATAAAGCGCCATTAAGCCTGCCTTACCGGAATGCAGATAAGCAGCAATCGTACTTTGAATTTCCCGATAGGCGGTCAGGGCTCTTTCCAGATGATCCAGTTCAAGTTCCATACCTTCCCAGTTGCCCTTGTAAGCAGCAATAAAGTCTTCGACCTCTTTTAAGGTAGCTGCAAAATGTACTCCTTTTCCCTGTGACCATTTTCGTCCGATTAAATCCATGGATTGAATAAAGTTAGTTCCTTCCCATATAGACCAAATCTTTACGTCGCGGGCAGAATTGGCAGCCGGATATTCTTCACAATATCCGTATCCCCCATAGGATTGCAGAGATTCAGCAATTAGGCCCCAGCCTTCATCGCTCGGATAAGCTTTACAAAGCGGAGTAAGCATATCCAGCTTATATTGAGCCCACTTTCTCTTCTCAGGACTGGGATCGTACGCTCTTACGTCAGAGTAGTAATAGCACTTTGCTAGCAATGCACGGCAGGCTTCAGTTGTAGCCTTGTTGACCATATACATACGCTTGACGTCTTCATGCTGATTAATGGTTACCCGCCCAGTTTTGGGATTTGTCAAAGGGCGCCCCTGAATACGTTCTTTTCCGTAGTCTTTGGCATTCCAATAGGCATTGGCAGTAACAGCGGTAGATAAACGACCGGTATCCAGACGAGCCTCATTCATCATGTTAAACATTTGCGCAATTCCCTGACCTGCACCAGTTTCATCGGGAGGATTACCGACAATCCACCCCCGGCAGCCGTGGTTTTCGCCCAGTACTAATTGAGCAGTGGAAGAACCTTTTAGACCCATTTTATGCTCCACGCCAATACACTGAACATCGTTGAAGGACAAGCTGCCCTCTTCATTTACCCAGAACTTAGGTACTACGAACAGTGATACGCCTTTACTGCCCGGTGCTGCTCCGACTACTCTGGCCAGATACATATGAATGATATTTTCAACATCATCTCTATCTCCACAGGTGATAAATATCTTTTGACCAACTATATTATAAATCCGGGGATCATCAGTCGGTATGGCTCGGGAAAGCAAATCTCCTGCATCACTTCCCGAGGTGGGTTCAGTAATGCACATGGTTCCGCTCCAGGTTCCATCAAGCAGTTTGGGCAAGAACATTGCTTGAATCTCCTTGGAAGCGTACTCCTGAATGATATCGACGACACCCATTCCAGTGTTTAAGTAAGGCATAAAAGCTGGATTGGCTGCTGACATAATCTCAATCAAGAGGTTAATTACCGTTAATGGCAAGGCTCCTTCTGTATGGTGTCCGAAGTTACTCGTTCCCCAGCCCTGTTCCTGGAGAAAGCGATAGACTTTGTGGAAAGATGGCGGTATATAGGCTTGACCATCTTCAAAACGAACCCCGTAAAGCTCGCCGTCTTCTGCAGTTGGGGCTATTACTTCAGCGGCAATTTGCCTTACCTGGTCAATTATTACATCTAAATCTTCCTTGCTCCAATAGTCTTTATATCTGTCGTAGACCAGTATTTCATCAATGGGTAACCATTCTTTTAAAATGAACTTTATATCCCGCGTGTTATATGCATATTTGTACGACATATCTTCCATCCCCCTTCTACTATTGAACAGCAAATAATATTTTGATTTTAATAATTTCATATCAGATCTCTGTCCTGCTTCCATCCCTCCAATATCCAGCATCAGCCCCGGCGGACTATAAAACTACGTGTGAGCAATAACCATGCCAGGTGTCTGCTCGTCCTTGGAATAGTTTTCAAATGCGGGGAGAATGGTATTTGCATAAGAATTTGATGCTAGGCAGCCCAAAGAAAAAGCGAGACATTGGAGACGCTGTCGCGTCCCCAATGTCTCGCTTGGGACTTGTATGTCTCAGTATTCAATTCCATATTTGATTATTTTGCGATGAATTGTACGGCGGGAAAATCCCATATCTCTAGCAACCTGAGTTACATTGTTGTGGTTGAGCTTCAGAAGGTGAATAATCTCTTCCCGCTCCAAATCAGCCAACAACTGCTTATTCTTTGTTTTTGTATCGGCACTGTCCGGGTTAGTATGGTTGAATAGTTTGTCTCTTACTAACTTTCGACCAGGCTCAGTATATATCTCCTGGGGCAGATGTTCCAGACTTAAAGGCTGATCACCAGCGAAATGAACCATTCTCTCAACAACATTCTGTAGTTCACGGATATTGCCGGGCCAGTTATATTCTTGCATAAAGGATAAAATCTCTGAATCATAATTAATCTGTCTGCCGTGGGATAATTCCTGGAGGAAGTGATCAAATAACAAAGTAATATCCTGACGACGCTCCCTTAAAGGAGTAAGGGTAAGCGAAAAAACATTTATCCTATAATAAAGATCCCGTCGAAAGTGCCCTTTTTGCATTTCTGTCATCAGATTTTTATTACTGGCACACACAACGCGAACATTTACCGGAATAGCTTCATGAGCACCAATCCGAGTGATGGTTCTTTCCTGCAAGACCCTGAGCAGAACTACCTGCTGCTCCAATGGCATTTCTCCGATTTCATCTAAAAATAGGGTTCCTCCCGAAGCCAGTTCAAACTTACCAGCATTGCCGCCTTTTTTGGCTCCCGTAAAGGCACCTTCCACATAACCAAATAACTCGCTGCCGATTAAAGAATGGGGAATAGCCCCGCAATTAACAGCCACAAAGGGTCCGTTACAACAAGGGCTGGCATTATGAATAGACTGGGCCAGCATCTCCTTCCCGGTACCGCTTTCTCCCTCAATCAGTACATTAGCCATACTGGTAGCTGCCTTGCGGGCATTGTTTATCAAGTTAAGCATTTGTTCATTATTAGTAATAATATCACTAAAAGTAAAACTGGCATGAGCACCGCTAAAGCGGTTTACCAGTTTATGCACCTCTTTAATAGGACGAATTATAATAACTCCTCGTTTCAAGCCATTCCTGTCACTGTTAATCGGTGTACCTGAGGCCAAACAATGAATATAGCCGCGAGAAGTAGGCAGTAAAACCTCCTGTTCCTTGAAAGATTGCTGATTGTCGAACATCGGTCCTATGTATTGGGTCTTCTTTTCCCTAATAGATCTGCCGAGGTCTTCCTGAACCTCCAACATGGTATCTTTCAAAATGTTTTCCATAACTGGATTTAGGATTGATAAAGCACCATCTTCACATACGATGACCACTCCATCAGACATATTCATCACTATATCAGCAAGATTATGATTCAAGACATTTAGGCGCCGATTAACCTGACTGAGCTCAGAGCTGAAATTCTGTACCTTTAAATCTAGTTGTTTTTGGCCTTCCCACAGTTTTTTCTCCGCTTCTTTACGCTCAGTTATATCATTCAGAGCTACTAAAACATGTTTATAGCCGTCTATATCCAAGGAGCTGGTAGAGAACTCCACCCAAATATTCCTTCCGCTCTTGTGAAGAATAGCTGCTTCATAGCGGATTGAAACTATTTCTCCGCGCTGGCGAGCCATGCCCCGTTCACGAATCAAGTCCCGGAATTCAGCAGAAATAACTTCCCACCAATTCATTGACAACAGTTCATGTTCACTGTAGCCAGAAGTATCAACAAAGGCTGAATTAACATAGGTAAAACGGTCTCCCCTGATTGCACAGCTTAAAACCGGTATTTGCTCCAGCATATCTCGAAACTCGATATCAGCTTGGGGTATTTTCCGGGTAATCTCCTCTTCAGCGCTTGCAGTTAAATTGCAAAATACCTTATTATTTGCTGAAATACTCATCAAATAACCTCCGAAGTCATTATATGCTGTAAATTATATCACACCAGACTCTGCTCCCATTCGCACACGATAATACCAGAAAAGCTGCCCTGCAGCTTTTCTGCAGGACAGCTTTCTAATTGGTAACTTTATTTCATCTTTATAATAATGCCAATAGCGGAGCAAGAATCAAGGATATGGTTCCAGCCACCTTGATAAGAGGATTCATTGCAGGTCCTGAGGTATCCTTGCAGGGATCTCCAATAGTATCTCCAATAACAGCTGCTGCATGGGTTTTAGTTCCCTTGCCGCCAAAAGCACCGGATTCAATATGCTTTTTGGCATTATCCCAGGCACCACCTGCATTTGATAAAAATAGTGCCAGGATTACTCCCACAGTCGTTAGCCCTACCAGAAACCCTGCCAGAGCTTTAGCTCCCAGTACAAAACCAACCAGAACCGGCATTCCAACCGCAATGACTCCCGGGAAAATCATTTTGCTAATAGCAGCCTGGGTGGCAATATCCACACAACGGGCATAGTCAGGTTTTCCGGTACCTTCCATAATACCCGGAATCTCCTTAAACTGACGGCGAACTTCCGTGACCATTTCAAAGGCTGCTTCCCCTACCGCATGCATTGTTTTAGCGCTAACTAAAAAGGGAACTGCGCCGCCTATTAAGATCCCGACTAAGACTATAGGATCAGTTAAACTGACAGAGAATTCGGATATTCCCATACTTTGTTTTACACTGCTCACATAAGCACTAAATAGAGCCATAGCGGTTAAAGCAGCTGAACCAACAGCAAAGCCCTTGGCTATAGCTGCGGTCGTATTGCCCACTGAATCCAGGCAATCGGTTCTTTCGCGAACTTCGGCAGGCAAACCAGCCATTTCAGCAATTCCGCCTGCATTATCGGCAACCGGGCCAAAGGAATCCATCGCTACTATGATTCCTGCTGTTGAAAGCATCCCCGAAGCTGATAAAGCAATTCCGTAAATTGCCCATTCAATTGCCTGACCTGCCGGAGCACAATAATAAACTGCGCTATAGGAACCGTAGATAGCCCCAGCAAAAAGCAAGACAGGCAGAAATACTGATTCCATTCCAACTGACAAGCCGTAAATGACATTGGTCGCCGCACCTGATTGGGATGCGTCAGCAATCATTATAGTTGGGTTCATCGAATTAGATGTGTAATACTCTGTTAAAAAGCCAACCATAACATTGACAATCAAGCCCAGGAGTACAGCTATGAATACTCCGACAGCAACATTTCCATACTCACTATTATTGCCAAATATGTAGAAAGCTAAAAAGAAAGTACCTATGGCGGTGATGACATTAGTAGTGTATAGGCCTCTGTTAAGTGCCTTTTGCGGGTTACCATTCTCTTTTACCCGTACATTAAAGGTTCCAATAACAGACGCTAGCAGGCCTATTGTTCCCAGTAATAACGGGAAAATAACTCCGGCGAAGCCAAACAAGGAATTACCGATTAGCATTGCCGCAATATTAGTAGCAGCATATGATTCAAAAAGGTCTGCCCCCATTCCAGCTGTATCACCAACATTATCACCAACATTATCGGCAATAGTAGCTGGATTGCGAGGATCATCCTCAGGAATCCCGGCTTCCACTTTACCAACCAAATCCGCTCCCACATCAGCGGCTTTGGTAAAAATGCCACCGCCGATTCTTGCAAAAAAGGCTATCAATGAAGCCCCGAAAGCAAAACTATTGATAATCATTGGCGACTTGAAAACAATAAACAGGGCCGAAACACCTAAAAGTCCTAATCCTGCTACAGATAATCCCATAACAGAACCAGCCTGAAAAGATATTTTCAAAGCCTTTCCCAGACCATGGGAACGGGCTGCTTCAGCTGTTCTTGCATTTGAGCGGGTTGTACTGGTCATACCTATATAACCAGCCAGAGCTGAGCATAAAGCTCCAACTATAAAGGAAATAGCTGATGCCGGGCCAACCGGCATGTGTGAGCCTGGCTGGCTATGAATGAAATATCCAGCTCCCCACAGTATTACAAATATAACAAGTGCAATAGGTGCCAAGGTTTTGTACTGCCTGTTCATATAAGCGATTGCACCTTCCTGAATCGCTTCTGAAATCTCTCGCATCGTAGCGTTTCCCATGCTTTCCTTCTGAACCTGGTACAAAACAAACAGGGCATACAAAAGAGAAAGTAGTCCAACTGCTGCTGCAATGTAGGCTAAGATCATGTTCTCCATTCCATATTCTCCTTTTTTTTATTAGATGGTCAGTATAATGTGAATTTTCGGAAAAGTATAGTCTGTTTTTCGAGTAAGTGATATACTATGCTGGGTTTGATTCCATTACTTCAATTAAATACTCACATCGATACCTTTAAATGGCAAATTCCAAACCTACCCATGGTATAGCCTGTTAGCTTAACTTGTATAGCCAAACAAAACTGGCTCTGGTAATTGATATTTAGAATTTGACAACTCTAAAACCCTCATATAAGCGGGGACCCGCTTATGAATTGCTTGGATGCGAGTTACATATTGAATTTTCGAACCGCCTTTTGGTCATTCTAAGTTAAGGGGTGTCAAAAGTACTTAAAGCACTTAATCTACAGGCCAAAATTACACTTCTGGTTACATCGGTTGTTTTTATGTCTATACTTATTGTCGTGGTTTTAATGAGCCAGTGGACCAGCCAAAATGTTGAAAACCATGTGCGGATCAACATTGCCAATGTAGCCCGTATAGTAGCTCAATCCCCCAATATTAGAGCCTCCCTGGCTAAAGAGGACCCCCAACTGATGATCCAATCCTACATAGAAACAATACGTCCTTCTCTTGACCAGGTAGAGTTTATTGTTGTAGCAGATATGAAAGGAATCAGGTATTCCCACCCTGACCCGGAACTAATCGGTAAAAGGTTTTTAGGCGGAGATGAGCGTCGCGTTATACAAACAGGGGAAACGTATATTTCGGAAGCTGTCGGCTACAACAGAATATCGCTGCGGGCCTTTACCCCCATTTATGATCTGCAAAGCAATAGACAAATCGGTTTTGTTGCAGTGGGAATACTGCGAACAAGTATTATCCAAGCTAAAAGTAAAGCTGCATTTCATTTAATACTGGTGGCACTATTTGCTCTGATATCTGGAGTAGTTGGTGCTTACTGGCTAGCTAGAAGCATCAAAAAGACTCTATGGGGACTGGAACCAGAACAAATAGGCAAACTTTATAATGAAAAAGCAAGTATACTTGATGCTATTCATGAAGGACTCGTGGCAATTGATGAAAAAAACGAGATTACACTCATTAACGAATCGGCCTTAAAAATACTCAAAATAGATGAAAAGGAAAGCGAGCTCATCGGTCAGGATGTCAACGAGGTTATTCCTGCCAGTGGTCTGCCAAAAGTTATACAAACTGGCCTTTCCCAGTATAACCAAGAAATACGCATTAAAAATACCATTATAATGACCAACCGGGTTCCTATCATAAACCAGGGGAAAATAATCGGAGCCATTTCTAGTTTCCAGGACAAAACGCAAATCACCATGTTGGCTGAAGAGATAACGGGTGTAAAACAAATTGTTGAAGCCTTAAGGGCTAATACCCACGAATTCATGAACAAACTACATGTGATTCTAGGATTAATCCATCTTGGCGAACTGGAAGAAGTAAAAAAATACATCACGGGTGTTTCCGAAAACCAACAGCATATTTTGAGCACGGTAACAAACAAGATAAAGGATCCAACCATTGCCGGCTTGATCCTTGGAAAATTCAGCCGGGCAAAAGAACTAGGAATAAATATAAGAATTGATGAATTGACAAATCTTAGAATGAATCATGAAAATATTGAGAGTGACGTGTTGGTTACCATTATAGGTAATCTGGCAGAAAACGCCATGGAAGCAGTTAGCCGATCCAATTCAGAAGCTAAATTAGTTCATATCCGGATGGAAGAATCCGATGATAGGATTGAAATCGAAGTAAGAGATACTGGACAGGGTATCGCAGAAGAGGATATTAATAAAATATTTATCAGGGGTTACACTAGCAAAGTAGGTAGTAAAGGCGTGGGACTAGCCATTGTAGAACTGATAGTGAAAAGGCTTAACGGACAAATAAAGGTGAACTCACAGCTTAACGAAGGAACCTTATTTACCGTTGTGCTACCCAAGGAGAAGCAAAATGATTAATGTATTAATCGTAGATGACGATCCCATGGTTGCTGAATTGAATAAGCGATATGTAAAAAGCGTTAAAGGATTCGAGGTTATAGGAATCGCCTCCAACGGGGAGGAAGCTTTCAAGTATTTTAATAAGGCCCAGATTGATTTGCTCATCCTGGACATTTATATGCCGCAGGTTGATGGACTCAGTTTATTAAAAGAGCTGCGCAAGCGCTCCATCATGATCGATGTAATCCTGGTTACTGCGTCTAAAGAAGCCCCTAACATAGACCTAGCATTAAAACTCGGAGCAGTTGATTATTTAATCAAACCATTTGAGTATGAGCGTATCAAAAACACCCTGGAATGCTATTTAAAACGGCATGAATTACTGAACAAAAGAACTGTCGTTCAGCAGGAAGAGCTCGATAAGATCACCAAAGGCTCTGAGACAAAACGGGACTGCTCACAAAAAGGAATCCATAGTAAGACTCTGGAATCAATTCGTTCCTATATGAAAGAGCATTCGGTTACTTTTCTTTCTACCGAAGAAATTGCTGAAGCCATGAACCTATCCAAGGTCTCGGTAAGACGTTACCTTGATTATCTTCAGTCCAACGGAGAAGTTGAACTGAAAATAGAGTACGGCTCTATCGGCAGACCCTCCAATCAATATCGGTATCTGCAAGCTTAAGTTAAACGAAGCATAGACCGTTTGAATATTTTTTATTTATTAAAACATTTAGTAAACTTACTAAATGTTTTTTCTTTTTCTGCTTTAGGTTATATTTTGTTTGTCAAATCGAGCGAAAGTATAAGTATCCCTTTCTCAGCATCCCATTAACCAAAACTTTAAGGAGGAAATATTGTGAGTGATAAGGTCTGTACATTATCAGATGCAATAGCCAAGTTTGTCAAAAGTGGAGATCATGTTTGTTTTAGCGGTTTTACAACCAACCGAAAACCTTATGCAGCAGTTGCTGAAATTTTGCGTCAAG